>JAPOQK010000032.1 GCA_026710795.1 Candidatus Poribacteria bacterium
ATAAACCCAGACAGGAACTAAAACCAGTGAAAAATACCAAAAGTTACCGTTATGCAGAAATTAGACACAAAACGGTAACCTTTTTATACGGAAGAAAAATCCAATGAAATTACAAGATAAACACAAACAATTCACAGTCAATTATGATGTCCGAAGTCTTGTGTATGGTGTTTCCATTTCTTTCTTTATGCAAAAAACTTTACACACACTTATGACAATGTTTCTAATGGGATTTTGTGGTATACTAATCTTTTACTCTATGCAAAGGGGTTTGGAATGAAAACCTCGCGACTTTTCCTTATCATACTTATGGTTATTGTTGGTATCCTCGTATTGACTGTGTTTGTCCGCATGTTAACTGATAGAGATACCTCGGAAATAACACTACAATCATCTAATATTGAATTTTCACAATGGGAGTTACCGGTTGGAGTTAAAGCACGACTCGGTAAAGGAAGTATAAATGACATTAAGTTTTCATCAGACGGTACCCGGTTTGCTGTAGCAACAACTATCGGTGTCTGGATGTATGATGCAATAACAGGAGAAGAAATTGCCTTGTTCAAAGGAGATAGACAAGACATTAAAGGAATTGCATTCACACAGGACGAGAATGTTCTTATCGGAGCAAATGCGTTAGGGCAGATACCGCTATGGAATGTAGAGAACGGAGAACTTAATAAAATCCTTGTACACGAGGATTTCAAACCCATTAACACTGCAGTTTTCTCTGAGGATGGCAAAAAACTTGTTACCACACGTGGACTTGATAAAGCACAGGTTTGGCACATTGATGACAAGTCAACATCGCCAACCATTACATATATTGAATTATTTGAGAGAAGAGGACGACAACCTCTTGTCGCACTCACACCAGATAAACGTTTTCTTGCAACCACTATTCTTGAAAAGATTGATAGTTATCCAATACATGTGTGGAATACAGCAACTGGGGAGCATGAATTCACACTGAAAGGGAATCCACGATGGATAAAATGTATGGTATTCTCACCTGATGGAAAAACACTCGCAAGTGGGGATGAATATGAGACAATTCATCTGTGGGACATCGAGACTAAGACATCACGAGCAATCTTCAAAGCAAATAATGTTAGCTTCCAAGCATTAGCATATTCACCAAATGGAAAACTCCTTGCCAGTGGTAGTGGAGACGGGAGTGTACGTATATGGGATGCAACCGTGAAGGAACAAAAAGGTATTACCGGCAAAATCAGTCAATTTCTTCCTTCTTTAAATCTCAAAGGACACAAGGATAAAGTCTCCAAAATGGCGTTTTCTCCTGATGGAAAACTACTACTTACAGGCAGCTTGGATGGCACAATTCGTGCTTGGGATACTACCACCGGTAGTCAGAAATATACATGTCCAGGACATTCAGCGGAAATCAGTGAGGTAGGTATAACAAAAAATGAAGGTTCCTTGACAACTGTACATTCAGGGGAAAATCAACTTCTACATTGGAATATCAATATTGGACACCATGTCTCAGGATCCTACTATAGAAATAAAATGATAGAAGCAATTTCACCTGATGCAAATACGGTGGTTATAAAAGACTGGAGAGCGAAAAAACGGTTAAGATTGTACGATACTTCAAAACAACGTATTCATGCAATCTTGGGTGGACATGGATATCCGCAAGCTGCAATCAATTTCGTATTCGCGTTTTCTTTGGATGGGAAAAGGTTTGCAAGTTACTCTATAGAAAATCGTGTTAGAGTTGTTCATTTATGGGAAATACCTAATCGGTCTCAACCATATTTTAAAAGACTGCTTTCCAGATCAAAAACCATTCAACCACGGTATACTCTTGAAGGACACAGAGATAGGGTATTCGCATTAGTATTCTCATCAGACAGAAAAATGCTCGCAAGTGGTGGAACCGATAAAATAATACATATATGGAATGTGGAGACCGGTTCCAAATTATTTACGCTAACTTCTGATCGTGATGATACAATCAGAGCATTGGCATTCTCACCTGATGGAAAAATGCTCGCAAGTGGGGGTTTTTCTCGTTCTATTTTATTTTGGGATGTAACCACCGGGAAACTGAAAACTGAATGTCAGAATGTGGAATACCCAACTATCCTGAAATATTTTCCAGATGGTAACACGCTAATAAGTGGCACTTATAACGGTAAAATCCAATTATTTGATGCACATTCGTGTCAACTATTATCAACACACTTAGGACACAGCAGTTGGGTAAACGATCTATTGTTTATTGATGATGGAAAAACCTTAGTCAGCGCAAGTAAGGATGGTACTATTCTTCTTTGGGATTGGGAACATATCGCACAGGTCAATAGGTAATAGTAATAAGCATGCTCCGCATTCAGTCATTAATATTATGCGTTACTTCTCCCAAGTTGTGATTTCGGATAATTTGTTTTGCTTTAATTCTGTATGTCACTTAGGATAGGTGGTAAATTCCAATGTATAGTGAAGTTATATAACAAAAGGAACTAATAAAGTGAAATCATCACGTCTGTTTTTCATATTACTTTGTGTGATTGTGGCGATCCTTCTAATGACTTTGTTTATCAGCGGGATGCCGAACCGAGGCTTTTCAACAATCTCCTTACCACAATCCGATGTTGATTATTCCAAATGGGAATTACCACACGGTGCAAAAACTCGCCTCGGAAAAGGGAAGGTAAATGACATCAAGTTTTCACCAGACAATACTCAGTTTGCAGTGGCAACGACAATTGGAGTGTGGATGTATGATGCTAAAACTGGAAAAGAGATTGCTTTATTCAAGGGAGATAGACACAATATAAATGGAATAGCATTTTCAGCTGATGGTAAATTGCTAACAGGGACAAGTTACGCAGGTGCAATATTACGTTGGAATGTAGATAACAGAGAACTTCTCGGTATTATACCAAAAGCAAAACGCCAAGCCTTTCACTCGGCACATTTCTCTGAAGATGGAACAATACTTGCTACAACAGACTTACTACGTAAAGGAGGCAGCATACTTAAAAAAGTACATGTACAGTCAATTGAAGAAAACTCAACAGATACACCAACTATTTCAAATATAGATATGGACATGAAGGAAGAGGATATTAACGGTATCACAATTTCACCAGATGGTCATTTTCTCGCAACATCATACTACGAAAGAAAAAAAGATGATCTAATTAATGTTTGGAAGACTGATACGGGAGAACATCTGTTAACCCTGACAAGTCATAAACAAAGATTGTTATCTGATTTAGCGTTTTCACATGATGGCAAAACAATTGCGAGTTGCAATAGATATAGTATCAAATTATGGGACATAGACACAGCAACACATCGGGCAACATTTAAGGACATATCTGGCATCAAAAAGATAGTCTTTTCCCCGAATGATAAACTCATTGCAGGTGGTGGAGATGATGGTGAAGTAACTTTATGGAGTGCTACTCAAAATCAACAAGGTTTAAGAGGTTTCTTTGGTAAATACTACCCAACATCAGAGTTCAAAGGACACAAAGACGAGATAACTGCATTAGCATTTTCACCGGATGGAGAAATGTTACTTTCAGCGAGTGAGGATAACACAATTCGTGCTTGGGATGTTACTACAGGTAGTCTTCAATTTACTTGTACAGGACATTTAGACGAGATTTCAGGTATTGGTGCTTTAAAACAAGATAATATTATAGTTAGTGTGGTGCCAGGACATGGGCAAATTCAACACTGGAACATTGATAATGGACATCAATTATCAGTATCTTCTGTTAAAGGATTTGTTTCTTCCGAGACAATTTCTTCAAATGCAACAACACTTGTCCTGAAAAATTTTTTAGGTAAAAAAATAAGGTTGTTGGATATTTCTGAAAACCGAAACCGCGCAATATTTACCGGACACGGATATTCGAAAGACGCATACAGTTTCATTTTTGAATTTTCTCCAGATGAAAAAATATTGGCTATCACATCTTATGATGATCAAGTTGGAGAAATTCAATTGTGGGATATTACAGATCCCCCACTGCCATTTTGGGAAAGACATATCACAAAATCAAAATCAAATCGTCCCAAATATAGGCTAAAAGGAAACAAAGAAAAAGTGGCCGTAATTACCTTTTCCCCAAATGGTGAACTACTTGCAAGCGGCGGTGACAGTGAACAAATCAACCTATGGAATGTGGAGACAGGCAGGCGTTTATTCACACTTACTGGACAGAGTAGACGCACGAGTGCTTTAGCATTTTCACCGGATGGAAAGATTCTTGCAAGTTCGAGTTATGGGATATTCTACTTGTGGGATCTAACCAATCGTATGCTACTTAGAAAATGCCAAACCGATGATGGTAATTATGTTATTTTATTTTCACCAGATGGCAAAACACTTGTGGTTTCGGCATGGGATAAAGTCCAATTATATGACGCGCAAACTTGTCAACTTCTGTCAACACACAAAGGACATAGTAGTTGGCTACAACAGATAACAGACATGGTTTTCATTGAGGGAGGAAAGACATTAGCAAGTACCGGCGGAGACGGAACAATTGTTCTATGGGATTGGGAAGAAATATCACGAAAGGATCCTTGAAATTGTTTCTTACTATGCAATTATAATATCAGGGTATTGAATACATTAGATATCGTGTTACTGACGAAACGCAGCGATCATCAGACATCCCCATCCAGCGATAAATACCAAACCGCCAATCGGTGTGATTGCACCAAGCCAACGGACTCCAGTCAGACTTAGTATATAAAGACTGCCAGAAAATATAAGAATACCAGCAACAAAACACCACCCTGCGGCATTTGTGAGTGAGTTTTGCCATTGTGATATTGCCCAAGCAACAACAATTAATCCTATACTGTGATACATCTGATATCGCACTGCAACCTCAAATATATCCAACATCTCTGGTGTTAGTTTCTTCTTCAGGGCATGTGCTCCGAAAGCACCAAATAATACACTCAGTAGACTAAAACCTGAACCTAATGCAAAAAATAGCATTTTCATTTTCATATCCTTTATACAATTTTCTTGGTGTACATTATATCATTTTTAAGGAATAATTACCCATTACCTGTTTTGTGAAATTTGATGTAATAATGCACAAACTTGATCGTTAAAATATAACCACTCAAAACATATCGTAAATTGGAGTGTAGGTTTTTGTTGAAATTTATATGCCATATATGCTAAAATATAATATCTTTAAACGGCATAGTTTGACCTATTCCGTGTGGTGACAAAAGGAGAACATAGTATAAATGAGACAATACAGAACTGATGAAATTCGGAATATCGGTATAATTGCTCATTCGGGATCTGGTAAGACATCCCTAATTGAAGCAATGCTATATAACGGCGGTGCCATTGAGCGAATGGGTTCCGTGGATGACGGAAACACGGTAGCTGACTATGCCTCGGATGAGATAGAACGCAAAACATCACTCAATTGTTCAGTGTGTATATCGGAATGGGAGGAAAATAAACTTAACCTTATTGATACTCCAGGAGCAGAGGATTTTTATGGTGATCTGCATGGTGTGCTACGAGTCGTTGACGCTGTTATCGTCGTAGTAGATGCTACAACAGGAGTAGAGGGTGGTACAGAAAAGGTCTGGGAAGTAGCTGATAAATATGAACTACCGCGAATCCTCTTCATCAATAAAATGGATAAAGAGAACGCAAGTTTTGAAAATGCATTAGCAAGTATTTCAGATATATTAGAGACACGGGCAGTTCCAGTACAAATCCCAATTGGTAAAGAGGAACAGTTTACAGGTGTTGTAGATGTGATACAGAATGCAGCATTTCTTGAACCAAATGGAAACGCACCTGTCGCGCAGACCGATATACCTGATGACTTAGCAGGTGTCGCTGAAGAATACAGAGAAGCTCTTGTTGAAGTTGCAGCAGAAAGCGACGATGAACTTATCGAAAAGTTTTTTGAAGGAGAACTCTCTGAGGAGGAAATACAAAACGGTTTACAAACAGGTATTTCTGAAAATCAGTTTGTTCCAGTATTATGCGGTTCTGCATTGAAAAATATAGGCGTTCAACAGTTGATGGATATGATTGTTAGTTGTTGTCCATCTCCTGTTCAGGTTGGAGCAGCACAGGATGTTGATGATGAGGATAATACGCGTGAACCTTCAACAGAAGCACCTATGTCTGCAGTAGTATTCAAAACTATAGCAGACCCATTTTCAGGTCAACTTAGTCTCTTTCGTGTCTATTCCGGGACATTGGTAGGTGATGTACAAGTTGCCAATTCTACAAAAGGTGGGACAGAACGGCTTGGTAAACCAACATTTATGAATGGTAAGCAAGCTATCAACACACCAGGTATTCCCGCAGGTGATATAGGTGCATTGACCAAGCTCACTGCGACACATACAGGAGACTCATTGTGTGACAGAGATGCTACCATTAAACTACCTGGAATTGAGTTTCCAAACACGGTCATCTCTTATGCTATTTCGCCAGCACGGGAAGGGGATGACGAGAAACTTATGTCCGCCCTTACACGAATTAGTGAAGAAGACCCATCCTTTCAAATTGATCGGAATGATGTAACAAAGCAGCTTTTGGTTTCAGGTCTTGGGGATCTACATATTACAGTGAACCGTGATCGGATTGTAGAGAAATTCGGTGTTGAGACACAGGTTGCTGCCCCAAAAGTACCTTATCGTGAAACTGTGCGTAGACGCGTGCAAAACATCCAAGAACGGCACAAAAAGCAATCTGGGGGTAAAGGACAATTCGGAGATGTCACCATTAATCTCGGACCTTTGGAACGTGGTGAAGGGTTTGAGTTTATTAACAGCATTAAAGGTGGTGTGATTCCGTCCAACTATATCCCCGCAGTAGAAAAAGGTATACGTCAAAGAATGGAGAATGGAGTCCTTGCGGGTTATCCATTGGTTGATATACAAATTGATCTGCATGATGGAAAATATCATGATGTAGATTCATCGGATATGGCGTTCCAAATCGCAGGCTCAATGGCTTTTGCAACAGGTGTACAACAAGCCGACCCATGTTTACTTGAACCGATTATGAATGTCTCAATCTCTGTTCCTGAACAATATATGGGTAACATCATCGGTGACCTGAACGGCAGACGTGGACAGGTTATGGGTGTTGAACAGTTGGGCAAACGACAGATAATTCAGGCTATGGTGCCACAATCCGAGATGCTGCGTTATTCAATTGATTTGAGATCTATGACGAGTGCACGTGGGAACTTCACAATGGAATTCGCTCGTTATGAGATAGTTCCCGATGACGTTGCACAAAAGATTGTTGCTGCATCTAAAACGGAAGAAGAAGAAGCGTAAATCGCTGGTAAGTTCTCTATTAGTAATCACAAGTATTCTTTATAGTAGGCGCATTCCTTCTACATAGGATGCGCCTATTATTTAATTACTTAACACTAAAATTGGAGACATAATGAAAGGTATGAAAATAATTACTACTATTCTTTGTTTTATGGTTCTAACTTCATACTACCTAACAGCTGACATACGACCACCTATTAAGTTATCCGACATTACTCCACCTCGCTTCAAGAACCTACAAAAACCAATTTATCCAATAGAAGCAAAAAGAGCACAAAAGGAAGGCACCGTCTTTCTATTAGCAACCATTGATGAAAACGGTATGGCACAGGATATTAAAGCACTGACACAACTCGGTTTTGGGTTTGAGGAAGCCTCTATTGAAGCACTAAAGAAATCCACCTTTCACCCCGCAACACGGGAAGGTAAACCAGTAAGTTATTTGGCAAGAATACCTTATGAATTTTTACTGGAGGACACTTCTCCGGACATGGCACACATTCCAGCGGGTGAATTCCAGATGGGTAGCAATAATGATGGTCTTGATGAAAAACCTATACATGCAGTGTACCTTGATACCTATTATATTGACAGATTCGAGGTGACGAATGCACAATATAAGCAGTTCGTTGATGCAAACCCACGATGGCGAAAAGACCAGATTCCACGTGAGTATCACGATGGATACTACTTGGCAGATTGGTTTGACAACAACTATCCTGCTGGAAAGGAAAACCATCCAGTTGTATATGTGAGTTGGTATGCTGCGATGGCTTACGCAAAATGGACAGGAAAACGTTTGCCAACTGAAGCAGAATGGGAGAAAGCTGCTCGTGCAGGTTTAGAAGGTAACAAATATTCGTGGGGTAATACAATTGATGCTTCCAAAGCAAACTACTTTGACGGTACTGATAAGGAAATCACACCCGTAGGTTCTTATCCCGCAAACAGATATGGTTTATACGATATGGTAGGTAATGTCAGGGAGTGGTGTCTTGATGTGTATGATGAGAACTTCTACAGCAATTCTCCACGTGAAAATCCGGTGGCTGGTGTAAACAGTATTAGTCAGGTGATGAAGGATTATGTCAACCTAAAAGACAATCGCGTGTTACGCGGCGGTTCATGGCTCAATAGTGCTCAAAGTTCACGAATTGGCAACCGACACTGGCGTGCACCTACTGACACCAACCCAAATGAAGGATTCCGCTGTGTGAAGTCTGGAAACTCATCACTCCAACAAGAATAAAATTGCGAGATTTGTGTATAAACTTTTTTTGAATAGGTGCGGTTGGGAAACCGCACCTACAACGTATATTTCTACCTAACTATCCAGATGGAAGATAGCCATTTTTAACTCTGTCATTTCTTCAATTGCGTATTTTGGACCTTCTTTACCCATACCGCTTTCTTTAACACCACCATACGGCATTAAGTCTGCACGCCACTGAGTTCCCCAGTTAACCATAAGGTTGCCAGAGTCTACTTCACGGACGAACCGCATTGCCCAATCAATGTTCTGTGTGAAGATAGCAGCACTCAATCCGTAATTCGTATCGTTAGCAAGGGTAATTGCTTCGTCAATATCGTTGACACGGGTTACTCCGACAGCAGGACCGAATACTTCATCACAGGATATTTTCATTTCCGGTTTGACGTTAGCAAGGATGGCAGGTGTAACAAACTGATCCTGCTTTTCTCCGCCTGTGAGGAGTTCTGCCCCATCGGCAACTGCCTCCTGAATCCATTCGGCAACTCTTGTAGCATCACCTTCTCGTATCATCGGTCCCATGCGAACACCAGACTCTAATGGATTACCGATACCGATTTGTGCTACTTCTGCTTGGAATGCGTCCAAGAAATCACCATAGATTTTTTTGTGTGCGATGACACGTTGTGTTGAGATACAGACCTGTCCAGCATTAGAATATCCGGACGCTGCTGCTGCTCGTGCTACCTTCTCAGGATCTGCATCTGGCATAACGATAAGCGGAGAATTTGACCCGAGTTCCATTGTAACCCGTTTCAGTCCTGCAACCTTACAGATATGTTCACCGACATCGCGGCTGCCAGTAAAAGTAATTTTCCTAACGCGACTATCAGCACAAAGTGTATCCCCAATTTCTCCACCGGGACCAGTAACACATTGAATTGCCTCTGGTGGGGTTCCTGCTTCTAAAAAGAGTTCAACCAACTTCAGTGCAGAGAGTGGCGTGTCTGTTGCTGGTTTGATGATGATAGCGTTTCCACCCGCAATTGCTGGACCTGCTTTATGGCAGACAAGGTGCAGCGGAAAGTTGAATGGACTGATACCTGCAACAATTCCGCACGGTACGCGCACTGTAAAACCGAGTTTGTTTTTTACTCCTGGTGCCCCCTCAAGCGGTATTGTTTCACCTGTTAATCGTTTTGCTTCCTCTGCAGAAAGTGCGATGATTTCTGAAGCACGAGTGGCTTCGCCTGTCGCTTCTGCTAATATCTTACCCTCTTCACGAGTGATTACTTCGGCAAGTTCATTTGCTTTTTCTACCATCAAGTCAGCGACTTTGCGTAATATCTCATAGCGTTCATAGCCTGTCAAATCCGCCATGATTTTTGCGCCGCGTTCTGCGGTTTGTATCGCTGTTTCAACGTCGCTGGCATCACCTTTCGGAACAGTATCAACAACAGAACCGTCAAAAGGACTCAGTACGTCTATTTTATTTGATTTATCAACCCATTGACCGCCAACGTGCATTTGCATATTTCGTTATCTCCATTTCTGTTAGACACACTGTGTGTCTGTTTCTTTACCTAATAGACTTTAACAACCCCCATGTTGTGGTTGCTTTTCCAGCTGCTTCAACAGCAGCATAATCTTCTAACCCGTTATCCATGACATCATTGACCTGTGCTTCAGAAAGTGCTTTTGTAAAGAACCCGACTTCATCAAAGAGTCCAGTAGCAGCAATATTACCGGGACGTGCACCAATCCAAATCGGTGATTTTCTTGTATCCAACGTTCCGCCACTTGCCATTTCACCATCAAGCTTTCCATCAATAAACATCTGTACATTTTTCCCATCATAGACTTTAGCGATATGATGCCAATTACTATCTGCGACGATTGTCTTACCATCTATACGTCCGACTTGACCCTTGACATGCCACATAAACACTGGAATGTGGGTATTACTTATCCATATATCAAGATGTCTTAATAAGTCTGGTTCAGGCCAAACTTCCCCATTACGCCAAACGACGTATTGCCATGATTTTGGTTGTAACTTTACCCAGACGACAAAGGTGTAAGGATCAGCATTAAATAGGTCGTCATGTGGTATGTGGATGTAACTATCGCCTTTTCCTGGAAATTCTAATGCTGTGCCAAATTTTCCGTTATCCGTCCAATCAACGGAACCCTTGATTTCACCGTCGTGTCCACCGACAATATCTTTTGCTACCTTTCCACCATTTTCTTCGAATAACCATGCACTTGCTAAACCAAGTTTTGCGGCATGCGCAGACATAATTGCTCCAACGAGTAGTATGGTCAGACATAATAAAGTTGTTTTCATCATATTCTCCTTTTATGTCAGAACGCGATTAAACACGGCAATTATCAAGTGCGTTTTCATCCAATTCGACACCTAAGCCGGGTTTATCAGGGATTGTTGCATATCCTTCATCAAGTGGAATAGTTGAAGGGGTAACAATATCATAAGCGCGTAATGCATTTAATGTTATCGATGGCATCGTTGCATTTTTCATTACTGCAGCGAGGTGCATGACGTAACAGGTCGTTATACCAAGTCCGACTATTTGTATCCAAACAGGAAGATGTGCAGAGTCTGAGACTATTGCTTCGCGTTTTGCATTTGCAGCGCGTGAGTCAGGATATGCGATTATAAATGAATCGTTCATATTTGCACGAATAGCTTTCACTGGGTCAGGGTTCCCGAAGTGGATTGTTATCGGCATATCTGTGTGTTGTTTGATCTCTTGGTATCCTTCTATATCGGACTGTGGAATCGGGGTTTCAAATGATTCAATATTGAAATCTTTTAGTTGGCGGGCGACTTCAAGCGTGCGTTGTGGAGTCTCAAATGAGTCATTAGCATCTACACGAAGTTGAAAATCATCGGGAACTCCCTCTGCGATTGCCTCAACTTGCTCGCGCACCTCAAACCACGGACGTGCTTTGATTTTATGGAGTCGGTATCCGATGGAGTATGCATGTTTAGCCTCGGCTGCCCATTCCTCCGGGGTCATATCAATCGACCAATAGCCGAAAGAAGCTTTGTCGTTAACTTTTTCACCTAATAGTTGATGCACTGGCACACCAAGTGATTTACCCATAATATCGTAAAAAGCCTGCTGTAGTGGTGTTGGTGCCCAACCACTCATAAACTCAAACGGATTTCTACCGATAAATCTCTGAAGTGATTCGTCCGATTGAAATGAACCGTCACCAATTCCGGTAATTCCATCATCAGTGTGTACTTTGTAGACATGATCAATCTGATAAAGATTTCGACGAGTCATCAATTCATATATGCCATCATGATATGGCACTCGAACTTTGATTACCTCTATATCGGTTATTTTCATTTTATTAACTCCTCTTCCCAATAAACAATTTCTTTAGGTAGTGGTTAAGAGTAACAATATATGGACACAGATTAAGTTATTCATCACGGCGAATCCAACTGACAACATCTTCAGCTTCACCTGATCCACCCTCAACTCCATCACTTCCAAATGAGAGTAGGTCATAACCGTAAGGGTCATGAACACCTGGACGGATATAAATATATTGATTGCCCCATGGATCCTCTGTTATAGGGATTTGAAGATATGGACCTAACCAATATATTGGAATGGGTGGTTTCTCTGGGTATTCCCATAATGCCTTCAAACCTTGTTCAGTAGATGGATAATCCCCATTGTCTTTTGCATACCTGTCAAGTGCAATGCCAAGCGTCTCAATGTCTTCAGCAGCACGTGTTTGAAGGGCGCGTCCTGCTTGCCCGAGCAACCGTGGTGCCAATAAAACAGCGGCAATGACTGCAAGTATAACTACGACAATTAGTATCTGTACCAGGGTTAAACCTGATTGTTTTGAATCAATTTGTTTCACGAAGGTGACTCCGCACTTGCCAATTTTGAGATTTTTCTAATAGCGTTTAGAAGTCTATCATATATAATTGTATGTGTCAACTTTTTTGTGTATTCTGGGTCGTCTGTTCATTTGTAATTATGACTGATCTATTGTCTGAATCACTGAAAACGCAGAGGACACAGAAGACGCGGAAGGGGATTCCCTTTTATTTCTGTCTCTTTTGACAGAACCGGTTTATTAGGATTATAGGATTTTCAGATGTATTTCATTTCGTATAATAGACATAGTTGCATACTTAGTAGAAAGGTCTATACAATATCTGGAAAAATATCACTACATCTGTGCAAATAACTTTACACACCAGTGTATGTACAATACCTATTTCAACTGAACCTGTGGGTCGTCTTCATAGGCAGAATCAATTTGGACCAGGCGTTGCAAAGTTATACAGAACAATCCGAACAGGTTTTTTAGTCGTTCTGTTTCTTTGATAACACCTCCACAACTAAAATACAATTCATCAACACCTTCAGGAAATTCAGTACCGAAGAAACCTTCATCATCTTTGATTGAGAAATGTATATGTGGTTGTTTTTGACATAATTCTTTTATTTTAGGTTCTGCAAGTAGTAACTTTATTTTTTCTGGATTATTTCCTTTTATAACAAACTGGTCATCAAAAAACGGATCTCCTATTACAATGTCCTGCATTCCAAAAAATTTACCTATTGAACTGAAAAATCCTTCGCGAGAAATCTTGAAATAGAGACCGTCTTTGTTTATAAAAGGTGCTCGCATGCGAGTATACGTTTGTGAGGAATTTTGTGTTGAAACTGTGTAAGTATCAAGGAGTATCCGCCATTCACCGTGTTTGTAAATGAGTACGTCCTTTTTCCAAAACCCACCATCTATAAATTCTCCATCAATATCAGTCGCAATTTGTGACCAGATTTCATCCTTTGAAGGACCGAAAAAGGATCTACGTTTTTTCATTTTTAACTCCATTTTGGATTATTGTTATTCTCTTTGAGTATATATTTGCGACAAGCCTTCTGGGTTTTTCACAGTAAGACTAATGTAACCACAATCAGCACAAATATTTGCGAATAAATCCTTTTTGTGGTTACCCTTGAATAATAAAGCATCAGGTTTGGTTGCGATATGTATACATACTTTAAAACCTTGACCGTCTCGTATCGGGCAGTTGGTCATAATTCTTTCAGAATCACAATTTTGACATTGCATTGTTGCCATTAGTAATCTCTCCTTATCTCGTTATGGATTTCAACTGCTCATTCCTTCTGCCATTTTTCAAGTGGATGTTCACGTGATGTCAATGGCATATACACCCTACCTTTTTGACGTTGTGATTCCCATGTTGTATGTATCATCTCAAGGCAATCTCTACCATCTCTACCACTTGCAAATGGATCTCTATCTTCTTCAATGGCTGCAATTAGGTCGCGTATCATGAGTCGTTGCAAATACAACCTGACCGATCCTTGATCGCGTTGTTTACCATTTTCGTCAATCTCTTCTTCTGGGAGATGTACGGGTTCCCATGCTTGTATAGGTGTTTGATGCTGTCCTTTATGGATAAACATCGTTGTACCGACACTTTCTCGGATTGCTATACGACCTTCCGTTCCGATTATATCAATGCCGTAAGCGTTATCATTGGTTTGGGGTTGTGCGAGGAATTGCACGTCTGCATGGATACCGTTTTTAAACCGAAAGGCGACGTGACCGCGTTCACCCAATACAAGTCCAGCATCTCGATCGTTTGGGTGTACCTCTTGCGTATGTTTGATGTCATCAACGGTCGATTCACGTCCATCCAACTGCACCAGGTGTGCATGTGTCCACTCCACATCCCCACCGAAAAGACGTAGCCAATCGTAAAGGTGAGTGCCCATTTCCATCAGTGAATTGCCTACTTTGCGTCCACCTTTGTCTGTTGCTTTCATCAAGACAACATCACCGATTTCACCTTTTCCGATTAAGGATAGAACATACCGATTGTATAGACTGGCGCGTTTGATATGGTTTATGGCAAACTTGACGTTGTTTTGGTCGCAAGTTTCGACCATTTCGTCTGCTTGGATTAAGTTGAGTGCGATCGGTTTTTCACAGAAAACGTGGATACCACGTTGTGCAGCTGCGATTGTAGGTGGGTGATGCATGGGTGCTTGGGTGGGTATGATTACAATATCCAGTTTTTGCTCATCAAGCATCTTTTCGTAGTCGTCATAGATAGCGTTGACGTTGAATCGTTCACCCCATGCTTTTGCCCTATCTGGATTGATTTCTGCTCCTGCGACAAGTTCGCAGTTCGTTTCTAACTTCACTGCTTGGGCATGGGCTCCGCCCATACCACCTAAGCCAATAATTGCAATACGGTATTTTTTCATACAAGTCTCCGTTGATGTACTATTCTTATCTGCAACCATAATAACAACATAAAAATGAAAGTGCAATAAAAAATGGTACGGGTAGGACACCGCACCAAATTTGGAATACATATCAAGTTCTTATATGGACTATTCTGCTTTTATGTTTCCCCAAGTGGTTGTGATTTGATTTTTTTCAGGGCTTACACCGTAAACACCTTCGGTATCCAAGGCAATACCATATACATAATTCAATCCAGTCAGAAGATCAGTGGCATTCGTGCCATCAAAATTTACAGTTCGTATCGTACTTTCCTCTGTTTCGTGATTCCTTTCAGACCAGTATATTATTTGAGAATGAACATCCAGAGCAATATGTATAGGATAGTTCAAATTTGTAAGAATAATATCACGATTTGTTCCGTCAAGGAAATATGATCGTATTTCATTGAAAATGATTGTTGTCCGAAATATTCTATTATTAGATAAATCAAGTGCAATTTTGTCATGATATGGCGTTGTAAGAGGAAGATTCTCATAATTTGATCCGTCCATGTCCACACGTGCGATATTGTCATTTAATGAATCTTGAAAATATATCTTACCTTCTTTCACATCAAGTTGAATGTCTTCCGCATCCACTCGTATATTAAAAACACCTCCATTGACAGGTAAAATTATTATATCTTCAATATTAGTTCCATCTAAATCTGCCCGCGTCATTCCCCAAGGTCCCCACATATTACCCCAATATATCTTCTCGGCACTTGTATCTAATGTGATCGTAACTGGAGAATGTATCCGTTCAACTTTATCCGCGTTTAAAGCTTGTGGATTGTAGATAGTCTCAACATCCGTTCCATCAAGGTTTGCCCGTTTGATGCTATGTGCCCCACCAATCCAGTAAATCTTATGGTTCTGAATGTCCAAAGCGATATCCCTTATCCAATTATCATTTGTTAAGACATTTTCTACATTCGAACCATCAAGATTTGCCCGTCTGATTTTGCCGTCTTCTGACCAGTAAATTTTTCTTGCCCCTTGTCCATAACTTGTAAATTGGACAACAGAAATCAATAGAATTATCATTGAAACTATCGTGAGTCGTTTGTAAGTCATCAAATGAATATTCATTTCATACAATCCCTTATGTTATCCTTACTTGGATTTCACTCTTGCCCATGTGGTTGTCAATTTGTTTGCGTCTGGATTAACATCGTAAAACCCGTCCGTTTCCAACACTATTTCTGACGGACGATTCAAACCTGTATATAAATCTCGAACATTGGAACCATCAAGATCTGCACGCTGAATCTTATATGAATCAGTTTCCCAATCCCAGTCTACCCAAAAAATCTTATGAGAGTTAAAATCCAAAGTAATACCGAAAGGTTTTCTTAATCCTGTAACAATGTCTTCAATCTGCAGTCCATTAAGATTTGCGCGATGAATTTTACCATGTATTACATCCGTCCAGTACATCTTACGGTTGCTTAGGTCTAATGCTAAGTCGTTAACTCCATCAACATTGGTAACAAGGTTTTCAGTTTCAGTTCCGTCAAGATTAGCACGTGCGATTACATTTTCCCAATAATCTGCCCAATAAATTTTACCTGAATCTAAATCCAGTTCGATATTCGCAGCAGTAATCCAAATTTTGTTAATATCAATGTTTTCAATATTTGAGCCATCAAGTTTTGCCCGTTGAATAACTTCCAATACCTCATTTCCCCAATATAGTTTTTCCGATTTAACATCTATGGCAAGAGAGCTAATTCTTTTACCTATCAAGATATCTTCAATATTTGAGCCATCAAGGTCAGCACGTTGAATCTTTTTTGTAGTTCTGTCTATCCAATACATCTTATTGTTATGCAGGTCTAACTCAAGTTCTACAGGACCATACAACCCAGTTACTATATCTTCCACAGCTGTTCCGTTAAGGTTGGCGCGTTTGATTTTACCTTCTTTAGCCAGCCAATTTGATGATTCTGTCCAAAACATCTTGCCCCTTGCTTGGGCATAATTTATATACTGAACAACACTTGTCAGCAGTACCAGAACTAAAATGAGAATGAATCGTTTTTGTAATGTCTGTAGGTTTTTCATTAAGTCACTCCTTATTGATGTATAACATTAGATGTTTCTATATGAACCACATCACAATAACAGGACAATGATTTATTGTGATTTTATATTTCCCCATGTCGTTGTCACTTGATTTAACTCAGGGGAGACATCAAGAGTACCGTCATTGTCCAAAGTTAAACCTGCAAGGTAATTTATACCAGTGTAGATATTCCTAATGTTTGCTGTCTGAATTTTTGCTGCATATTTTCTATCCAATACATTTTGCTGTTATGTAAATCCAAAGTTATTTCTGAAGCTGCATGTAGACCCGTAAGAACTTCTTCAGGTGTTGAACCGTTAAGTTGTGCACGCATAATATTGCTATCTAAAGAGTCAATATCAGTTTCAATCCAATATAATATACCTCTACTATGAGCGTATTGTGATTCTTGAAGAAAATAAATAGTCAAGAATACGATGAAAATAAATAGTACTCGGTTCTGTATAATTGTCTGATTACGCATTCATTGACCCTATAAATAAGAAAATATATTGACAACTATTCATTTCCTGATTAACATTTTTCGTGTTGCTGAGAAGTCACCAGCGTTTATTGTATAGAAATATATTCCACTACTCACAGGTTCACCATCGTTATTCTTTCCATCCCAGTGAACGGCTTGCGATTGGTTTGAATACTCTCCTGCAGTCTTTCTTCCCGGTGATATGGAACGAACAAGCTCTCCTGTGGAATTATGAATTTCTATGGTTACAATGCTTTCATCAGTAAGTTTGAATGGAATCCATGTTTCTGGATTGAAAGGATTTGGAAAGTTTTGCATCAGTTGGTTGCGTTTTATCTGCCCGAGTGTAACGAGCTGCTTTCCATTCGGTTCAACGGAATAAGGGAGGGTAGAAAATAACTCTTTAGCATCCCATATTTGGTATCGTCCTATTTCATCTGTTCCTACTAAATATGATCCATCAGGACTGAGACCTTGATAATTTGGACTTGATGGAAACTTAATACGTCTACTTGTTTTCCAATCCCAAATTTGAAGTTCTCCATATTGATTGGTAAACAGGTATCTCTTTTCATGCCCAAAATGTATTGGTGAATTTGCACCCGGTAGCGTACTCACATGTTGAGTTGTTTCAGGAAAAATTCTCCAAATTTGAGTTTCTGATTGACCGGCAATGGCTAATACCGTTGCTCCATCCGCTAAAGTAGCAAAGGTTAGTGATGAATAGTGAGAATCATCATGTTTGGAAGTTTCGAATCTATATTGAAATTTGAAATTGTCTACATTCCTTTTCCAAACTATAACCCAGTAATTATAGTTATCATTCTCTTCTGTTCTGGCAGTAGCAGCCATATATTGATCATTATCACTAAAAGCGATTTTCTCAAAGCGGTGTTTCCACGCTGGATAATCTGTATTAACTCTATGCATTTTTTCTGGATCTATTAAGTCCCAAACAAACAGATAACCGAAGGAATCTACCGCAGCAAGCCATCTTCCTGATGAACTAAATTCTGCATCCTCAAAGTAAATAGCAAATTCCTGAGTTTGTGCTTCAATTTCTCCGTTTTGGATATTTGCAATCTCAACCCCAGGATATTTGCTATAAGCAATTCTTTTATTATCAGGAGATATAGCGATACCTTTTTCAAAGTGATATAATCCAGGCAATGCAAAACGCACTTGTTGTGTTGGAATATCCCAGACTTTAATATAGAAGGATTCTATACTTATCATGGTTTCACCATCTGAACTTAATACTGGTAAACCTCCGATATAATCAGCGAAAACCTTCTTTTGTTTTTTCATATTTGTATCCCACAATTCTAAAACACCACCTTGAAAATAATTTCCACCATATTGAAGAAGCATTATATTCCCATCAGGGGATATTATCATTTGCTGCAATTGCCAATAATCGTTTCCAAAAGAGTCAATCCGTTGACCTGATTTTACATCCAATATATACACGTTATTGTGGGCAGCATACAGGTGTTCTCCATTTGGACTGAATAGTAATTCCGATATTTCCCTATCATCAATCGGTACTTTCCATAGCAGTTGTGTTGATACGACATCCCACAAATAAACGAAATTTGTTATACTCTCAAAGGATGCAAGATAACGTCCATCTGGACTAATCGCTAATCCTTCGACCCAGTTTCCAGCATGTCCTTCATAGTGTCCGATCAATTCGTGCGTTTCCAAACTCCACAATTCTATATCTGGTCGTTTTGAGGCGACAATGAGATGTTTACTGTCTGGTGTAAACACATAATCATGATCATCTGGTCGACTTGAACATGTTCTACCTACACTCTTATTAATTGGGGGCTGAAGGTCAACATCACATTCAATTGAAGGACGTCTTTCACCATTCATTTTCCCAATTAATTCACCAGTTTGCCAGTTCCATATCAATATCTCATTATTATCGGAACTGACAAGCAAAGGTTGTATAGGATCAAATTCTGCATTATGATTTATGAAGGAGGGTGCCTCCCACTCCGATATCAGTTCTCGTGCAATGACATCCCAGATATTTACTGTAGTGGTTTTCGCAGAATTGTTTTCTTCCAATATAGCTACATGTTCAGCAGATGGACTAAACACGACATAACTGTCTTTGGAACGGACACCGAATTCGTCAATAATTTCTCTGGTATCCCCGTCAACAATCTGTATATTAGTGCCAAAATAGTCTGTTCTTAAAAGTGTTTGATTTGTAAGAAAAGCATGCTTTTCAGGTGATGGTTTGCCAAAGGTTGCAATTGGTTCAATACCAAACGTAGAACAGGGCAGAATTATACTGAAAATTAGTGCAATTAACACATTGACGTTCGGTCTCAAATTCATTAGAAGGTATTTCATACGATACTCCGTCTATTTTTGTATCAACATTTTTCGTGTGGCAGAGAAGTCGCCTGCGTTTATTGTATAGAAATAGATGCCGCTACTCACAGGTTCACCATCGTTATTCTTTCCATCCCAGTGAACTGCTTGCGATTGGTTTGAATACTCTCCTGCAGTCATTATTCCTGGGGACAAAGACCGAATGAATTCTCCTGTAGAACTGTGGATATCAATTGTTACTGTACTCTCGTCTGCAAGTTTGAATGGAATCCATGTTTCTGGATTGAAAGGATTTGGAAAGTTTTGCATCAGTTGGTTGCGTTTTATTTGTCCGAGTGTAACGAACTGCTTCCCATTCGGTTCAACAGCATAGGGTAAGAAGGACAGCATGTGATTTAAATCCCAGATTTGGTATTGTCCTGGAACATCATTCGTTAGTAAAAGTGATCCATCCTGACTGATAGACTTATACCATGGAAAAGGTGTTTGATTTACAAGCTTACTCCTCTGCCAGTCCCATATTTGAAAGTTCATTTCACTGTATGCACTGTATGCAAATAGATAGCGACCATCGTCACTAAATTGTAAGGGGTATACTCCGTTGAACGATGATAATAGAATAGGTTCATCTGCTAAGAGTTTCCATATATGGATTCCGTCTCTTCCGTTTCCTGCTAAAAGAGTTGAACCGTCTGTATTGGTCAGGAATAAAGGTTGTGCAGCAAAACCCCCTAACCATGCGTATTTAAAGACAAAGGTGTCCTCTACCCGTTCCCACAACATAATCCAATATTTTGATATATCATCAATTTTTGTGTGTCCCGAAGTTGCAAAATATTGATCATTTTCACTGAAACCAATTGGGTAGTGTCCACCGGGTAATTGTAGTTTAAAGGGTGGTTCAAGCCTTTGTTTGTTTTCTGGTAAATCGGTGTTTAAGATATCCACATGTCCCCAATGACCCTTCACTGCAAGCCATTTTCCAGATGAACTGAAGGTAATATTTTCAGGAAGTAAGAAGGAATGTGGAAATTGTGTTTCAACTTTGCCCGTATGTAGGTCGCGTATTTCAATTAAAGGTTCTCTCCCAACAGCAATTTTTTGACTGTCGTGAGAGATTGCAATCGTATTATATATATAGTCTTCGGAAGGAATGAGTAGTCGCATCTGTTGTGAAGAAACATCCCAAGATTTAATAAAACTTCCTGACATAGCAAGCACGGTATTTCCATCTGGACTCAACTTAACATCCCTTGAATAAGACCACTCATTGGCAAAGTCTGCCCATGTCTTGTGTATTCGTTTATTTTCGATGTCCCACACTATTTCACCATCAAAATATAATAATAGTAACTTTTTACCGTCAGGTGAAATTCGTAAAGATTGAATAGCCTTAAATTGTGTTTGGAATATATCTATCTGTTGTGCGGATTGGACATCCCATACCCGAACTTTATCATACCATCCTTCCAAACCCTCTAAAGGATCATTACCTGACCTACGCAACCCGTATGTATCTGTCGCAACATATAGGTGTTGACTGTCAGGGCTGAATACTAAATCTGAAATTCTTCCAATTTCACTTTTTTGCTTCCATATAAGTTGTCTTGACTGGAAATTCCACAGATATACTGTACCCGGATCGCTGTCATAGGAAGCGATATATGTACCATCTGGACTGACAGCTAATCCATTTACCCAACTACCAGAATGCACGCCTAAGTGTCCTATCAATTGGAGTGTTTCCACATGCCATACCTCTATGTCTGGTCGTTGTGATGCAACAATTAGATATTTACCATCCGGAGTAAACAACATATCATGACTGCGTGTTTGAAATGCACATGAAGTCTTATATTGTTTGCCATTGGAAGCTGTATAATAATTGCATTGCTCTATCGGACGCCGTTCACCTACCATTGTACCAATTAGGATTCCGGTTTGCCAATTCCATAGATGAATCTTGTCATAAACTGAGGTAGCAAGTAATGTTTGTGTCGGACTAAATACTGCGGTTTGAAAATTGTCGTCATGAACCCATGAAGATATTCGTTCCCTCGCGTTTACATCCCAAATGGTTAAATCATAAGTCTTTGTACTACTGGAATAATTCTGAATTACGACATGTGAACCTGTTTTACTAATTACACTACTAAAGTGGTATTCCAGATTACCAAATTCATCTTCTACCTCACCTGTGTTAGCATCAACAATCTGCATCTTTGAAGAAAGAACACGAACAACCGTATCATTGTTCAAGAATGAATTCTGCAGAGGTAAGGGGCTTCCAATCGTGGCAATAGGTTCATTTGCAAATACTATGTCGATTCTACATACTAAGAGAATCAAAAAGGTATAAATGAGTAATTTGAGGTTTATTCGGTTCATTAGGGTTCGCATCGCGACTCTCCATATTTGAATGCTGAAATATATTCTGTCGATAATTCTTGATATAAAATGATTTCTACATTATAGGTTGTCAATATGAGACAGAAGTATTTATTCAATATAGCAGCAATTTTTGTGCCAAAATATAATTCGTGTAAAACTGCTACTTTTCAATGTTAGAAGGTATTAAAAAAGAAATCAGCTGCACGTGGATGTGCAGCTGATATTGATTATGCACGATATTGTACAGTCATCAAAACATTATAATCAAAGTTGTGACGCCTAAATGTTGTGCTTAAGTGGTTTTTAACGCCACAAAACCGTCTTATTTCCTGATAAGCATTTTTCGTGTTGCTGAGAAGTCTTCTGCTTGAATAGTATAGAAGTAAATACCGCTACTCACAGGTTCACCATCATTATTCAATCCATCCCAATGGACTGCTTGTGATTGGTTTGAATAATCTCCTGCATTCATTTTTCCAACAGACAAAGAACGGATAAGTTGTCCTTCGTAATTATGAATTTCTATGGTTACATTGCTATCATCTGCAAGTTTGAATGGAATCCAAGTTTCAGGATTAAATGGATTAGGAAAGTTTTGCATGAGTTGATTTCGTTTTATCTGTCCGAGGGTAACAAACTGCTTACCATTTGGTTCAACTGAATAGGGTAAGAGAGATAGGATATTATTTATATCATAGATTTCATATAGTCCGTCTGTATTATATGCACCTATAACAGAACAATCCTCGCTAATTGAATATACACTTGGAAGTTGCGTGTGTTTAATAGGTTTGGTTTTCTGCCAGTCCCAGATTTGGATGTGATCAATATTATTGACAAAGAGATAACGACCTGTACCACAAAATTGTAATGAATTTTCTCCATCCAATGTAGTTAATAGTCGAAGGTTGTTTAAGAAGACTTTCATCAGGTGAATTTCATTATTGATAGATGCCGCTAAAACTAATGAACCATCTTTAGTTGTTGTAAAGATAAGATCGGATGCCAATTTTGGTGTGGACATCACGTTTTGGAAGAGGTAAATGCCTTCAATGCGTTTCCATACCATTATCCAATATTTCGTATTGTTATTCACTGATGTAGTGCATGAAGCAGCCAAATAATCTTCATCGTTGCTGAAAGCAATAGAATGGTGGTTTGGACTCTGAAAATCTATATTTCTATTGAGCCGAAGTATATTATCCATCCTGTTTACATCAAGAATAATGAGATCATTCCATCCATTCACTACTGCCAACCATCTGCCCGAAGGACTGAATAACATTTTCTCTATATCAGATACATAATGTGGAAAACGCGCTGTTACTCTACCACTTTGATTGTCACGCAATTCAACCCTTAAATTCTTACCAACAGCAATATTCTGATTATCTGGAGAAAATGCTATTCCAGAAAACATATAGTTATCTGAAGTCTCAACAAACAGTATCTTCTGTGTTGTTATATCCCATGTTTTAAAAGTTACATATGATATAGTAGATAATGTTTTTCCATCTGGACTCATTTCAAGCTTATTATGGAGTCGACTCCTTGTATAATCTGCCCAAACGTGTTTATTCTTTTTCTTTTCAATATCATAGACTACATCTACATCCCAATATCCTAAAATAGCAGTTTTTTCATCAGGAGATAGAACTACAGACTCCAAAAAGTTAAAATCAGTTCCATACGAATCAATCTGTTGTCCTGATTGCGTATTCCAGACACGGACTGTGTCATCCCAGCCAACGTATGGGTTATCACCTTTTCTACTCAATGCACCTGTCCTTGTAGCAACATATAATTTTTGACTATCGTCACTGAATTCAACATTTGTAATTCGACCAATCCCATTCTTCTTATACCATAGTTGTTGTCGTGTTTCCACATCCCAAACATAGAAATATGTTGTATTGTCTTCAAAGGCCGCAACATACTTTTCATTTGGACTGACGGCAATACCTTCCAGACTATTAAAGCTGAGATCAGTAACTGTAGTTTCTAAAAGATGTGATTCAATATTCCATATCTCTATATCATGCCTTGACGCAATGAATAGATGTTCTCCGTCACGAGTAAACTCCATTGAGACTAAATATGGAAAGTTTACACGTTCCATTTTCCCAATAGATTCCCCATTTTCCCAGTTCCATAAATGTATTTCATTTGGTAAATTTGTTGCGATTATAGGTTTCGTAGGACTAAATGCAGCATCATTATCATCAATTCGCGATGCTATCTTCCACTGTGAAACAAGTTCTTTATCAATCACACTCCAAATATTGACAGTGGTCATCCTTGTATTAACATTAAAACTTAGAATTGCCAAATGTTCTGCATCTGAACTGAATACAACATCATCCCTATAGTCTTTTTCTCCAAATTCATCCATCACTGTATTTGTAGCGACATCAACAATTTGGATATTCGTCCAATTGACCCGGAGTATCGTTTCGTTGTTAATAAATATATGTTTTTGAGGGATTGCCTGTCCTATTGTCGCTATTGGTTCAATTGCAAATCCTATACTTGGAATACTGGCGATGTAAATAAGAATAGAATAAATCCAAATGTATCGTTCAAAACTTGATCTGAAATATTTCATTTAATATCTCCAGTCTATCTTTTTTATCTGTTTTCATATTTAGAATCCGATCATAGTACGTACAAACAGTGTATGACTAACTACATTCCGGAACAGATTAGTTGTCCTACGTAATCCTGCCATTGTAACAATGTTAAAACCGAGAAATTCACCTCGATTGATGGTTTGGATTTCAAGAATACGTGATCTGATGTCTGGTCGATAAAGAAATGGAATTTCTTGGTCAGTAGGGAATTGGCTTAGGTATTGCTTGTAATTCTTATCTCGGTTAACGAATTTTCTATATTGGAAGCCACCAAGTATTTTTACTTTTGGACTAAAATGATAGTCAAGACGTACACCCAGTATATCCTCGCGACTACGTCTATTGAATCGCAAATATTCATACGGTTCAATATCAGTTGGTATGAACAAATTGGGGTTGAGTGTTAATGGTATTTCTTCAGCAGTTCTGTCAAAAGCACGATCCCAAACATACTTAACCATTGGTGTCAATATTATATCTTCAGCGATTCTTGAAACATAAGGAAGATCCCCAATTTGGATTTCGTATCTCGCTTTTAAAATTGTCAACTGATTACGTGTGACACGTTCTGGGTATCGACGTATCTTCCAGTTCGCTGGGTCATAGATTAATCCTGTGTCAGTCGGGTCAAGTGCATATATACCATGATCAGGGTAGAACGGGTTCACTCGTCTTTGACCTTGAGTATAAACCTGTCTAATGGGTATCATAAAGTCTACGCGTTCGTCAGGTTCATAGTACTCTGTAGAAGGATTGTAAGCAATATTTGTGAATAGGGCATTCTCTTTATCTTGCTCAAACTGTTTTTGCATCACAACAAGACTCTTTGCTTCAAGTGTCAAGTTTGGGATTCCAGAATAAAGGAATTGGAGGGTTGTTGTATTTAATCGTGCGTTATAAAAATCAAGTTCATCATTTATTAAAATCTGCTCTAATGCATCAACAGGTAAGGTGATTGTATAATCCGGGATGTCATCCTGTACTCGGACATATCGGTTTTGAAAAAGAAAACTGCCAATTTCTGGGATGTCACGTTGATATATGAGATGTATGTATTTATTATTATTATGCCGTCTGCTTGAAATTTCGCTTTCGTTTAACCAGCCTAATCTCAATGTAAGATTATCAAGTATATCATAGTCTGCAGTAATATGATAACCTTTACGGTCAATTCCGTATTCGTATTCCGGTTCAAAGTTATCCTCAATTGTATCAACGGTACCATTGTTATTCAGATCAATTATACCTATAAATACAGCTGGGTCAGCATCAAAGATGAGAAAATCCTCTTGGTAATCTAATACTCCATTTTGATCTCTGTCGTCTGCACGAGGTAATACACCATCAAAATCAATGTCATCGGGCCAACCATCTCCATCATCGTCATCCTCAACCAGAGCATAGTTGGTTGCATCCCATGATTCAAGTTGATTTGGTAAATCATCCAAAGGCACGTCATCAAGTGTAAATATCTGTCCTCTGCCAGGATGTGTCCCAAAATTTAGATAGGTAGTTGTATAACCTGGGTCAATATGATACAAAACACCTTCTAAAAGAAGTTTATTAAAACGTGCCTTCAGTTGTATGAACCACGCCTTTTCTCTACCAAGTTGTCCATCACCATCCAATTCTGTTCCATCTCCACCTAAAAATGCTTCAAATCGTTCTCCTTCTGTCTCAGAATATGTTGGGATACCATTCCCATCTACATGCAGTCCGGTGCGAGAATCAATTGAAACACCGGTTGCTTCATCTCCAGTAGGAGTCTTAACAGATGTTTCTTTTCGACTAAAACCGACTTTATCTTTTGGTACTGTAGGATACTGTTTGTATTTACCGTTTATAGAATAGTGAGTTCTAATATAAACATTACCGATAGTTCCTTCAAGGTCAATTCCATAGAGTGTTGCTGCTCGTGCAGCTCCATAGCGGTATTTCACTCTACGTGGTCTGCCCTCACCTTTCCATTTACTTGGATTGTCTTGAAGTTCTTTTCTATTTTTTCTGTAATCTGGGGATTGTCCATAATTCCCTGGTGCCTCAATAATGTCGCGATATGGCATCTCGATATGACCATCTTCAGTTTTAATCCATTCTTGAATTTCAGGATCGGTTTCAGATTTGTTTGCTTCACTGAATCCAATGATTGCAATGTTGTAATCCCCCGCAACAACCATGTCAAAGACAACCGATTTTACTGTGCGTGGGTCAATGTTAATAGCACTATCCAATAGGTTAAAGTCATATTTCATTTTATTGAAACCATTGACTATTTTCCACTCACCATCAACTGAGGTGCGAATCTTCGAATCGCCTCCCGCCAGAATTACTGGAACTACTTGATCAGCGGTGACATCAAAATGATGAGTCTTTTCAGATAGTAGTTTGGGTTCAATTCCTTCTCTTATATCATCAATATGTAAATCTTCAAGTGCTTGGGTAACAACCGTAATCTTCATACTTTTAAACGCTGCACCGACACCTTCTTGAAGATTGTTACTGTGTCGATCAGGATCGTAATTGTCAAAATCTGTGAATGCTCTGGTATGATTATCCTCAGGTGAGTCATCACGGAAAACGATTGATATTGATTCAGGAGGTGTATTTGGCACAGTTCCCATATAGGTTGTAATTAGACGTTCAGGATGGTCTTTATGCATATTTATATATGTATAACCGACACGGAAATTTTCAGTTAATAGTGTCTGTCCACGAAAACCCATAAGTCGTGCATTTTCTATATTCCTGACACCAGAGTCGGGATTCCATCCATTACGTCTTCCAAGATCAAGACCAAGATTCTCGGCTGCCATTGCTGCAGTTACTAACCTTATAGAGTTAGAAATACGAGAGTGAAGAAACGTGAACAGGTGATGTTCTTGTGCAAATGTGGTGTCCCAACGAAGTCCATCAAATTCAGTTTTGGAAATAATATATTCGTTTGGAAATAGTGTATCGGGTTTCAGCCGTATATGATCCCCAATTGCGATATCGGTATGTCTACCAAGAAATGTTTCCTCGACGATGATTGCCCTATTCAATTGTGTTGTAAACCTTAGACTGTCAAGTTGACCGGACCAACCAACTACTAATTTGCCGTTCTTATCGAAATGTTGCTGGTCACTGTATCTGCTGATTTCACTACCTTCAACGATTTCTCTACCATAAAGGTCTTGAAAGAATCTTGGTTCTTCTTCTAACCTAAATCTATCAGAGAATTTTTCTTCACCAGAAACAAGAGGTAATAGATCCTTATGGGGTCCGAGACTATCCGCACCACAACCGTAGAACAGAAATATGCTAAGAATGCAGTTAAATATTAGCAGTGAGTGAATCGTTCGTTTATATATGTTCATATATAGAAACTTTACCAAAGTCAAATAATTGTTGAAGTATCGGTATCAGTCAAATTGATGAGATAACTTGTTTTAGAGCAATTTTCGTGCCAGAGAGTGTTAGGTAGGAAAGACTTTACTTTTCAAGGGTTAACAGAGAAAAATAAAAATGAGCTGCACAAGTATGTACATTATTAATGGACGATGCACATACTTGTGCATACATTACACAAGTTAAAATGGACCATGACTTACGCACAATCGGTAGGCATCGAATGTCATAAGCGCATTCGACGTTGATTCTGAGCTTTGATGAAAATTAAGTCATTAAATCGGTAATTCCTATTTTCATTAGGTCCTGTAAGTGCGGTTTCCTAACTGTTCTCAGATGTCAAATAAGATCATGTCTTTGGTTGAGGGATATTGGATAACCGAATTTTGCTATACACTTTCCGCACCTCTGGTGCTGCGAGGCATTTACGATAGCCTCGGAGAGGCGAAAGGTGTATAGTTAGCGTTGATCCACATATAACAAGCCCCGGAGGGGCGAAAGGTGTATTAGACACAAGAAAATAGTGCCTATTATGCGGTTTAGAAACCGAACATAATTTGATCAAGGAATTACCTAAATATTTATTTAATCTTCATGTAAGCGCACTGAATAACCACAATTCTTCTGGAAATTACACCAATTCTGTCATAATTCTTGGTAAAATCGTGAAAATTGCGTAAGTACCGTTCTTATAAAACTTTAGACATCAGTTAATTTTGTTGTCCATTTTCTGAACAATCATGTATAAAATATAGACTGAACAACAGATCAATACCTTATACAGAATTCATTGACGTGCCTATCGTAATCAAGTATACTTAAGCGATGTGTGGAAATATCGTAATAAAATTGAAATTTGTTATATATCCCGTAATCTTTATTGGTTTCATTACCTATGGAATTTTGTGGGCACAATTGAACCAAACTAAGGAGGAAACTATGGTTGAACGTTGGGGAATGTATGAAGTGACGTTGAATGGTCCAAAAACAGGAAATCCGTTCGTTGAGGTAGAATTATCCGCAGTTTTTAAACATAAAACTCGAGCATTTGAACCACAGGGGTTCTACGATGGAAATGGAATATATAAAATAAGGTTCATGCCAGACGAAATCGGTGAATGGACATATACTACGAAAAGTAACATCTCTGAACTCAACGGCAAAGCAGGTAGTTTCACCTGTATTGAACCCTCAGAGAGTAACCACGGTCCAGTGAAAGTCCATAAAAAGTACTATCTCCAATATGCTGACGGATCACCATATCATCAGTTCGGAACAACCTGTTATGCTTGGACACATCAGGGAGAAGAGATGGAGGAACAAACCCTCGAAACCCTTGCTGATGCTCCCTTTAACAAGATGCGTATGTGTATCTTTCCCAAAGATTATTCATATAACAAAAATGAACCTGTCTACTATCCTTATGAAGGAAAACCTTTAACAGATTGGGATTTTACAAGATTCAACCCAGAATTCTGGCAGCATTTTGAGCAACGGGTTCAAGATATTTTGGAACTTGGTCTTGAAGCGGATATCATCCTATTCCACACCTATGACCGATGGGATTTTGAGAATATGGATGCAGAAAGCGATGACCGCTATATCCGTTATGCTGTTGCACGTTTAGCTGCTTTTCGTAATGTGTGGTGGTCCCTGGCAAATGAATATGACATCATGCCTGCGAAGGAAGAGTCCGATTGGGATCGGTTTTTCCAGATTATCCGTGACCATGACCCCTATCAGCGGTTACGCGGCATCCACAACTGTCGAGGTTGGTACGATCACAACAAATCGTGGGTAACTCACACCAGTATACAGACTTCAAACATGGCTGAGGGTATCCTCTATCGCACACGATACGGAAAACCCGTAATCTATGATGAATGCCGCTACGAAGGGAATATTCCGCAGGGGTGGGGAAATATCACCGCACAGCAGATGGTACAACACTTTTGGGCTGGCACTGTTTCAGGGTGCTACGTTGGACACGGAGAAACATATAAACATCCAGAAGACCTACTCTGGTGGGCAAAGGGCGGTGTGCTACGCGGAGAAAGTCCAGCTCGTATAACCTTTCTCAAAGATTTCATGGCAGACGCACCACCATTTGATACACTTGAACCTGTTGGAGATGACAAAGGTAAATATGTCCTTGCGAAACACGGGGAATATTATCTCGTTTACACTACCCAACCACAGACAATTACGGTCAATTTACACGGAGACCAACCCTATAAAATTGATGGTGTGGATACGTGGAACATGAAAATACTACCAATCGGGACTGCGCAACCAGGAGAATATACATTCGCTGCACATCGTAAAGATTTTGCATATCGTTTTACACCTTATGCCTCTGGTGAAAAACTTCGTCCTGAAGCAAAAGTATCTGCGGATGTTTTGCAAGGAAGTGCTCCGTTAACAGTCGCTTTCGCTGCTGAAGGGAACTTGAAACAACAATGGGATTTCGGTGATGGCTCATCATCTGATCAATCAAATCCTACACACGTCTATGAAAAACTTGGTCAATACACTGCGATTCTTACTGTTACTGATACTGAAGGTTCATCATCAACAACAGCACTGACTATTAATGTATTACCACCCGTTCCCACAGATATAGGAACTCATACAGAGTTTCCCGGTTCACGCGACGGACTAATAGTTCGCTGGCATAGTTCACATGAGGATAATATCGAAATAGAAAAACATGGTGACGCAAAATTCACTGAAGATGGACAGATGGATCTAACCGGTGGCTCGTTCGTAGCTAAGAATGAGAATGATACGCTACTTGCAACATGCAAGGAAAGTAATCAACTCACGATTGAATGTTTGGTTACAACAGATAATCTGAAGCAAAGTGGTCCAGCAAGGATTATCTCTTTTTCAAAAGATCACACGCATCGTAACTTCACTTTAGGGCAAGATGGTAACCGATTTGCCATACGAATTCGGACACCGCTCACTGGAGAAAACGGACAAGGTGGTGAATTTTCTTTCGGTAAAATTGAATCGGGCAAACAGACGCACGTCATCGTCAGTTATTTTGAAGGAAACATTTATTGCTATGTTGATGGTGAATTAGTCCACGCTGGTAATGGAATTCAAGGGAACTTCAGCAATTGGGAATTATATCCGCTAATTTTCGGTGATGAAGCAAGTGGTGGTAGAAATTGGGAAGGTATGCTCAGCCATGTGGCGATTTATAGTCGGTTTGTCGGAATGGAAGAAGCTGCACACAAGTTCCAACTGATACATGGTGAGTGAAACTGTTACGTGATTTCGATGTCAGTTGATGGAGACAGATGGATGGAACGACACTTGTAAGTCGGTATGCAGGTGGCGAAGTGCTTGTGTGGGACTTTGCTTCTATATTATACCAATTCTAATATTTATTGTCCCATTACTGGATTCAACTATTGTTATTGATTGGAAATCTTTCTTCTGTAGGAGCGACCCGGTGAATCATGCAGAATACCACACGCGTATTCTGCCAATGGCATTCATACCGTTGATTTACCGGTCGCGATTTCTTATCCTGCAAATCCTGGTTTAGTCTTCGTAGGTCGGAGCGAGCAACGCGACCTCCGACATCTTTCTTCCGTAGGAGCGACTCGGGGAATGCCTAAATTGCATTCATACCGTTGATTTGGCGCATTTGGCGTTGATTTGGGGGAACGCCTACAGGCGTTCATACCGTTGATTTCTTGATTTCCCGGTCGCGACCAGGGGGTCGCTCCTACAAGTATTCCTCAGCAAATGGCACTTTATTTATTAGAAATGGTATTAGGTGCTGCAGACACGCATAATTGATTATAGATAATCGAATTACTGAATATACCTTAATCAAATCTAATTGTTGTTTGAATTCATATATATTAACAGGTGAATCTCACACATGAAAAGCATTCCCAGAACAATACAAAATCTTATTCTATTTATAATCATTATATTCTCCAACACACTGCATGCACAAGATGTGACAGAAAAGAATCATTGGAACCAGTTCCGTGGACCAAACGGAGATGGGACAACATCCGCATCAAATCTCCCAATAGAATTTAACGAACATAAGAATGTCAGCTGGAAAACAGCCATTCACGATAGAGGATATTCATCACCGGTCATTTGGGAAAATCAAATCTGGTTAACAACTGCGCGGGTGGATGGTAGTGAACTCTTTGCGATTTGTGTGGATCTTGACAGCGGCGACATATTACATGACATCAAAGTCTTTGACGTTGAGAAACCCCAACTTGAATATCCCGATATGAACAGTCACGCATCTCCTACACCAATTGTAGAGGCAGGTCGGGTTTATGTTCACTATGGCACTTATGGTACTGCATGTCTGGATACAAATACTGGTGATATACTATGGGAGCGGAGAAACCTAAATTGTGATCATAGAGTCCGTCCTGCATCTTCACCGATTATTGACGGGAATTCACTATTTCTTACTTTTGACGGAGTTGATGTACAATTTATCGCATCACTCAACAAAAATACGGGTGATACTATCTGGTTAGAACATCGGAAAGTTGAATCAGATTTTGGGAAAGTCCTCAAAGCAAAGGGAATAACTGACATAGAAAAAACTAAAAAAGAAAAACCAAACGATAACAGAAAATCTTATGGAACCCCAACAATCATAACATATCAGGGAAAGAAACAGTTGATCAGTCCTGCAGCAGAGGTCACATTCTCTTATGATCCTGAAACTGGTGATGAACTCTGGCGCGTTCGTCATGAGGAATGGGGATGGAATGTTGCATGTCGACCTATTTATGCACACGACATTGTCTACTTTACTACTGGTATTGAAAAGAACTTGTTGGCTGTTGATCCGTCAGGCACGGGTGACGTTACCGATACACACATCGTTTGGCGAATGCGAAAGGGAGCACCTGAAATACCTTCACCTGTGATCGTTGACGATTTAGTATTTGTCGTCAACGAAGGGGGTGTGGTTACCTGTGCAAACGCTAAGACTGGAGACACAATATGGAAAGGTCGTATCAGAGGAAAGTATTGGGCATCACCCTTATATGCTAACGGTAACATCTACTTCTGTAATATAGATGGTATAGTATCGGTTATTTCTGCAGGTCAAGAGTTTAAAATGCTTGCTCGCAACAAGTTTGAGGCAGAATTTGTCGCATCAGGAGCGATTGCTGGTAATAAGCTAATCCTACGTTCACTTACACATCTTTATTGTATTGAGAATATACCAAATTCAGATATACATTAACATTATCTCATCAGAGCAATTCAATGTCTCGCATCACATTTATAGAAGGGGTTTCGAAACCCAATTCACCCACACAAATTGTTGCTACAAAGATTTACCACACAAACTATCTGACTCTAAATAAAAATGTCATACTTTAGAGTCAATTCTGACTATATTTATCATAAATAAGCCGTAAACCCAGTCCTGATATGAATCTTTCTGCGTATGTTAAAGTTGAAAAAATTGAGATTGACTCTAAAAACTCTAAAGTATGACATTTTAAAACCATTCAATTGTCGCAAATGTTTTCATAAACGGAGTATATAAAATTGTATTTTTAGGAGGCGTAGAACGAGAAGGATGGAGGTGAACCTTGTATGTAAAACAGCCGCATCCTTCCACTATAATATTATTCACCGTTTGGATACGCAACAATTGAATGACTCTGGTAATTTCATAAACTATACTTGACTATGAAACGTTTTAATATCATAATTGGTGTTAAATATAAAAACTGAACTTCAATTGTTGACTCATACTTATTGAAGGAACATTATGTATTACACTAAGAATTTAGATGAAAGTGATCCTCCCCAAACGTCCTACAAATATATATGGTTAACTCCCCAAACGATAATATATATATCATTATTTATAGTTCTGTTTCAAATTGTAGGATGTGGACCGTTAGGTATCACTGACCCTCAAACCGATGCCCCCTTCTCCAAACCTCAAGATTCCAAACAAATAAAGAAATGGCAAATTAAACGCACGCTTGTCAGCAACGAAGTCAACTGTATCGCTGCTGATTCAGAAAATGTTTGGTTTGCAACAAACAAAGGTGTTTCCCGATGGATACGCAACAAAGACAAATGGCTACATTACACGATGGAGGACGGTTTAGCGAATGATTTGGTCAATGCAGTCGCAATTGATGGGAAATGGGTTTGGTTTGCAACACAAGAAGGTGTTAGTCGATACGATATGGATACCGATACCTTTTCAACCTTTCGTAGTATTGACGGACTTGCAAGCGATCAGGTATCCTCCATCGCTGTAGATGGAAATTACGTCTGGTTTGGCACATCAAATGGACTGAACCGTTATGACAAAACCATAGACAGTTGGGCAGTCCGCACACGAAAAGATGGATTGATTAGTAGAATTATAACCACAATCGCTGTTGAACCAGAATATGTTTGGGTCGGCACTGATAGAGAAATCAACCCTGATCCGCATGGATGGGATGATGATCCAAGGTTCAGCAAAGGAGGGGTGAGTCGATATCATAGAGATACCGACTCGTGGAATAACTATACAAAGTCAGATGGCTTGATAGACAATGAAATTGCGACTATCGCAGTGGATGATGATAGTGTTTGGTTGGGAACTCAGCACAGAGGTGTTAGTCAATATAATCAGGTTGATCAGACTTTCGTAAAAACCTATACAAAAAGTGATCTGCTAAAAAGCAATGTTATTAGTTCTATTCGATCAGATGGTTTCCAAGTCTGGTTTGGCACGGCAAATGCAGGTGTACATCGTTACATCAAACCTGTCAATACTTGGGTGCATTATACTAAGATAGACGGCTTAGCAAGCAATAATATAAGTTGGATCACAACACAAGGCAATGATGTATGGTTTGCCAGTAAAGAGGATGGTGTAAGTCGTTTTGATAAGGTCAGCGGTGAATGGATTATCTACAAACAAGCCGATTTTCTTGCAGACAATGATGTACGTGACATTGAAAGAGATGCTGATGGGAATCTATGGATGGCAACAGTCTCAGGACTTTCAGTTTACTCACCTAAAACTCATAGTTGGGAGATAATCTCAAGAGAAGATGGACTGCCAACAAATTATATCATGTCGGTAGATGTGGTAACACCATCCTATGAGACTGAATCAAATACCTTGAGTGAAATCTCAAACACTAAAATAAATAGTCCTCGTATCTGGATCGGCACTGCTCGCGGACTCGGTTCGTGCACTCACCTTGGCGGAGACTGGAACTTTCATCTTTCATCTGAAAGTGAGACATTTGTAACTGCTGTTGCTACCGACACTGTATCAACTTCATCTTATGGAGAGAGTCAGATTTGGCTTGGTACGAATTTGGGTCCAGCAATGTTTGACACAAAACAACAGAAATGGACTCAACTTGTTTTACCTGATACAACTATTACTCCGCATATTTTATCTGTCCATATACATGATAGTAATGTCTGGTTTGGAGGGATTAATGGTATATGGAAATATTCAATTACTGAAAAACAGATGTATGATGTATCCGATGGTTTAATTGACTTGTCAGTAAATACACTCACATCCGTCAACGATTCCGTTTGGGCAGGAACACAAAAAGGACTTGCAAAATACGATGCTACTCAACAATGTTGGATACCTATCCCTTTAGAGAAGAATTCAGATAAGCACAAGACTCAACCCAGTATCACCGCACTCGCATATCATGATGATGTGCTTTGGATTGGAACACCGCAAGGATTAGGCAGCTACACAGTTTCAACAAAAAAGTGGAATCCTCCTAAAAAATCGAAAAACATTCGCGATGTTGTTTGTAATGAGAACGGAAAACTTTGGTTAGCTACATCAATGGGATTGGTGGAATACAATATTTCTAATGGAAACGAGGATATACATCAATCACGTCCGGTACGCCAGCCTTTGGTTGAAACCCAAGTATCACAAATTATGTTTGACGGGGATTATATCTGGTTTTCTAACTGGAGGTCTTCGCGAAACGGCGGGATTTTAAGGTTTCATCGACCTACAAAGACCTGGCTACGCTTTACACGGTTTGATATTTTCAAGTCTACTTTGAAAAAAACTATGACAGTGTTGCGTTGGACTTTTGTAGATAAAGATGCGGTTTGGTTCACAACAGACTTCGGTGTACTTCGTTTTGATAAAGAAAAAGAGACATGGCAACATTATACGATGAAAGACGGTCTTTCTTCAGACGATTTGGATAAGATTTCTGTCAGTGATAAAAGCGTTTGGATCATTGCTATGACAGGTATGGAGTTGAACCGTTTTGATAAAGAAACTGCCACATGGGAAATTGTCAAACAACCAGAAAGAAGAGATGAGCATGAGAGGCTGAGGGGACTCGCCGTTGATGGATCTGAGGTGTGGTTCGGATCAGGACATTCTCTTACGCGTTATAATGAGAATACTAAGGAATGGAAGGAATTTAGACCGAGCGATGGTTTGGCAGGTAGAGGATGTGAATGGATTACGATAGATAAAGATTTCGTCTGGGTTGCACGGTCCGAATATGATAGAGGCAGCAACCGTCCTTTGTCAAGATACGATAAAAAGACTAAGGAATGGTCGACATTTTCTACAAATGATGTCCTTGCTGCAAAGACAATAAAACGAATAATTGCAACAGAAAATGATGTCTGGATACAATACAGACCTTGGGATAATGTCGTTACACGGTATGATAGACTGAATAAAGAATGGACTACTATCACATCTGGTCGCGGGACACTTGAACTCGCTGCAGATGATGATTATCTCTGGTTAGCAGCTCCAAATGAGGGACTTCGTAGGTTTCATTTCGCTTCTGGAAGTTGGACTACATTTAAAGACATCAAAGGGTTGTTACATAACCACGTAGGAGAATATGCCTTAGCAGTGGACAAGGATTATGTTTGGGTAGGTACAATACGTGGTCTTTCTCGTTATGACAAACATCGTGAATCTTGGACACCATTCCCTCCCTTACCAACGCTGTCTGGACGTACCGTCCGCACAGTAGATACCGACCAACGTTTCGTATGGGTTGGTACCGACAATGGTCTGTCTCGCTATGATAAGAAAATAGGTACTTGGAAGAACTATAAGCAAACGGGTGGTTCAGAGGAGATAGCAACACACAACGGACACTGGCACCGTCACCGTCCAAAATCTCGTGGAATGCTCTCAGACAACGCAGTCAGTTCTATCGTCGTTGATGAACAATATGTTTGGGTAGGAACACGCGATGGTGTGAACCGATTTGACAAAATAGCACTACGATGGGATCAATACAAAACTGAACATGGATTACCATCTAATAATGTCACTTCTGTCAGCACCGATGACAACAACATCTGGGTTGGCACAAATTCAGGAATTGGTAAGTATCCGAGAACTGCTGATGATCTCAACGCATGGATCGCATATATATCCGGAACAGAAATCCAACCCTCGACCGTATCCAAGGAGTTTGCAGAATCATTGGTTACCGATGAAATCTGGTGTATTACTGCAAGTAAAAAATTTGTGTGGGTAGGAACACGTAGAGGGGTGAGTAAATACGATATAAGAAGAGACATCTGGAAAACAATTACCTCGGAAGATGGACTGGCAAGCGATGAGGTAAGTTGTATAGCAATTGATGGAGAACGTGTTTGGTTTGGAAGTGACCGTGGTGTAACCCTATTCAATGAAAGGACTCAAGATTGGCGTGTCTATACAACCCAAGATGGACTCGCAAGTGACAAGGTCACAACTATCGGGGTTGATGGAACTGATGTGTGGATAGGCACATACAACGCAGGGATCAGTCGGTTTAACCATTATGATGATAGTTGGAAAACATACACACGAAAAGATGGACTGGCACATAACGGAATACTTTCAATGTCAATTGATAGTGATTACGTTTGGTTCGGCACCTATCGTGGATTGAGCCGTTTTGATAAACGTACAGGAATCTGGACGACTTTCACTGAGGCTTACGGACCTGAGGATATATTAAGGTAAGATCGTCAGTCAATCATCGTTCTATCGCACAGGTTTTGGAACTATTTTATTTCTTGTTATATAAGATTATGACAGACGATTGATATAAATATGAACGTAAAAACCTGCCTCCGAAAGTATCTGTTTCCTTCCTTTCTTCTTTTCCTATTCAACTGTTCTTTTATATTCTATGCCAATGCTGAGGATGTATACAGTCTATTCGGTAAATTATTCCTTTCTGGTCGTGTTGAATATGATTTCACAAACAGACGTAATTTGCTTGCTGGAACTGAGGATGAGCGAGTCCGCCAAGATAATTTTGATTTTGACAGACTCTTTCGTCGTGGATTCCATAGCGTTTTGGTCATCGAAGAAACCGCGGGCAGCGTCCAAAATATACTGAGTCTGGGTGAAATTCCAACTACATTTACGAAATTTACATTTGATCAGATTGATCTAAATGGTATCCGTTGGGAAGTACGCTCTAATCATACCGATTGGACAATCCTAATGGTTCCAGGAACACTCAACCGACTGAACGGTCAAGAGAGTCAAACGGTTGGTTCGGGTCTCGGATTACGTGAAGTTACAAAATTCGGTAGGTCGCAGTTAGGTTTGTCATGGTATTTTCGTGAAAAACCTGTGTGGTCAATGGATATGGCGACCAATTTCACTAATTATGGACTGAAGGCAGAGATAGCTGTAACACCAAAAAATGCATTGGAGAAAAACCTACGTTCCCGTTTTGACGCAACGACAACCGTGTTTAAAGCATTTCAAACTGTTGGAGCCACGCTCTTTCAGGCGGAAGCGTTTCGCGTCGGTCCCCGATTTGATGCTTCCCATTCTGTAGGGGATAACGATGACCAAGATAGATATTCTGATAACACATTTCCTGACCCACCATCCTTGATTATACCGGGTGATCTGGATAAGAATAATAACGGAACTTTTGACTATGAAGACGATATTCTTCTATTCGATGTGGATGAGGATTTTCTGGATGAAACGGATCGGAATAACAACGGTATACGGGACCAAGAAGAGAACGACTTAGACCCAAATTATGAATTTGATGTCGGACTACAAGGATTACGTCTTTTTTTGGACCAAAAATTGAGTCAGCAGAAGAGTAAAATTGATTTAAAACTTGGAATGCAGATTGAAAAAAATATAAGATACCGAGATGAACCCACTTCCAGAAAAGCATTTGCTAATCTCATATATCAAAAAGAACTTCCACATGCCTCTTCGCTTATTTTTGAGAACGAACTAAAATGGGTTAAGGACAATATTCCAGACGAAACGTGGTATTTTGCCAGCTTCCTTGGTAGAGAGGATGAACGTCTTTACCGATCTCAACCAGATATACAGGAGATGATTAGAGATAACGATTTACAGTTTTTCTATATAGATGGAGGGGTTGAACTTGAAAAACGTCGGATGGACCCTTTACTGATGCAGAATGATCTAATCAACACTGCTAAAATAACTTGGGAATATAAAGGTATCGATCGGATGATCACCACAGCACGCGCCAAACTTCAATATGATATAGACTTTGATAATAATAATGAACACTATGAAGTCGGCATATTCAAAACACTGTACCGTCTCCGCCCCACCAAATCTCTGGAAATCAGTCCTATGTTTAAATACACTATCCGTAATGGATTTCGAATGGCAGAAGACCGACTTGAATATATAAATCTACAGGGTAGGATTGATGATAGAGATGTCACACGAGATATAAGATTACGCGATATTGAACAGACACATGTGCGGGATATGACTCCAGCCCTTATTTTAAAGGTCGTCTATCAGTTCACAAAAACAATCAAGATCACAGGTGGTGGACAGATACTTCTGTATAACGATATGCTCAAGGATGATAACGATTATGTCCGTCAAGCATTATTGGCGGAAATGGAAAAGAGTTTTTTCGCCTATCGGAAGCAGCTTTTTCTACATATCGGGGCACGCTATATAGACCAGCGCGCTATTGGAGATGTGAACGATCAAAATTTCATGGAAATATTTGTGCGTGTCTTTGGAAAATTCTAACAAGTATTATCAAGTTACATATTATTTCAATTTATTACTGAAATTCTTGAATTATTATTGGGAAAATATTATCATAGCGTATGTTCAGAAAACATTGTAGATACTTGAATTAATAATACACTAACGGATTGTAGGAGGGAACTCCAATTCTTCACTACAAGCGTGTTAGTCACGATTCGAAGATCGCTTCTACAGGTGAACTGACTGATTATTTCAAGAATTCACCATTATTAGTAATTACGTATAGTTGTTGAATGGGTTTTAGTATTAACCTTTGACTAAATTCAGTTTGGTTGATTATGATCAACTGCAGACATCTGATCGTAATTATCCCAATTACTAAACGAAAATAAGGAGACGAAAATGTCAAATAGAATGTTCTACATACCATTTGCAGTTATAGCAACCATTTTTCTCGGGACAGGTATGGTAAAAGCTCAAGTGGTTTCTAAAGGTTTAGTAAGTTTTTGGACCTTTGATAAGACTAATATAGACGGTATTTCTGTTATAGATGTATTTGGTGAAAATGATGGAACCATGATGGGGGATCCTAAAGTAGTTGATGGTGAAGTAGGTCAAGCACTTGAGTTTGATGGTGATGATTATGTGGATTTCGGAACTCCCGAGAGTTTGAATATGAAACCACCACTTACTGTAGCAATGTATATTAATAACAACGATGAGTCGGCAAGTTTTATATGGCAGGGAGGCGAAAAGGGTGGATCAACTAAAAACTACATTTATGTGAGACCAGATGGGGGATTGAACGTTGGTCAATGGCCTCCTGGTGGTGGAGATTTAAACTCACCCGCAGGACTTCTTGAAAAACGAGGTACTTGGTATTACATCACTGCAGTCTTTGATGATAAATACCTACTTTATGTTGATGGATCTTTAAAGGCTGAATTCCCATCAGAAGTATATTCAGGTCCGAACCCATCTGGATGGTTGCTTGGAACAAGGTTATTTCCCGCAAATGCTGCCTATTACTTCATAGGTCTTGTTGATGAACTTGGAGTTTATAATCGAGCTCTAAGTGTAGATGAAATCAACCAAAACATGAACGCAGGAAGATGGGCATTTGTAAAGCCTGACAACAAACTGGCTATCACTTGGGGTGACCTAAAAGTTTCAAGATAATCCTTCATTACTCACTTTCACATTATCATTAATGAAATCTGATTCTGTTCGTTGAGTCTGGGAATGAATCCTGATGATACTACCCAGACTCTGCGTATTTCTGGTGTTGATCCTTATACATACACATCATTTTTCAATAGGTTAACACAATTAGAAACCTATTCTCAAAGTTTAACGTGTTATTAATTTAATAAAACTTAGAATAATGTTTGTTGAATATTAACAGCACAATTTATGGTTCGTATAGCCTCTGTAAATCATAGGCTTAGCAAGAACTTCGATTTTAGTGTAACCACGTTATACTCAGGAGAATTAAGAATGCGGAAATACCGATGGATTGTTATGATCTCACTCATTGGTTATATGGTTTCCTTTATGAGTTGCACCAAATTCCAGAAAAAGTCTATGCCAGTTGTTTCTGATAAATTAAATGCAAAACCGGTGGATGTATTGATTTATACAGGTAGTGTTTCGTGGATTACATTGGAAAATGCAAGAACTGAAGCAAAAACGACAAATTACAAATTAGAATCCAATGGAATTCGTGTAGCAATGACCGAAAGCGAAGAAACCCTTAGGAATTGGATGGTTGAAACAACTGCAAATGGTGCAGTGAATGTCTGTATCCTTTATGGGATTTTACCAACATCAATCTATGCTCCAGGGAATACTGAACCCGAAGGATCAATCGTTGAAAACTGGATTGAAACAACCGATGGCGATACGATTCTGAATCAAGGTGATTACTTTGGTTACTACAGTTCAGACGAGACTCCTAACTATAAAGCTCCTTTACAAAATATAATGGATCTTCCTGATATTGATATCAATGTTGAATATTTTGATCAACTACAAATGCATGTTACTGACAGCGGTAAGACATTAACACCGAGTTTAGTCAATTTTGATTCGGATAGACCTTTCCCTATAGAACAACTCGGATCTGAATGGTATGCTGAAAAGATATTTGCAAGTAATTCTGTTGATGATAAAGGTAACTTCGCAGACCCTATAATCCTAAGAGATGGAAATCGTGGCAGATTAGCTATGGTTTATCAGACACATCACGGTGATAATCCAAAAGGGGAAGTTGCTGCCGAGATTATCATCAATTATCTTTTAGCTAAATAAATAATGCTAATTGTCCATTACCCTACGTTCAATATTGAACGTATAGTACCAGTGTCCACAGATACTTTCCACAAAATTGTGGCACAATCAATTTATGACTATGACGGAAACCACTCGCTTTGTTATTTGGAGAATAATTCATGCAAAAGTACCGATGGATAGTTTTTATTTCCCTAATTGGCTTTATTATTTCCTTTTCCAGCTGCAATAAAACGCAGCAAATGGAGATAAATGTTACAACTGATATAGAACCGTCAGACATGTTGGTAATGGAATCACCTGATGATGTTTTGATATATAAAGGCAGAACTTTATGGATAAGACCTGAACATGCAACCATTGAAGCAGAGAAAACGAAAAACTTATTGGAATCCGATGGGATTCAAGTAGGGATTACAGGAAGTGAAGAATACTTAAGAGACTGGATGTTACAAACAACAGCGAATGGTGTCGTTAATGTCTGCATCCTATATGGTATTTTACCTTCCACGATTTATCCGTCAGGAAATGCCGAACCGGAAGGTTCAATCGCTGAAAACTGGATTGAAACAACCGATGGTGATACTATTTTGAATCAGGCGGATTATTTTGGTTATAACAGTTCAGAAGGTCAAGCCAATGAACGTGGTGCTTTGCAAAACCTAATGGACATCCCCGATATTGAGATCAATGTATATGAACACAACATAGGTATGTTCGTTACTGAAGTAGGAAAAGCAATAAGTCCAAATTTAGGTAATTTTGCATCTGACAGACCGTTCCCGTTAGATCAGTTCGAAGGTGAATGGTTTGCTGAGAAAATCTTAGCCAGCGATACTGGAAATACACATGCGACCTTGGCAGATCCGATCATTGTTCGAGATGGGGATCGTGGTAGATTAGCAATTGTATTTCATACGCAATATAAAAATAATCCTAAAGGCGAAGTTGCTGCCGAAATCATCAATTATCTATTAGCAAAATAGGTTGAAGCCTAAATCATATCTAAGAAATAAGAACCTAAGGAAGTCTTACATTCTAAGCGATAAAACAAGTGGGTTATATACTGGATATAATATCGTATAAATTTGATATTGAAATGTCTGGTTGACCGTCAACTATTTTTGAGTATGATACATTCATCTTTCGGTCAATCAAAATACTTGTCATACCCGCACGGTTAGCACCAATAATGTCATTTTCAATGGAATCTCCTACAAGCACAGACTCATTCAGCTTAACCTTTGCACGTTCACAAGCCACTTTGAAGATCTCACATTTCGGTTTTCTGACACCAATTTCATCGGATATTGTAAGTGACTGAATACGTTCGTTTAGACCCAGATATCGAACTTTAGATAGTTGGCTATCAGTATGTTCATCGTGTGCACCGTTTGTAATGATACCGACATGGTATGACTGTAACTCTTTAAGGACAGTGACATCTTCAAACAGACGTAAATTCGTGATATAACGTGAACTAAGAAAATCGTTAAGTTCTTCTGATATTTTACTTGATGGCAAATTTAGTTTATTGAATAAAAATGGGAAACGGGAATCTCTTACTTCTGCCATAGAGCATTTTCCCGAATCGAGTTGTTGAAAGAGTTCCTGATGAACCGCAGTCCACTCCTTTGTAAAGGTCTCCTCTGAGACTATTGGTTCATGTTTAATAAACCGCTGAAATGTTTCTCCTACCGCTATGTTCCATGCTGTATCGGAGTCACAGAGTGTGTTATCAAGATCAAAGAATACAGCCTTAATCATTTTCTTCGCTTCACTCCAAATCAACAATTGTGCCTAACTTTTTTATCTCCGCTTCCTTAAGCACAATTGCAGCAGAAACTGCATCTTGAACGGCTACTCCAACAGATTTGAAGAAGGTTATTTCATCATCTGATTCACGCCCCGGTTTATCTCCATTGACAATTTCCCCGATTTCAGCATCCGCCTCAGCGTTTGGTATAATCAGGTCTCCCGCTTCCTCCAAACAGTCTTTCCTTGAATCTACTACAATTCGGTTTGCGCGTCTAATTGTTGTTGTATCTACCTCACGTTTTTCTGGGACAAACGTCCCAACCGCAGTAATGTGGGTTCCAACATTTAGGTCTTTCCCATCAAAGAGTGGTGTACCCGATGTCGTTGCACAGATAACAATATCAGCATCTTCAACCACCTCTTTCGGTGTGGATACGAGATTGACTTTAGGAGCATTATTCCACTCAGTGATTTCTGTCGCAAGTTGTTGTGCAGAGATCTGTGTTCGACTTATGAGATTGACGTGGGTGATATCCCTGACTGCCATTACAGCCTGTAATTGTGCTCTTGCCTGAACCCCCGCACCGAACAATCCTACTGTCTTTGTATCCTTCCGAGCAAGCAATTCTGCAGCTAATCCACCACCTGCTCCTGTTCGGATTGCTGTTAGGCTGCTACCATCCATAAACGCTAACGGCACTCCAGTTGTTGGATCAAGTACTAAGACTGTTGCAGAGATACGCGGTAAATTCTTATTCGGATTGTCATCATAAACAGAGACAACTTTGATTCCAAACTCGCTCCGTTCAGGAAGATATGCAGGCATTATGAGGGTAACACCTTTATTAGTGGATATGTGTTGTCGTGGTGGTGCTATTGCTTTATCCGCTGAAAGTTGTCCGTATGCATGACGCATTCCTTCAATTGCTTTTGACATTGGCAATGCTTTTCGGACATCGTCACCTGTTAGGATTCTAATATTCATAACATCATTCCACAATAACTTTTGCTTCGCCTAACACATCCATATTTGGTACGATTCCAAGACCTGGTTGTGTTGAGGCTGCCATCCTTCCATTGACTCGTTGCGGTGCCCCTTCTGCCGTACTAACGGTGACATAGCTATTGAAATCGGTAGCTGTGAATAGGTAATTTGTAGGTGTGCTGTGTGCCAGATGTGCAATCGCAGCGGTTGTTATATCACCACCCCAACTGTCTTCAATAGTCATTGCAATACCGAGTTCAACACATAAATCTCTTGCAAGTTTTGCCTTGGTAAGTCCACCGAATTTACTGATTTTTATGTTCACAACATCCATAGCACGGTCAGCATGTCCGCGTAACAAAGTATGGATACTGTCTACTGTCTCGTCAAGAACAAATGGATGGTCTGTGTGTTCACGTATTGCAAGGCATTCTTCATAAGAGAGACAAGGTTGTTCAATGTAGACATCTACATCCCTTACTCCACGCACAACCCTGGCTGCTTCGTGCATTAACCAACCGGTATTTGCATCAGCAATGAGCACATCTCCTTGTTGCATCAATTCCGCAACCGCATGAATACGCTCAATATCTGTATGTGGATCGCCACCTACCTTCAATTGAAACTTACGATATCCTTCTGCGCGATATGTGGCGACTTTTTCTGCCATCTCGTCTGGAGATTGTTGTGAAATCGCACGATAGAGCATGAAATCCTCACCATATCTTCCTCCGAGAAGTGTACAAACTGACTGATTAGAAACCTTACCGAGTATATCCCAACAAGCTATGTCAATGCCTGATTTAACATAAGGATGCCCCTTGAGTGCTATATCCATATATTGATTTAGTGGTAGGAGTTGAGTTGGATCTTCACCGATGAGATGCTGTGCAAGTTCAGCAATACCTGTCCGTGTTCCTTCAGCATAAGCGGGAAGATAAAACGGTCCTAAAGGACATACCTCACCATATCCAGTTATCCCTTCATCTGTTTCAACAGAGACGATAGTGCTGTCAAATACGGATACAGATTTTCCTCCGGACCAGTTGTAGCTACCTTCGTGGAGTGGAAGGTCAACTTGATAAGCTTTAATACGACTTATTTTCACGAATACTCCTATATTGAGAATAGTGCCATTAAGGGCAAAACAAACACATCTTTATATTCAAATTATATTACCATGTATAACAATGACAGTAAAGATAAAACTATTACAACTACTACATCTACATTGTTTATCCGTATGTGCTATAAATTGTGACTTTTTGCACGTCACTGTGACGTTTTAAATCCAGTCAGGATAAGGAATGTGACGCGAATTTCGCTTTTTTTTATTTGCTCCTTTTATCTCTTTTTCTTATCTTGATCTACCTTCACAATTTGTAAGACATGAAACTTAGAAAACACATATACAGTCCCTTAGTCACAAAATCCAAGCACTATACACTTGGTGAATTTGTGTTTATACCTCATTCTAACGTATCTCAACTCGTGTCACAGATATAATCGTATATTCTAAACAAATGTTAATTATATAGTATCTTTTTGTGGGTGTCAAATTAAAAAATGAAATGTCTTATTGGATATATATTGGTATTTTATATGTATATTGAATTGTGATTGTCTGAATCAGGATTACAAGATTTTCAGGATAAGAAATGGCGACCGAGAAATCAACGGTATGAATGCCATTGGCAGAATGCGCGTTTGGCATTCTGCATGATTCCCCGGGGTGCTCCTACAGAATATAAGATGTCGGACTTCGCTGTGCTCACTCCGACCTACGAAGACTGCAAATCCTGGTTGAGACAAATAATGATTGAACACCCCCGTGTATTCACTCTCGGATAATTATCAACAAAATATATTATATTTTTAATTTGACTTAATTTTTTTAGGTATTATAGTAAAGTCCATAAATATGTTGACATTTTAATTTATTCATGTGAGACTCTGTTATTATGAGATATTCAGCAGATTTACGTAAACGCGTTTTAGATTTTGTGGAGGAAGGTGGTAGTATAACAGCCGCATCACGAACATTTTGCATCTTGCGCATGTGTATCTATACTTGGCTAAAATCCAAAGACACTCTCACTTCTAAAAAACCGGGACCTCGCGGACCCTATCGTCTTAATTATGAAGCACTAAAGCAACATGTTATCGATTTTCCTGATCATACACAACTTGAACGCGCCTCACATTTCGGCGTTTCCAAGCATTGTATTTGGTATGCGCTGAAAAAACTGAAAATCACGCGAAAAAAAAAGCAGTTCGGATATAAAGAACAATGTGCTGTGAAAAGAGACACTTATATGTCCGCACTCACGGCAGCATTGCGTGAAGGCAAAACACCTGTTTATATTGACGAAAGTGGTTTCACGATAGAAGCAGTCAGACATTATGCTTATGCGCCAAGAGGAGCTATTGTCTCAGATTTGCGTTCAAGTCAACCACGATAATATGCCCGATGCTTGGGATCAGTGGAATGCGTCAGCCTCCATTCTTTTTGAGATCTAATGATTCTTCTCTGTCAAATAACAACGCAAGTGATATGGGGTTACCTGCATCGCTTGCCCCAAGAATCACCTGTCCAGGAGGTATCCACCGATGAAACATCTAAAGATATTTTTTCTTTCACATATCCGTTTTCTTTTTTTTATCTGCTGTTTACCTTTGTTCGCTGGTATGACAGTTTGCATTGATGCGAAAATCGTATTCTGTGTAGATGGTGATATTTACATCAGGAACGACGATGGCACGAATAGGCGTAGGCTCACAAAAAACATGGTGTCAGAAGACCGATATCCCAACTGGTCGCCAGATGGGACAAGAATCGCCTTCATCCGACGAATGGACAAGAAAAAGGGGCAAACCTCGGGTGAGTTATTTATCATGAACGCAGATGGAAAACATCTACAACGACTTACTCACAACGACTTCAGTGATTCATATCTGTCTTGGTCTCCCGATGGCAAAAGGATTGCCTTTACGAGTGGTCGAAGCGGGAAATATGAAGTGCATGTCGTAGATATGGAGACACTTGATGTCACGCAGCTAACAAGTGGTGAAGGTGCACAAGGTGCCGCTGTCCCCGACTGGTCTCCCGATGGCACCCAGATCGTTTATGAAAAGTTTATAAACAACCTCGTCAGACGTGCTGGGTTTGCCGCCGGTTTATCCCACAAAAATATCTACGTGATGTCTGCGGATGGTGAGAATCAGCGTCCCCTCCTTCCCGATCCGAAGCCCGGTGCGGACACGGTGATCATGCGGTTCTTCCCGCGTTGGTCCTCGGATGGACGACGGCTCGTATTTAAGGACTGCACATGGAAAAAAGAAATAACATGCCGGCTCTCTGTGATGCGTATCGGCGGCGAGATACAGGTCATTCAGGATATTTATGACAAACTCGGAGAAAACTTGCAGATCGGATCCACCCGTTGAATAGAGAATGACAAAGCACTCCTTTTCAACATGATTCTAAAGGACAATCCCAATGTGAAGACTTATGATCTCTATCGATATGAATTTGAGACGGGAAGTATCAAAAGGTTGACACTGACGCTTGGTAATGAGAGGTACCCTGACTGGATAGAGGGGACGTTGTCCGTTTTATCGCACGGGAAGTTGCCCGAGCAGTGGGGAGAGAAAAAGCAGACCTTATCCCGGTAGTTTCAAATCCATCTCCATGCTGTTTTGATACATCCATTTTTACCGCAGAAACACCCAGTTGACCGAAACATTACAGAACGATAAAAAATTTACTCGAATCTCTTAGAGCCCGTGCCACAGCTGTGTCAAGGGCTCTTTGGCAAAGTTTTTGCCGATAAAGGATACATCAATAAAGATCTACGGGAGATACTCCAAGAAGATGGCATAACACTCGTCTATAAGGTCCGTAAGAATATGAAACCTCAACCTTTGTCTGATGTTGATACAGCACTTCTAAAAAAACGGATGCTCATTGAGTCGGTGTATAAAGAACTCAAAAGTCAGACAGAGATAGAACACACACGCCATAGAAGTTGTGCTAATTTTCAAGTGAACACAGTTGCCGCCTTGATCGCTTATACCTGTCTGAAGAAGAAACCTTCACTCAAACATAAAAAACTACAGGGAAAAGAATGTCAAGTTTCAATGATATGTGACTTCTAAGAATATTTATCAAACTCACGTTAAAATACGATTAATTCGTTTTTTATCAAGTTAACTTTTGGTATAAAATGGCAAAAATAGTGTTCTTAAAAAGACTTTCTACAACACTATTTTTTAGTCGCGCAATGGAAAGTCGCGACCCTTTAAAAAAATAAAAAAAATATGTCCGACTCCTCCCACTTTATACAAAATTACACTAAATTCTGATGATAGTGAATATTTTGATTTTTTCTCGATAAGCCACGAAATAACGCAGTTAAACCTTATTAGCTCTACATTTCTTTCGTATAGCATACCGCGAATCCATAAATACAACTTTATCGAATAATTCACAAAAATATCGCTAATTGTGCGTAAAATTCCTAAAAAACACCCGTTTTTCCTACATTTTTCAGTTTTTCAAACGTTCCGTTCAAATCCCAATCCTTTAGTTTTGGAAGCCGTCAGACAAACACTGTTGAATACAAATAAAAACATGCTACAACCCACAAAACAAAAAACATTCAGATTGGCTTGTAACGCATTCTTTTAAACATCAATGATAAATCCACGGGCATTCAAACGTATGTTGTCAGTTCACAGAATCAACAACACAACTTCCTCTATGGCTTCTTATACCCATGACGTGCAATTTATTTAGCAAGTATTCATTCGTCTCGTCACCCTTTAGCGAGTTACAGTTGAAACACAACAACTGTAGATTTACAAGGTCATTTGTACCCCTAAAAAAGCAAATAGAAACAATAAGGTTTGTGATAGAATCTGATCAAAAACCATAAAACTCAATAAATCTGACTAACCGTGGTTTTTCTGGCATGTTGGCATAATATCTGGTATCATAATTCTAAAGGTGTACTATAGTACAATTACATTAGTTGAGATAGGACCTATTATTTTAAGTACGTTATTAAAGTTGGAGATATGTCAGAAGAAAATATATCAATAATCCCATTAGGAGGGTTAGGTGAATTTGGTCTCAACATGATGGTATACGAGACCGAGGATGATATTGTTGTCGTTGACACAGGTTTCATGCTACCGAATGCTGATATGCCTGGTGTCGATCTAATATTTCCGGATATTCACTACCTCGTTGAACGTCAAGAAAAAGTTCGTGCTATACTTCTTACACATGGACACGAAGATCATATCGGTGCTTTAGCATACGTTCTGCAACAGTTAGATGTCCCGGTATACGGAACACATCTTACGCTTTCTATTGCCAGGGGTAGATTGCAGGAATATGGTGTGTTGACTAAAGCAGACTTGAATGTAATTACGCCAGGAGACAAAGTGGATTTAGGTGATTTCTCAGCTGAGTTCATTCATGTCACACATAGTATCCCAGATTCAGTAGCTATTGCGCTACACACACCTGTAGGTGTTGTCGTTCATACTGGGGATTTCAAGTTTGATTGCACACCTGTGGATGGAAAGTTGTCCGATATTCAAACATTAGCAAGGTTAGGTTCTGAGGGAGTTCACCTTCTACTTTCTGATAGCACAAACGCCAATTGGCAAGGTCAAACACCTTCAGAACGAAGCATATACGATGACATAGATAACATCTTTCAAAAAACTGAGCAAAGACTTTTCTTGTGCACTTTTTCTTCCAGCATACATCGTCTGCAACAATTTATAGATTTGGCATTGAAACATAGGAGACTTGTTGCAGTTACGGGACGTTCACTCGTTAACAATATCCGTACTGCTACTGAACTCGGGCACTTAAAGATGAACCCCGATTATCTCATTGATGCACGTGATGCAGCTATGTTCAAACCTAATGAGGTGGTGATTCTTAGTACAGGTAGCCAAGGTGAACCGCGGTCTGCAATGGCGTTGATGGCACTTGATAATCACCCATTTTTGAAGGTAGAACCTAACGATACAGTTGTAATATCTGCCCGAATCATTCCGGGAAACGAAAAATCTGTTGGAAATGTAATAAACCACTTACTTAGACGCGGTGCCAAGATATACCATGAACGTAACGCAAATGTACATGTTTCCGGACACGGTTCAAGTGAAGACCTGAAACTGATGATCAATCTGTTACAACCAAAGTTTTTTGTTCCAATACATGGTGAATATCAAAACCTTGTGCGACATGCCGAACTCGCTGAATCAGTTGGTATTCCTCGTTCTAACATAAGAGTCGCTGAAGATGGGGAACTTATATGTCTTACTCAGGAGTCCTGTGAAGTATATGAAAGACAAGGACGATCTGGTAGGGTATTGGTTGACGGTAAACCGGAAATTGAACTTGAGGATATTGTACTACGGGATCGTATCCAACTTTCACAAGACGGCATGGTTATTCCGATTATTGTTTTACATAGCGAGGGAGATGCGATTGCAACTGAACCTGAGATTGTATCTCGCGGTTTCGTATATATGGACGAATCGGAGGACCTCGTTACTGAAGCAAAAGAAATTACACGGAGTGTCATTGAAAATTTAACTGACGAACAGAAACAGGAAACAGAAGTGGTTCAGGATGAGATAAGAATTGCACTCCGTAGGTTTTTCGCTAAACAGATGAAACGAAGCCCATTAGTTCTTCCCGTCGTAATGCGAGTGTAAATTGGGATGATTCATCCTATCTACAAACATCAACACTTACGAATCAAGTTCCCAAACAAGAGCAGAATGATCTTCACTTGCACTTGCAATTGCACTTCCATCAGGTGAATACGCCACACTTCTTACAGAACCGATATGACCTTTTAAGACTGCTTTTGACTCACCCGTAACTGCATCCAATAATCGCACTGCGCCATCCCGTCCACCGACAGCGATTGTACTACCATCAGGTGAATATGCAACACTCCAAATGTAAAACTTATATTCTGCAAGTGTGTTTCTGCGTCGTGTTACCAATCCATCCCATAAACGTACCGTGCCATCGGAACTTCCTGTGACAATAGCGTTACCATCAGGGGAGTATGCTACTGAATTGACTACGTGGGTATGACCTTTGAGTGAGGTTTTGGATTGTCCAGTAGCAGCTTGCCATAGAATAACCATCTCGTCTGAACTTGCGGTTGCAATCGTGTTTCCACCCGGTGAAAATGCAATACTTCTTATTGACCCAGAATGTCCTTTGAGTGTGGCTTTTGGTTCCTCTGTAGCAACGTCCCAGAGTATCCCAATATTGTCAGCACCACCGCTCGCGAGCGTGCTACCGTCGGGTGAATATGCCAATGCTCTGACATAATCCCTATGTTCACTTAGTGTCGCAGTAGGTTGTCCAGTATCACTATCCCATAACCATATCTCTTCATAACTACCCGTAGCGATTGTTCCGCCATCTGGAGAATATGCGACGCTCCAAACATATTCAGTATGTCCCGCAAGGAGACTAACTTCATCACCACTCTCTGTATCGTAGATCCAAGTTCCTATATCCCCAGCAACAGCGAGTCGTGTCCCATCTGGGGAGAATACTATATTACCAATTATACTGCTCTTTCCAAGCCGAAATTTTGCACCTTCAGGTAAATCTGATTGTGGAGTCTCTTGACCAATATCTGTTCCCATTTTTCATTATCCTTTTAAAATTTATGAACTCAGTATAACACAATCAAGGGGATTATGCAACACCCAGAAAAGTGCAATATCTTGACTGCTACAGGTAAATATGTTATCATATCAATGATTAGTATAATACGGGCCATTTCAAATACACAATTTTCCCCTCAACCTTTCTAAATCCTTCAAACATATAAGTGGAGAAAACTCATGAAACGTCAATATAAAACTATCCTGCTGGTCATTATTCTTGTGTGTTACACAGTTACGGTAAATGCTGCTACCATTAAAGATTTTATACCTCATAATTGCGCGCTTTATGTAGAATTGAATGAACTTGGAGATGTTACTTCAGCAATAAAAACCGAAGAAATATCAATCATACTTAATTCTTTGGGTGCTACAAAATTAATAGATTCAATAGGAAACCGTAGTTGTCTGGCAATATGGTTAGATAAAAAAGATCGTATAAACGTAGGTTTCATTGTTGATACAGAAGGTGATCTGGTTGAAATACAACGACTGAAAAAGATTGCTACAAGACTCATAGGACTCATTGCTTCCACAATCAAAGAAGACGTTGGAAAACATCGTAATGTAAGATATGGGGAACTGAATTCGAAGGAAAATAAGGTTCTTTTTGGCTATGTTGATGAGTATTTTGTAATCGGAATTGGAGAAAGTAGTTTTAAAACTATAATTGATACTTACAGAAAAAAAACGGTATCAATATTGACTAATGACCGTTATGTAGCAGCCTCAGATAAAACAGGGGATGGAGAAATTTCCATATTTTGCGATGTAGATGCCCTTGTTACTGTTGAAAAACAAGATAGACTCGAACCCTATAAAAAGGTGATTGAAGCACTAAATGGCTTCAAGACTATATCGGTTACTCTCAATCTTAGAGAACCCGGTAACTTCCTAAAGATATACACCTCTCTCACACCAACAGTACAGAAAAATATAAATGATCTTATTCCCATTCCTTTACAGCATTCCAGCAAATTAGACCCAGAGAAAACAATCAAGGCGTTGACTGGTGAGGAAAAGTTATTTATTGCAATATCACCAGCCATTACACAATTTTTATGGCATCTCTTTCGACAATATGCTGATACAAAAGCGGAGGGGCGTTTGGACAATGTTATTAATTTTGTTGAAGGAGAATATAACATTGATTTATATGATGATGTGGTCCCTGCACTTACGGGAGAACTCGCCTTGTCAGTTTCAGATTTTCATCCGTTTGCATACGGTATTTTGGATGAGAGGGAATTAGGGATTAATCTCTCGTTTTCTACGAATGCTGACAGTGGGACTGAAATTGAGGCTGAACCGTTCGACAGATTTGGACTCATTTTTAGTTCAAGTAACTATATCAAATGGAACGAGTTTAGCAATGCTTTAGCAAATAAGGATAGGAACTCATCAATACAATTCTTTGATTATAATAGTATTAGGGTGTCTGAAATCGGAAACGCGGTTTATCTATGTAATACAGACGGTTTGACAATTTCAAGTGTAGGTGAAGACCAAGTCTATAATTTAATCGACGCACTACAAGAGGAGAAACAATTTCCGATTAATATTGAACAGGTAACACAAACATCTATCGTCTGTGTTCAACTAAACCTTGTAACGCTTTTAGAAATCTTACTTGGTTCTGATCATATACCAGACCCTAATGAGACATTACCCATGCTCACATGGCTTTCTGTGGAGGATAATACTCTCTTGTTACAGGCAGCATTTTTAAATGAAGAAGCACCTATTGACACATTGACATCATTTACAATAATCGCTGCTAAAAGTATTTTGTCATCAAGAAACAAACCTACCAATGAATAATTTGAGAATCAGCAGCATTTGACATTCACACTAAATTCTGATACAATTTACCCTTATGAAGACAACAGAATAAAGGAACAGAATCTATGAAAAAAACGATGTACGAAAAAATATGGGACGCTCACCTCGTCCGGTCTTCCGCAGACGAGGTGCCTATTCTCTATATTGACACCCACCTTGTTCACGAAGTGACGTCTCCCCAAGCGTTTGAAGGACTACGGCTTAACAACCGGAAAGTGCGACGACCTGACCTAACGTTTGCTACGATGGATCATAACGTGCCAACTACGGATAGAAGTCTACCCATCAAAGATCTGATTGCCGCGAAGCAGATGGAGACACTTGCACAGAACTGCAGTGAGTTTGATATTCCGCTTTACGACATCAACAGTCCTGAACAAGGTATCGTCCATGTCATTGGACCAGAATTAGGCATAACACAACCCGGAAAAACGATTGTGTGTGGGGATAGTCATACCTCAACGCACGGCGCGCTCGGTGCGCTTGCATTCGGTATTGGAACAAGTGAAATTGAGCATGTCCTTGCAACGCAATGCCTATTACAACATAAATCAGAGACATTTGAGATACGTGTTGATGGCACACTTCCGTTCGGTGTAACTGCGAAAGACATTATCCTATCAATCATCGGTCATATAGGTATAGACGGGGGTAATGGGGCGGTAATAGAATATACAGGTTCCGCAATCCGAGCACTTAGTATTGAAGAACGGATGACTGTTTGCAATATGTCTATTGAGGCAGGTGCACGTGCAGGTATGATTGCACCGGACGATACGACATACGAATATATCGCTGGCAAACGTTTCTCTCCGAAAGATGAGGCATTTGATGCTGCGGTTGAACAATGGAAGCAACTCCCAACTGACGACGGAGCAAAATATGATCGCACGTTAATACTGGATGCAGCTGAAATCGCACCACAGGTGACATGGGGAACAAACCCTGGTATGGTTACAGATGTAACAGGACAGGTACCGGATCCAGCAGAAATGGCATCAACCGACGAGAAGCAAGCAACTGAACACGCATTAGCATATATGGATCTCAAACCCGGTACACCGATGACTGATATTTCAGTTGATAGGGTTTTTATCGGGAGTTGTACAAATTCACGGATAAGTGACCTACGCGCTGCTGCAGAAGTGGTAAAAGGAAGAAAGGTCGCAGATACAGTAAATGCCATGGTTGTTCCTGGATCACAAGCGGTCAAACGACAAGCGGAAGCAGAAGGACTCCACGATGTATTCCGAACAGCGGGATTTGAATGGCGTGAAGCGGGTTGTAGCATGTGTCTTGGCATGAATCCCGATACCCTCATGCCGGGTCAACGTTGTGCAAGCACATCAAACAGGAATTTTGAAGGTAGACAAGGAAAAGGTGGACGCACGCATCTTGTCAGTCCACAGATGGCGGCTGCAACTGCAGTAACAGGTCGTTTCGTTGATATTAGAGAATTCTCATCTTAACAATATAAGGAAACAAATAATGGAAGCATTCAAAGAACATGTAGGACTTGTTGTTCCGCTTGACAGAATTAATGTAGATACCGACCAGATTATACCTAAGCAATTTTTGAAACGGATTGAGCGGACAGGTTTCGGTGAATTTCTATTTAATGATTGGCGTTACCTTGAAAATGGTGACCCGAATCCAGAATTCGTATTGAACCATCCTCGTTATACAGGTGCAAGTATCTTAATTTCAGGTGTAAACTTCGGTTGTGGAAGTTCACGAGAACACGCACCTTGGGCATTACAGCAGTATGGTTTCAAAGCGATTCTTGCACCATCTTTTGCAGACATTTTTCGCAACAATTGTTATAAGAACGGTATCCTCCCGATTACCTTACATGCAGATGTGATCGCAACATTAAGCAAGGCAGCACATAAGACCGAAGGATATCGTCTGATGGTGGATTTAGAGGAACAATCTGTCGTCTGTCCTGATGGAACTGCACACACTTATGAAATCGGTGATTTTGAGAAGTACTGCATGCTAAATGGACTTGATGAAATCGGTTGGACTCTGCAGTATGAAACAGACATTACTGCGTTTGAAAATCAAAATCGCTTATAGATATAAGTCTGTTCGTTTAAACAATTTCTGTGGAATATTGATTTCTGCTAACTTCATCAGACATAATTTCAAGTATATAGATGGAGGTAGTACATGTCTCAAGAGGCACTGTGTTATTATGCTTGAAGAATTTGTTGATTCATTGTGAATGAAAGTCATTGTATTTTACGAAATATCAGAAATGTGCCTTAACATTCTGATTTAACGCTTTCCTACCTAAACAAACAATTCCTATAGTTCCCTCCTAATGTATCCGCGAATATTGTTAAACTGCATCCGAAAATGTGTATATGTGGTTAAAATAAATACCTCTAATGGAGTATACTATGAAATCGGTATCAAACAAAATTACACTTAATCTTAGTAGCGATGAAAAAGTGACAATCAAAGGTAACATCGCGCCTATTGAGGACATGAGTCCAAACTTCCACGAAGAATGGGATGCATTGGCGAATTTCCGTGTTCACGAACCTGAAAAGGAGTATTCCACATCAGTTTTTCGTGCGTTTCTTCCGAATGATCCTGTTACTGTTGGAGAATATTGGGAGGTTGAAGAAACTGGTATATTGGAGCTGCTTCGTCAATTAAATCCCAACCCTAATCTGGAAATGCATATTGATATTGGTGATTCTTCTGGACTGTGGGCATGCCTACTTGCCCATAACGATCAACATGCACATATCGTGTTTCGTATCCACGCAGAATTTGCATTACAAGATGGATGGTTCACCCCTTCTCACTTTGCGGGAGATCTGATTATTGATCAAACTAAAAAGGATGTCGTATCCTTCCAAATGCACGTTCCAGAGGGCAAATGGTTTGATGTAAACTGGAAAAAAGATAAGGACGCTCCTGATTTTGTTTATAGTACTGCTGCTGGTGTTTGTCCGCTAATTCAACTCTACGGTCATACACGAGAAAACCCAAAGGATACTAATTACACAACGTTCGTAACACGAGAAAAAGCTAAAAACATCCTTTTACGGCAATTCTATAAATCACACCAAATTGATTGGTTACCTTTTGACGAAGCTTATGAAATAGCACAAGCAGAGCAGAAACCGATCCATGTCCTATCAATTGACGGTCCTCTTGACGACGAGGCGTGCTGAGGAAGTGGAAAAAACTTGAGGGCAGTTGTCCTCGCCGATGAACGAATAATCAACTATCTAAATGAAAATTACATTAACACATGGATACGTACTATTGATTTGAAACGCTTACGTGATACTATGCGGCTTGAGAAAATGCCACCTTTAGCCCGTTCAATCATCTGTAATAAATGGCGTAGAGGACCAGTAGATACATGGATATTTTCACCTGAACTTGAGACTATAGGACATATCCCTGTCAATGATTATCTTGGAAGCAACAGACGAGAAGATGGTACACTTGAAAGTGACAATTACCTGTTGTTTCTCAAGGATGCTTTAGCAGCAAAACTTCCCGGTTTAGGAAACATTATTCTTACCCCAGAACAACCGTCACACACAGTATTGGATGTATTTCGCACACCGGAATATGGGCATCAGGATTACAACGTAGTCGTGATTGATACTACCGCGTTTGAAAACGGCGGCACACTCACTGTTGATATGGAATTGGGAATCGATAAAGCGTACGGTTCATTCTTCCTGCTTGATGCAGAACATAAACTTTCCTTTGATGCTGATAAGAACCGACCAGATGCTAACATGTTTGATGGTGCACACGACATAGGATGGTATGATCCATGCGAAATTGGTCAGATGACTCATTGTTTTGAACAAGGACAAATCTACAAATTGGTAGGTATGGGTTGGGCATCTAACGAAAGGGGAAGCATTAACGCCTTTCAAGCGAAGATCTCTGTCGAGGAGAACTGAAATGGACACTTTACCAAACAAAATTACACTTAATCTTGACGGTGATGCAGAAGTGTCCGTCAAAGGTTTCATCGCACCGATTGAATACACACAATACAACTTCCATGTGGAGTGGGATGAACTGGCAAACATGCAGGTTGCACAACCTGAAAAACAGTATAAAACATCGGTTTTCGATGCATTTTTACCATCGGAGTCAGTTTCAGTGGGTGAATGTTGGGAAGTTAATGAAGGTATCTTGGAATTACTCAGCCAACTTCAACCGAATCCGAACTTAAAAATGCACATTAATAATGGAGATTCTCTTGGATTATGGGCATGTCTACGAGCTTACAACGATAAATATGCTGACATTATGTTTCGCGTTCATGCAGAATTTAAGCTAAAGGAAGGTTGGTTCACACCGTCCCAATTTGCTGGACAAATCGTTATCAATCGAAACTCAGAAAAAATCGTATTCTTTCAAATGCACGTGCCTAATGGCACGTTGAACTTTGATGTTAATTGGGACGATACGGGTACTGATATCGGTTTTTGTCCTAAAATGGAACTTTGTACTGGCACACTTCCTCAGGAAATTGAATACTCAGAGTCAATCACAGAAATTGAAGCTGCACGTGAACTAATACTACGTTTCTACAATTCAGAAAAAATTCATTGGGTTTCTTTGGAAGAGGCATTGGAAATGGCACCGATACAACAGAAACCGATCCATGCAGTCTCAATAGATGGACCTCTCTTGGACGAATCCTGCTGAGCAAGCGGTAAAGGTTTGAGGGCAGGTGTCCTCGGTAAAGATAAAATAATTGACTTTTTAAACGAACATTTTATTAACACTTGGGTGTTAAACTCAGATTTAGGACGTGTTCGCAGCTTACGTGAACCAATAGCCAAGAGACGTGAGCATGAATCCAAACCGTTTGATACAACACATCCTTTGGCACAAGCCATCATAAAAGGTTGGAAGACGGGGTCAAAAAAGGGGTCTCCTGTGGATTGCTTTGTCATATCACCTGAGTTTGAGTTGATGGGTAAGCAACAGATTCATAAACTTGAAAGGGGAATCAACCGAAAAGAATATTACCTTACATATCTCAAGGATGCATTGGAGGGTAAAGAACCAGGATTGGGAAATATTGTTCTCACGAGAGAGCATCCTTTGGAAGAGGTATCAGACTTAATCCGGACTCCAACAGCTGACGATGAAAACCTAACAATTATAGTTATTGATGCAATGTCTTTTGAAAACGGAGGAACATTAACCGTTGATATTGTCATCGGTAGAGAAGATGGAGAAGGGGCATTCTATCTGTTTGATAGAGATTTTGAACTACCTACAGAGGAAGAAGTATCGGAACAAGGCAGTCTTGCGTGGACATGGGGAGAACCTGATGAGAAAAGACAAATTGAGTATAGTTTCAATCGTGGACAATTCTTTAAATTAGTTGTTACGCGTTATTGGGATGAAGATGTGCCTTATATAAACGCTTTCCACGCCAAAATTTCTGTGGAGGAAAATTGAAATGGACACTTTACCAAACAAAATTACACTCAATCTTGACGGTGATGCAGGAGTGTTGGTCAAAGGTTTCATCGCACCGATTGAATACACACAATACAACTTCCATGTGGAGTGGGACGAATTAGCAAATCTACGGGTTGCTGAACCGGAGAAACAGTATCCTGCATCGGTTTTCCAAGCATTTCTTCCGTCGGATCTCGTTTCAGTGGGTAAATGCTGGCAGATTGGAGAAGAAAGTGTGCTTACGTTGTTACAGCAGCTCCATCCCAATCCAAAACTAAGGTTGCAAAATGATGACGAGGATTACACTGGATTCTGGGCATGTCTACGTTCTTTTAATGATGAATTCGCTGAAATCGTATTCCGTATTCATGCAGAATTTATCATGAAAAACGGTAAATTGACACTATCACAGTTTACAGGGAATTTAGTAATAGACCGAATTCAGCAGAAAGTTGTGTCTTTCAAAATGTTCGTTCCACCAACAACACTGAACTTTGATGCCGGTTGGAAGCAAGAGGACGGGAACTACTTTGCAGAGATAGGTTATTGTCCACGACTTGAACTATCTGCTGGTAGATATCCTACTGATGTTGAATTCACCACATCAATCACCCAAGAAGAAGCAGAAAGTAAACTGATATCGCATTACTACATGTTTCATAAAATAAAATGGGTATCGTTGGAGGAAGCGTTTGAACAAGCACCTATCCAACAAAAACCGATACATGCTGTCTCTTTAGATGGACCGCTTTTTGACGAGTCGTGCTGAGGGACCGGCAGAATCTTGAGGACAGGTGTTCTCTCTAAAGGCAACATAATTGACTATTTAAACGAAAACTATATCAATACGTGGGTGGAAAATGCGGAATTGGGACGGACAGGCAGTTTACAAGACCCAATTGCAAAAAGACGTAAACGTGAAGGCACAATATTTAACACAAGCCACGCCTTAGCCAGAACTATAATGAAAGGATGGGTTAAAGGTTCACCAGTAGACTGTTTCGTTATCTCACATGATTTTGAATTGATGGGAAGTGTTGACTTCAATGAATTCCTTGACAACATGCAAAAGCCTGAAGATGAACCTATTGCATATCTACAGTTTCTCAATGATTCTTTGGAAGGAAAACGACCTGGATTGGGCGATATAATCCTTACCTCTGAACAACCCTCACAAGAGGTAATTGGCACTTATGTCACACCAAAGATGGCACATGAGAACTATACCGTTATCGGAATAGATACCATTGCATATAATGAAGGTGGGACACTTACTATTGACATCAAAGTTGGTAGAGATGATGCAATAGGCTTGTTTTACCTGCTTGATGTAGAAAAGAAAATACCAACTGAGAAAGTTCCTGAAGGCGTTGATCCTGGTGATTGGCACAATCAGGAGAGTGATGAATATGAAAAGGCACTTGGTGCACTTGCGAAATCTTGGGGGATATTCCCCGGTAAAACTGGTAAAATAACACACACTTTTGATAAAGGACAACGATTTAAATTGTGTGCAACTGGGGATCAATGGGGTGGAGTCGGAGGAATAAATGCTTTCCATGCAAAAGTGACTGTAGAGGAGGGACAAATGGAATCCTCAGAGAAGAATGAGACTGAAGTAAGTAAAAATACTATAAAGGAGTTGCACATTGTTCTTAACAAAGAAAATCAAACACAGCAGGTATTAGACATTTTTCGTACACCGGGAAGAGGTTTTCAGGATTACAACGTTATTAATATTGACACAACTGCATTCAAAGGTGGAGGAGTCTTAACCATTGAAATTGAAGTCGGTGGGGCAGAACCTGCTGGATCGTTTGATCTCTTTGATGAGGACGATGAACTTCCCATTGAAGGCATACCAGATGCTCTCGTTTCCGCATGGGGTGTATTACCCTGTCAGACAGATAAAATAACACACGAATTTGATACTGGCAAAGTCTTTAAACTTGGTGCTACCGGTGACTGGTTTAGTGAGAAAGGAAATATTAACGCATTTCAGCTTAAAATATCTGTTGAGGAAAAATAAGTGAATACACATTCTAACAAAATCATACTCAACATTTCCCCGAATGATACTATTATAGTGAAGGGTAATATCACACCAATTACACTCACACAAAACGATTTCCATGAGGAATGGGAAGCATTGGCAAACTTTCGGATTGCGGAACCTGAAAGGGAATATACGACTTCAACTTTCCAATCTTTTCTCACTAATAAATCAATTTCAGTTGGTGATGTCTGGCAGATTGATGAAGAGGGTGTCATGGAGTTACTTCGACAGATTCATCCAAACCCTAACCTGAAAATGTCAATTAATGCAGGAGATTCTTGTGGGTTATGGGCATGTCTGCGGGCTTATAATGACAAGTTGGTAGACATTCAATTTCGCTTACATGCGGAGTTTAAGTTTGATGATGGACGGTTTACACCTTCTCAGTTTACGGGGAAACTAATTATTGACCGAATACAACAAAAAGTTGATTATTTCAAGATGTATGTTCCCGAAGGCACAGTGAACTTTGATGTCGCGTGGAAAAAATATCCCGATAAACCATATAGTGTTATTGATTCTGGTTTTTGTTCTCAATTGGAACTCTCTACTGGGATACCAAATAATCTGGAGGACACAGAATTCACAGAATTTATTTCCCAAGAGGAAGCACAGAAGAAGCTAATGCGTTGTTTCTATAAGTTTGAAGAAATAAATTGGGTGTCGTTTGAAGAAGCAATAGAAATGGCGAAAACACAACACAAACCTATCCATGTTATTTCAATTGATGGTCCCCTAAAAGATGAGTCCTGCTGAGGAACAGGAAAAGGTTTGAGGGCAGTTGCTCTCTCTGATAATAAGATTATTGAATTCCTTAATGAAAACCTTATTAACACTTGGGTTTCAAATGTAGAACTAAAACGAACTGATGTCAATAAAGAATACTTTCCGAAGCGTTACCCTGATGATTCAAAAGGTTATGACACAACACTTCCGTTCACACAAGCAATTATGAAGGGGTGGCATCAACATTCACCTGTAGATTGTATGGTCATATCTGCTGACTTTGAGTTATTGGGAAGTCTACCAATCAATGAGTTTAATGATATGAGCAAGTCATATCACAAATTTATTCAGGCTGCACTATCAGGACAAAATCCTGGCTTGAATAATAAAGGTAATGCTTCACGTACAACCGATTGGTACGCTTTTTTTAACTCAGGAAAACAGGTTGCGGTGAAAAAGATACCTGAAAATAAGGTTGCGAGGTTAAATGTTGAACTCAATCCTGAACATTTAAGTCAACATGTTATGAATATATTTCGTACACCTGAACACGGTTGTCAAGATTACACTATTGTTGACATAGATACAAAAGCGATTGAATATGGTTATATGCTTAACATTGATATTCAAGTAGGGAATGCTGAACCCGCAGGTTCGTTTGATCTATTTGATGGTGATAGCGAAATACCTACAGAAGGCATCCCTCATGAAGCACTTGCCTCTGTGTGGGATATTCCTCCAGGTAAAACTGGGACAATCCGACATCGCTGTGAGAATGGTCAACGTTTTAAATTGGGTGCTACTGGTAACTGGTTCAGTGAAAAAGGGAGTGTCAACGCCTTTTACGCAACAATTACTGTAGAGGAGAATCAATAATTGAATACGCCATCCAAAAGAATCTCACTCAATCTCAATGGTAACGAAACAGTATCTGTGAAAGGTCTCATTGCACCGATCGAACATACCCTATCCCATTTCCATAAAGAATGGGATGCGTTAGCAAATCTTCGGGTTGTTGAACCGGAGAAGAAATATCCGACATCGGTATTTCAATGTTTCTTACCAGCAGAATCGGTTTCCGTAGGTGATTGCTGGCAAATTGGAGAAAATGGGGTTTTGGAATTACTTCGTCAACTAAATCCTAATCCAAATTTGGATTTGGACATGGACCATGGGGATTCCTATGGTTTGTGGGCATGTCTGCGTGGTTACAACGATAGGTTTGCTGATATTCAGTTTCGTATTCACGCAGATTTCAAATTGAAAGACGGTTGGTTTACACCATCGCAGTTTAAGGGAAATCTGAGAATCAACAGAATTGAAGAAGAGATTTCTTTATTTCAAATGTATGTCCCCGATGGCACAGTGAACTTTGATGTCAATTGGCATGAGGACAAAAACGAGGACTATACTATTACGGATGCGGGTTTTTGTTCCCAAATGGAACTTTGGACAGGAGTAGAAGATAATACAGAAAGCATTGATCTTACAGAGTCAATAACCCAAGATGAAGCAGAACGTGCGCTCAATTTACGTTTCTACAAATCAGATCTAATCAACTGGGTTTCACCTTTCCAAGTAGTAGCGTCTGCAGAAGAACAAGGAAAGTTAATCCATGTAATATCAATAGACGGTCCGTTGCGTGATGAGTCTTGCTGAGGGAGTGGCAAAGGCTTGAGGGCAGGTGTCCTCTCGGATGACAAAGTGATTAAATTCTTGAATGATAAATTCATCAATGTATGGGTTTCCAATGTTGAATTAGAACGAACACCCAGAAAAAAAGCATACATGGCAGAAAGGAGAAAGGATTTACCTAATGCGTTTGATAGATCACATCCTTTTGCAAAACCTATTATGGAGGGTTGGACAGAACATTCACCGGTGGATTGCTTGGTTATTTCTCCAGAATTCGATGTCATGGGTAAACTACAGTTGAATAACTTCTTTGATGACTGTTATAAAAGTGGAATTTCAGATGAGGTGGGATATCTGACTTTCCTAAACGCCTCATTAGATGTGAAGTTCCCCGGTTTTAATGAGAATACATCAACTGATCCTCTGTTGACAGGTGCAAATATTGTTCTTGATAGTGAACATCATGAGGAAAATGTCTTACACATTCTACGTGCACCAAGACACGGAGAGCAAGACTATAATGTCATTACAATTGATACCACAGCCTTTGAAAATGGTGGGACACTAACAATTGAGATACAAATGGGGAGTGCCATTTCTGGCGGTTCATTTGATCTATTTGATAACGATACAGAATTACCTACAAAAGGCACTCCAACTGAGACAGTCGCATCTGTATGGGATATTCCCTCGGGACAGAAGGGAACAATACACTACCAATTTGACAAAGGTATTATCTTTAAATTAGGTGCTACTGGCACTTGGTTCAGCGGAAAAGGCAATATCAATGCATTTCATGCGAAAATCTCGGTTGAGGAGAATTATTAATAAATATAACGTGAATTCCATAAAAAAGTCGTAGGAAACCCATCGTTTATATTCATTAGATTAGTAATGTTATTGTAGCACAATCTGTTAGATTGTGTCCCATTATGCACAAACTAACAGTTTATGCTACAATTATGGAACTCACGGTAAATATAGGAATAGGTCTATTTAATTTTAGGATTGAATTACGGGTTCCACCAGAATGTCATTTTTGCGACTACCGTAGAACTCTGCAGGACAGTATTTGTTGTCCTGTCTGTGTCGTATGTTTGATTGAAAACAAAATAGAAATCGCTACCCGGACGATAGATATAGTTTATCAGGAAATTCGTGGAAACAAGGTCTGTCTCCGTATTCCATTGTGCATAGAGTTTTGCAAAAAGCGTTGTAGAAAACGAGTAGTTAAATCTACCTGAGAAAATGTTTGCATCAAAACTATCCTGTGGTAAAGTAACACGATTGAATCGATAGTTCGCGTTTATGCTAATTCGTACACTCGGTTTCAAACCCATATCAACATAATATCTACGGATTTGACCGTTATAGAAATTTCCATACTCAAAACCGGCAGTTGAACTGACAATGCGGACATCACTTGAGGATAAACGACCACCGACAGTATTGAATTCATGTTCACCGATAGGTATAAAGATATTCTCCCGAATTTCAAAATCTTCATCAAGTCGTTCATATTCTCGTTTTACAAACACCATCACGGAATCATCAGTGGAAAATGATGTCCAATGCGTATAGGACAAGTTCCAACGTTCTAATTCATTATCTTGGTTGAGAACATAGTTTGCTTCTGGACCTGACCACATTTCACGAATTCCATATTTTTGTGGTCTTGGTGCCCAACGAAAATCTGTGCGTGCCTGCCGTGTCCCAGCCTGACGAACGAATCCCACAGCAGGATCAAAATCTTCATCAATATCTGTATATGAGGTGCTGAAACGTATAGTTTTGTGTCGCAATCTTGTTCCGAAGTACCACGCATTATTCTTACCTGACATATCAGGGGAGAATGTTCTCGACCACATCCCGCGAACATCAAGTGTATCATTTGGTCGAAATTCAAAGTCAAAGCCTCCAGCACGATTGTAATTACCGACTTCGTCTTTGTTAACAGCAATCATACCAAATCGAGTGCCAGCAACACTGTCTTTGGTAATTCGTATCACAGAGAAATTGTTGTGTCCAATGTCAATCGGTTCATCATCACTGTTTTCACCAATAAAATTGTCTGTAAGGACATTGAGAAATCCTACACCGTAAGAACCTATCTTTCCACTTGCTTTACCACCAAATATAATAGGTATTGCATTTCCCTCAGCCAATCCAATGCGGCGGCTATAGAACAATAACATTGGTGGAGGTCTACGAAAGCTCTGCCGTGGGATTCCGAATTCGAACAATCCTGCTCCCTCTAAAAAGAAGGGACGTTTTTCAGGGAAAAAGAGACTGAATCGCGTAAGGTTGACCTGCTCTTCATCTGCTTCAACCTGCGCAAAGTCTGTGTTATAGGTTATATCAGCAATCAAGTTAGATGTGATACCGTATTTTGCATCAAGACCGAGTTTGAATTGACGTGTAGTTTCTTGTCCTGTATCATCATCGTTGTTATGTGAAATTCCTGGCAACATATACGGGAGTAATTCTATGTTTCGTGAAGGTGAAATGCCTTTTATACCGACAAGTGAACCGAGATTCGTTGTTCTATATTTTGCTAATCCGCCATAAGAGGAAGGCACCGGTGCCCATATAGATTCCTCTTGATTACGCATCAACTCACGACCAACGTTTAAGCCCCAATGCATAGGGTCGCTTTTTTTAAATCGGAGTTGGCTGAACGGTATGCTGAGTTCTGTTGTCCAGAAAGTGTCATGTATTTTTGATTGACATGCGACCACTGCATCCCAGTCGTCATTGAGGGAATCTCCGTTGTTAGTGATTGCACGATCTTGGATTGCCCCTAAAGCGTTTGCCCGAAAAAAGAAGCCGCTTCGTTTGTCGTTGTATGTATCTAACAGCACAAAAACATTGTCGTTTTCATGTATGTCCCGTGCGTCTCTACGCATTTCGTTGGCAACAAGTTTGGAGATATCTACGTCATAACATTTAAAACCCAGATAGATATTGTCATTATCATAGAGAATACGCACCTCCATAGGCTCTGTGCTCTTTTGCCCCTCATACGGTTCAATTTGCACGAACTGGTTTATTGTATCTGCTTTCTGCCAATCCGCTTCATTGAGTTCTCCATCAATTTCAATGGTCTCATAAGTTCGGTATGCAGCAATTTGGTGTGTAGTGGTCTCGGCACAAACTGATAACGTGCTAAAGGGTATTATAGAAAGTGAAAATAAAAGATATGTGATTCTTTGTAACTTGGGGTAAGAAAATAGAGCAATTCCCAAATATATTACCTCCTTTCAGGTTGAAATCCTAATTTAATTTAGACGCAAAAGGAGGTAATTTGGGTTATAGAAAAACAAACAGACCGAAAATTAGAACTCCAATGTCAATGCGAGGAACGGAACTAAGGGTAATTGTGCAACAGGTACTTCTTTAGTATAATTGGAATTGTAACGCACTTGTAATATATTCGTCCGGTTATATGCGTTCCAAAGTTCTAAGGTTAATCCACCTTTCAACCCGAATATCGGTGGGATGGAATAGTGAAAACGTAAATCTAAACGGTGATATGGTGTTGATCGAGTGATTTCTCCGTAAATTGGTATCCATGTTTTTTTGGCTGTAAACGGATTGGTATAAAGTTCTCTATCTTCCAAAGTAGCGTATAACACCCCGCTCTTATATTGCCAAGTTGCACCGAATTCAAACGATCCAAGCTTATGATTCAGTCCAACAGACAAAACATTCGGAGTGCCAAACATAAACTCTCGTTCTTTATCTCTTAAAGAATCTTTCCGTTTTGAAAGCGTATATGAGTATGCTAACCATCCTCGAAACGCATCACCGATTTCATGTTCTAAGGACACCTCAATTCCCTTCACTGATCCAGTACGCTGATTCTCATATTGTTTTTCTATAAGGTTGTATGTAATCATATCACTGAGATTTTTGTAATATCCAGCGACTTCAACCCTTGTTTCTGCAGTAAGGTTTTTTTCTAATGCCAAGACATAATGTGTTGCATGGCTTGGTGAAATATCAGGATTGTCTCTTCCAAGAGCCAATTGGTAAAAACGTGGATTTTGAACATAATGTCCATACATAAATCGAAGATCTACTGGTAAGAGCGACAACCCAACAGTATTGGGTTGGTCCGGTCCAATAGTTAAACCGAGTAGTCCGCGTGGTTGGATAGACAAGTTATCAATTAGATTATAATATGCTGCCCGTATTCCTAAAGTGGCGTAAATATCTGTATAATGGGCAGAAAATAGGTCTTGTGTTGCTTGTAAATATCCTTCAAAACCATGTATTGTTTGGGAGGTGTCGGTATGTATCTTTTCTCCATCTTGTTTAAGTCTGAAGTCGAAATCCCAATCACCTTCTTCCAGTGGACGTGCTCCGACACTTATGAGGTTCGATGGTAGGATTGAAAGATCAAAACCGGTTTCAAACAATGTCTTTGGAAACTTTACCCAAAACTGGAGATCTCCCCGCAAAGAAAACACACTTTCAGAATCCCTATATAAGTAGCCATCACCATAAGCCAGATTTGAACGAGAGAACGACCGCGACAAGGATACAACTGATTTATATATATCTTGTTTCTCCGAATAGAGATGGATACCTTGTGAATCGAAAGGATTTTCTGAACTCAATGGACCTTGCAATTCGCTATCAGATACTTCATCAGATGTAAAGTGAAGTTCACCAGCATCGTTCGCTGCAAGAGTGTTGACAACCAATCTATGGGTTTTCGTTAATTGATATACGAATTTTCCTTGATAACTCCAAAAACTCGGAACTTCAGTCACCAAATCATTCTCAATTTCCAGCAATATCGGTAACAATTCGAACAGAGGTCCCATATAACTTCTACGACCGAAAACATACCAGTATCCACGATTCCCGATCCTTCCTTCAAAAAACCCTTGAGAATACACTGGATTTAGGTTGAGTTTTCCACCTACACGTCTATCAGTTCTTGAACGTGAATGTATGTCAATTACCGCTTGTGAATTTGAACCGAACTCGACACCGTACCCGCCGGGATAGACATCTATATTATTTATGACCTCCGCATTCATGGTAGAGACGATTCCGTAGAGATGAAAAGGATATCCTAACGGCAACCTATCAAAATAGTAGATGTTGTCTTCAGGTCCACCACCTCGCACAGAAAGAATGCCGACAAAATCGTTCAGAACCCCAACACTTGGTAGTTTATCCAAAACTCGAAGTGGATCTCCACCTGTACCAACAGCACTTGAAATCGTTTCACCCATAATGGCGCGTTTCGGTTTCTTTTCTATACGTTCACTTTCGACTACAATGGGTGGTAAGGTTACAACATCTTCAGATGTTTGTTCCATTACTGTTTCATCATCTTGTCCAAAAGCACAGAATGGTAATATGATAAGAAAAATAAGTATAATATGTTTCAATGATACCTACTTAATGAGGATGATTAGAATTTGGCAGTAATCCCTAAATATGGTATAAAGGGGAATTGGTATATATCGGTTTTTTTTGTATAATCCCGATTATAATTATAATCAAGTAGATTCTTACGGTTATAGGTGTTGAGTAGTTCAACAAAGATTCCAAAATCCCAACTGTTAAATCGGAAGGTTTTACTTACACGTATGTCTAACCTATGGTAGGGAGGAAATCTTTCTGAATTGGTTTCACCATATATTGGAATGTAGACAGAATTTTGGATAAATTCGGTGACAGTAATGTCTTCGATGCTTTTACCTTCAGCAAATCTTGGGTCTACGACAAGTTGAGCATCTACAACGGGAGTATACGGATTACCTGTTCGATATTGCCATTTTGCGCCTACCTCCCATGTAGGTGTAAGATTATAACTTGCTGCTAAGGTGGCAACATGTGTTTGATCGAAAGAATAATAACGATAAGGTTCACCTAAGCGGTCACGCCTTTTTGATTGTGCATAAGCATAAGAAACCCATCCGAAAAATCGCCCCCCGCTACGATGCCGTAGAAATACCTCTGTTCCCTGGGCATAACCAACACCTTGATTAAGATAGATTGACGAAATATCAGAAGTCACTAAATTGGCTAAATCCTTATAGTAAGCGGCAATTTTGATTTCCGTATCCTGTGAAAGTTCACGTTTGAGTTCAACGATGTAATGACTTGCCTGACTGGATTTCAAATTGGGGTTGCCAACACTTGAAGAGAGTTGTGCGGGAATAGGAGTCTGGTTATATATTCCATAAGAAAACTGAAGTTCAGATGTATTGGGAAGTACTACCCTAATACTGCCTCTCGGTTGAACAGAGAGTTCATCTACACGGTTGAAATAATCGAATCGGACTCCGTATACAACAGACACAAAAGGTAGTAGATCGTACCTATCTTGCAAGTACCCTTCAATACGTTGTCCTCGAACAGTTTCATTTATTGTATTTTTCTCCTCAAACCTGATATCAAATTCCACTTCTCCTTCATCTGGGATACGTGTAAATGTTCCAGACACCTCACCCGGTTCAACACCAAGGATCAGACCTGTTTCCAACCTATGTTTTTCATTTAACTCATACGTAATATCTTCCCTTAAGGTGTAGTTTGGTGCATCAATCTCAAGAGAGATTGTTGGACCGAAATTAACATCAAACAGAAAATTCGATCGTGTTAAGGATAAATAGGAGGTGAGTCGATCTGTAATAGCGGAACGAAAATGTATCCCTGCTCCCTCAAATCCACTTTCAAAACTGGTATTTCCTCTGAAATCTTGATCAACATCTTCGCCATCTAATTTCACTGCAAACTTATCACCCGATGCGAACAGATTAAAAAATAGTTGGTGTTTTTCTGTTAGGTCGTATCCTGCTTTAATTTGATAATCCCAGAATCTTGGGAACGCTGTAATAGCCCCTGTATCAAAAGATAGTGAACCGATAAATAAATCTATATAACTTCTACGTCCTGCGGCATACCAAAATCCTTTTTCACCAATTTTCCCTTGAAGTAATCCTTCTGAATATAAAAGATTTAGATTGAGTTTTCCCCTTAGAGTTTCTGGACTGTTGTTTTGGGAATAGATGTCTATAACCGCTTGTGAGTCAACACCATATTCTGCTCCATATCCACCTGCGTAGACATCAATGCGATCTATGATTTCAGAACTTAGTGATGAAACGAGTCCACCGAAGTGGTATGGATAACCGACGGGTACACGGTCAAAATAGTATAGGTTATCTTCATCCGACCCACCCCGTATATAGAGTGCCCCGCTAAAATCATTCGCAACACCGATTCCTGGTATTGCTTGTAGTGCTCGTAGCGCATCTCCTGCTGTGCCGGGAATCCGCGTTATTTCTTGTGATTCAATGCTTTTTTTAACGATATTTTTAGGAGTTCGTTTTGTAATAACTTCAATAACCTCAAACTCATAAGCGTTTGTGCTAACGTAAATAGTAGGTGTGAGAATTTTATCCGCTACTACAACTACCTCAATTTTTTCTGACAGTTCTGTATTTGGATAGGTAATAGATAGCGTATACTTTCCTTCCGGTATTTCTATAAAGGAAAATGTGCCATTTTCATCTGTGATTATGTGTTTGTCATTTTCTAATATCTGGACTTTTGCTTCTGCTAATGGTTTATCCGTGTCATTACTAATAACGGTTCCTTGAATTGTACCTGTTTGTGCATATACAGCAATGGGCAAGATTAATAGAATAAGAATATAAATAAAACTCTTCATGACCAGGTATTCCTTATCTGTTGTTATTTTTTCTTCATAAAATTATACAATTTCAGTAGTTTGTTTGTCAAAGAAGTCTGCATTTCATAGGCTATTTAATTTTCGGTCTTCCTATCATATTTTCACATTTTAATAGAACTTAATGTAGGTAGAGCATAGCGAAACCCAACCTACGATTTACATAAGAGTGGTCGCTTCTACAGAATGTAAGATGACGGATTACAACTGTCAAAGTAATTCTAAAATCCACTATAATAAAACTGTTGAATGCTATTTATCAAAATTCCAGCGTTAAGCCAATATAAAAAAATCGCGGGATTTGCGAAATCTCTTCGGATTCCCACTCTTCAATTTCAATTTCTTGACCTTGCACTGCTATAGTTGCTTCTTTAAATAGGAATTTGACTGTATTTTTTCTATTGTAGACATTCAGAATATCAATAAAGCCACCTATTCGCATTCCTCGAACATTCCATTTTCGACTTAACCGTATATCCAACTTATGATATGGTGTCAACTCGGTACGTAATTCCTCATCAACACTTGCCAGTAGTGGATTCAACCCGCGTGTAACCGGGTCTTGAATAAGAATAAGAGAAGTGATCGGTACTTCTGACGTGCCGCTTAAATACTGCCACTTCGCTCCAATTTCAAAATTTGGTGAAAAGTTATAGTTTGCAACGATACTTACGATATGTGTGTTATCAAAAAGATAAGTTTGATAAGGGACATCAGGTTTTTCTCTGCGTTCTGCATGTGTATATGCATAAGATATCCAACCGAAAAACTTATCAGGAATTCGGTGTCGGAGAAATACCTCTGCACCCCCAACATACGCGGCTCCTTGATTGAGATAGCTTGAAATGTCTTCTTCTGTTGCTAATCTCTCTTCCTCAGAAGAAAGTGATTCCATCTCGGTTGGCGTTTCGATTTCATCTTTTGTTACTAAGTTTTGTTCGTCTTTGTAGTATGTAGCAAACTTGAATTCTGTTTGAGAACTGAGTTCATGTTCGATCTCCATGATGTAATGGCGTGCAAGACTGGATTTCAAATCTTTGTTTCCGTTCTCAGTTAACATCTGATAAGGTTTCGGACTCTGTTCATAATTTCCATAAGCAAATCGAAGGTTTAGATCACTTGGAAGTTTTAGGTTTACACTTGCACGCGGTTGCACAGAGAGTTGATTCGTTAAATCCAGGTAATCTAACCGGGTGCCGAGAGCTATTGAAAGGGAAGGTAATGGATCATAGAGTGCTTGTAGATAACCTTCTGCACGGTAAAAATCGTGTCCAAATTCATAGTGAGTCTCTTCAACATTCGTTATCTCATACCGTGCATGTTGGGTGTACCTGATTTCACTTACTACGTCACCATTTACAATGGTTTGTCTCGGCGGTACAACATCTATCTCTTCACCTGTGGGTTCGTACTCATAGAAAATACTGTCTTCAAAACTGTTAGCTGGACTAAATGACAATAGGAAACCAGGTTCAAAGCGAAGGGTGGTGGACAACTTATAGGAGACATCTTCGCGTAGTGTATACACAGGAACTTCAACTTTTACGTCATAAGAATTGGTGAGGATTTCTTTAGCAACCAATTTCCCATCTTCCCTTTTAAATACACCATCTTCCACCTCATAAGATAGGACAAACGGATCTTCCAGATCAATATTTAGGTAATTGAACGTGCGAGTAAATGAGAAAATAGATGTCAGGTTTTCTGTAAATTTTGAATGGAGATGGATGCCTTGTCCGCTAAAACCATTTTTAAAATATGCAGTTGTTCTTCCAATGTCTTGGTATATATCGTCCTCCATGTAATCTTCTTCTTTAATTTCGAAATGATCTGTCGCAGCAAATGCATTGACAGTGAGACTGTGCTTTTCAGTAAGTGGATACGCAACTTTGAACTGATAATCTGAAAAATATGGGAATTGTTGTTCTGATCCAGTCTGCCTCTCAGCAATAGGACCGACAATGAGATCAAAGTAACTTCTACGTCCAGATAGCGAGATATACCCTTTATCGCCTATCCTTCCTTCAAGCAACCCTTCAGAATAGATAATGTTCAGGTTAAACTTTCCATCTAATCGATTTTCAATGCTGTCACGCGTATGTATATCAAGCACCGCTTGTGAATCTAAACCAAACTCAGCCCCATATCCACCTGCATAAATATCTATCTTTTCTATTGTTTCTGAACTGATGGTTGATAGGAGACCTCCCCAATGAAAAGGATAACCGAGTTGTGTCCTGTCAAGATAATAGAGATTTGATCCAGGATCACTACCCCGAATATAAAGCACCCCAAAATAGTCATTTGGAATGCCGATACTTGGGAGTGTGGTCAATCCTTTGAGGGCATCATTCATTACTCCTGGGATACGGAGAAGTTCGCTTCCACGGATGTCCTTTCGACTCACCGTTGGGGGAATGCGTTCCCCTTCAACGACTATCGTCTCCAGTTCGAAAACATCTCCGATATACATTTTTGCTTGAGTGGTATGTCCTGCAGTCACTTCAACTGTAGTTGTTGTTAGTGATGGAAAAGAGGGATGTGTAATTGTAAGTGTATATTTTCCTGGAGCAATACCTGTGAACCAAACCTTTCCGTCAGTATCACTTTTTTGGTGTTCATCAGTTTCAATGAGGTGGACTTCTGCTCCAGTTAGTGGTGTTCCTGTAATTTGATTATAGACTGTGCCTTCAATTGTTCCTGTTTGTGCGAAAAGTGTTGTAACTGGTATTGCTAACAAATAGCATATTAGGTATAAGTGTTGTTTCATTTTTACGCAATAACTCCTGTTTATAGTATTACGCATTATTAAACGAAATACACTGTATTTTGTTGACTTATTATGAATAATATTTCCTGAACAGTTCGTAGGTCGGAGCGAACGTAGCGACCTACGAAGACCTTTAATTGACAAGTATGGGTAGAAAGAAGCAAAACCTATATCCGTTAATTTAGCACTATATTGTTTATCAGTATGTGCTAAAAAATGTGACGTTTTGCACGTCACATACGACGTGAAGAATTCAGTCAGGACAAGGAATGTGACGCGAATTTCGCTTTTTTTTTCGGGCTACTTTTTGCTCTTTTTCTTATCTTGACCTACTTTCACAATTTGTAAGACATGAAACTTAGAAAACCCATATACAGTCCCTTAGTCACAGAAACCACGCACTACACAATAGGTGAATTTGTGTTTATACTTCATTCTAACGTATCTCAACTCGTGTCACAGATATAATTCTACACTCTAAACAAATGTTAATTATATAGTATCTTTTTGTATTTGTCAAATTAAAAAGTGAAATGTCTTATTGGATATATATTGGTATTTTATTCGTATATTATAGTGGACTTTGGAAATAAAGATACATATATTCAGTAGGAGCGATTTCCGAATCGCGACAAAGCACACGGATAGTCGGGAATCGGAGTTCCCTCCTACATCTCTATATGTCCTATTAATTCTAAAGTTCACCATAAATAACCCATACCAATCTTGGATTCAGCATGCAATAATTTCACAGATGTGCTAAAGTAGATGTAAAGCGAGGACTTACCACAATGAAAAACCGTATACTAATAGGCAGTCTATTACTCCTATCCATACTCAGTGTGATTTTCCAATATCACTACCGTGTTGAAGCCGATTCGCGTGAAGATACACAGACATCAATCACCCTATTCTCTCACGATCTGTTTAATCAAGTTTTACAAGATCATGTTATAAATGGTATGGTAGACTATGCAAAACTGAAAGCAAATCCAGAGAAATTTGAGAAGTATTTAGACCAATTGACGATAGCAAAACCAGCTGAAATGGATTTTAACACACAATTTGCTTTTTGGATTAATGCCTATAACGCACTTATAATAAAAGGTGTGATTGACCATTATCCTACAAAGAGTGTGCGAAAAGTAAAGTTGTTCGGTGGGTTCTTCTCTCGGCTTAAGTTTCAGGTTGCCGGGAAAACCTATACGCTCAATCAAATAGAACACGACATTATCCGTGCTGAATTTGTTGATCCTCGTGCCCATTTTGCACTCGTATGTGCGTCAAAAAGTTGTCCGCCTTTGGAAAACAGTGTTTATTTACCTGAAACTATAGAGGAACAATTGGATGCTGTTACGCTCAAGTTTATTACTAATCCCGAGAAGGTCAAATTAGACCGCGGGAAACGACGCGTGTATCTTTCAAAGATATTCAAGTGGTATAAGAAAGATTTTACGGAAGGTTATGATGGTGTTGCAGATTTTCTTGCAGATTATCTACCTACCGAAGATGCGGATTTTGTGTTATCAAAGGATGTAAAGTTTCACTATTTAGACTATGATTGGACACTAAACGACATAAAATGAAAGGGAATTATTGGCAATTTTAGATGCCGATATTGAAATAATATGATAAATACCGCTGTTATTGGTTATGGTTATGCCGGACGTGCGTTTCACTCCTATCTTGTTGGTTTGGCAGATGGGTTAAATCTATATGCAATTGCAACTCGGAATGATGAACGTCGCGAAGCAGCACGCGAAGCATATCCTAACGCACAGATATACAAAACAATTGATGAAGTGATTGCTGATGACAATGTTGATCTCGTTGTCCTTGCTACTCCGCATGATACACATGCTGAGCTTGGTATCAAAGCAATGGATGGTGGAAAACATCTCGTTTCAGATAAAATCATTGCAATGAACGCAGCAGAAGCGGATGTAATGATTGAAGCGAGCGAACGCAACGATGTTTTACTCAGTGTGTTTCATAATCGCAGATGGGATTGGGATTATCTTACAGTCAAAAAAGTCATTGATGATGGTCTGTTAGGAACACCCTACCTATTCCAAGTAGCGATTATGCGATATGGTGCACCAGGTGGTTGGCGTGGCGTAAAAAGTCAAAGTGGTGGAATTCTTTATGATTGGCCCGCGCACTTCGTTGATCAGGCAATCCAATTTGGACAAGCACCCGTAGAATCTGTCTTTTGCGATATACACTACAACACAAAATGGGATACTGATATAGGTAATTATGCCAACCTAATTATCAAGTTTGAGGACGATGTACGGTATCAAATTGAGATTAGCAATTTATCTAAAGCAGAAAAACCGCGTTGGTATGTTGTAGGTGATGAAGGTGGTCTAATCAAATACGGTTTGGATCCACAAGAAGGACCGATGCGTGATGGAGACATAGATTCTGCTGAAGAGGATCCTGCAAACTATGCTAAAGTCTGGACAGCTTCTGGTGGAGAAAATCGAGAACTCGTAGTTGAGAGTGTGCGCGGGACATGGAAGTCTTACTACCAGAATATTGCAGATGTGCTGAACAAAGGTGAGGAATTGGTTGTAAAACCTGAGGAAATGCGCAAAGTTATGCAGGTTTATGATGCAGCAATGAAATCTGCAGAGACTGGTGAAACCGTCCTGCTATAATCAAGTTACAGCGAAATTATGAAATCCAGTTTTATCCAGATATTTGTCAAAATCTTCGTTATTTCATTTAAGGAGGAGTGTAATGAAACTTTTGCCACAAGAGGTCGAACAATTCGAATGCGAAGGTTATCTCAGTTTAGACCAACGAGTTATTGATGATGACCACCTTACCGTACTACGTGAACATTACGATGCATTGTTCTCTCAGAAACGTGGAACAACCGGTGAAGGGTTACGCAACCTTGCAGTCGTTGGGGAATCCGAGAGTGATGAAGATGCTGATCGTGCCGAAGAAATGTTACAGATTATGGAGATGTGGCGTTTTGATGATGAATATCGGAAGTTACTATACCACGAACCACTGTTAGACATCGCTGAAAGTTTAATCGGAGCTAATATACAGTTATTTCACGATCAGGCATTATACAAACCCGCATATCACGGTGGTGAAGTGTATTGGCATCAGGACAACGCCTATTGGCAATGTGACCCACCTAACCTTGTTAGTATATGGATAGCACTTGATGATGCAGACGAAGAAAACGGTTGCATGAACGTTATTCCAGGTAGTAATATAGAAGGATTAGCTGCACATGGACGCGCTAAGTCAGAAAAGGGTGATTTACCAGCGTTATTGCAGGTAGATGCTGATGTAGATCGTGCCGTAGCTGTTCCAGTTAAGGCAGGAAGTGCAATGGTTCATCACTGCATGACACTCCATCAGACTAATCCAAACCGTTCACCCCGAGACCGCCGGGCAATGGTCATCCATTACATGCAGTCCGGTACACGAAATCGCAATGGTGATGTAATGAAAGATAACCTGTTGTTGCGTGGCGAGTTGGTATAGTTTATTATTGTAGTATCCGACAGACGTTCATTATTTATAGTAGATTTTAGAATTGCAATTACAGTTTGGTCCGTAGTCGGAGTTCGTTTTACTCACTCCAACCTACGTGTATGATGAAAACAAATACATAAATTGTTGAAAAGGAGAAAGATATGTTTGTAATTATTGCACCGATTCAGATTAAAGAAGGTCATCGTGAAGAATTCATTGAAGCCATGTTAGATGATGCGATCGGTTCTGTTAGAGATGAACCTGGTTGCTTAAGATTTGATGTAATTCAGGATGGTGCTGACGAACACAGAATATGGCTTTACGAGTTATATGTAGATGAAGATGCGTTCAAAGCACATCTGGAAACACCACACTTCATCAAGTGGCGGGATACTGTCAAAGATTGGTTTGCAGAGAGCGAATATAAGGGTGCTGGTGGTGGAAGTTACACCCTTTATCCTCCTGATAAGGAGTGGAAGTAGATTCATTCTATGTTATCACGGTATTGTCATACTTTTGTTTAACATCTAAACATGGAGGGATGATATGAAACAGTTAGTATCTTTTATTCTATGTATGACATTGATATTCTCGTTTTCACTTGTGAGTGATGCAATTAAGGACGATGCAATGGTACTCTATCTATCGTTCGATGAGGGAAATGGGAAGGATGTTGAGGACCTGAGTGGTAAAGGTAATAATGGCACACTTCAAGGTGATGTCAAATGGATGCAGAACGGAAGAATCAACTCAGCGGTGTTTTTCAATGAACAGGTTCAGCAAGGAGTTGTTGCAGTCAAAGCCTCAAATTCCCTTGCAATAACTAAGAGCTTGACGATGGAAGTATGGATATATCCACAAAGTATTGGTGATTATCGCAATGTGCGTGGACAGGCGAATCCACACACCTATTATCTGAGCATACATCAAGGTAAACCATCAGTATGGATAGGAAGCGGAGGTGCTGGTGGACGGACATGGAACAGTGCTAAGAGCAGTATCACACTCAATAAATGGTCACATGTTGCTGCTGTTTACGAGTTCAATAAGGAACTTAGGTTTTATATCAACGGAAAACATGATCAGACACATAAACTTGAAGGTGAAATTCCTGTTTCTCAAGCAGATCACTGGTTTGGCAATCGCTTAGATGGTGATTGGCCTTACAAAGGGATGCTTGATGAATTTGTCATATATAACCGTGTCCTAACTGAAGCTGAGATCCAACAAGATATGAATCAGGTCTTGAGTGTGTCGCCATTAGAAAAGGCTGCAACGACCTGGGGGTTGATCAAAAAAGATAGAAATGTTGACTAAACTGACTCCCAATTTGTTTACTTGGTCAGAAATTCACGGTGCAGCGCGGAGTCAAGCATATAACTGGAACAGTTTTTTCGTGTACCACGAGAGCAACAGTATCCGAGCATTAATTGATCCGCTCCCACTCTCAGAAAGTGAGATTCAATGGCTTGAAAAACTTGGCGGTCCAACGCATATAATACTAACTTGTACCTATCATGAAAGGTGTTTGAAAAAATACAAACATAAATGGGGATGTGAGGTGTTGCTTCATGAAAATCAGGTGCAAGAAGTTGAATTTGCATTTGATAATACGTTTGCAGACAGAGATGTGCTTTGGGATTTCATTGAAGTCGTGCGTGTACCGGATGTCCGCCATGTTGAGGAGGTTAGTTTCTACTTAAGATCTCACGGGGGAGAATTCATCTTTGGTGATCTGCTCAGTGGTGGCAGAAAAGACAAGGGCATTCCAGATGGAAAGGTCGGAATTAACGCGCCTGAATATTTGGTAAATCTTGACAAAGCACGTTTATCCCTCAGAATGTTGCTACAGTTTGAGTTTGATCTTATGTGTTTCGGTCATGGATCGCCGGTTGTTCACGGTGCTAAGGATGTTTTGAAACACTTTATTGAATGTGATGCCACATGGAAAAAGTTGTCTCGAAAACGTGAAGAAGGCTTTCGTGCTAACCCAGCACTTAGGAAGCTGCACTGTACCTAACAAACGAATGCTGTCTAATTCTAACGATGGTAACCTTAAGGAAATGAAAAAGGTATGTTTCATGTTAGATTAGCACAGCAAGATGATGCAGAAGCAATCCACCGAATATTACAGGAGACGTGGGGAGAATCTCTTCTTTTTGATGTGTTCGTGGATCACATTTCAGCGCCTGAACACCAAGTCTTTGTTGCAGAAGAGGCTGGCGAAGTGTCAGGTTTTCTTTCCGCTTTTCTGGTGTCCAGTACGCCCCTTCGTTGGGAAATAGATCTAATTATCGTTCGCTCTGCAAGTCAGGGGAAGGGTATTGGGACCTCTCTTATTGAGGAAGCATTAACCTACGGGTCAAATTTGGGAGCATATTGTGCCAAGGCATCAATCCGAGTCGATAACCATGCAAGCCAACGGGCATTTTGTAAGGCTGGTTTTACAACGGATGCTCAAGAGTATAGTCTTTTCCTTTGGGATCCATTGGTTTGCAAGTCCGCGACCAATGTGCCAGAGACTGTCCATTTTATATCTGTTAATACATTATTCTATCGTGGATTATGGATTGAAGGATTTTTTGAGTCTCAGTTATCCTTAAAGGAACAACATAATGTGATTTGGGCAGCACGAAGTTGTATTTCTCATGAGAGTCGGTTAGACACAGGTATGTTTATCCCAAACAGTCATAAACAAACTATTGCGCCTGATTTATTAGCCTCCGCCGCTGATCACGGTCAATACCATCACTGGTATTACACATTCAAGTAGCGGAATAATTAGCTGCTTCATCCTTATCAAAAACTAATCACACTATGACGAATACAACCATGAAGACTCTGAACAATTTATATTAAGGAGACATATCTATGAACAAATTAAGATTTGCATGTCATTTAATCCAGTTTGGTGGTGAGCAAGGTGATAATCCAGAAAAAGTGTTACGTGAAGTGGCTGATGCTGGTTGGGAAGGTGCAGAAAGTGTGCCTTTTGAAGGGGCAGATGGACTTGTTGAAATTGCAACGCTTGCACGGAGTTTAGGACTTCATATCGTCAATGCAGGCGGTCCCGGTCTTGACAGAATCAGGTATAATATCACACTCGGTAATAATGCATCAGAAGTTCCAGCACTACGACGTGGTGAATGGGGTGGTGCAAATCCAAGCGATGAAGATATAGAAAAAGCTGCCCGAACCCTTGATGATGTACTTGCATTCTGTGACGCACACCAAATTAAAGGTTTCCACCACGCACATCTCGGCACATTGATAGAGACGGTTGAAGATGCAGAAAGACTCTTGTCAGTGGCACCGAGTCTATGGTTGCTTTTTGATACAGGACACATGCTTGCTGCAGGGAGCGATCCGATGCGTGTATTTGATAGTGAATTGCTTCGTAATCGGATTGGACATGTGCATCTCAAAGACTGTCATGCCGACGACCCAGAAACTTGGGATTATAGAAAACAACGTTTTGGAGAGAAGGCACGTTTTGCAGAACTCGGTGCTGGTAATCTTGGTTTAGATGTGAAAGCAGTCCTTGAAGGACTTGAATCAGTCGGTTATGATGGATGGGTGTCAGTAGAACTCGACCGTCCATATCCACCGAAACCTGCTGCTGAAGCTGCAGTAGCAAATCGCGAATATTTGCGTAGTTTAGGGTATTAACGGAGACTTGATCATCCTTACCGAGGACATCCACTTTAATCATTTACATTTGGAATTTTGATGGTAAGGAATTAACAAATGACAAGCAGAAATAACGGAGTGAAAGAAACCATGCCAACCCAACTTATGAAGAAACATAGATACTCTATATTAATAACCATTTTAATGATATTCTGTATATCATTTGGATTAACACAAGACCTACCTTCACAAGTACCGGATGTGAAACATGTTGTAATCATTGGGTGTGATGGAATGAGTCCTTCCGGTATCCAGAAAGCGAATACCCCGAATTTGGATTCGCTCATGAAAAAGGGGGCATATACCATGTACGCTCGTGCTGTAATGCCAACATCAAGCAGTCCAAATTGGGCTTCCCTGATTATGGCAGCAGGACCCGAACAACATGGTATCACCTCTAACAGTTGGAAACCCGATAACCATGCACTCGCTCCTATAGCAGTAGGACCAGAAGGTATTTTCCCTACAATCTTCGGTGTCCTACGTAAACAGCAACCAACTTCCGTAATTGCCTGCTTTCACGATTGGGGTGGTATTGGAATATTATTAGAAAGAAAAGCCTTTGATGTCATTGAGGATACGGAAGGTCCTATCAACACCACCGAACATGCAATCGAATATTTCAAGGAGAAAAAACCTACACTTACTTTCATTCACCTTGACCACATAGATCATGCTGGACATCAACATGGTTATGTTTCACCAGAATATAATAAATCCATAGAAGAAGCTGATCGACTTATCGGTGAGACTATTCAAGGACTCATAGCTGCAGAAATGCTGGATCAAACAATACTTATTATCACCTCTGATCATGGAGGTGTAGGAAAAGGTCATGGCGGAGCGTCAATGGCAGAGGTCGAGATTCCTTGGATTATATCTGGTCCGGGAATTGTTCACGCAAAAGAACTGAAATCTTTTGTGAATATCTACGATACTGCTGCGACAGTTGCCCATATCTTTGATTTGTCCACACCTGACTGCTGGATCGGAAAGCCAGTGTTGGAAGCATTTAGTTCTCAGTAACCCTTGTGTCTGTTAAATCACCGATTACCTTAAATATAATAACTTCTTACGTAAGATTATTACTTTACAATATTTTTCAGATTAATAGTAAAGTTTATGAAAGTCCAGCAGCATGTCTTCGTGTGGCTGGGTCACCAGCAGCATAAAATGTTCCACTATCCTGATCGACGTATATCATAACAGGTACTGCAATAGGATTTGAATGTGCATTTACCTTATGTCCACGTGAAGCAAGATCTTCTCTGACTTTTTCACTCACACTATCATTTATGGTTAATGAACCTGCTTGTTTAAATGTCTGTTCTCGATTTGGATTGGGGTCAAAAGAATCTTGATGATGTGCGGTAGCAAAACGTGGTGTAGTGACTGCCTCTTCTGGACTTAAATCAAATTCAATAAAGTTAAGAAGTAAGTTCATCGTTGTTTGGTCCTGCAAATCCCCTCCTGCGACACTGATTGCTAATACAGGAGCACCATCCTTCAGAACAAGAGTAGGTGTAAGTGTGATTCTTGGACGTTTCCCCGGTTGGATACAATTTGGATGTCCTTGGGTTGTATTGAGACTACGTAAACGATTACCATAACTGACACCCGTTGAACCACCCAGATTCTCTTCAAAGTAAACATTTGCACTCGGTGTTGCAGAAACTACATTGCCCCATCTATCTGCAACGACACACGTTGTCGTTCCACCGATACCGGGACGAAAAACACCACCTGATTTCAGTGGTTTCATATTATCTACATCACCCGGCATTGCTTGAAGAGACGCTTTTGCCATATCAATTAACGGTCTACGTATTTCAGTATATTCATCGGAGAGCAAGGTTGTCATAGGAACATCAACAAAATCAGGATCAGCATAATACTCATCTCTGTCAGCCATTGCCAACTTAATTGCTTCAATTACTGTGTGTACATAGTCTGCAGAGAAATGTCCCATATCACTAAGGTTGAACCCATCTAATAAACGTAGGGCTTGAAGCAGGTAGGGACCTTGTGTCCACGTACCACACTTGCACACTGTGTATCCACGATACTCCACTGTTACAGGATCTTCAATAAGCGTGACATGAGCAGCAAGGTCATTCTTACGAAGAAACCCTCCGTTTTGTATGTAGAACTGTTCTAATTCATCTGAAATATCACTTTCAGCACCGTTACGTCCATAAAACCGATCGCTTGCGGCTTGCACTTTTTGTTCTCGTGTTCCAGTAGTTTTCTGTTCCTCATCAACCATTCTACGCAGTGTGATTGCCAGATTTGAATGCCACTCGGCATCACCGTGATCAAGTATTTCAAGAGTTGGATTGACAATTTCTTCAAACGATTTCGTTCCGTACACCTTTAAGGTTGTCGTACATAGGTCAACAACCGATGGAACTGGTGCCATCTTAATATCTCCGTTAGGTATACCGTTTTCCATATACCAATCTATAGCTTTTTGAGATAAAGGAGCACGTCCCTGCCCAGAGAGAGATTTTACCTCTTTCTTTTTTGCATCATAAATGAGGAGCGGGACCTCCCCACCAATGGAACATTCACCATGGTCGGTTACATTGAGAGCAAGAATGGTTGCTGCGGCTGCATCAGCAGCATTTCCACCTGATTCCAATATTTCAATCCCTGCTGCGACTGCTTTAGCACCACCGGCAGCAACAACCCCTGTTTTACTTTCAGCTTTCCAGTTCATATTTTGTGTGTTTGCCATACCTTTTCCTATATAAATTTTGAAGATTAATCATTTCTCAGTTTCTTCACGGAGATTATTGAGTATGTTGTCATCAATAGATTTAATGGTAAATCCACTCCATACCCACATACGATTTCTACCTTTACCACTCTTATAAATTACTTGAGTCAGTTGTTCATCAATCACATTGATAATATAACGCTCTTCAATTCCCTTACTTCCCACAGGGATGTATAATTCCTTGATTCTCCTCTCGCCATTTGCTAATAGGTTTACTTCTAAAGGATTAGATTCACTACCACCAAAATAGCAAATTACCTCATACGTTCCATTCGGTAGTGTGACCCGAAAAACTGCATCTTCCTTACCCATAATACTGTCATCATACAACTGTTGTTCTTGTGAATCACCTTTATAACCACTTTTGACTGACTTTGTCAACCAACCGTATTTTCCATCAGTGTAGTTTGTATCAGTATGTACTGGAATATATCCAGGAATGGTCTGTGCTCCATTGGGTTGCATGTCAAATGCATAAACGGCTTCATCTTTTACTGTCACTGGATCTTGTATGATACGTTTTTGCTTATATAAACGATTGTATTCATTAGAATCAATGAGATCATACTCCTCCTCAAGTCCTTCAACATCATCATATTCTGTCCTCCATACAATGATGTAATCTGATGGTAATTCCTTCTGCTTATACCGTAAAGGAAAATGATCTGTATTTGCTTCGTAGTTGTTTAGATATGCAATTCCCATCTCAACTATCAATAAACATTCAATATGTCCAAAAGGTTCAACATATTTCGGTACATATCCAAGCGAATCTGACATGCCACCCCATTCTCCCGGAAAACTTGAAAGTATAGTGTGCTTTTCATTAATACCTTCTAAAGAGAGTGCATTGGTGATGTCATGATTCAACTTCGTATATGTGTGTACATTGTAACCAATATGCAATAAAGACAGTAAAATGATAACACCTGTCATGATGTAGTTGATATACCGGTGTAGATTCATAGAGAAAAAAGGCAGTAAGATGAGGAATATGTAAATATGAAATCGATCATTGATCCAACCCCCACTATAACCAGACCAAGGCGACATGAAATACAGTGCTGTAACAAGGGCTGTTAATATCAAGAAACCATCAGTTATAGTTATAATACCGATCCAATGACGTAAACCTGATGATTCAGATTGATTTCGATATTTCCCCATCCTGTTGATTACTGTAATTATAATTGATATAGCGAATGCAATCAGTAATATTTGTCCTATTAACACATGTTCATCCCGAAATGAAACCAATGATTTCATTGAGAGGAAGTAGTTAATCAACCATTCAAAACCCCGATGGTCACCCTCACTTCCATGTGTATGAACAAGGTAAATGTAATAAGTGAAAAGTATACAATATGCGGGTAGAAGGACTAAGGCGAAAAGTAATGATGGTTTTAGTTTAATCCCAAATTCCTTCAATCTTTGCATAAGTGTATGTGTCATTTTCGGTCCGCTAAATGTCTTCTGAAGGTAATTATATAGAGATGAGAATAGTAAAAGGACGGTAAGTGATATGAGAAGTAGTGCATAAGAATGGTAGTGTGTGAAATAAGTTGCAATCAGGAATATATATATCACACTGATGCGCTTCCAATTTATATTGTCCTTGACTTTCCACCAGTATCCTAATGTAAAGAAGTAAAGTGACATACTCAGAACAAAGTTATAAAATCCCATGTGCAGTAAATAGTTATAAGCAAAAATAAAACCAACAAAACCGAATAAAATATTATTTTTCTGTACATTGTTGAGAAAATAGAAAAGAGATAAGGGCAGGAGACCAATGCAAAGTGAAAGAACAATCTTTTCACATACAATCGGTGGGAAAATATACATTAACGAGGCTAATAAGACATGCGATGTCCAGTTAGGAAACAGTGTCTTATTCAATTCATATACTTCACGCAATCGGTAGTTTTCATGTTTATGATATTCTTTCAGAATATATGCGTTATAGATATGACTTGCACCATCCTGAGTGGGAAAATATCTAATGCCCCATACTGGAAATAAATGTATCACAAGTAAAACACAGACTGTGAAATATGCTAAAGTTTTTCTATCAACCTTCATATTATTTATCCTCTTATAACCTATATATGCAATTCATACCTGAATAATCTTTATTCTAATAGAATTTGTAATATGAATCAACATGCAAGACAGATATTGCAGGGTTATTTAGTTTTCGGTTTTTTCGGATATATTTTTGACAATTCAATTATAATCTCTTGTTGGTCGGGTAGAGAGAAGCGAAACCTATGTCTGTTAATCTACCGTTACATTGTTTATCAGTATGTGCTAAAAAGTGTGACCTTTTGCACGTCACCTGTGACTTAAAGAATTCAGTCAGGATAAGGAATGTGACGCGAATTTCGCTTTTTTTATTTGCTCCTTTTTGGTCTTTTTCTTCTCTTGACTTACCTTGGGTTTCTGATCGTGTCATCATTTTTGCGAAGGATTTGACGGCGAATTGTTTGTGTATGTCATTGAATTTCATCGGAATATTCCTCCATATAAGGTTACCGTATGGTAACTTTTTTTGACATAACGGTAACTTTTGGTAGAATTGGTCTAATGTTAGTTTCCATCTGGGTTTTCGGGTTGTTTTCATCGGTTTTTTCTGGTTGAAAAAAAAATAATTTTGGTAACCTTTTTTGGATATTTGTCGGAGGTCGCTTTGCTCGCTCCGACCTACGAAGAGATAAAGATGTCGGAGGTCGCTTTGCTCGCTCCGACCTACGAATACGGTTATGTTGGATTTGTTGTTTTGTTTTTTCATAGTGGTAGTATTATAACACGGGGTTGGGTGGGTTGGAAGGGGAAGGTGGGGTCGGAACAATATGTTTCATGTATGTTTCATGTATGTTTCGGTTTTTTAGATTATTTTTTTGTTTTTAGTTGTCAGAATTGCGTGATTTTCTGAATCGCTGAAGGCGCAGAGGACGCAGAAGGAAGAGGGGAATGTCAGAATTGCGGTATTGTCTGAATCGCTGAAGGCACAGAGGACGCAGAATACACTGAAGGAAGAGGGAATGTCTGAACCAGGATTTTCAGGATTTCAGGATTTACAAATCAACGGTATGAATGCCATTTAGGCATTCCCCGGGATAAGAGGGATTTTTGTGTTGTAAGTGTATATTGTCTGGATCACAGATGGCACAGAGGACGATGAATACACTGAAGGAAGAAGGGATTGTCGTAATAGCCTCTTTTCAGCGTTCTTCAGTGTTCTCTACGCCTTCTGTGATCCAGACACCTCTTTTCTGTGTGCTTCTGTTTCATTATATGCACCCTTTTTCACCTAAAAAAAGGTAGGGCATCTATCTTTTCAGGAGGAGACGTAATACCCGCTTCGGCAGGTTGTACCTGATGATAGAAGAATCACATGCCTCAAAGCTTGGGAGTATGTCAACTCAGTTTGTAATTAATTCTATGTATGTGGTATAATGCTATAATAATATTTTAGGAGGATAAAAATGGCAAAAATTAATACACTTGTTTTTGCAGGTGGGGCAATTCATAACTGGAAAGGTTGCAGCGAGGAAATTGTGAAATCTCTCTCACAACGAGATGAGTTTGAATTAACCATAGTTGAGGACGATCTTGACGCATTGGTATCACCCAAATTAGATCCATACGATCTAATCGTATTTTACTATACTGTTGGTGAAATTTCTGATGCACAGAAGAACGGTTTGTTAAACCATGTAGCATCAGGAAAAGGGTATGTTGGAATACATTCAGCTGCAGATTCTTTTCGGGGATGTCCAGAATATCGCTCAATGGTCGGTGGATACTTTACTACACATCCACGTTATCGTGATTATCAGGTCAGTATAGTGGATAATGAGCATGAAATCACCACTGGTCTGGACGAATTCGTCGTAAAGGATGAGCAGTATATTCTTGATTATGATCCACGTAATCATGTGCTTGCTTCAGCATTGTGGAAAGGAGCAGCTATGCCGGTTGCATGGACAAAGAATTGGGGTGAAGGTAAAGTTTTTTATCTTGCACTTGGTCATGATCCTGCTGCTTGCCAACATGAAATGTTCAGTACACTGCTGCAACGTGGTGCACTTTGGGCAGGAACAAATGGTGAGTAATATATCTTATTTTACAATATAGAATAAGATATTGAGACATTAGATTCATAAGTTGTATGTTCAATGGGTGGATTTGTATATCTGCCCATTTGTTTTGGAACTTAGACCGATGAAACAGAAAATCACCGATATACAGCAACTATCAGAAAATCACCTACATCGTAAGATATATTTAGATGACGAACCTTTTGTTGTGATTCCTTCAGAACTAATCGATAAATTGGGGCTGCGAGTCGGATTGGAAATAAGAGCAGAAGTAATCGAAAAACTAATTACTGCAGACGAAGCGATGCGTGCGAAAAAGTATGCACTTGATTTACTTAGTAATGACATTTTTAGTAAATCACAGATGACAAAGCAACTTGAACGTGAAGGTTTCAGAGAAGAGAATATTGACATTATCATAACGGAATTAATCGTTGCTGGTCATATCCGTGACCGACAGTATGCAGAGAAATGGGTTCAACGAAGACTAAAGTCAAATCCTCGTGGCAGGAAATTGTTAAGACAGGAACTGGTTGATAAAGGTGTTGATAAGGAAACAGCCGAACAGGTTCTCTCTGAAGTAAAAACTGAAGTAGAGGAAAAGTTGGCACATCAAATTGCGAAAAAACGTGCGAAAATGTATACAAAGTTACCAAATGACACAGCAAAGAGACGGTTGCACGGGTTTTTGGCACGACGTGGGTTTGATTCGGATATTATTATGAGTGTAATTGACCAAGTATTAAAAGGTCAATAACCCATGTCAAAATCTCTTTTATCTTGACTTCTTTAGTATAATTAAACTATAATTAGGTTCAGGAGAACAGGTCAAATTATGACATCAGATGAAATCAGATCAAGTTTTTTAGAATATTTCCGATCTAAAGGACACACAGTCGTTCCAAGTGCTTCGCTGATTCCTGCGGACGATCCTACGTTGCTATTTACAAACGCTGGAATGAACCAATTCAAGGATGTTTTTTTAGGTATTGGACAGCGTGAATATTCGCGGGCAGTAGATACTCAGAAGTGTCTCAGAGTCAGTGGTAAGCACAATGACCTTGAAGAGGTAGGACATTCTCCAAGTCATCACACATTCTTTGAGATGTTGGGTAACTGGTCATTCGGTGATTATTATAAACAGGAAGCGATCGCCTTTGCGTGGGAATTGGTTACGGAGTTATGGAAAATACCCCAAGAACTGCTCTGGGCAACGGTGTACACTGAAGATGATGATGCTGAAAAAATTTGGCTTCAAGAGACAGATATACCACTTTCGCGCATTAGACGTTGTGATAAGGACAATTTTTGGGAAATGGGTGAGACAGGACCCTGCGGACCGTGTAGCGAATTATTCATTGATTTAGGGGTTGAATCATTCCCAGAGACAGAAAACGATCCTGATGCAGGACCGAACACAAGTGAAAGATTCCTTGAGTTTTGGAATCTTGTATTTATTCAATATAATCGTGATCAAAGTGGCACTCTTGAAACTCTACCTGCTACACACGTTGACACTGGTATGGGATTTGAAAGAATTGCCTCAATATTACAAGGTGTTGATTCAAATTACAAGACAGACCTGTTTATTCCTCTACTGGATACCATATCAGAAATAACTGACACACCCTACAATCATGATGACAGCGGTCTTCCACACAGAGTAATTGCTGACCATATACGTTGCTTAACCTTTGCTATCGGTGATGGTGTGATGCCGTCTAATGATGGACGCGGATATGTAATCCGACGGATATTACGACGGGCGGTTCTATATGGTAAGAAATTGGAGATGAATGAACCTTTCATTTACGAACTTGTTGATAAAGTCATTGATTTGCTTGGTAATGTATTTCCTGATGTGCTGCCTCGTAAGGAATTCATCACACGCACTATTAAGGCAGAAGAGAATCGTTTTCATCAGACACTTGCTCGTGGATTAGATATACTTGAACAGTCAATTGATTCGCTTCAAACAGAAGATAAAACCGAACTTGATGGAGAACGTGCATTTGAGTTATACGATACATTCGGATTTCCACTTGACCTGACACAACTACTCACACGTGAACGTGGATTCACTGTTGATGAAACCGGTTTTGAAGACAACATGGCTAAACAACGTGCCCGTGGAAGGGCAGCGTGGCAAGCAACAGGGAGTGGATCAGAAGATGATGAAATCGCGCTTTACGCTGATGTATTAAAAGAGACGGGCAGTACAAAATTTATTGGATATACAGAGCATACTGCTGATGCAGAAATCGTTGCTTTGATATCTGGATCAGAATCTGTTGCAATGGCAAAACAGGATGATGAAGTATCTGTTCTGCTCGATTATACACCGTTTTATGGTGAATCAGGAGGACAGGTCGGGGATATTGGTGTACTTGAAAGTGCTGATGCAAAACTTGTTGTGCAAGATACAATAAAACCATCACCTGACCTATATGTCCATAAATGTAAGGTATTGGAAGGAGAGATTACTCCTTTTACCACAGTCAAAGCACAAATAGATATTGAACGGAGAGAGGCAATTGCTGTCAGTCATACTGCTACCCATATTCTGCACAGTGGATTACGGAATATACTTGGAGAACATGTTGCTCAAGCAGGTTCACTCGTTGAGGATGGACGACTAAGGTTTGATTTTAATCATTTTGAGGGTGTTTCATCAGAACAACTTCGAGACATTGAGATTTTTATCAATGAGAAAATACGTAGTAATAACACACTTGAGATAGACGAAATGCCGTTGGAACAAGCAAAAGAAAAAGGTGCTTTAGCCTTTTTCGGTGACAAGTATGGGGACATTGTACGTGTGGTACAAGCAGGAGATTATAGTATAGAGTTATGCGGTGGGACACATGTTGAAGCTACAGGTGAGTTAGGTTATGTTAAGTTAATGAGTGAGAGCAGTATTGCTGCAGGTGTTAGGCGTATAGAAGCACTCACTGGTGGTTCTGCAGCAAAGACAATTCAGGAAGATGATTCACTTCTATCTGATGTAGCAACTTTACTAAAAACACCAAAAACCGGACTGCATGACAGAATTGAACTATTACTCCATGAACAACGCGTACTAGAACAAGAAGTACGTATATTGAAAAGCCAGAACGCACTTTCCAATATTGGTGCGTTAGTTGATGATGCATCTGATGTAAATGGTGTGAAGGTTGTTGCCAAAATTATAGAAAAAACCGATAGAGACGGTCTACGACAAATGGTGGATGCCCTCAAAACTCGTCTTGAGTCCGGAGTTGTTGCACTTGCTTCGGTTACAGGAGATGATGCTGCTTTTATAGTGGGTGTTACCACTGATCTTGTAAGCAATCGCGGTTTGAATGCTGGCAAACTCATACAAGAGATAACGAAAATTGCAGATGGACGCGGTGGTGGTCGTCCAGAATTGGCACAGGGTGGATGCAAAAATATTAATAAAGTTGAATCTGCTATTGCGACAACCACAAAAATCATTGAGAAACAACTTCAGAAATAAGACATAACGCAGTTTGTCAACTGAAGCATTTCCTATAACGAAAACATATTTACATTAATTTTTTAGGAGAGGATGTATACGCATGGATTCAAATTTACTTCTTACTATTTTTTGGCAATGTAGTCTTGGGATCGCCTTACTCGCTTTAGCGGCTCTTTTTATTTATCTATGTGCAACACTTGGTAGTTTGAGGAATTCTCTAAATAGTATTCAGAACACCCTTAATTCAACGGAAAACCTTGTCAATCAGGAAGTGGGAATACTCATATCAGATGTTAGTCAGACTGTAAAGGAAATCAATAAAGAACTTCCACAGCTACTTCAAAATATCAATGGAGTGACTGCGTCAATACAACAAATAAGTGAAGATGAGATACAACCAACTTTACATAATGTGCAAGAGATGACCGAAAAACTGAGTCAAAGTATACAGGAACTTGAATCGCTGGTTCAAGTGGTCTCGACTTTCTCCGGACAAACAATAGAACAAGCCGAATATTTTCGGAATAAGGTCGCAGTATCCCTTGCAGATATTATTGGAATGTGGCATGGATTAAAGGCAGGTTGGGATAAACTTTATAAAACAAACAATTCAAAAGAAGAGTCTGAACCTACTTCTGTAAACGATAATCCTGAAACATCCGTTCCAAATATGGATACTGAACCAGAGGCAACAACTGAAGAAACAGCATCCGTATCCTAAAAAGTATTGAATCAACTTTTTACTCTCACATTACTTTTATGTAATATGATACAAGTTTTTATTGAATAATAGATTAAATATCAAAACTTAATTGAAAAGAAATAACAGATATAAACGTATATATCCATAAGGGTGATTGATTTCATTCAAATAGTGATGAATTCCAAATTGTATAATCCCTTAATTTATAGACAGAAAGGATAAACACATGAGTAACGATGGACGCAACAATGGCTTGACAATGATATTTGCTTTCTTCACAGGTTTATTGACGGGAGCAGTGCTAAGTCTGCTTTACGCACCAGCACCGGGTAAAGAAACCCGTCAAAAAATCAAGGATACATCTATTCAAGCAAAAGATAAGACAATGGAACTTGCTCAACAGGCAAGTGAAACCGCGAGAGAAAATGTACAACAGATCGTTGACCAAGGAAAAGAAAGCGTACAAGGACTTGTTGATGTTGGTAAGGAACGTGTTAAAGACGCATCAAATCAGGTAAAATCGGCTGTGGAGACAGGGAAAAAAGTTTCCTCCGAAGTACGAAATAAGATTTCAGAGACAATTCCTGGTCTCGCTAACGATAAGAAATCTGGTAAAAAGGAAACTGAAGAAGCGTAATTATACTACGCATAAATAAGTTGAATAATCTTTTTCCTTGTTTCTAATCTAACTAACTGATGTATATGATTCTTGTTACATCCGTTTGGATTAATTTTAACGTATATGGAAGTTGAAAAGTTAACAACTCTCCTTGAGAAGGTCAAAAGTGGAGAGGTTGAGGTGAGTGAAGCACTTCAATCTCTCCGTACCCTTCCTTTTGAAGACCTCGGTTTTTCCAAAATAGATCACCACCGGCAGCTTCGAACCGGTTTTCCTGAAGTCATCTTTTGTGAAGGAAAAACTGATTCCCAAGTAGCAAAAATTAGTGAACGTATACTTAATGTTGGACAACCGCTTTTGGCTACGCGTGCTACACCACAGATGTATGAAGCAGTAAAAGCAATTCACCCGGAAGCTCGATATAACGAACTTGGACGCACAATTTCAGTTTTGCATTCTGAAAAAGAAGGTAAGGAAGGGGTTCTTGTTGTTTCTGCTGGTACTTCCGATTTACCTGTTGCAGAAGAAGCCGCAGAAACTGCTTATATGATGGGAAACCCACCTGAACGTCTTTACGATGTTGGTGTAGCAGGATTACATAGGTTAATTGGCAATCACGAGAAACTTTTGAATGCACGGGTCATTATTGTAGTTGCTGGGATGGAAGGTGCATTACCAAGTGTTGTTGGTGGCTTGGTAGATATCCCGGTGATTGCTGTGCCAACAAGTGTAGGGTATGGTGCGAGTTTTGGTGGACTTGCTGCTCTACTTGGAATGCTAAACAGTTGTGCATCAGGCGTAACTGTTGTAAATATAGATAACGGTTTCGGAGCAGGATATAGTGCTGCGCTTATCAATCGCTTGTCAGACGGCTAACTGTATAATTTTGATTCTTCTGATTTAATCCTCTATTTAGTCTCTCCCCAAAGATGTCCAACCCTTTTCAAAACAGAACATAATCCACAGACCTATTCAAAATGCTTGCACAATGTCCTCAAATTGTGCTAAAATAGAGTTGAAATTTATCTACTATAAGCAAAAGTACAATACAGGCTTTTTGAGTTAATGAAATACTTTACATACTTTGGAAACCATCTCATCAATGCGAAATTACCCAATAATTCTGAGGTATATTTCGCAAAACCACCGATTCCTGGAATTAAGCGTTCTGCGTTAAGGGAACACACGAGAAATGCTTTTGAAAATCCCCTTGATATGCCTCCACTTAGGGAGCTTGTTGATGGTAATTCAAAGGTGTTAATACTCTTTGACGATAACTGTCAACCGTTTCCTGCGACAAAAAAACCCGATATGCGACAGATCATGATAGAAACACTACTTGAGATGTTGTACGAGTATGGTGTTGAAAAAAAGAAGATTGAACTGGTATGTGCAGTCGCACTACACCGAAAGATGAAGGAACATGAACTCGAATATATGTTAGGAAAAGACATCATGAAAGAGTTCTATCCTCATCAATTGCGAAACTTTGATGCAGAGGATGCTGATCAGATCGTTGAAGTAGGGAAAACAGAGCATGATGAAATCGTTGAAACGGATAAAGCTGCCCTTGAGGTAGATCTGATTATTTATGTAGATATGATACAGATCCCTCTAAATGGTGGACATAAATCTGTTGCAGTGGGTCTTGGAACATATAATTCAATTGCACCGCATCATTCTCCGCACATGACATCTGAAAGTCCCCATGTGATGCAACCTGAAGGTTCACACATGCATGCTTGTATTGAGCGGATGAGTCGACTTATTCAGAAGGAAACACCAATTTTAGTCATTGAAGCTGCGATGAACGGTGCTATATATCCATTTCATCTCCGTTATGTTGGAAAAGCGAATAAGGACTGTAATTTTGCAGAGCGAATAATTAAGACTTTTACCCCTGCCAGTTTATCTCTACTACCTGAATCTGTCAGGTATAAGATACTCAAAAGTGTAAGGACAGACTATGAACCGATGGCAGTAAACGCTGGAGACATTGATTCCGTTCATGCAAAGACACTTTCATTGATGAAAGATCAGTTGGCAATTGATATTCCACGACAGTATAGTACTTTAGTCTTTGGTTTGCCCGATATGAGTCCCTATGCTGTTGATGCCAGAATCAATCCTGTTTTAGTCGTGAGTGATATCTTAGGTTATGTATTTAATTGGTTTTACAACAAACCTTTAATTAAGGAGAACGGTGTTGTCATTATTATGAACCCGACCTATGAGATCTTTCATGAGGAGTATCACGTTGCATATAAGATGTTTTATGATGAAGTGCTTGCTGATACGTCTGAACCGTTTGAGATGCAACAGAAATATCAAGAAAAGTATGCAAAGGATGAGCATTTAATTGATTGTTATCGTAACAAATTTGCCCATCACGGTTTTCATCCTTTTACAGTGTGGTATTGGGCTACTTATCCGTTGAAATATCTATCAAAGGTAATTTTGGTTGGACCTAAGGAACCGCGCGTGGCACATCGGTTAGGTGTTGAATGGGCAAAGGACTTAGACGATGCCCTTACTATGGCACGCGAAATATCTGGTGACGATGACGTTGTAGCATTAACAATGCCTCCATTTTTCTATGCAAATGTTGGGGAGTAATAGACCACACTAATTATTTATCAAGTTTAGAAAGTTGAAATAAAAAAGCTATGATACAGAATAAAAAAATACCAACCCCTGAAGAAATACAGGAGGAATTTCAAGAATTCTTCCGTAAGAAATACGGCGATGGTGTCAGTGTTAGTTTAGGTTATGTAGGTGGACAACAAGGTTCATCTGAACAGACAGCAGAAGCAACACCAGAACCGCAGAATACATTTGACCTGAAGTTTGACCTGAAACCGAAAGAGATTAAGAATTACTTGGATCGTTATGTAATCAAACAAGATGATGCTAAGAAAGCTCTTGCAATAGCCGTATGTGATCACTATAACCATGTCAGAGAATGCCATGAAAATCCTGAGGCTGCAGATACGGATTATTCTAAACAGAATATAGTCATGCTTGGACCGACAGGTGTAGGAAAGACGTACCTAATTAGGCATATAGCAAAGTTAATCGGTGTTCCCTTTGTCAAAGCCGATGCCACACGATTTAGCGAAACTGGTTACGTCGGTGCAAATGTAGACGATCTTATTCGTGAACTTGTTTCACAAGCAGAAGACAATCTTGAATTAGCACAGTACGGAATTATCTACCTTGATGAAGCAGACAAGATTTCGACACCACCGAATATCATTGGACGCGATGTAAGTGGACGTGGTGTGCAGATTGGACTTCTCAAATTGATGGAGGAGACTGAGGTAGACCTAAGGGGTGGCAATGATGTTGCATCACAGATGCGTGCTGCTATGGAGTTCCAAAAGAGTGGAAAGGTAGAAAAAGAGGTAATTAATACAAGACATATTCTTTTTATTATCAGTGGTGCGTTCACTGGTATGGAAAAGATCGTAAAGAAGCGTATGCATCAAGGTCGAATTGGTTTCAGCGCAGAAGTCACGAGTCAAAAAGATGGTGCAGTACAGTATCTTTCGCATGTAACCCCAAGAGATTTTATTGACTTTGGCTTTGAACCTGAATTTATTGGTAGGCTTCCTGTGCATGTTGTATGTAATGAATTGGTGGTTGATGACCTTTATTATATATTGAAACACTCAGAAGGTTCAATTATCCGTCAATATGTAAATGCATTTAATGCCTACGGAATAAAGGTCTTATTTGCAGACTGCGGATTACGTAGAATTGCTGAAAAAGCAATAGAACAGAAAACAGGAGCACGTGCGTTGATGACTGTCTGTGAGAAGGTATTACGTAATTATAAGTTTGAGCTCCCATCTATGGGTGTTGAAGAATTTGTTGTCACAGCAGACGTTGTCGATGACCCTGATACTGAATTACAGCGGATTATAGATGATGGGGATTACAATCGAAATACGGTATTGCGGGAGCAAGTTCGTAGGTATGAAGCACAATACTCTACTGATTATAGCTTAGAAATAAGTTTTGATGAAGAAGCAACTGATGCAATCTGCGAAAGATCATTGGAAAAATCCCTATCAATCCAACAGTTTTGTGATGAAATACTCTCAAGTTATCAGCATGGGTTAAATCTTATCAAGCAGAATACTGGTCAGTCATCATTTACATTACCAAGGGAAGTAGTGGATAATCCTGATCCTGTTCTTGAAGAGTGGATTCGCGAGTCATACAATACAAAAAGTTAAAGGAATATAATTTCGGAATAATCACTTTATGCATACTGATAGAGATAGACCATTACAATCAGAACTTTTGGATATACGTGAAACTGGGATGCCAATTGATGGAGAACCGCAATATAGTGATCGCAGATTGTACTTACAACTCCATGTTTTTGAAGGATGTCACGACAACAGAATAATTATTGAAAAGCTTGAAAAAGGTAATTTAAACGCTGTTCTGTATGACGATTTGAACCATCCAACCGGTATCGGTGTGCTTTTCATAGCAGAAGACCCAGGAACTTTATTGACAGAATCACATTCATTGCTTGTTGAAACACAAGTTGATTCTGGACTTACATATCGTCCAGAAATGACTATGATTGGACGAACTTATTCAAGCGGTAGAGAACCAGACTTAGAAGAATGGCTTATCAGCAAACCTCGTAATAATGTTCTCAACCCCGAATATCCGTGGGCAATTTGGTATCCGCTGCGACGGAAGCCTGATTTTTATCAGCTTGAACTGTGGGAACGGGGACGAATTCTTGGAGAACATGCAATGCTTGGACGGAGTTATGCTTCAGGTGGATATGCAAGTGACATTAGGTTAGCATGCTTCGGTTTAGATACAAACGACAATGAATTTGTTATCGGCTTAGTAGGTGCCGATTTATATCCTTTATCCCGTCTTATACAGGATATGCGTAAAACTGAACAAACGACTAAATATATTGAGTCCCTTGGTCCATTCTTCGTTGGAAAAGTAAGGAAACAGTTTGGATAGGTTGGCATATTTCTGTGAATACCAAGTAAAGCAATGAGAAACATATTTGCTGTTTGCACCAAAGAATTATATACATATTTTGTATCACCGATAGCTTATTTTGTGTGTTTTGTCTTTTCGGCATTATTAGGGTACCTTTTTTTTATTTATTTAATCACCGCATCCAGAAATAATGGCTATAGCGTGGGTGTCATGCAGACAGCCTTCGTTAGCATGGCAACAATTCTGCTCTTTTTTACCCCTGTGTTAACAATGAAACTATTTGCAGAAGAACGTAAATCTGGCACGATTGAATTACTTCTAACATCCCCAATTACTGACGGACAAGTTGTTCTTGGTAAGTACTTTGCAAGTTTGACACTCGTCATACTTATGCTCGCTCTAACTCTACTCTTCCCTTTTCTCACGCAACGTTTTGGGCAATTAGATGGTGGTTTGATACTGAGTGGTTATCTCGGTCTTATCTTGTTGAGTTCCTGCTTTTTGTCATTTGGTTTATTGATGTCTTCGTTGAGCAAAAACCAAATAGTTGCAGCATTGACAAGTTTTGGATTTTTTTTGGTATTATGGATTATTGGTGCAGCCTCAAATCAAGATGAAACTATTGGAAAATTCTTAAAATATCTCTCTTTTAGTGAACATTACAGCGATTTTTCTCGTGGCATAATGTCCTTTAAAGACATAGTATACTACATCAGTTTTACATGTGTCTGTTTATTTGCAACTTTCAAGTCCATTGAATCTGCAAAATGGAGATAGGTAATGACCGAGAAAAATGTAGTTGGACCACTCTTTGGGTTTCTCAGTCTAATATTATGTTTTGTTTCTATTGTATGTCTATTCCTTAAGACATGGATTGCTTTTTGGATTTTTGTTGTTCTTTTTACGGTTACACTTGTAGTTTTCATTATCTTTCGATACAAAGAATTTATTAACTTTTTTGTCAGTCGACAATTACGTTATGGTACTAATGTCACTTTGAGTATCTTTGGTGTATTGGGAATAGCAATCTTTATCAATATTATTGTAGCTCAAAGATTTGATCTCAAAGCAGATTTAACAGAACTACGTGAGAATTCACTCTCCGAACCGACACAGAAGATTCTTAAAACATTGGATAAGAAAGTTAATGTCATCGCATTTTTTAGCGATCCGACAACATCAAGGGCGAACAGCGCAATTGATAAGTTAAGATTGTATGAACGTGAATCTGACTTTATTTCTGTCTCAATAAAAAATCCATATATAGAAACACAACTTGTTGATACAAAACTGATAGATGAAACTATTGTATTCAAAACTGAAGAAAAAGAGGAAAGTGTAACAATTGTCAGTGAACAGAAATTCACAAGTGCAATTCTTAAGCTTTTACAAAACAGAACGAAGAAAATTTTTTTTCTTGAAGGTCATGGCGAAAGTGAGATAGATGATTTCAATAATTCTGGATTAAGTTGGTTAAAAACTGCATTAGAAAATCAGAATTACGAACCAAACCCTTTCTCTTTCCTGACTGAAAAAGATATTCCCAATGATTGTGAACTACTTGTTATTGCTGGACCAACAAACCCTTTACCTCAAAAAGAGATTGGACTTATAGATAAATATCTTGCTAAGAATGGAAAACTGTTGGTACTTTTCAATCCATCTAAAAATGCAGAGGATGTGAATGATAGTCTTGTTCAACTCATGAAAAAATGGGGTATTTCTGTGGGTAATGATCTCGTCTATGACATGGTAGTACGTGATGCTAACCTGGGACCAAGTGCTCCTGCTCCAAATTTTGAGTTCCATGATATAACACGTCCTTTAGCAAATAATCAACTTGCTTTTCCTAACTCACGTTCTGTAACACCGATAAATAACCGAAAACCTAAACTTATTGTTAAATCTCTTGCAAAGACAGCAAGTCCTATTACAGTCAGTTGGGGAGAGACAGGTCGTAAGACTGATGGTAAGTTCAGTAGTGATGGTTATACCCCAGATGAAGATACTCCAGCACCTGTTTCCATAGCTACGGCTGTAGAAGAGTTAATAAATTCAGAGATTGAGACTAATTCTGAAAGCAATAACACAAGAATTGTAGTTTTTGGAAGTACCCAGTTTGCTATGAACTACTTTTTTGGTGACCCAAATCTTGTTCTCACAGCAAATCATGTTCTCATAATAAATACAATCAATTGGCTTACTGAAGATGGAGATTTGATCGCAATCACTGAACCTGATAAAAGCAAACAGGTCTTACGAAGAATGACTGTTCAAGAAGCCAATCTGATTCAGATTATATCTCTATTTCTCATTCCTATAACTGTGTTTATTGCAGGAATAGTTGTCTGGTGGCAACGTCGTGTAGGAGGTAAGGTTTGAATTTCCGATCTACACTTTTCATCATTCTCGTTCTTGTAGGTATTGCTGTAACTTACTTTCTGTTATTGCCTAAACCAGCGGATGAAAAAGGAACACATGACAAACCCAGAATCTTCCAAGTCTATGACTTACCCCGCGATGACATCAACAAAGTCCGTTTGTCGTATAATGATAATGCATACCAGACTCTTACCGTTGAGAATATTAATGATAAGGTGTGGATGATAACAACTCCCATTAAAGCACACGCTGACATTAAGAAAGTCAACGAAATGTTAGACGATTTTCTAAATAAACGTGTAAGACAGACCTTTGAAGTATCTGAGTACGGACAATATGGTTTAGAAAATCCCACAATTACTGTGGAATTGTGGAAAGACATCAATAGTTCACCGAATACCTTTTTTATTGGAAATAAAGGGATTAATTTTTCAGTATATACCAAAGAGAAATCGGAATCCGATATTTTTATTATTGAATCCAGCGCGCTTGATGATTTAACAAAATCTCCATCCGATATACGCGATAAATCGCTCATAAAGTTTGATCCTGAAACTATCTCAGAAATACAGTATCTGAAACCGGAGGAGTTTACTTGTGAAAAAGATGGCTTCAATTGGAAAATTACACATCCGATTTCTACAGATGCTGATACTGAAGATATAAATACAATGCTTACACAATTACATTCCATTCAGGTATCTACATTCGAATTAGATGGACAAGAGGTTACTTCTGCCTTAGATAAATATGGTTTAAAGACACCACGTATCCAATTGACTATGACAGATGGAAGCAATACTTATGGACTTGACATTGGTTCTCCAATTGCAACAAATTCGGAACTTCAGAGCACTAAAAAGGGAAACGTCTATGTAAAATCAATACATCAGGGTGGAATATATACCGTGACCGAAGACATTGTCACTCTTCTCAATAAAACTATATTTGATTTACGTGATAAACGTTTGCTTGATTTTCAACGTAAAGATGTCATAAAATTTGAGATACAATACGAAACTCACAACATAATCGGGATAAAGTTGCAGGATACCTCCTGGGAACTACAACTGGATAATAAACTTAGTGCCGATCCACAAGCAGTAAGTGACCTATTATTCGGTATGGACTCCTTAGAAGCTGTTGCCTATGAAAATGAACCGTCTGATAATCTTAGACTATATGAATTAGAAACACCGAAAACAAAAGTAATTTTAACATTACGTGGTGACGAATCACCTATCATACTGGACATCGGTAAATATGCAAATGACAACACGGTTTATGTCAAAGCAAACAATTCTGACAGAATAGCCAAAGTAAAACGTGACCTTATTGATAAGATAAACAGAGGGGTTTCTTGGCTTCGTGATAAGGATTTATTCAAATTTAGTATTGATGATCCAACTCGGGTTACTGTACAATACAGAGAAGAATCAGATAGCAATGCTAATGTTCAATATACAAGTCAACGACTGGGTACGAATTGGAGGTTGACACATCCGGTTAAAGAAAATGCAAAAAATGCTGAAATTAACGCGCTTCTATATGAACTGATTGATTTGAAAGTAGAACAATTTGTTAGTAGTAACAAAACTACCACCGATTCAACTACAGGATTTAATTCACCACAAATACAAATTACAATAAAATTACGAAGTCAGAAAACATATACATTGCAAATCGGTGAATTAGATGAATCTGGAAAATACTTTGCGAGACTTCTCAATCAACCTGAACATATTTTTCTACTTAATGATAAATTGATACCGAAGTTGAAAACGAAACTTGAGTGGCTTCGTACGCCTGAATAACAGTAATTCACACCTATTATCACAACAAGCCAACAATTTCGCTGTAAGTAGGATAAGTGAAACAACGTAGCTGGATTGTAATATCTTTCTGTATGTTTAAGGGTTTATATCGAATGTTATGAACACATCTATTATTATTATTCTTACGACATACGTTCTCTTCATTCTTGAGGTGTTGCTGATTAGTCAATCATTTTTCTATACACGTCGAGAACGTAAAACAGAAAGACCATCTTACACACCAACAGTTGCTATAATTGCGCCACATTATGGTTGGGATGATGCAACTGCTGAACATACTGAGAGTCTGTTTCAACAAGATTATGATGGTGATTTTCGGATATACTTTGTAACTCATGATAATGATGGTACAGGGCATGATGTCTCATATCCACATTTACAGCAACTTGTGAAAGATGTTCCACATGCTGATGTTTTTTTAGCACCAAATATTATAGATAATAACCTTCCGCGTTCTCAAAAGGTGCAAAACCTTATTACCGTGATTGAAAAATTACCTCAAGACATTGAGGTAATAGCATTTGTTGATGCAGATGTTTCAATACAAAAGGATTGGCTAAAACTGCTTGTATCTCCACTTCAGGATCAGTCAATAGGGGCAACAGTTGGGGGTAGATTCTATTTTCCGCAGACATGGAACTTTCCATCACTTGTTGAAGCAACATGGGTCAACTTTCAGATGGCATTGCAGGGAGATCACTGGCTAACGATGGTGTGGGGTGGATCTAATGCCTTTAGACGTGAATTTCTTGAAAAAGGACAGATCCTACAACGTTGGGAACAAGCGACTGTTGAAGATTTAAACACTACCCGTGCTGTCAGAGATGTTAAAAGAAAAATACATTTCGTTCCTGACTGTGTAGCTGTTACGCGTACGTCAAACAGAACATGGAGGCAGATATTCGAGTTCACCAATAGGCAGATGATAATGACATGTCACATGGGATTGTGGGCACAGTGGTTCGGTAGCTTAATACTATTCTTGCCAAAAGCGTTTTTGGTTATTGGATCAATTCCATTTGCTATTCTATCTATTGGAACACAAACGGGACTCCTTCCGGTAGTATTAATACCTATCTTTGAAGTGCTGGGTTTCCGATTGTGTTGCAGAAATCTACCACTATGGTTACGAGAAATGCCAAAAGTGCAAGACACACTACGTATAAGTAAATATGCAGCTCCGTTTTCTATATTCCTTGCAGGTATCAATGCATTTTATGCAATGTTTCAACGAAAGATTGTCTGGGGTGGTGTCCGTTATGAAATACTATCTGCAACCACATGCAAGGTTTTAGGACGCGTTAAGGATAAATAGTAGGGAATTGATTGGAAGAATCATATTTTGTTGCGAGAATGGAACTAAAGATCTTGCAAATTCTATTAAAAATGTGATAGCATAAAGTAAGATAAAAGAGGAGTTGAAAATGGGTGTTGAAAAAGTAACGAAGACAGACAAGGAATGGAAAGAACAACTCTCATCTGAGGAATATAAAATTACCCGTAAGAAGGGAACAGAACGCGCTTTTACAGGTAAATACCACGATTGTAAGGATCAAGGCACCTATAATTGTATTTGTTGTGGGAGTCCCCTTTTTACCTCTGAAACTAAATTTAATTCAGGTACTGGTTGGCCAAGTTTTTGGGAACCAGTTTCACAAGAAAGTGTAGAGACGAAGAAAGATTTTAGCATCTTTTTTATGCCGCGCACAGAAGTTGTGTGTAGTCGTTGTGATGCACATCTTGGACATGTATTTGACGATGGACCAGAACCGACAGGTAAACGTTATTGTCTAAATTCCGCTGCACTCACTCTGGTAAAAGACGATGAAGGATCTTAAATAATTATTAAAATTAGTATATTGAAATATTACATCATATATCTAAAATATTGAGTAAGCGAATGGATGAAGTAAAGGAGTATTAATGGCACTCAGAAGTCGAATATCGTCGCGGTTCCTTGTTAATCAACTGGCAACTGCTATAACACAAGACTGGAAGACATCTCGTAAATTCATGCGTTACCAACTTGCAAAGGAGACCTTTAACATGCGGCACCCATTTGGGGCAAAACATGGTAAAGGTGACGATATTCAGTTGGTAAGTCTACGAATTACTGATATGTGTAATTTGCGTTGTCATTCCTGTGGACAATGGGGTGATAACGGGTATCTCGTTGGTAAATCACTCAAAGAACTAAAACAACGTGAAGTCCCTGTAGAAGTATACAAAGACCTTGTTGACCAAATAGTAGATGCAGGTTGGTCTCCTGTATGGTACATTTGGGGTGGTGAACCGATGCTATATCCCGGTATCATTGAGTTGATGCACTACATTAAAGAAAAAGGGATGCCAATATCACTTGTCAGTAATGCTACAAACATTGCAAGACGTGCTGAGGATATATTAGAAACATGCAAGATTGTATACCTTAGCGTTGATGGACCGAATGAAGAAATCCACAACACTCAACGTCCCGGTGTAACGGAAAACTACGATAACTTTACGGATGTTAAGGCAGCGTTGGAAACACTCCATGCTGAAAAAGAACGGCGTAATCTGACCTTTCCATACATTATCCCACTCAGCTGCGTTACGATGTATAACATTGATGTTGTGGTAGATTTATATAAATTCACAAGTCAATATGCTGATGCACAAATCTTTTACTTGACTTGGTGGATAGATTCAGAATCTGCCCAAGAACACACAGAGGACTTTGAACGCCGCTTTGGGTACAAACCACAAACGCATTATGGATGGATTGGTACATGGCACGACTTTGATCACGGTGTAATTCTTGATCGTTTTGAGGAGATGGAAAATCTATCACATCAACAGAAAAGGTGTCCTCCTGTGATGATGCCATCATTAAACTCAAAAGGTGAAATCCAAACCTACTATACCAACCACCAAGAAACATTCGGTTACAACCAATGTGTCAGTATTTTTATGACGCTTGAAATTGACAGCAACGGAGATGTTAGTCTTTGCCGAGACTATCATGATTATATTATTGGTAATATCAAAGAGGACAAGGTGGTTGATATGTGGAATAATCAGAAAGCGATGAAATTCCGCCAATCAATCAGCACAGATGGTCCTATGCCTGTATGTCGTCGCTGTTGTGGACTAATGGGATATTAATAGTATTAAGGTGAGATTTCTCTCACACAATTGATAAAGGAAAAATATGAAAATAGGTTTACGAATTCCCGGTACAGCACGACAAATGCCATTTGCAGATTTCTGTAAATGGTGTGCAGATAACGGGTTTGAAGCAATTGATATTGGAGAAGTAACTCCCGAAGTAGTAAAAACAGCACGTGATGCAGGATTGGAAATTGGGTCAGCAGATTTACCGGGTACCCGCGAGCTGCTAAGTGCCAAAAAATCAACACAGAAATCCGGAGCACAAAAGGCAAAAGCAGCAATTGAAGCAGCAGCAGATAACGATGTCCACATCATGTTCTGCGTCTTTGTTCCTGAAGATGCAAGTCTCGGACGTGCGAAAAACTTTGATATTTGGAAGGAAACCGTTCCTCCTATAGCAGAATTCGCTGAATCTAAAGGGGTGACAATTGCCATCGAGGGATGGCCTGGTGGTGCACCATCGTATCCTGCCTTGGGTTGTACCCCGGAAATGTGGCGTGCAATGTTCGCTGAATGTCCATCGTCTGGATTAGGTCTGAACTACGATCCTTCACACCTTGTCAGGATTGGTATTGACCCTATTCGCGCGCTCTATGAATTTGCATCGTATGTTAAACATGTTCATGGGAAAGATACTGCCTTTGATGAGGAAGCACTTTACCTACACGGAAATTTGGGACCAAGTTTTCACGGACCACGTGGTTTCGGAGAAGATTGGTGGCGATATACAATTCCTGGTGATGGTGTAGTGGATTGGCTCAGAGTAGTACAGATTCTTGAAGATGCTGAATTTGACGGAATTGTTAGCGTTGAGTTGGAAGACTACCGTTATTGGCGTACTTGGGAAGCGGAGTCGGATGGATTAATCCGTTCTCACGAGTTTCTTTCCTGCTTTGTAAGGTAAATTTACAATAGAATTAAATTAAGACTTTCACAGCAGTAATTACCAATGTTAAAGCAGAATCAGATTAAAGAGAGTTCAAATGGACTTTCGGGACTCGAAAAACCAGAAACATCAAAAACTAATAATGTATCTGCAACTTTATCTCTTGTTCCTATCATTGAAAACCTAATTGAAGCAATTGGTGAGAGCCAAGTTCATCTTTATACGTCACTAACGGAACGGGAATACCAAAAACTTGTGTAGATATTAGATAACCTTATTGATGTAGTTGGTGAAGATGAAAAACATATTTTAGCTACAGTGATGGAACACATCGGAATCCATATTGAGAATTATGAGAATGAATACGTTCCAGAACTAATGGAGATATAGGTGTAAAATAATTATTGAATAAAACAAAGATGAATGCATAAATGTATGGTAGAAACACTTCCATGTCTTGAAATTCCTTCCACAGAAGGCATAAAGTACGCTGGATCCAAACTTAAACTTATCCCTCAAATACTTGAACTCGCCAAAAAAGTAGATGCTAAGACAATCTTAGACGGTTTTGCAGGCACAACACGCGTATCACAAGCATTCGCAAAACTTGGTTATTCTGTTGTTTGCAATGACATTGCCCACTGGTCAGAAGCCTTAGGAACTTGCTACCTACTCAATACAAAACAGCATAGTGAACATCAACCACTTATTGATCACCTAAATAGTGTGCCGCCAATTGATGGGTGGTTCACAGAACATTATGGTGGACATGCGAATGACGGATGTGCAGTCCAAGTAGATGGATTAAAGAAACCTTGGCAATTGCATAACACACGCAAGTTGGATGGAATACGGCAGGAGATTGAACATCTGAATCTTGATAAGGTTGATAGAGCAGTAACACTCACAAGTCTGATGCTCGCACTGGATAGAGTTGATAGCACACTTGGTCATTTTTCAGCATATCTAAAGGACTGGTCACCACGGTCATATAAAGAACTTGTCCTTGAAGTGCCAAAGGTATTTAGGTCTGAAGGTAACCATCAGGTATGCAGATCGGACATATTTGACTTAGTTCCAAATGTCTCTGTTGACCTTGCATACTTTGATCCACCTTACGGTTCAAACAATGAAAAAATGCCACCATCTCGCGTGAGATATGCGGCATATTATCATCTCTGGAAAAGTGTTATTCTTTATGACAAACCAGAACTTTTTGGAAAAGCAAAACGGAGAAAAGATACCTCTGATAAACTCTCTGCATCTGTTTTTGAGGAGTTCCGACGCAACACTCATGGTCGTTTTATGGCTGTTGAAGCGATAAAAAAGTTAATTAAAATGACCCAAGCACGTTGGATACTTTTGTCGTATAGTTCTGGTGGTCGTGCGACTGCCGAAGAACTAAATGATGTAATGCACTCCAACGGCAAACTGCTTGCAGTGGTTGAGATGAATTACAAACGGAACGTTATGGCAGGTATGAAATGGACAGATGAATGGGTGGATGCGGCGCAGAAACCTAACAGAGAATTCCTTTTCTTACTTGAGAAGAATTAACGGCTTATTCGCACGCTTCCTGCTTGCATTGCTTTTTCTGCTTCCGCTGCCGTAGCCCAATTGAAGTCACCAGGGAAGGTGTGTGCTAAGGCAGAATATCCTCCTGCAAAATCTACCGCATCTTGTGGTGATTTTCCATTGAGTAGGCTATAGATTAACCCTGATGAAAAACTATCACCTCCACCAACTCTATCAACTAATTCTAAATCTTCATAGATACGGGATAAATAGAATTCATCTCCATCGTATAGAAGCGTCCGCCAGTCGTTTAACCATCCTGTTTTAGCATCACGCAACGTTGTGCCTATCATTTCAATGTTAGGAAATGCCTTTTTCACACGTTGTGCAACCTCTTTGTAGCTATCAGGTTCAAGTTTACTATACGATTCGGTTGTTCCTTCTGCAGCAAAACCGAGTGATTTTTCAAAATCCTCTTCGTTGCCTATAAGAACTGATATATGTTCCATCATCGGTGTGTTCGCAGCTTGTGCTTCTTCAGCATTCCATAACTTTGATCTGAAGTTAAGGTCGTAACTTGTCTTTACCCCAGCAGCACGAGCAGCCTGCAGTGCTTCAGCAGAGACAGCTGCAGCAGATTCAGACAATGCTGGTGTAATACCACTCAGATGAAACCAACGAGCATTGCTAAAAATTGATGTCCAATCGATTTCACCGGGTTGTACCTTGGAAATCGCTGAATGTCCTCGATCATAGGTAACGCTACTTGCTCGTGGTCCCGCACCCATTTCAAGATGATAAAATCCGTTTCGCTCAAAGCCGACACCGTCAAAGTCTACCCAAACGATGTTGGACATATCAACCCCAAGCTCCTGTCCTTTATTACGGATATAACGACCAGACCAATTATCGACAAGTCGTGAAACCCATGCAGTTCTTAAGCCAAGTTGTGCAGCGTTGACAGCGACATTCATCTCTGCACCACCCGCTGTAATTGACAAAGATGAGACCTGTTCAAGTCGCATAAATTCAGGTGCAGTGAGACGAATCATCGCTTCTCCAAATGTAACCAAATCATACATATCTTATTCTCCTGTCTTTACTCCATAATTATTAAATTCATTGTATAAGCCTTCAATACATTCTCTACAGAAACAGTATATCTTGCCGTAAGTTCCCACCTCTTTTTCAAGCATTTGGTTGATTGGAAAATCTCTCTGACAGAATGCACACATCTCCATAGGTTCGGTATTTTGCTCTTCACTGTCTGACTTGTCTCGTGTCATAATATGTAAAATTACAAATACAATAATTGGAACAATGAATACACAAATGACAAAAAACATTATTAACTTCCTATTGAAGACTTACCATATCAGATTGTGTTACTATAACGGAAAAGGTATATATTGTCAATGGTAAATGGTTGTTTCGGTATGCACAATTCGATCAATATATTATGGTGGCACTTTTAAACAACCCAGCTATGAACTCATTGATAATTTGACACAATACGAAACTATTGATATATTATATGAAACGTTTTTGAAGGGTTATTTAACTAAAATACTACCTTGTAACACTTGAACAATATACCATATACTTTGGAGAAAAAAGCATGGAAAACCGAATTGATATCGGTAATCTCAAAATAGATAAGGGTTTGTATACATTGGTGAAAGATGAAATTGCACCAGGAACTGGAATTGACGCAGATAAGTTCTGGTATGCATTTGGTGAAATTATAAGAGAGTTTGCTCCCGAGAACAATTTGCTATTAGAAAAACGGGATACCATGCAGGAACAGATTGACACTTGGTATCTTGAACACAGAGGTGAACCGATTGACCATGATGCTTACTCTGCATTTCTTAGCGAGATAGGTTATCTCGTGCCAGAAGGGGATAATTTTATTGTTGCTACCGAAGATGTTGATCTTGAGATTGCGCTGATTGCCGGTCCGCAGTTAGTTGTTCCAGTAGATAATGCACGCTATGCATTAAATGCTACAAATGCAAGATGGGGAAGCCTATATGATGCTCTGTACGGTACTAATGTAATTGATGAAACAGATGGAGCAACTCGTGATCATACATATAATCCAATAAGGGGTGCTAAAGTAATTTCTTATACAGAGAAGTTCTTAGATGAAGTGATAACCCTTGAATCGGGAAGTTATTCTGACATCACACAATTCTTACTTAAGACCATTGACGGTAACATGCAACTTCGTGCAAAACTTAGCAATGAAGAAGAAGTTGGTTTAGAAGATCCAAGCAAATTTTTGGGGTTTACACAAGATGGTGATAATCTGTCTACAGTATTATTTCAAAACCATGGATTGCACATTGTAATACAGATTGATAGGGAACATCCTGTCGGTAAAGAACATCCTGCTGGTGTGGTAGATGTCATCCTTGAGTCGGCAATCACAACTATACAAGATTGTGAAGATTCCGTTGCTGCTGTTGATGCGGAGGATAAAGTACGTGTCTACAGCAATTGGAATGGAATCATGAAAGGGACGTTAGAAACGACGTTCGAAAAAAATGGTAAGATGATTACCCGTCGATTGTCACCGGATAAAACTTACACATCACCAGACGGTAAAACTTTTACACTATCTGGACGTAGTCTTCTCCTGAATCGGAACGTTGGACTCCACATGTATACTGATGCAGTTCTAACTGCGGATGGAGACGAAATTCCAGAAGGAATTTTAGATGCAATGGTTACCACCCTTGCTGCTATGCATGATTTACTGGGTAACAATAAATATGGTAATAGCAAAACAGGTAGTGTTTATATAGTTAAACCGAAATTTCACGGTCCAGAAGAAGTTGATATGACTGTCCGGTTGTTTGAAAAGATTGAGAATGCATTAGGTCTAAAGGCAAATACTATCAAGATAGGTATTATGGATGAAGAACGACGTACCACCGTTAATCTAAAGGAAGTTCTCCGTATAGTATCACAACGTCTTGTATTCATTAATACAGGTTTTTTGGATAGAACTGGTGATGAAATACATACCAGTATGGTAGCTGGACCGATGATTCCAAAAATGGACATTCGCAACGAACCTTGGATGCGTGCCTATGAAGATTGGAACGTTGATATTGGTATTGAGACTGGGTTACCGGGAATAACACAAATTGGTAAAGGGATGTGGACAAAACCTGATGAAATGGCTGAGATGCTTGAGACAAAAGTGAATCATCCTATGGCTGGTGCGACAACAGCGTGGGTCCCATCTCCTACAGCCGCTACATTACATGCAATACACTATCATCGTGTGAATGTATCCACTTGGATACAGGAACTTGCTTTGAGGGAGCGTGCAAGTCTAAGAGATCTCTTGACTCCACCATTGCTAAGTGACCACAAGTTATCTGATGATGAAATCCAACGTGAGATTGACAACAACGCACAAGGAATCCTTGGTTATGTTGTGCGATGGGTTGACCAAGGTATCGGTTGTTCAAAAATACCAGATATAAATAACGTTGGATTGATGGAAGACCGTGCGACATTACGTATTTCCAGTCAACATATTGCTAATTGGTTCCATCATGGGATTGTTTCGAAAGAACAGGTTACAGAGACATTTGAGCGAATGGCAAAAATCGTTGACGAACAGAATGCGGATGATCCGAATTACAAAAATATGTCTCCAAATTATGACCAGAGTATCGCTTTTCAAGCTGCCTTAGATTTAGTGTTTAAGGGATGTGAATTGCCAAATGGTTATACAGAGTTTGTTCTACATCCACGCAGACGCGAGGTTAAGACAAGAAATGAATAAAGCAGGTATAATTCAAAGACATCCAATCATTATGACTGAAGTCTGTAAAATTTGATGGCATTGTCATGAAATAGTTTAGTCAATTCTTCAGAAGAACAGCCAGAAACCGCTTCCTGCAATGTACTCACCCAACGCGTGTAATCCGATGCAAGCGTAGAGACTGGCCAATCACTACCATATATCACACGGTCAAATCCGAAACAATCAATTACATGGTCAATATATGGCTTTAGGTTAGACGGTGTCCAATATTCATGATCTGCCTCAGTAACCAAACCGGATATTTTGCAATATACGTTTGTATGTTTAGCAAGTGTGCGTAGTTCCTTCTTCCACGGTTCAAATAACTGATTTTTAATGTCCGGCTTACCAATATGGTCCAAAATGAATTGGATATTTGGACACTGTTCTACAAGTTCTATGGTGTTAGCAAGTTGGGGATGAAAGATACATAAATCAAAACTCAATCCATAACGAGCAAGTGTTTTGACCCCTTTTACAAAGTTTGATTGAATACAGAAATCTATGCTTTCTCCTTGGATGAGTCTCCGTATACCCTTTACAAGTGCATTCTCAGCCAGTTTTTCCACAAAAGGTTCGACCTGTTCTCCTTCTTCAATTGGCACCCACGCAACTATACCCCTTATGCGTGGTTCAACTGCAGCAAGTGATGTTACCCAAGTCGTTTCTTTCAATCCATCATCTGGATGTGTGTCGCACTGGACGAATACAATGGATTCAATATTAAGATCTTCATACGCAGCAACATAATCAGTTAGTAGATACGGTTTGTTTAGCGCAGGAACCTGTGTTAGCCATGGGTATCTCAGTTCTTTTGGGTGCCACAGATGAACATGTGTATCAACAATTGGGAGTTTATCCATTGTTACCTCCAATTTGGAAAGAATGTCTACATGGTAGTGTATCTAATGAATATTGTCAATGATTAATGACTTTCAATTTTTTCTCTAACATAGAAGAGTTATCTACATCAATTAAATACATTGACAGTAAAGTCTAAAACAGATATAATCATACCAAGACATATTCACTTCCAATTAGAGTTACATTCCTTCCCAGAATGTTACACATTGGACCCAAAAACAATTATATTTTCAATACCTATATTTGTTCGGTTTTTGAGAAACTACTCTATATTTAAGGAGACTAACAATGTCAAAAAATATATATTCATTCCTTTCCTTCGCTATATGTTTGCTGCTTCTTACTACCCCATCAGGTTTTGCCCAGTTTCCTGAAGACGGTGTAGTGGGATATTGGCCATTTGATGGTGGAACTATAAATGGCGGTAATGTAAAGGATGTATTAGGCAATAACGATGGCAAACTTGATGGTAATCCAAAATCAGTAAATGGAAAAGTCGACAAAGCACTTGAATTCGATGGGCAAAATTTCGTGCATATACCAGGTTCCAATACCTTAGATTTCAATGGTGCTGAAGCCATCACCGTCGCTGCCTGGATTAATGCAGACAGTGATAGTCCTGTGATAGGGGTCGTTGCTGGTTGTTGCGGAACGATTGTTGCCCAACGGGACGTAAATGGATGGGCATTAAGGTTTGATGGCAGAAACGGAGGAAGTGAATTAGAATTTATTACAATGCCTGGTTGGCAGGGAGATGGAGGATTTGGAATCCCAGTGTTCCCAAAAGGAGAATGGCATCACATCGTTGGCATCGTTGATGGAAATAAGAAATATATCTATGCCGACGGTAAATTGGCAAAGGAGGAGAATTACAACGGTCCTATGCAGACAGGTGGAACCGAACATGAAATTGGGAAGGCAACCGATGGTGGTTTTGTCGGATTAATTGATGAAGTGGTCATTTATAATAGAGCACTATCAGAGAAAGAAGTAGAAATGCTCTATAAAGCAGAAGGTCTTCCTGTTGAGGCACGTGGTAAACTTACCACACGTTGGGCACAGATGAAGTCGTCATTTCAATAGTTTTAACCGATCCATTCAACTGATAATAGACTGTTTTATAGCATGGGAACAGTAAGTTTCCATGCTATATTTTGTGATGCATATCACTTGTTATACCCATAGTTGCGATGCTGTATTCTTAGATCGAAATTGTCATCTGGTTGCCACGTTGGCATATCAGTTGGTACTTCGTAGTCAAAATGTTCCGAATCTGAAGAATATGGATTAGATCGACGTTCGTGGAGTGCGCGTTGATACATTTTGCAACGTTGTGTTAGAAACTCAGATTGCCACCATTTGTAATGCGCGTTCCATCTCGGAGTTCTTTGATCGAAATAAATAACTCTGCGAAGTGTGTCACTGGTGTTTATCTTACTACCGTGTAAAACTTTGGTATGATGTAGCAGAATATCACCAGGTTCTACTTCTGCTGGTACGGCATCTGGTCGATCAAAATTCGCTACTCCTTTATCAATTTCCTCCTGTGCTTCTTCAATTCCCCATAGATGACTTTTCGGAATAACCCAAACACATCCATTATCAACAGTAGAATTATCAATATAAATGTCTACGTTAAATATCGGATGATTTTCACGGATGGCATTACCGTCTCTGTGCCATCGGACAGAAGAACCTTGTTTTGGTAATTTGAAAACGAGGGATTCATAGCACGGAATAAAATCTGGTCCAATAATCCTGTGAAGTAAATCCCCTATAAACGGATGTCCGAGCAACCTTAGTGAAAATTCGTTTGGATGGGAATGAAGGTATGTCAGATAGTAAGGGATACCCTCAGGACCACGCATGCACCATTCATCTGCTGGTCCACCATCCAAAATCTCATCAATAAGTCTTTGACTTTCACGTTGTACAACAGCAAGTTCATCTGGTTGGATAACCTGTTTTAGAATCAGATATCCGTTGTCTTTGAAGAATTGAATTTCGTCGTCGGTTATTTTGCGCATCATTTATTTGCCTTGTTAAATCAGGTTGAAATGTAAGAAGTTATGTGTGAAACATCTAATTTGCAATTTAATTATGTGATTCTATTCTTGTCCATGTTAAGGTAAATGTCACATGTAATACAAGGGCATTGTAAATATACGTATTATACATAACATGAGAGATACATTCTAATTGAAAGATATTTGCTTTATTATACATGAGATATATTGTTGAGTCAAATTGCTCGTAAATTTTCAGGGTTATTTAGTTTTAAGAATTCTTTGTTATTGAAGTTTACTTAAAGTTAGGACTTTGACTTGGAATGGATAGATGTTTAATGGATTCACCCTTTATTGTCTGAACCAGTCTTCGTAGGTCGGAGCGAGCGAAGCGACCTCCGACAGAATATTATACCATTTCCAACATATAATGTCTCTTTTTGTAGCACAAACTGTTAGTTGTGTCCTACAGCACTACTATCCTAACAACCGAAAATGAGACTATTATTAACGGAGGAAAACAACACGATTCGTAGGTCGGAGCGAAGCGATCTCCGAATCGCGACAAAACCCACTGATAGTCGGGAATCGGAGTTCCTTCCTACAACTCAAAATGTCCTGTTAATTCTAAAGTTCACTATAATATACGAATAAAATACCAATATATATCCAATAAAACATTTCACTTTTTAATTTGACACACACAAAAAGATACTATATAATTAACGTATGTTTAGAATATAGGATTATATCTGTGGCACGAGTTGAGATACGTTAGAAGGAGGTATAAACACAAATTTACCAAGTGTGTAGTGCCTAGTTTCTGTGTCTAAAAGAATGTATATAGGTTTTCTAAATTTCACAGTTTCATATCTTACAAATTGTGAAGGTAGGTCAAGATAGGAAAAAGACCAAAAAGGAGCAAAAAAAAAAAGCGAAATTCGCGTCACATTCCTTATCCTGACTGGATGCAAAACGTCACAGTGACGTGCAAAAGGTCACAATTTTTAGCACATACTGATAAACAATGTTAGGGTAAATTAACAAATATAAGTTCGCTTCTTTCTGCACGGTCTATAAGAGATTAAATTGAATTGTGAAGAATATATCCGACCTATGATATAAGCCATTGATAACACTCATCTACAGAATATTCTTAAAACTAAATAACCTTGCCTTCTGTCAATGTTATGTTGAACTTTATATTATTTTACTTTATAATAGAATAGTATAATTTAGTATTTCTTTTGTAAACTATATCTCACTATATAAGGATCTATAATGAAGTTATTTGTACCAGGACGTATCTGTCTATTTGGGGAACACAGTGATTGGGCAGGTGGACATCGACGAACCAATGCTGAGCTTGAAAAGGGATATACCATAATCACAAGCACGAACCAAGGTGTTTACGCAGAAGTACAGCCGCATCCTACAAGTCTAATTCTAAAAACAACTCTAAGTGATGGAACACGTCACGGTCCATATACCTTACCGATGGAGCCAGTGGCACTGCTTGAAGAGGCAGAAAAAGGAAGTTTTTTCAGTTATGCAGCTGGTGTCGCCTATCAGATTCTCACGAATTATCGCGTACAAGGATTGGAAATTGATAACTATCTGACAGATTTACCGGTTAAGAAAGGTTTATCCTCAAGTGCAGCTATTTGTGTTTTGGTGGCTCGAGCATTTAACCGAATATACGATTTGAAAATGACGACGCGCGGGGAAATGGAATGTGCATATCAAGGTGAGATCAAAACACCTTCCCGGTGTGGTAGGATGGATCAAGGCTGTGCCTATCAACACCCTATTCTTATGAGTTTTGATGGCGATAACATTGATGTGCGAGAATTCAGTGTGCCGTCAAACCTATATATGGTAATTGTAGATTTAGGTGTTGGGAAAGATACACGTCTAATACTAAAGCAATTACACCATTGTTATCCATTTGCAGAAAATGATCTCCAAAAAAATGTTCAGCACTTTCTTGGTCATTTGAGTAAAGAGATTACACAATCTGCCCATCAGGCTTTACGACAGGGAGATGCAGAAGCCGTTGGTAAGTTGATGACACAGGCTCAACAAGAATTCGACAAACATCTTATACCTGCCTGTCCAACGCAATTGACTGCTCCTATTCTTCATAAAGTGTTAAAATATGAACCGATTCAACCTTATATATGGGGAGGCAAAGGCGTCGGTTCACAGGGTGATGGATCTGCGCAATTTATCGTAAAAGACGAGGATAGTCAACGTAGAGTTATTGAGATAATTGAACGTGATTTACAGATGTCCTGTTTAAAGCTTGTAATTGAGGAAAGCAGACACGTACGAAAAGCTGTTATCCCTGCAGCTGGTTTTGGGACAAGACTGTTTCCTGCATCTAAAGCAATGAAGAAGGAACTGTTCCCTGTAATTGATCGAAATGGACGCGCAAAACCAGCAATCATGGCTATTGTTGAAGAAGCTGTGAATGCAGGTATCGAGGAAGTGTGTCTTATAGTTCAAAGTAGAGATATTGAACTTTTTGAATCATATTTTAAGACTCCCCCACGCATCGAACATTATAATAAACTTAGTAAAGAAAATAAAGTATATTGCGATTACTTGATCGAATTAGGAAGTAAGATTTCCTTTGTTACACAGGATGTACAGGAAGGATTTGGACATGCAGTCTATTGTGCGCGGAATTGGGTGGACAATGAACCATTCCTATTGATGTTAGGGGATCATCTATACAGTTCTGATGAACCGTACTCTTGTGCACAACAAGTTTTGGATGCGTACGAGAGAGTTGGACATAGTGTGGTTGGATTAAAAAAGACGCCTATAGAGGAACTTTCAAACTTTGGTTGTGTTACGGGAGTATGGACAGAAGAAGCATCTATGATATCCGTAACAGAATTCTATGAGAAACCTGATCCTGAATATGCAAGAGAATACCTACATGTTGATGGTATGGATATAGACAGTTTCCTTACTGTATTCGGTATCTATGTAATTGAACCGCAGATTTTTGAGTTTCTTGAGCAGAATATTGAACACAACTTCCGTGAACGTGGTGAATTTCAACTCACTTCATGTTTAGATGAATTGAGAAAGGCGGACGGTTTCTCTGGATATGTGGTAAAGGGACATCGTTATGATATTGGACTTCCTGAGGAATATAGAGAAACTGTAATTAACTTTAGAAATGCATAATTTAGTTATATAACTATTCCGATTTTTCTATATATTTGACAACAACTATTGTCAGGTCATCATATTGTTCTTCATCCTGAACAAAAGCTTGCACATCATCAACAATGTGTTGAATGACTTGTTCTGCACTAAGATCTTCTGGTATTTGAGAAACCAATTCTGTTAGACGCTCTGTTCCGTACATATCATGGTTAGCATTCAGAGCCTCAATCAAACCGTCAGAATGGAAGATAAGAACATCACCTTCTCTTAAATCCAAAGAGACAGATTCATATTGTACGTTTTGCATACTGCCAAGAGGTAGATCGCTATTTTCAATTTCTATGATATCCGTACCTCTTTTGAGAATTGGATAGGGTTGTCCGCCGTTTGCGTAGTCAACTTTCTTCTCTGCCTCATATAAAACCGCCAGGTTTAGAGCGATAAAACTGGGACCATACATCCGTGGTGATAATCCTGCATTTAGGTCTGTCAAGATAACATCTGCATCAGATTTAAATCGAGCAACTTCATGCAACATACCATTTGTAAGTACAGCATTCATTGCACCACGAATACCTTTACCTGCAGCATCAGCAACTGCAATTGCAGTTTGTCCGCTTGAAACTGTTAAATAGTCGAAGAAATCTCCACCAACTTGCGTCGCAGGAATAGACATACCTGCAATATCAAACATTTGCATATTGGGTGGTTCAGTCGGTAATAAAGCCGTCTGAATATTCTGTGCTTCATTCAATTCAGCACGGATTCGCAACATCTCTGCTTCTTCTTTCTCCTGCATTTCGAGACGTAATTGCGCGGTATGTCTACGGTTCACAATTAGCCTAAATAGCAAAGAACCGACCGCAGCAACAAATATTATCGTAGGAAGAAATTTACGCCATCGACTCCAAATAGGCTGGTCTATAGTAAAATGCAGAACAGCAGGTTGTAGTGTATAGGGCCATCCTTCGCGAAATGCTTTAATCAAAAAGGTATATTTGCCTGATTTCAGTCCTTCAAAACGTATTTCTGGAAACGTCTTAACTGAACCAACTTCCTCTTGCGTATAAGATTGTGTAGAAACACCTTTCATCGGGTCTAATGTATATTGTTTTATATCAGATGTAACAGTTTGCCATGTGTAATTGTCAATTCCGATCAATCTAAATTTATATTCTAAATCGTCTCTGAGAGGGTTAATCCCTTGAAAATAAATACTAAGTTGTTTCAATCGTGCCGGTAATAATTCCTCTATCCTTGTGAAAGTCCGTTTACCCATTTCTGCCAAAAATGGTTCTGTGAATGATTTACCAGCATCAATGGATACAATTCGACAAAAAGGAAGTGCACCTAATCTTGCACGATACTGTGTGGCACCACCTTCTGTGCCAAACCATATATCTTTCTCAGCGGAGGCATGAATACTTGATACATTGTTGTGAATGAGACCATCTTTTGTAGTGAGAGATTGAAATGAGTTACCATCGTAACTCACTACACCACCACCCCAAGTAGCAAACCATACGTTACCCCAATGGTCTTCATGTACATCTCTTATATCATCTACAAGGAACCCATCGGTTATTGAGTATTTGATGACTTCTTCACCAGTATATTGAACTGCCCCTTGAGATGTTGCTAACCAAAGACTACCGTTCTGAGATGTAATTGCTGCTTTAATATTGTCAAGTTCAATAGATACAGCATTAATTAATTCTGTGCCATCGTATGTTTTTATACCATCTTGAAAAACAAAGGTCATCCTTTCTGATGATTGTTGATTGGAACTTGGGGTTTGTACTGTATGTAGCGGAAATCCACTCGCTGCACCCGGAATTTCTGTTAGAGTATTTCCACTGTCAGGATCTTCCCAATACATTAACTGTCCACTAATGGAATTATAATACCATTTAATTGTCTTAAAATCAGAATCACCCAATATTGGAACAACCGAACGAAGCGGTAACGTCTCTGTATGAATATTTCCTCCTACACTGTTTCCATTAATACGTATATTGGAGTAACGTTTAACCTCTCCTTTATCTAAAAAACTCCATAATCTGTTTGTGTTGTCTATGTATAGATTAGAAACTGCAGCCGATGGAGATGGTAATGAAACGGTAGAACCAAGACTGTAGAAGCGTAAATCACCTTCAGGTGAAAGAGTATACAATCCATTACTTCTCGGTAAAATAATCCACCCACCCAATATTATCCAGGGATTAGATTTCGATGAAACATAAGGAACAGTATCATGATGTATTGGTTCCCCTCCTGGACCGATTTTTGCACTAACCTGAACTGTGATTTTATCAAATGTATCATTTCTGTAACTGAATAATCTGTAAAGTGTATATGCATCTTCATGTTGAATTGGTTTATCCAGAAACCAAATACTTCTATCAACTTCAAAAATCTTGTTGATTTCTGTACGGTGATCTGAGCTTTGGATATCACGATTTTCACTTTGTTCCTCATTGGTATCTGTTAATGAATAATGAACAAGTATATCATCATTTTCAGTGTATTTTGCTATACCACCAGGAATACTAAACCAGAGTGTCCCAGTGCTATCAGAGTCAATCATTCTTACACTATTGCTACCCAATCTTTCTCGTGTTGTGTGATTTACAATTACTGGTTGTGGTTCAAATGATGTTACACCGTTATCGTGTCCAAACCAGATTTTTCCATCTAATGATTCAAAAATGGTTAGAATATTATCACTCCCCAGTCCATCGTCAACTCCATACACTCTTGGCACCAAATCTGGTGTATCTGTAATAGGCGAATCTAATTCAAATATATTACCGTTCTCCTGTTCAAATATCTTGCTATCGTATACATGTGTACCCGTTTCACTTGCGAACCAAAGTTTCTTCCATGCATCTTCAATTTCAAAATATCCTTGTAAGTAATTATCTTGAACTGTTCCGGATCTCAAATTTTTCATTCGTTGAAGTTTATTACCATTCCACCACCATATTTGTTTATTATCACTGTACCAAATTCTCCCATCTATATCATTTCTTACCGAAACATTGTCTTTTCTATTTAAATTATCAGAAGGGGTGGAACTGCCTTGCGGGACGAAACCCGTAGCATTTTCTAACACATTATGAAATTGAGTGCCATCGTAGCGGAGTAGGAGTGAATGTCCTCCAAACCAAAGATTATCCATTGAGTCTTGTATTATAATCTGCACGGACCGATCTTTTGGGAGGTTTGGAAGGTTATCTTTACGCTGTAGGTTGCTGACTTGCCACACATTCGTGTCGCTTAAAAAACTCATAATTAGTGCACCTTGAGCATCACTTCCACCGATCCAATATGTTCCATCACGACTTTGAAAAATAACATTTACTTTTGCAACAGACGCACTACTAATGGGTAGTGAGTAGGGTTGTGGATCTTCTTGACTGTTTATAGATACATGTTTTGTTAGAATGTTATTTCCTCCAATCCATATATCTCCAAAGTTATCTACAGCCAGACATGTGCCGCGGTTTTCATTGTCAAAAGATTCACCGTTAAATCTCTTAATAACACCTGTTCCTTCTGCTGGGTGTTTACTTAAAAACCAAATATGTCCCCACTTATCTTCAACAATTGTTGTGGTTCTTCCACGAAGTCCGACAGTGTCACCGGTATAGGGTGTAAAAGTGTTTCCATCAAAACGACTTACTCCTCCCCTATCTGAACCAAACCAAAGTACACCCCTACTATCTTGAAAGATGACTGGTACGACAGGTCCAACAAGACCGTCTGCAACGGTATAACTTTTCATCTGTTGAAATGCATCAGAGGATTGAACCAGCACAAGACAGAAAACTATGAGTATGATATAAAGAAACTTACTAATTCTATACACAAGATGACATCCTATTACTTAGTAGAAAATGCTCGAATACGTGAAATCGCTTCTTCAATTATTTGATCTGGATATGTAAGAGATATCCTATAGTAACCCTCACTCCATTGACCATATCCTAATCCCGGGGTAACAACAACACCAGCATTCTCAAGAAGGGCAGTTGCAAATTCACGACTTGAACCGTTGTATTGTTCTGGTACTGGTGCCCAGATATACATAGTTGCTTTCGGCTTATCAATATCCCAGCCGCTTTCAGTTAATGCATCAACAACCATATCCCTACGTTTTTGATATATTGTGTTCAATTTCGGTGTGACTTCATCAGCGATAGACAGTGCTTTTGCACCAGAAAATTGTAATGCTCGTAACGAACCGTTGTCAATATTATCTTTTACTTTTTTCACTGCTTCAACAGCAGTTGCGTTTCCAACCACAAAACCCAATCTCCAACCTGTCATATTGAATGCCTTACTCAAAGAGAAGAATTCAACTGCTACTTCATCTGCTCCATCTACTTGAAGGATACTTGGTGAAGTATAACCATCATAAGTGTTTTCACTATATGCATTGTCGTGTGCAATAAGTATGTTGTTCTCTCTTCCAAACTCAACTGCACGTTCAAAAAAGTCAAGATCTGCTGTCGCTGTCGTTGGATTATTGGGATAATTAATCCATAGTACTTTAGCGAGACGTTTTACTTCATCAGGAATTGCTTCAAAATCTATGAGGAAATTGTTTTCTCTTAATAGTGGTGCATAATATGTTGTTGCACTCGCAAATACATGTCCAATATTATAGGTAGGATAACCTGGACTTGCAGCAATCCCAATATCCCCAGGATTAAGAATACCCATTGCCATTTTGACAATTGCATCTTTGCTACCGAGGGTTGTTACAATCTGATCGCTTGACAATGATACACCAAAACGGTGTTGATAAAATTTAGCTACTGCCTCTGGAAACTCTGAAACAGGACTATCGCAACCATACCGATGTCTATCCGCGTCATCGGTATTTCTTATAGTGTTACACAATGTTTCTACAACTGGATCGGGTGTAGGATAATCTGGATCTCCGATCCCAAGGCTAATGACATCAACACCACGTTCTTTGGCTGCTGTCATTTTTTGACGTAGATCAACAAATAGGTAGGGGGGTAGTTTCTGTAAACGCTCTGCAAGTGTTATCAAAATAGTGTATTCTCCTAAATTAATGTTATTTTAGATGAAGAATTGCCTGTTGTGTCTCATTGAGTTGATTCATTACATTCGGACTGAAATGAAGTCCCTGACCACCCCAATCTGGCATATAACCTACACTGTAGCAGTAATAAAGTGTCCTACGGGGTCTTCCTGAGACATTGACAACAGAACCGTGTGTAAGTGCTTCAGTGAAAATAATGGCATCTCCTGCCTTAGCTGGAATGGGTGAAAGTACAGGATTTTCATCAGGATGATTTCCCCATGGTTTAGGAAAATTGCTTTTATGCGCGCCTGGGATAACCGCAAAACAACCATCTTCAACGTCACAATCCAACATTGGGAATACGGCTTTTGTCAAAGTAGACACCATCTCTCCATTCCTACAGTGATATTGACACTTTGGAATAATTGGTGTTCCATGCATGTGCAAGCCTGTATAACCACCACCCCAACGATATATTGTGTATGTATGATTTAGTCGATAGGGACCTCCGGTTACACCTGCGACAACATCCAGTACCTCCGAAATGTCAATGAGTGCACTGAAGACACTGTTAGCTTCCAAAATATTTGAGATATAGAGTTCCTTGTCAGTCCGTTCTGTACCAAGGCATAATGGGGAAGGGTAATCAGCAGTATCCATCTGTTCATACTGATCAAGTACAGTATTACAAGATTGAATCAATGACTGCGGGATAACATCCTTTAGAACGATATATCCCTGCAAATCAAATAGATATTTTTGTTCTTCGGTCATAAATCATATCCTTATTCGTTCCATATCACCTCATATTTTAGAATTGTACCGCCTTGTCCAGAAATTAAACCTGTTTCCGGACTACTCATGTGGATTGCAGTGAGATCTGTTTTTGTATGTGTCCTCTGAGGTCTCCAATTATTTCCACCATCAGTTGTATGTAAAACGAGACCTTCTTTTCCAACAATCCATCCTTCATCTTTAGATATAAAAAAGACATCGTAAAGAAAGTTTAATGTATTGCTCTCTTGTCGAGTCCATGTTTTCCCACCATTATCGGTATGAAAAACTAACCCGTCTACACCAACAACCCAACCTAATTGTGAATTTATAAAATAGACCGCATTTAACCATATATTTTGGCTTAAACCTTCTTGCTTAAGATGTTGGGTTAGCGTGGACAGTTGCCATCTATTTCCTCCATCAACAGTATACAAAAGTGTACCAAATAATCCAACAACCCATCCATTTTTCTTTGACGTAAAATGTATATCAAACAGATTAACCTTTACACCGCTTTTTTGTTGATTCCATGTTTTACCACCATCTGTTGTGTGAACAATCTCTCCTGCACTACCGACACACCAACCGGTTTTATCATCAATAAAGTACACCGCAAGCAAATCTTGTGTAGTATTTGATTTTTGTGGCAACCAAACTGCACCCCCGTTTGTTGTGTGCAGTATAACACCTGCTTCAGCGACTGCCCAACCTTTCTGTGATGTGACAAAATGTGTTCCACCGAAGCATTCAGCAGTACGGCTATCCTGTGGATTCCAATTCATTCCCCCATCGAGTGTATGCATTACTGTACCTCGGTCTCCGACAACAAACCCTTTATCTTTTGAGGTGATACATATATCAAAAAGTAGATGTGTTGGACTTGATTGTGCCTCCCAAGTGATACCACCGTTACGGGTATGCAAAATGGTACCGTTTTCACCAACTGCCCAACCAATTTTATTAGTTACAAAGTCTACACCTAATAAAACTGCGTCAGCACTATTGTGAAAACGTGGTCCACCGCGTTGATGTTTCCATACGCTGATGCCATCTGGTTTCAGTCCGGTTGTGGTATGAAGAATAACACCTAAATCTCCGACAATCCAACCATGATGATTATCTGTGAAATCTATATCATAAAGTGTAAATGTATGTAAAGGTTCATTACCAAGATATTCGGGTTGTCCATATTCCTCTTTGTGTCGTTGGTTACTGTCATCAGTAACAAATTTCCATGTGTTTCCACCATCATTTGTAACATATAAACTTCGTTTATCACCAACAACCCATCCAGACATTTTATCTACGAAATGTATACCAAACAACGAAGAACTTGTTGTAAACTGCTTCTGCCAAGTTTGTCCACCGTCATTCGTATTGTAAATATATCCTGAATTTACACTATCTTCATGTGTACTATTAGTAATTATCCATCCATTGTCATTATCAATAAAGGAGACATCTTTTAATGATTGTTTATCAAATACACTTTCAACAACACCAATAAACGACTTACCACCATCTACAGTTAATAGCAGTGTATTCCAGTCTCCTACAATCCAGCCAATTTTCTCACTTACATATAGACTATTCAGACCATTCTTTGTTCCTGTTTCAATCCGTTGCCAAGTGTCTCCCCCATCTGTCGTGTGTATAATAACCCCACCATCTCCTACACACCATCCATCAGATTCATTTCTAAAATAAACTTTATGTAATGGATTACCGTATACACCGCTACTTTGTTTGATCCAATTCTTTCCACCATCTTTAGTATGTAATATGATACTTTCTGCACCCTCAGTATATGCAGGGTTGTTTTGATCGGCAGATCTATCTATATGGTTCGGAACTAAACCTACCGAATTTCCAACAGCCCACCCCTGTGTTTCAGAAATAAAGTGCACATCATTTAATCGAGCACTCCAATCTCCTTTTAAGACAGTTTTCCATTCTGCTCTTTTATTTATCTGTGTATTGGAACAACCTAATAGAGATAATGCTGTAATTAGGAACAATATGGACTGACATAGAAGTAGTCGCGTTATTCCCTTATTTGCTATTCCCAAATAAGACTTCACTAACATCATGCAATCCCCGTGGGGCATCCACAACCCATCTTGCCGCTCGTATTGCACCTTTTGCGAAAGCCTCGGGACTATGTGCCCGATGTACAACACTTAGTTGCTCACCTTCTGTTGCGAACATAACGGTGTGGTCCCCAGCAATGTCTCCACCACGTATTGCATGAATACCAATCTGTTTCTTTGGTCGTGCACCTACAATACCGTGCCGTCCATACACCCCTACATCATCCAAATCGCGTCCAAGTGCTGCTGCAACAGTTTCTGCAAGCCTAAGTGCAGTTCCACTCGGGGAGTCCGCTTTGTGGTTATGATGTGCCTCAATTACTTCAATATCATAGTCATCGCCAAGTGATTTGGCAATTAATTCAAGAGCTTGGATCATAACATTAACACCAAGACTCATGTTAGGAGCCATGACACATTTTACTTTTGATGCCAGTTTTTTGACTTCGGATAATTCATCACTACTAAACCCTGTTGTTGCAAGGACTATTGCTTTATCAGCATTAACAACTTCCCGCAGATGTCGTAAAGAAGCGTCTGGTGTCGAGAATTCTATAACTACATCACCTTTTTCAATAACATCGTTGAGACTACTGGTGATTGTAACACCAAGTTCTCCAATACCAGCAACAACCCCAATATCTGATCCGATTTCTGGATGTGACGGGTATTCAATTGCCCCAACGAGTTGCATATCCTCTTGTTGTGCAACGTCCTGTGCAATCAGTCGACCCATACGACCGCATGCTCCATTGACTATTACCTGAATCATTTATCTATCCTTAATGTGATTTGAGATATATTCTAATGCTCTTTATATATTTTCACAAAAATGTCTATAATAATTTAGTATAACACATTAATTAGAAAATTCGCATAAAAATACAAAATGGCGTAAGTAATACCAATTCTAATATTTATTGTCCCATTACCGGATTCAAACATTGTTATTGATTGGAAATCTTTCTTCTGTAGGAGCGACCTCCCGGTCGCGACCGGGAGGTCGCTCCTACAAGTAGTCCTCAGCAAATGACGCTTTATTTATGAGAAATGGTATAAATTATAAAATAAGACTGCTTAATTACTTTTCACCGAAATTCCGTGGTAATATACCGATAATATATATAGAGTCTTATCTAGCTTAACAATTTGTTTAATGGTTTTTGGCACGTATTAGACTTACATATTCGACACAGATGAATGTATCTGGTCACCTGCATGGTAGGAACTTCGAACTAATGGACCTGATTCTATATGACGAAAACCCATTTCAATCCCTAACTCTTTGAGTTCATCGAATTCATCTGGAGTATAGTAACGCTGAATTGGAAGATGACGCGTGGATGGAGACAAATATTGTCCAATCGTTAGTATATCACAACTAGTATTACGAATATCCTGCATTGTTTCTATTAGTTCCATAACTGTTTCACCTAAACCCACCATTAAGCCTGACTTTGTGATTAATTCAGGTTTCATTTTCTTGCTGATTTTTAGGAGTGTAAGTGACTGTTGATAATCTGCATAAGGACGAGAACGACGATAGAGTCTCTGTACTGTTTCAGTGTTATGGTTTAATACTTCAGGTTCAGCATTAACGATAACTTCCAGGGCATCCCAATTTCCCTCCAAATCTGGTATTAATACTTCAACCGAACAACTTGGACGTTGCTTCCGTGCTTCACTGATACATTCTGCAAATATACTCGCACCACCGTCTGAAAGATCATCACGGTTAACTGATGTAATTACAACATGGTTTAACTTCAGGTGTGCTACTGCTTCACCAAGTCTTCGTGGTTCATCTGTGTCAACAATTCCATCCGGTTTACCTTTTTTCACTGCACAAAACATACATCTACGCGTACATACATCGCCTAATATCATAAAGGTAGCAGTACGACTGTTCCAACATTCACCAATATTAGGGCACTTTGCTTCTTCACAAACCGTGTGAAGTTTAAGATCTCGCATAAGTGATTTGAGTTCTGCATAGTTGCCACCACCGGGTATACGTGCCTTTATCCATGGTGGATGTTTACGTTTAACAGAATTATCAGTTAATAAGGGAAGTGAATTATACATATAAATATCAATACTTATTGGATAATGAGATATATGGCGGGAGAGGGTGGGAATCGACCCCACCTATCCACTTGCATGGACAAGCCGGTTTTGAAGACCGGTAGAGCCACCAGACCCTATCCTCCCCCATTAATCAGAAGGCAAAAACCTGAAAATGATTTCTATTCTGAATTCTTATTGCGTAACGACAATCTACGGACGTTTCCATCACGGACTGTAACATTTTGGTGATCACAATATTCCAGAAATGGTACTGCATATTTTCGAGAAGTCTGTGCGAGTTCACGAAATTCACCTACAGTAATGGTTTCATTTTGTCGTAAATAATTGGTCAACGTATCCTTTATTTTTTCATAGACGTCACGATGAATAAAGAAGTTATCAGCTGTCTTAACAAACTGTCCAAGGTTTAATAGAGCATAAAACGTGGACTCTATCACTTGTGGTGTATACTCAGGAAGTAATGTATTTAATTCATTAAAACCGGGTGTATTAATACCTGCATCTAAAAAAATCGCTTCCAATGTTTCTTTAGCAGTAGACTCCTCATCAGAAAATTGAATTTCATGTGATGCCAACCGTAGAAGATTACCGTCCTTTTCTATTTGTTTTGATTTAATTAGTTGGTCAACCAGTTTTTCAAAACCGACTTCGTCCAGATCAAGTTCGCGACTAAGTTTCGAGGCATTTTGACCCACAAGGAGAGGGTGTGTTTCATGAAAATTTTGCAACGTAACCAATAGCCTTTCTGTAGTTTCAGTTGTACGTGCAACATCTGAAATCAGAGGTGTTCTACCAGATTTGTCCCAACGAACTATCTTATTTTCTGTCTCCAAGGTGTTTAACAAGTTATTCACTTCTGCTTGTGAATAAGGCATGTAGTAATATAGGGACGACTCTTCTACACAGAGGGTGGTACTGTTTTCCAAAACTGCGTTGATAACTTGCGAATCATTGGCATCCTCCCACTGCGCTAAATTATTAATCGTTTCTTGCGTAAAACGTTTATGTTTTGGTGCGAATGGGTTGATGACTTCACCACCTCCTACTGTATGTTGTGCAGAAAAATCACGCAATATTATACGGTCACCTCTAAAAGTTAAAATAGGCTGTTCCAATCTCAACTGTACTTGGACACTATCTCCAGGAAGAATTGCTTCGTCAACCAACAAGATCAACCGACAAAAAATTTCGCGAGTTCCCAAATATGCACGAAAACGTCCCCAATGTTCCAGCATCCTCGGAAATGAGGATAACACTTGTAACGATATGTCGATATTGTCAGTAACCCTTGAAAACTCAATAGGACAAAGCACATCACCACGTTGTATGTTTTGTGCATTTGTTCCAGATAAATTAAGAGCTGTCCGTTGACCTGCCTGTGCAAGATTAGCAGGTTCGTTATGAACCTGAATACCTCGTACTCTTACGACATCCCCTTGTGGAAGAAGAATCATACGTTGGTCTCTATTTACAGTACCCCCGATAAGTGTTCCAGTTACAACAACACCGAATCCCTGAATAGTGAATATACGATCAACATACAATCTTGGTATACCATCATGTTCTTTAGTTTCCGTTGCAAGGTCAACCTGTTCTACAATCATCTGTTTTAATGTGTCTATACCTTTTCCAGTGATTGAAGAAACACTGACTGAAGGAATACCCTCAAGGGATGTTCCCACAAGCATCTCTTGGGTCATTTCAGTTGCTTCTTCCAGTTCATCCCTTGATGCTAAATCCGATTTTGTCATTACAAGTATACCATTTGAGATGTTAAGTAAATCCAAAATCGCTAAATGTTCAAGTGTCTGTTCCTGTACTCCCTCTTTTGCATCAACGACAAAAAGGACTATGTCCATCCCATAGGCACCGGATAACATATTACGGATGAACTTCTCGTGACCGGGAACATCAACAATTCCTGCACGGCTATTGTCTGGAAGATCAAAATATGCGAACCCCAACTCAATAGATAAGCCGCGTTCTCTTTCCTCCTTGAGTCGGTCTGTCTCTATACCGGTGAGTGTGCCAACCAATGCTGTTTTGCCGTGGTCAACATGCCCAGCTGTTCCAATGATAAGATGTCGCCTATCTTGATACATCAGTTATGTCCATATGTTGTGTGGATGAGTTTACCTATTCTGTTGAAACGAATACTTCCAAATAACTTCCATACCTCCCATATCTTGGCATCTGAGTCCTTGAAGGACCAGTATACCATGAAAGCCTGCCCCTTAATTCTCTCAATATTTACTGGACCCCATGTTCTGCTATCACTGCTATGATCCCGGTTGTCTCCCATAGCAAAAACATGTCCTTTAGGGACAGTAAAAGGATTTCCATTAGGAAATTGACGTTTAAATCGACTTTCTATCATGGTGTAATCTTTGTATAAATCATCCTTACGCATGTATTCTTCGGTTTTCCTGAAAGGGGGAAAAGAATTACGTCTAATATAACGTCCCTCTTCATGTTTTGTAAAACTACTATCGTCAACTGCTTTCCCGTTGACATAAAGTGTTTTCCCTTCTGTGTGAACCGTATCTCCTTCCACAGCAACGATCCGTTTAATGAAATTTCTATCAGTTTCATGGGGTGGAATAAATACAAACACATCACCACGTGTTGGTTTATGGAAATCAAAAACTCTGATATCAGTACCGGGTATTTTGAACCCATAGATAAATTTGCATACCAGTATTCTATCACCGATTAAGAGTGTATCCTCCATTGAACCGGAGGGAATTTTGAATGCTTCTACAACGAATGGTCGTATAAATCCGAAAACAAGAATGAGTGCAACAGCAATTACTTGAGTATATTCCCATACGACGGTATTTCGTAATCTTTGCCAGATTGATATTCGGGTTTCTGTTGTCATTATATATAAACACCTCTACAGAATGCAGTATCCTTTTCTTAACTTAAATTTTGAATTTTCATTGTATATAATCTTCAATATTAGCGTATTATTTTACCAATTCGATTAAATCGTATGTTTGTAACTATTTTCCACATCTCCCATATATTTACAGGCAGATATTTTGTTGACCACAGAACCATGAATGCTTGCCCTTTAATGTCGTCCACATCAACAGGTCCCCATGTTCTGCTATCACTACTCAGATCTCGATTATCTCCCATAGCAAAAACATGTCCTTTGGGAACAACGAAAGGTTTTCCTTCGGGATATTTATTTTGGAATTCTTTTTCTGTCAATCTCCAATCACTGGACGTTATGTCAGATGATAGATATCCAGGTTTACGAAATGGTGGAAAGTCCTGTCGAAATTGATTATTCGGTAAATGTTTTGTATACTTCTCATCAACATTTTGTCCATTGACGTATAGTGTTTTACCTTTTGTATAAACGGTATCGCCTTCAACTGCAACAACCCGTTTGATAAAATGGTGATTTCGCTGGTGTGGCGGGATGAAAATAAATACATCTCCATGTGCAGGTTCATGAAAGTCAAAGATCTTCAACTCTGTACCTGGTATATTGAAACCGTACATAAATTTACAGACCAGTACTCTATCACCAACAAGTAGAGTATCCTCCATTGAACCTGAAGGAATGAGATAAGCATCAACTATGAATGGACGAAAGAATCCAAAGACGAAGATCAAAGTGAATATGATACCTTTATATTGTCGAATCCGAAAAAGTATTGTCTTGCATAACCATTGATTATATTGTAATACTTTCATTATACTACCTTATTCACCCATTTTCCGCTGTGGAAATGTTAGATTTGATTTATTAGTTTTAGATCATTCATCAGTTGCTAACATTGCAGTGAATGCCTCTTGTGGGACATCAACACTTCCAATCTGTTTGAGTCGCTTTTTACCTTCCTTCTGTCTTTCCAACAATTTGCGTTTACGGGTAATATCGCCACCGTAACATTTCGCTGTAACATTTTTTCGGAGAGCTCTGACAGACTCACGTGCGACTATCTTACTACCTATTGCTGCTTGAATAGGAATCTCAAACATTTGTCTTGGTATCAAGTCTTTCAATTTATTTACCAAACTCTTACCGCGTGTTTCTGCCATTTCGCGCGGAAGTATCGTAGAAAGCGCATCTACTGGTTTTCCCATCAGAAGAACATCTAACTTGACAAGTTTTTCAGTCTTGTATTCTCCTATATCGTATTCGAGTGATGCATATCCACGGGTAAGTGACTTTAATTTTGGATAAAAATCAACTAACATTTCACTCAAAGGTAATTCATAAAGGAGTTGTACACGACTTACATCCAACTGATTCATCCGTTTATATACACCCCGACGTTTCTGACAAAGTTCCATTGCATTTCCAATATATTCTCGCGGAACAATTATATCTATATTGACATAAGGTTCTTCAATTCGTTCAATATTTTGGATTTCAGGTAAATGTGCTGGGTTGTCTACAAGTACCGTCTCGCCTGACTTTAAAGTAACCCGATACATAACACTTGGAGCAGTTCGAATCAGTGAAAGTTCAAATTCACGTTCCAAACGTTCATGGATTATCTCCATGTGAAGCAAACCTAAAAAGCCACACCGAAACCCGAATCCAAGGGCAACGGATGTTTCTGGTTCATAAGAGAAAGATGAATCGTTTAGACGTAGTTTTTCAAGTGCCTCACGCAATGCCTGAAATTGGTTTGTATCAGAGGGATATAGACCACTGAAAACCAAAGGTTTAATTTCTTGGTAACCGGGGAGCGGGGTAGAGGTAGGATCTAAATGATATGTGATAGTATCGCCAATTTTTGCATTGTCAATATCGCGTACTCCTGCAATGAGGTATCCTACCGCTCCTGTTTTGAGTTCTGTTGTGGGTTGCATTTGAGGGGTAAATATCCCTACTTCTTCAACTTCATAAGACCGTTTTGATTGCATCAATTGTATTTTATCACCGGGTGCGACACATCCATCAAAAATGCGAGTGTACATGATTACACCGCGATAGTTGTTGTATACAGAATCTAATACAAGTGCTTTTAATGGTGCAGCAGTATCACCTGTTGGTGTGGGGATACGGTTAACAATTGCATCAAATATGGCGGGAATACCTGTCCCAGCTTTTGCACTTACTAATAATGCATCTTCTGCTGGAATTCCAATTACCTCATCAATTTGTCGTTTGACTTCCTCTGGTTGCGCAGCAGGTAAATCTATCTTATTTATAATGGGGATAATTTCAAGGTCGTTTTCAATCGCAAGATATGCGTTTGCCAATGTTTGTGCTTCCACACCTTGTGCAGCATCAACAATTAAGATAGCACCTTCACAGGCAGCAAGACTCCGAGAAACTTCGTAGGTGAAATCCACATGTCCAGGTGTATCAATTAAGTTAAGTTCATAGAGTTTGTCATCATCGGCGCGGTAATTGAGTTTAACAGCAGTTGCTTTGATTGTGATACCGCGCTCGCGTTCTAGGTCCATTAAATCAAGCACCTGTTCACGCATCTCTCTTTCGGCAAGAGTGTTCGTCCATTCTAAGAGACGGTCGCTTAGTGTGCTTTTGCCATGATCAATATGTCCTAAAATACAGAAATTTCGTATATGGTGAAGTTGATTTGACATGATGTAATAGTATACTATAATTTCGTCATGTTTTCCATAAAAATGATTGTACGGCTAGATGCATTCAATTGTCGCGTAGTAATCTTGTAGGAGAGATCTCTAACCCCAATTACTTCCGTCTGAATCACTGATTACCCGTTCTCCGCACCTTCAGTGATTCAAACAACAATCTGCTAAATCAAATTAACCTCATACCGATCGTAGAGGAAGGGTCTCTCCGTCCGTCTCGTTGCTAATTATCTATCATATATGGACAGATTTTTGTTTCCTTTATTCCCTATCCTGTTTCTTGTATCAATGTTATTAACATGTGCAACAGGGTTGTTACTGCAAACTCATTAATCCGCGTTAATCAGTTTCAATTATGCGTTTCCATCATAAAACTAATTCCGATGGGAATACTGTTAAGGGTTGTGCTGCCCCATTTGTTATGTGGAACGTATCCTCTAATCGCACACCACCAGTACCAGGCACAGATAGTACCGGGTGTCCGACAGTAACAGTCATTCCATCAGAAATCTGAATTCCAGAATCACCAGGGTGAATTGTTGGCGCAGGTGTTTCTTCAAAACTTAATCCAATGCTATGACTAATACCAGCAATGTAAAAATCTCCGTAACCATTCTCAATGAAAACTTGCTTTGCCACAGCATCAATATCTCTCATTTTTGCCCCAAGTTTTAAGGCTTCAATTCCTGCTGCTTGGGCACTTTTGTAAGTTGCAAACATATTGAACTGTTTTACCGACGGATCACCAATAACGAACGTTCGACAAAGATTTGCGCAATAACCTTTGTAACGAGGCACCAAATCAATAACAACGAGGTCACCTGTCTCAATTACTTTGTCAGACGCTGTTCCGTGCAACCATCCTGAACGGATTCCCGAATTCACGAATACAGGTGTTGCAACTCCATGTCCACCTGATTTTCGCATAGCATATTCTACCTCTGCTGCCACCTCATTTTCCGTTATCCCGTCTTTGAGTGTTCTTACTGCAGTCTCCATACCGATAACTGCAATCTCCGCAGCACGTTTCATGAGTGCTATCTCAGATGCATCCTTCACCATACGTAGTTCATCCATAACAGGAGCAATATCTACGACATCAACCATAGGATTCGCTCTTTGGAACATATTCAACAGGAAAGCTGGTGTTGAAAACCACATCTGCACGCCAATTTTCAATTTCTCTTTATTTCCTATCATACCGCGCATGACCTGAACTACATCTTTTATCTGTTGACCCACAGAACCAAAAATACGGACATCTTCAACACCTAATGATTCTCTGACTTCTTCTTCCTCTCCAGAAAATGTTACAATAATTGGCTGACCTTCTGCAGGAATAATTGCTCTCGGTTGATAACGATCTTCACCGAAAAAGTAGATGTAATCATCATGTGTCAGAATAAGATATGCATCTATATTTTGTTGTTTCATTCTCTGCTGTGCTTTTTGGATTCGTTCTAGGCTTAGCAAGGTAATCTCCTAAATATTATCAATCTTCGGTGTCTACATCCTCGTGCAAAAGCAGTGGAACTTGACACCGAAGATTGATAAGATGTTAATAACTTTAAACATCATTTCAGAGAGAATCTATTAACATTAGCATTACAATGATTTTATCTTAATATTCCGAAACCAAAGTTTACCGCCATGGTCTTGGAGCCCAATATGCCCCTTACGCGGAAAATCCTTGAGAGCAGTTCCGAATTTGTTCCTGCTTCCGTCAGGATTCTGGTGTGGTGTATCCCAATCATCTAAATCAGCACGGACAATTTCTTCACCGTTCATCTCTATAACAAGTATGCTATCGTCACAAGTAATTATCATCTCATTCCACTCACCTGCAGGTTTGCATACATTTCGAGTAGGTTCCTTTGCATCATAGAAGGCACCACAACAGTGTTTTGTAGCAGGTTCTTTTCCGTGTGTATCCAAAATCTGAATTTCTATTCCAGTTTGCACCGGTCGTTGTAAATCTGCCCACCGTATAAAAACGCCACTGTTAACATTCGGCTCACTCATATATTCAAGGGACAAAATGAAATTATCATATTGTTCTTCAGAATATAGCATATTTCCGCCTTTTACAGTGCAGAGAATGCTTCCATCATCAACTGCCCACCCTTCATCATTCCCAGTAGCACCCCAACCGTTCAATGTTTTCCCATCAAATATGGAAATCCAATCATTATTTTGTTCTTTTGCCATTTACTTTTCCTTTCAAATATCATACTGTGTAAAATTGTTAACAAACACAACAATTACAAAATTACGAGTCGTAAAATAATTAAATCTACTGCAAACTTTCGATTAAAAGTCTACCTATATCAAGGTTATATTCAAATTCAGAAGCCAACCATGGACTATTATACCCAATAATCGGCACATAACTTTCGTGACGTGAACCGTGTGAACGAACCGAAACCGGTTCAGATGCCATATCCAACACTCCAAAAACAGTGCCTTTATCTGCCAATACAAAAATGTCACCAATCCTATCTGGATGAAGATGGAAAAGACATGCTGCATCCTCAGCAGTGTACACCTCTTCTATTCCGTGTGTATTCGTAAGATACTCAACAGCAAAATCAAGTTCGTCTCGGTTTTCAAGATAGACATATGCTGCTCCACCTAAATTGCCATGGTGTTCCACATATCTATCCTTAATAATGGGAATTGAATTTGCTGAAATACCGTGGTGTGATAATACTCGTCCTGGATCAAGAGCAGTAGATTTCTCCATCATACCATGGTCTGCAGTGATGTATATTTCACGGTCTGGGGCATTATCTACAATCTCACCAAGTATTCGGTCAAGCTCAGCCATGTGTTCTTGAGATATTTCGGTTTCTGGTGCATACTTGTGTTGAACCCAATCTGTTGTTGAACAATAGACGATTTCCGGACTATACTTTTGTAAAGTCCAACGCACTGCATTGAGTAACCAGAAGTTTATCTCCTTAGAATAAATGGGTTCCACATCACCAACTGCATTAATAAATTCATTAGGCGGATCTTCCGCTGCGACTGCAATATCAGCACTACCTTCTAACATTCGTAACAATTTTTTCTTAGTAACGAACAATGCAGTTGTATCAGCAAATTGAGTACTATTTGCCACTTCAAACAGTGTTGGCGCAAGAAGAAACCGGTCATCCTCAATATACTGCCCCTTACCGGTTTTCCTATTAACAAAATAATTAGAGGTAATACCATGCCTATCAGGAAACGTCCCTGTAGCAATACTAACATTATTGACATTTGTCACAGATGGAATGACAGCATTACCATGTTGATAAAAACCTTCTTTCGCCAACTTGCGGATATTAGGAATATCACTTGCAGCAAGATAGTCGTGACCTCCAGCATCAATACAGAGAATAAGGATTTTGCGGTTTTTCACTTTATCAGAGTTATAGTAATTAGTTTCCTTTGTTTATTTGATGATCCTTTTTGATCAAAAATCAAAAATACCGTTCAAATCTAACTCACTTATTTTCTTGACGAATCACATTCACCATTATGTAGAATTTCGCTTGCTACGTCAAGCATAATTTCATATAATACGCGATATATACTTATGTGCCTTTCTTAAGTCTTAGGTCAGAACATAGCGAAATCATAACTTAAATACTGACATGTTAATTCACTCTAACATCAATGTATCCATACCAAGCGGAGCAAGGTAAATGAATAGAAAAACTGACAAGCCAAATGTTCTTTTTATAATGTCTGATCAACATCGGTACGATTATGTGGAAACACATGAAAATGCCCCTGACGCACTAAACACACCCAATATGCGTAGATTAGCGGAAATGGGAGTGAATTTTCCAGTCTGTACAGTCAATGCACCTGTCTGTGCCCCATCTCGGATAGGTTTAGCATCTGGGATACAACCATCACGATTGGGTTCACTTAGCAATGGCAGTTTTTTGCCATCCACCATACCAACATATTATCAGCAGCTACGGGATCATGGATACCGCGTTGGCTGTGTAGGTAAACTGGATCTTGCAAAACCGATTGGCTATAATGGACGATACGGTGATCGTCCACGCGCATATAGTTGGGGTTTCACGCATCCGGAAGAATGTGAAGGAAAGATGCACGCAGGAAGATCCCCTACACCTATTGGACCTTATTCAAACTATCTCCATGATAAAGGATTATTAGAAAAATTCCATAAAGATTACCGTAATCGTAGTTCATCGGGTGGATGGATTAAGAATGGGTCATACGATTCTGTTTTACCAACAGAGGATTTTGAGGATTCGTATATCGGAAGACGTTCAACCGAGTTTATAGAAAATATACCCGATGACTTTCCATGGCACTTATTTGTCAGTTTTGTTGGACCGCACGACCCATTTGACCCACCTACAGAATATGGTGACAAGTATCGTAATGCAGACATGCCTGATCCTATCAATGATGATATGGAAGGAAAACCGGAGTGGGTAAAAAAACGGACAGTTAATCTTACTCCTGAGGAAGTTAAAGTCACTCGACAACAGTACTGTGCTGCAACAGAACTAATTGACGATCAGATTGGGAATATGTTATCTGCCTTGGAAGAACGCGGTATGCTTGATAATACATATATCATCTATTCAAGCGACCACGGTGAGATGTTAGGTGATCACGGTTTTTACACGAAAAGTATCGCGTATGAAGCATCACTACGTGTTCCGCTTATTGTAGCAGGACCGGGTATTGATAGCAACCGGACGTCAAATGAATTAGTAGAACTGATTGATCTGAATCCAACAATATGTGATATGGCAGGTGTCCCTGTGTTAGACAATATAGATGGACGTTCAATCGCACCATTGCTGCACGGTGAAACGGAAACACATCGTTCAAATACAGTCAGTCGGTTGGTAAACTTCACTTGTATTCGGACACATACACATAAACTCATTGAAAGTAACGACGGCTTCGTTGAATTGTACAACCTTGAAGAAGATCCAGATGAATTGAACAATATCGCAGAAACTGAACAAAAACTCGTTGATGAATTACGTAAATTAATGGAAAGTCGATATGGTCCGAGACTCGTTGACAGGAATAAAGAATCAATAATATGGTAACAGGTGTTATATTAGCAGGAGGAAAGAGTCGTCGGATGAGTCAAAATAAGGCTTTGATGCGTCTCGGAGATGATACGCTAATCGGACATGTAATCCAAAGAATACGACAAGTTACTACAGAACAATTACTGATTACCAATAGTCCGAATGAATATGCTCATCTTAATATACCTATGCATCGTGATATTATACCAAATTGCGGAGCTTTAGGTGGAATACTTACTGGTCTGACTTACACATCAAATCAGACGGTTATTTGTGTGGGTTGCGATAGTCCATTTTTACAGCAAAAACTGCTATCTTATCTTATTTCTGTCATAGGTGAATACGATGCCGTAATGCCCTATACAAATAACAATAACACAGCAAACACTGATATAACACAGCAAACCCTTCAAACATTGTGTGCTGTATATTCAAAACGTTGCATACCTATTATTGAATCGATGTTGAATGAATCGGAATTACGTGTTCATGCGCTAAAGGAACATGCTGATGTCCTTTGTCTTTACCCAGAAGTGTGGAAAACGTATGATTCTGAAGGATATTCGTTTCTCAACATCAATACACCAGAAGATTATGAACAGGCACAATCTTTATATCACTTGTTATGATAATCATTATTTTGTCATCATCCTCGAGCATTTCCATAATGTAGACTCATTCCTGTCATTATTACCAAAACATACACCGGTCAATCTCCCTCCAATTATCCGATATTTTAAAGTTATTTTAAGAAAATTGCATTTTATGCAACCTTTGGCACTTTGAATGCATCATGTAGTCATAAGGGATTTCCGATAGGAGAAACTTATGAAAAATAACGATGTCAATCTAATAGAACAGATTCTTGATGGTGATCAAGATGCTTTCACTACTTTGGTTGAAAAATATCAAAAGCAGGTCCATGCATTCGCTTGGCGCGAATTAGGTGACTTCCATCTTGCTGAAGAAATAACGCAGGATACCTTTCTAAATGTCTATCAAAAACTGTATACATTAAGAGATCCGAATCGTTTTGCTGGATGGCTACATGCTATTGCTAAGAATTGTTGCTATATGTTTCATAGGAAAACACATATACAAATGGAATCTCTTGAGGCATTACCTGATGCTGAGACAGAAAGAGTTTTCTATAAACATTATCTTGAAAAAGAGCGTGAAGAGAATGCAACTGAAAATCGGCAGGATGTTGTAAAACAACTGCTCAATAAATTGCCTGAGAATGAACATACTGTGATCACGCTTCACTATCTGGGTGGCATGCCCTGTAAAGAGATCAGCGAATTTTTGGGTATTAGATTGAATACTGTCAAAAGTCGGCTTCACAGAGCGAGAAACCGATTGAAGGAGGAAGAATTGATGGTACGCGAGACTTTAGGTGGTTTTGAAATACCAGAGAAAATGACGGAGAATATTATGCAGTGGATACAAATGAATGAACCCGGTGTAGTTGCTTCAGTTGGCACGCTTTCAGTTACTTCGTCAAAAACACTCTATGCAGTGGTAGGATACAAAAAATTATACAAATTACCTGCTGGTGATAATTTTTGGCAACTTGTAAATACAGACATTTTGGATCAAGAAACTAACGGTGATATTCCAATTGCTGAACACAATGGAACACTCTATATAATTCCATCCGATGAATTGTTTGCATCAACTGATGATGGCGAAACATGGAATCCGATTGGTCCTTGTCCGAAAGGACATGTAAAGGAATTACTCATCACTGATGAAATTTTTTACTTAACCCTAAATCAAGGTGTTTTTCGATCCGATGACAAAGGAAGGTCGTGGATTAAGATGACAGATGGTTTAGAAAGCACTTTGAAGGAAAAAGCAGGAATAAAATCATTAAGGGTAAACCAAAATACACTGTTTGCTGGAACATCTATGGGTGTATACCGATATAATGAGAACAAATGGGAACATCTTCAGTTACCTGTTGACGCTACTGTTAATGTTTGTTCTTTAGTAGTCAATGATAACAAGGTTTATGCTGCAGTAGCCGTAAATTTATTGGAAGGTAAAGGCACACCAGAAGAGAATTACCTTGAGTTGGGGAAAGAAGGAAGACAATCTTGGTGGGTATTTTGCTCAACTGATTGTGGCAATTCATGGACCGATATAACACCAATAGATGTACGTGAGATGATGAAGACATTACCTGAAATAAAACTGCTTGCAAGTGGAGATACACTTTTACTAATTGGTGGAGAAGAAGGTGTTGTTTCTCGATCTATTGATTCTGGGTATAATTGGGAAACCGAAAAGTTATCCGGCATAACTCCAATTCAGTTTAGTGTTAACTGTGCTGTAGCTATAGATAAAAGCACCTTTTATACTGGTGGTATCACTGGTATACATCGCTCAACGGATGGTGGAAGTACTTGGCATAGATTCAACACAAGGTTTGAGTGTCGTGTAGATAATTTAATCAGTATCAAGACAGAGAATGCATCCAAGAAATATACTACGCTATATGCGTTAGTTGCTGGTAGTTTGGTCAAATCAATTGACAAAGGTGTTTCGTGGGAATCTGTTGATATTTTCGTGAAGAGGGGAACTGAGAACATTCCAGATTTAGGTGTAAAAACAAAATTTAGAGAATATACACCAAAAATTGTACAAATTTCCAATTACGATGGATATTTATATGCCAAAGTCATTCGTCGTAATAATGAAACTGCATATTATCGCACTGCACCAGATGAACCATATTTCCTCCCACTTGATGGCTTTATTCCAGATGATAAAATGATTCCTTCATTAGATACTGGAACCTTAATGTGGCATGTGTTTGGTAATACTACTTTTGCCTTTGAAAGCGATAGGTATTCAGGACAAGGTTTATTAATGACTTTCTCTACACATCCTTGGAGTGAACCAGATGAATTAACAAAACAAGAGATTTTGTCAGATCCTAAGTTTGGTGCAGAATGCTTTTTAAAGCAGCTTGAAAACATTGATGATGATTATCAACTTGCTTATGGATTGATGTTAGAAGGCTTGTATGGTAACTTCGCTGTCAAAGATGAAACTGTCTTCATGGAATACAATTACAAACTCTACCGATGGAAACCAGGAGATTCTTGGTGGATAGATACTGGTGTTGAAGAAACGGGTGAACTCACAATTGATAATATGTCACACGGATTCAAACTCGCTGCATCGGATGAGAAAGTTTACGTTGGCAAACGTGATGGACAACTCTATCAATCCCTTGATGGAGGAGAACAATGGACAAATATTACATCTGATCTACCATATTCCGTTGAACAGTATTTACATGTAATCCTTTCAGGTTCAACTGTTTATGTTGCAACTGATCAAGGTGTTATCTGTTCAATAGACGGATCAAATTGGAAGTTACTAACTGACGAGAATGGAAATAGTGTTGTCATAAAGACATTAGTCGAAGAGAATGATTCTGTCTGCGGTGCTAATGATGAAGGAATCTATAGTTTGGATCAGACTAAAGGAACATGGGAACAAGTTGTACCTGAAATACCTGATTCAATAACTTCTCTTGTTGTTGACGGAGACACCTTTTATATTGGCACTGAGCATCAGGGAGTCCTTCAGATAACTGTTGAATCTTAATCAAAATAATATATTATTACAACACTGTAGTATACAAAATCAGCCGAATGCATTACAACATTCGGCTGATTTTTATTTACTTTCACCACAATAACTTTATGAATGAAAACAGTAATTAATGTGAACCACTTGCATCTTCAAGTTCACATGCTGGACAAATTTTGCACAAATGTCTGTTGATAAGATGTGCTGATGCAAGTAGGATACCACCCGTACTGTGCAACATTATCTCATAAATACCTTCCGCAGAAATATGAGCAGTAGCAATAAACGCAATTCCCACAACGAGGACAAGGAACGCTCTCCAACTACGGTGATGACGAATACCCCACACTATACTTCCCAAGGCAAGTACAACCGCACCTCCAATGATGGCTAATTCCGCAGGTTCACTAACAAGAAAACTGAGACCAACCAAAGGTAAAATGGTCACCAGTAACGGCATAGCCATGCAATGAATCGCACATGCAAAAGATAGACATGCGCCAGTATTGTCTACTAATTCTTGACTAAAATATTTATTCAATTATTTCTCCTAAAATTGTATGGATAGTAATAACCTCTCCATACAACGTATGTCAATGTAAATTCGGTATAAGCAATTTCTCGTAGTGCAATCTGTTAGTAAATCAACGGTATGAATGCCTTATGGAACTCTCCGTGTTCCAAGATTCACAATCTATAGTGGATTTCAGAATTAATGAAACACTTCACAACGGACGAGGGTACCTCGTCCTCTGGCAAACTCTGCTATCTGTTATCTTACGGGTTGGGGAACCCAACCCCTACGAGGATATTTTTGCACCACTCTCGATTAAAAATCCAAAGTAAGAAATTGGGTAACTTACTCCGTTTAAATGTTGAATTTTAACTTATCGAAAAAACGCTCACCCCACCCGACTCGTCACCAACAGCAATAAACTGGTCATTCGGTGACCAAACGAGGCTTGTGACCCCTGCTTTCAGAGCGGCTTCATGAACCACCCGAGAACTGATTCTGCCTCGCAATTGCCACACGTAGACCAGACCCTCGGCACAGCCCGAAGCCAGGAGTTTTCCGTGATGTTGAAAACGTACAACGCTGAGAAAATCCTGATGCCCGGAAAGCGTAATGGGTTTGGTACCGGCCGGTCCGCGACCAGAACAATCCCACACCGTAACTTCCTGACCGCCTCCCGTAGCCAAGTATCGACTCGTGGCATCCCACGAGAGTTCTAGCACTTTCGTCGGATAGCCAGACATTTGCAAGTCCTCACCAGTAGACATAATCCAGAAATGTACGGTCGAATCTTGATCTCCGGTGGCGATGTGTTTGCCGTCAGGACTCCATGCAATCACCAGTGATGAGCCTTGCCATTCCAATCGGCGGACAGCTTCCGACTGTTGCGGGTCCCACAGCGTGACACCGCTGTAGGCAATCGAGGCAAGTTGCCTTGCATGCGGTTTCCACTGGATGTCAGAAATGGTGCTCTGATGGTCGGAAAATTCGCGAACAAGATCGCCGACATCGTTCCAGAGTTTCAGCTTACGACCAGCAGCAGAGGCGAGTATCGGATTTTTGCCGCCACTCCAAGCCAAGTGCTCAACCCATGCTGCACCCCCGTCAAGCGAATGGGTTGCTTTGCCACTTGTCATATCCCACAACCGAATTTTCCCATCCTGTCCTGCGCTTGCAAGCACCTTGCTGTCTGGATGCCAAGCGATTGACATTGTACCGAATTCATGCCCTTCAAAGGCATGGATAACCGCTTGACGATGACCTTCAAAAATTGTCACCGGACCGAGAACCGACGCGGCAGCGATGTATTTCCCATCAGGGGACCACGCCAGATCAATGACGTGGTCGCTGATGGTTGCGGTCCAATTTTCGCGCAGTTGTGAAGGTGGAACAATTCGGTTGCTCAAGTTGTTCAAGCGAGACATGCTTCAAACTCTTCAGTCAATTCTGCCCGGTCAAGGTTGCGTCCGATGAAGATGAGGCTATTGTAGCGCGGTTCACTACCCCACGGTCGATCGGGGCGACCGTCGAAGAGCATATGAACACCTTGGAAGACGAATCGGTTTGGCTCACCCTTGATGCTCAGAATACCTTTCATGCGGAAGATGTCGATACCTTTTGTCCGAAGCAGATTGCCAATCCAATCGTTCAGCCGGTCAGCATCAAGGTCGCCGGGGGTTGTGATACCGACCGATGTGACTTCGTCATCATGTTCGTGGTCTGGCTTAAATTCGCGTTCAACAACTGGCTTGACAAGGGTACTGTTGCCAAAGAGTTGTGCTTGAAATTCGTCGGGGTGATGCTCGGTAAACAGCGCGTAAGCACTGGGGTGGTCGATCTGTACGTCAAAGCGTAATTCATCCGCTGTGAGATTCAACGCAATGAGTTGTCCACTCGGTTGAAGGGTGCCACCCGCCGAAAGTTCATGCTCATCATCGGAGAAAACCATCACGACTGGCTCAACAGCGTCCTTCAAAGCTTCATCGGTAGACTCATTTACGGGCACCAACGCGACTTTCATCATCGGGTCAGGACCTTCTTGAAGAACCAGTTGATGCGTGCCTGCAGAAAGGTTATAAATACCTGCCCATTCAAAGGGATACTCCGGTTCCATAAACTGTGGGTCAATCTCCATCGCTCGGTCCAGATCGAATCCACCAACATTGAGAATCTTGTCCATTTCAAGCACGGCGTTTTTCGTTCGATAAATCTTCGCTGCACCGTTCATGCTGCGAATTCTGGCTTCCAGTTGTTCTAACTCTCCCTCGGTCACAAGGTCAATCTTGTTCAACAATATGACATCGGCAAAAGCAATCTGTTCACGCGCCTCATCGCTGTCATCGATGTGCTGCCAGATGTGCTTGGCATCCACCACCGTCGTGACGGAATCCAGTTGTAGTTTCTCCTGCATTTCGGTGTCCATGAAGAACGTCTGAGCAACTGGTCCGGGGTCCGCAAGCCCTGTGGTTTCGACCATAATGTAGTCGAACTTATCACGACGCTTCATCAGATTACCCAAAATACGGATGAGATCACCGCGCACCGTGCAGCAGATGCAACCATTGTTCATCTCGAAAATCTCTTCTTCTGCACCGATGACCAAATCATTATCGACACCGATCTCGCCAAACTCGTTTTCGATGACGGCGATACGTTTGCCATGGTTTTCGGTGAGAATGCGGTTAAGCAGCGTGGTTTTACCAGACCCCAAAAAGCCTGTCAGCACGGTGACGGGGACTTGATTGTTTAGTATGGCTGTGTTCATCTTTCTCTCCTTGTTGAATTTATCCAGCGGTCAAGCTAACGATGTCCGTTTGCTTCACCTCCGCCAGTGGTTTGTGAATCTTGTATTGCCGGGGTTTTCCCGGTGTCTCCATGATTGCGATGACCGTTTCAATAGGCGGGCAGCCTTCTTCGGTACATCGCAGCTGAGTAATCATCACGGAGATGTCCTCTGATAGGTCAAAGGCTTGGGAGACCCATGATTTGACTTGGGCGAGTTTCCGTGGGTCACTCTCTTTCTGCGAATTGAAAAATTTCAGCACTGTTGTATAGCCTCCGTTGTATAAGGGATTAAAAACCCCAGTTCTCTTGTAGAAATGGTTTATAACTCCGATTCCCCAATCAAAGCATGGACAATCGTATCAATATTATGTCGAATCATCCCGATGTAGGTGCCTTCAAGTGTTCCCTCGTTTCCCATAGCGTCTGTGAAGAGCACACCACCAATCTTCACATCAAATCCAATTGACTTCACAGAGGCTTTCACGGCTTCAAGACTACGTGAAGAGACGGATGACTCTACAAAAATAGCAGAGATACGCCGTTCCGCAATAAACGTTGCCAATTCCTGTACATCAGCGATTCCGACTTCTGTCGCGGTGCTAATACCTTGTAATCCGCGCACCTCAAACCCGTACGCCTTTCCGAAGTAGTTAAAACAGTCATGTGCCGTCACAAGGACGCGTTGCTGAGATGGCACGAGATCCACTTGCGACTTTACGTATTCATCAAGTTCCATCAGTTTCGTGAGATAACGTTCGGCGTTGCTTCGGTACAGGACATTATGATCAATATCGAATTCGCTCAGGACATCGCGAACCTTTCCCACCGCTTGCATCCAAAGCTTCACATCAAACCATAAGTGCGGATCGTAGAGTCCCTCGTATTCTGGAGGTGTTAGCAGTAGACTCTGATCTACAGCGTCTGTTACGGCGACCGTCAGCATATCCCTCGACATCTTCGCAAGGATGTCCGCCATTTTTGCTTCAAGGTGCAGCCCGTTATAAAAGATAATGTGTGCTGAACCCAGTTTTTGAACATCTTTCTGCGTCGGATTGTAAAAGTGTGGATCTACGCCAGGTTTCACTATCCCGGTCACCTCTACGCGCGTACCGCCAACATTTTTAACAATATCAGTAATCATACCGATCGTGGTAACAACGCGAAGTTTATCACTTGTGGCAGCATCCGGTTGTCCCTTCGGATCACAGCCAGACCATACCAGTATGCCTATTAAACACACTGAAATGTATATTCTCTGCATAATTTATACATCTCCTGGCTCGGATGTTGGACAGGTATTGCATAGGTAGCGATTGACAAGGTGTGCGGAGGCGAGTAAAATCCCGCCTGTGCTGTAGAAGACCACTTCAAAAGTGCCTTCAACGGCTGTCCGAGAGGTGGTGATGAATACTAACGCCACTAACAGTATCAAAAACGCTCGCCAGCTTCGATGGTGTCGAATACCCCACGCCAAACTCCCGATTGCCAGTCCAATTGCGCCAGTGATAAGGACCAATTCAGCACGTTCATTCGCAAGGAAACCGAGACCGATCAAAGGTAAAATGGTTATTAAAAGCGGCATCGCTATACAATGGATCGCACACGCGACAGAGAGACACGCGCCAGTATTGTCAACGAATTCTTGACTAAAATACTTTTTCATTTTTCTCCTAAAATTATATGGACAGCGATAATAGACCTATCCATACGGTGTAAGTTAATAAATTAGTTTGTATAAAAATTTAATATTCCTACCCGGCTCCGGCATCACAGATTTGATGCGCGAAAGATGATCGCGATAAGTTGTGTCAAAGATATTCTCTACCTCAAATACAACGACATTTTCAAGTTGCAACCAAATAAAATTAACGAATAATCCAACATCATGGACGATATATCTATCGGTTGGTTCCTCAAATTCTCCGAGTCGTGTTTGACTTGCAGAATACCGTGATGTATAGTGAATATGTAGTGGTGATAAAGAATAGTTGAAAGAAATAATTCCGTTAAGTGGTGGAATCCGTTCTAATGGTTTATCAACAGATATCAGTGTTCCATTTACATAACTGACATCAATTTGTACGTTTAAGCGAGGTAAGATTTCCGTTTCAATTCGCATTTCCGCACCGTTCATGACAACATCCTGTGCCGTATATTGATAAATCCATAACCATCCTGCTGCACCACTACCCCATTCTATTTCTCCTGAGTTAGTAGGCGTCAGGTAACCATATAAACGATTCTGGAATAGTGAAAGGTTAAGTTTGAATCTATTGCTTGTATATTCTGCAAATAATTCACCACCAAACCCGTTCTCAGATTCCAATTCTGCATTACCAATTTCGTAGGAATAGACTGCCAGATGTGGTCCATCGGAAAATAGTTCTTCTATACCGGGGGCACGAAAAGTTTTCATGACAGTTACACCAGTACTAATACTATCATTCCAATCGTAGATCCCTGAAACAGCACCTGAAAAACCACCAAAATCGCGCCGTTTAACAGTACCTGCTTGAATAACAGTACCGGGTCGGAACGGTTCCGCACGTCTGACATCGTATCTAATGGCACTCTGTAACGTTACCTTTTCATAATCCTGTTGGTTCAGGTAAAATCCTGCTAAAGCAAATTCACGAGTGTGTGGTGTCCAGAAAAACCCGCCAGTTTCATGGTCTCTGTATTCTCCCCACATACCTGTGATTACGTTATCAAAGAGAAAAGCCATTACGAAAAAATTATAGGTATGAACACCAAATTCTACACCGAGTGTACCGTTTGACTCCAACTCTTGGTGTCCATAACGGGTATATGCTGTCTGAAATTTGATTTTCCTTACCCACTCTTGATTGAAGCGAAATTCCATTTGTGAATCGTAACGCTGACGGTCAAGTGTGATGTTAACACCTTTGATATGTCCTTCAGGTGATCCCGGTATACCGTAATCAGAACGATAACGACCACCCGATGCTCCGACATAACCCCAAGGTTTGATGAGGGATGTTCCCACAGAAAAATTAAGGTTAGATAGTTCAGTGTTTTCAAGTATACCTACCGGTGTTTGAATATCCGACGCGATTCGTCGATTCCACTCAATATTCCCTGCATAGTCACCGATTGGAACCATGAACCCTGTCGTTGCTGTTAAACCGGTATTAACTGTTTCACCTTGAAAAGCGAATCTCATAGTAGGACGTTTTGGAATGAATTTAGGGATGTTGTACCGTTTTACATTGATTACTCCACCTAATGTACTTGACCCATAGATTAATGATGCGGGACCACGGGTAATTTCAACGCCTTTAACAGAAATTGGGTCTATTGCGACTGCATGATCAGCACTGGAGGCAGATTTATCGCCTGTACGTTCACCATTTTCAAGTATGAGTAATCTGTCACCCCCCAAACCTCTGATAACGGGTCGCGCTACTGCACGACCCATTGTCCTTTGTGATATTCCTAACTCTTTTGACAACGTCTGCGCAAGTGTCATGCTCATTTGCTTTTCAAGTGCACCTTCATCCATAGCAATATCATTTGTTTTTTCATATTTATCAAGATCCCGAATTGAATGAATCACAGTGATTGTTTTAAGTTGAATTGCATCTGATGTCATTTTAATCTGTAGATATGATGTAGTAGCATTGACATCTACAACCAGTTCCAACTCCTGAAAGTTTTCTTTGATGAACTGAAGAGTATACTGTCCTTCTAATACATTTGCAATTTGAAACTGTCCCAACGAATCTGTCTGTATAGTCTTATCCAACTCAATGATATGGACAGTTACTCCGTCAAGTCGGGTCAGACTCTGAATATCAATTACTTCACCGCTAAACTGGTATGCTGTAACCTGTTCAGATTTCGCATGATTTATATCACATAATAGACAGACACCTGTTAATACGAACATGATTAGGTAGGCACGTTTTAAACGCGCGCCTACCAAACTAAAAATACAATGACATGAATTTTCATTGAGATTCATGTAAATCCTCACTACTGGACAATTACTGGAATTGGAAGTGCAGTGAAATCAGGATGGTCACCGTGTAGAAGTTGAAGTTTGATTGTCGTTTCCCCTGCTTTTAGACCAATGACTTCAAAACTTAGCTCCTCTTCACCATGCTCCTCTTCACCATGCTCCTCTTCCTCGTCCCCATGATCTTCATCTTCCTCGGATAAGTGGACATCAATTATTGTCGTATCATACTCAGTTACCGCTAAAGCGAAGGCTTCCTCTTCATCATGTTCATGTTCATCTTCCTCACCTTCTTCTCCAGCAATTTCATCCAAATGTAATTCTTCTTCATTATGGTCAAGGAAAATTACATGTAATTCAACTTCGTCATCAACAGAGAGTGTGATACCTCCGGTTTGCTGACCTTCAAATTGTCGATAGACTTCCACACCGTCAACTTCTAAGAGAACGCCGTCAGCATCTGCATGTATTGGTGCTTCTTCTTCATGATCGTGATCATCATCTTCTCCACATCCTCCCATGAAAGGTAGAATGGAAATTAATACGAAAAGTAATATACGAGAAATAGTAAAGGAATAGTCTTGATTAAACATAATATTCTCCTATGTTTAGGGCACATATTAAGTGCAGTTAAAATAGTGATATAAAGGCAGCAAACATTAGCTGCTGAAACAATATAAAATGGAGCAAATCTTTAGTATTAAAGGTTCGCATTGCCACAACTGAATAGAATATGGAAACTACCAGTACATTCATGTAGTACAACGGACAATTATACTATACAAATATAGTGCTAAAGATGTCTAAAATAGGTTATTTTACGAAATATTGGAAAATTTTGGGGGAGCTCTGCTTTGGAATGTTGCTATGTATTTGGTGGTAATTAAACCAACTTCAGTAGTCGGTGTCTCATAGCAAAGTGTTGGAGTGGTAATAATTGTTGGTGCGAAATGATAATCAACATAAGTGTTGATGAAAACACATGCCAAACAATTCTCGTCAGTATGTGAAGATTCATTCTCCTCATGCCCATGCTCATGACAATGAACGTCTTCATGTTCATGGTCGTGCATAAGTGGCATCAGACTCAGAAGTGAGACATAACAAGTTATCCCAAGAATGAAAATAACTTTTGTTGCAAATTTGTAGACTTTCAATTTAGCATACCAATTTAAGTAAATACTTTTATGTTTATATTATACTATAGAAATGTTCGGATTTCAATTATTAATCAGCAGCAACAGTTTCTAATGGAGGTAGTTCGGGATAATTGCCACGTGCATTTCGCCATGCAATAATACCCTCAAATATCATCCAAACTTGCAATCCTTCAACAACAAGACCGAAACAGAAAAGAAGATACTTGCCTTCAAACAACCAACCTGTTTCTGGGTTAAACATTTGATGTAGCATTGCCCATGCAGGCATGAGTAACATGATAACCATCGGTAGGAATGCGAACCAAATTGGTTTATTACGACGTACAAGATAGAACACGATTACCATGAATGCCAATCCCGCAAGGAGCTGATTTGTAGCACCGAAGAGAGGCCAGAGTGTCAATCCACCACTACCCGGACCACTGGGACCTTGTAGTAATGCGACTGCAGCAGCAAGTATCAAGGCAAAGGCAGTAGCTACATACCTATTTGTAAGAGGCTTAATCTTTGCAGTCTGTGCAATTTCATAGATAACATACCTCTGTAATCGAGTTGCTGTATCCAAAGTTGTAGCTGCGAAACTGGCAACAAGTACAGCCATAATTGCAATACCCATTTTAAGTGGGATACCAAGGGATGTAAGGAAATTTCCACCGCCATCAACAAATGCACTAACCTTGGCTTTAAGATTATGACTCTCCCAACCACCTACAACTTTTGTAGTTCCATCTGGATTTATAACGCTTTCACTTGTTGCATACCGAGTTCTCCAAGCATCATGTTTTACAACTGGGGAGGTACTTCCTTCATTCACAATTGCTTCAAATCTATAACCACCAAGACTTGTGGAATCAACTGTACGGTTGAAAATTCCCATACCAAGTCCAGCACAACACGCAATAATAACAATTACTGCCAGTCCTCCCTCAAGTAACATTGCCCCGTAACCCACATATTGTGCGTCCTCCTCCGAAGCAACCTGTTTACTTGATGTACCTGAACTAACCATACAGTGAAAGCCACTTACAGCACCACATGCAATAGTAATAAATAGGAAAGGCCAAATCGGAGGTGCATCGGGTGGAATATCCTTTGCCACTGCAGGAGCTGAAGCAAAAAGGTCTGCTTTGCCTGAAAAACCGGCAACAGTAAGTCCCAGAACCAATAAAATCAATGCTAATACTAACTCATGACTGTTGATAAAATCACGCGGTTGGAGGAGTGTCCACACAGGAAGCACGGATGCGATGAAGCAATAGACAAATAGAACTAATGTCCAAATAACTACAACGTTGAAATATGTTTGACCAAGTAATGGAACTCCTAACCATTTTCCTAAGTCAATTGGAAGAAGGTAAGCACCAACTGCCATCCCAACATACATCACACCAAGAGCAACAATTGATGGGATTAAGATATTACCGCCTCTGCGATAAATCCAGATTCCTATGGCAACTGCAAGTGGGATTTCCACCCAAACAGATAAGACTGATTCAGGATAATATGAGAATATCAGTGCAATGACCAAGCCAAATATAGCCAAGACAATGGTCAAACCCATAAAGAGAACAAGAAGAAACAAGATCTTTGCTCGTGGACCTATCATCCTACCAGCAACTTCACCAACACTCTGTCCACGATTTCGTAATGAAACAACTAACGCTCCAAAATCATGTACGGCACCAATGAAAACCGATCCGATGACGACCCATAATAAGGCGGGTAACCATCCCCAGAATACGGCAATGGCTGGACCGACAATTGGACCTGTTCCGGCTATGCTGGTAAAATGATGTCCGAAGATTATCTCTTTTTTAGTAGGAACATAATCAACATCATCTTTTAGTTCTTGACTTGGTACTTTTGCTTGTGGGTCTAAGCCGAATATTTTACTTGCTAACCACTTACCATAAGTATTATAGGCAACAATAAAACCTACAAAACTCAATACAGCAATAAGGAGTGTACTCATACACAGAACTCCGACTTATCAATATGGTATCAATAGCCGATAGGATTTATCTAACTCCCATTAAGATTTCAAATGTGAGTTGATCTAATTTCTCGTAGCCGAGTCCTCGCTCAGCAATAGTATCTGGTTTGAAATCAATCTTTCTTAGTTTTTCACTGTTTTCTACACTGTAATTTGCCATGAGTGCTTCAATTTCCGGATTACGTGAACGTAGATCCGAGATAAGATCTTGGATTTCTGTATCCTCATTGAATTGTTGCGCTTTATCTTTAAGTATAAGATAACTACGCATACATCCTGCTGCAAAGTCCCATACACCTTGTTCATCTTCTGTTCTGTATGCGTGAGCATCAAAATGTCGATTTCCACCCCAGTTGACATCTTCAAGAAACTTAACGAGGAAGAACGCACTTTTTATGTTTTCTGATGCGAAACGTAAGTCTTGGTCAAAACGACTCATTTTCTGGTCGTTTAGGTCAATATGGAATAGTTTACCTGCCTCATACGCTTGTGCTACTCCATGAAGAAAATTCAAACCTGCCATCGTTTCATGTGCAAATTCGGGATTGACACCTACCATTTCTGAATGGTCAAGGGTTTCAATAAAATGAAGCATGTGTCCAGTCGTAGGTAAATAGATGTCACCGCGAGGTTCATTCGGTTTAGCTTCTAATGCGAATTTGAGATCGTAACCTTGGTCTTTGACGTAGTGCGTGAAGAAATTCATCGCTTCACGGTTCCATTTTATGGTGTCAGGACCATCCTTTGCAGCATCGACTTCTGCACCTTCGCGACCACCCCAGAAAACATAAACTGACGCACCAAGTTCTACACCAAGATCAATCGCATTTAACGTTTTTTGTATTGCAAATGCCCTGACCTTTGGATCGTTGGAGGTAAATGCTCCATCTTTAAATATAGGGTGATAAAATAGGTTGGTTGTTGCCATCGGTACTTTCATACCGTTATCGTTAAGTGCCTGTTTGAATTCTGTCACTATTTGATCGCGTTCAGCTGCTGTAGCATCAAATGGAACCAAGTCATTATCGTGTAAATTGACTCCATAAGCTCCTAATTCACTTAACTTTTGGACACTATAGGTAGGTTTAATTGGTGGTCTAACCACATCTCCGAATGGATCGCGTCCTGGATTTCCAACGGTCCACAACCCGAAAGTAAACTTATGTTCAGGTTTGGGCCGAAACTGATCTGACATGCATTAACTCCTGTTGTTCGTCTATTTATTTAGGATTATAACACAATTCTAATATTCCTTACAAGTATATTACTCTACCAAATGTTTATCTATCTGATTGAGAACGTTTTCATATTCTGCTTCTAATTCAATTGGTGTGTTTAGGAATTGTGGCGTAGGTTGTCCTGCGGATACGTTGTGATATGCAACTTTGAAATCTGGAAACTTGAGACCATTGGCTGTTGAAATCACGATCACTCTATCATCCGATTTTATTTGTTTACGTTCTACCATTTTTATCAGGACAGCCAATGCTACACCTGTATGAGGACAGTTAAATAGACCTGTCCTATCTGCTTTTGCAGCAGCATCTGCTAATTCCGTTTCTGTTGCTTGATCAACGATACCATCAAACTTTTTCAGGACACGGATTGCACGTTGGATTGAGACAGGATTACCAATCTGAATTGCTGTGGCTTGAGTTGATTGCGCAGTGATCGCCTTAAACTCTTTAAAACCCGTTTGAAAACTACGATAAAGTGGGTTTGCTCGTTCAGCTTGGGCACATGCAATTCGTGGTAGTTTGTCGATAATTCCAAGGTCATACATCAATAAGAAACCTAAACCGAGTGCTGATACATTGCCAAGGTTTCCACCTGGTATGATAATCCAATCGGGAACTTCCCAGTCAAACTGTTGCACAATCTCAATGCTGATAGTTTTTTGTCCTTCTATACGGAGCGAGTTGATTGAGTTTGCAAGATAAAATTCCTTCCGATCTGCAAGTTTTTGGACAATAGCCATACACCCATCAAAGTCTGTTTTAAGTGAAAGGGTCAAAGCACCATTCGCAATCGGTTGTATAAGTTGCTCTCGGGTAACTTTTTCTTTAGGTAAAAGAATAATTGCTGGAATCCCTGCTGCAGAAGCATACGCTGCCAATGAGGCAGAGGTATCACCTGTTGAGGCACACATAACAGCGCGGATATTTCCAGTATCAGACATGATCTGATTAACCATAGAAACCAGTACGGTCATTCCGAGATCTTTAAATGATCCTGTGTGACTATTACCACACTGTTTTATCCATAGATCCGAGAGACCCAGTTGTTTGCCGAAACGATCTGCCCAAAACAAATTTGTGCCACCCTCACACATTGAGATAACATTCTCATCCTCTATAATTGGACATACCAATTCTTTTTTTCCCCAAACACCGCTACCATACGGGTATTCTGTGCTCATATACCGGCGTTCAAACAGAGATTTCCAATCATCTGCACTACGTTGTTTTAATACATCAAGGTCGTGCTTAACCTTTAATAAACCATTACAGTTCTTACAGCGATAGATTACTTCTGTTAAGGGATAAGTACATCCCATGTCACATTCGAACCAAGCATTGAAATTCATCATTCTGCTTCCTCCTGAACGGTATGGATATTTTCGATACCATTTGCGGAAGAAAGAAGTTGCTCAATCTCTTCAAGTGATGGTAATTCGGATGGATCCTTCAACCCGAACTGTTGAAGAAAAGTGTTGGTAGTAGAAAATAATAGAGAACGACCTGCCCCCTCTTTTCTGCCAGAAACACAAATTAAGTCTTTTTCAACAAGAGCACTGATAACGCTGTCGCTGTTTACTCCTCGAATTGTTGACACATCATTACGTGTGACTGGTTGTTTGTATGCGACAATGGCAAGTGTTTCTAATGCAGATGGAGATAATGTAACACGAACCTGCTGTATGTAGAATTTCCGAATCCACTCAGAATATTCTGGACGTGTACATATCTGAAAACCGTTAGCAATTTCAATAAGACGAAAACTTCGATTCATCTGTTGATAGTCATCACGAAGTTCAGATAGGTCTTTACGAATTTCACGTACAGTCATATCCGGCACTGCATGTTGAAATTGTTTGATGGTAATAGGTTCACTCGCAGCAAACAGTATTGCTTCTAAAATAGATTTTGTATCTTGTTTTAATTCTATATCCTGTTCTTCAATACTATTATCAACTGATACGTTCACGTCTTCCATTCTTACACTGTTCCCTTTTTTTATTAGGTTTGTGTTGATTTATTACTAACATCATTATTTGCTTTGACAAGATATATACTTTCGAATAGACCGGTCTGGACTGTAACGATAGTGCCAATTCTTATTAATTCTAACACAGCAAGAAAAGTAACAATTAAGTCAATTTTACTTGAAGCATGTGAAAACAGATCTTCAAAAAGTAACTGTTCAGAATTCTCCAATTCTCTTTCAATGAAGTCGATTTTTTCCTCCACAGTGATTGACTCTCCTTCAACTGTTTCATATTCGTCCTCTAAATCTAACTGTGATATTCTGTCATTGATGTTTTTAAATGCTGTAAGTAGGTCAAAAAGAGTTGTCTTAATCTCATAAGTACGAGTTCCACTTAAATCTGAGTGAAGTTTTTCACTTCTGTTATAGATTGTTGTTCGTCGCTCAGCATATACATCTAAAACCTGTGCTGCTTCTTTGTAACGTTTATATTCCAAAAGCTGTTGGACAAGTTGTTCTTGATCATCTATAGGATGTTGAGTATCTGTAACTATTTGCGGTAAAATACTTTTTGATTTTATATGTAAGAGTGTTGCTGCCATTACCAAGAATTCTGATGCAACATCCAAATCTAAATGTTCCATTAAAGTTACATATTCGAGATAACGATCAGTTATTTGCGCAATCTGAATATCATGTATATTCATCTCCTCTTTCTGAATAAGATGAAGAAGTAGATCAAGTGGACCCTCAAAACAATCAAGTTTTACAGAATAGATAGGGTGTGTGGATAGTTCTGAAGGAGAAATTTCAACTAACATAAGTTTTACTGCTTACGGAATAGTTTATTTAAGTTGTTATATAAATACTAACGTACACCAACGATTTTCGCAATGATGTCAAAGATAAAGTAACTTAGTTTTCCAAGGTAAAGTAGCGGACCTGGAATTCGAAGCAAAACTGGCAGAAATATTAGACACATTAGTATTGGCATACCATAAGGTGCAAGTTTAGAAAATTCACGGGATGCACGTTCTGGTAATAAACCGTTGACTACACTGAACCCGTCTAATGGAAAAAGCGGTAACATATTAAATGCTGCCAAGAAAACACTTATCAATGCAGCTTCATTTAAGAATCTGTAAATGCCTAAATGGACCTTTGAATTATAAGGTTGTAAATTGAAAGCAAGTTCTAAAAAACCAATAATCAAAAAAATAGCAAAGGTCAGAAGGATATTGATGAATGGACCAGCACCAGCGATAAGCATAATATCTCTTCTGGGATTTTTGAGGTTATATGGATTTACAGGTACCGGTTTCGCCCAACCAAAAAAGCCTCCACCAAAAAGTGATCCGATTAAGGGTAAGAACAAGGTTCCTATAGGATCTATATGGACAGCAGGATTTAGAGACATACGTCCCTGATCACGTGCTGTTGAATCCCCCAACATATTAGCAGATTTAGCATGTCCCCACTCATGGAAAGTTAACAAGATTATGAACTGGGTTACGATAAGTATTGCACGCCATATTGAATTTGGATCAAACATATTTTATATGAATTCCATTAATATTATATTGAAGTTGTATATAAGACATTATATAAATTTAAATTACAGTTGATTTCTGGCATAATAAAGAAAATTATGCTTTGGAGATTAACTCATGAACAAATATGATGAAATCAAGGATGATCCGGGTAAGTTCCAAAAACTAACGGGTTTTACGA
>JAPOQK010000102.1 GCA_026710795.1 Candidatus Poribacteria bacterium
AAGTGGCTAATTCCAGTTAGAATTAACGAATGCACAATTCCGAGTATAGAAATTGGATTGCAGGGACTGCTCACTGATCTGCAACGGATCGACTTGTTTCCTACTGCCAAGTGGCATGAAGGTGTTGAATCTATTGTGCATACGATAGATAAGAGACTTATTATAAATCCACAGGAAGCCCTAGCATCTCCCCGCGAGATAGAAATTCTAAAAAAAATAGGATTTGATATGGGAGAGTATACATGCAATGAACAAGGAGATATAAAATTTAATTTGCGGAGAGAATACTGGTCGCAATCTAAATGGTTTATAGTCACTCCTGATACATATTTGAAACTACCGAACTATATCACAGCTATAGTTTCTGGCACGCGGGAAGGCATATTAAACGAGATCCGGCTTTCGCTAGCAATTAACAATCATTCTGGTAAAGATAATGCCTATGATTCTTTTATTGAGAAGTGTAAGCAACTTTGTATGGAACTTTGTGGACGTGATTTACCTGATGCAATTATTCATGATTTAATTCAATCCAAGAATTCATTCACTGATGATAGGAAACTCAGACCACACGCAATCTATGCTGATGATGATTACCGCTTGAAAGGTATTAATATCAATATGCACAATGAAGTTTACAATCAAAGTCCTCTGGATGAAAAACCAACAAAGTTTGGATTCCATATTACAAGATTTTCTTTTACTTCATAAATACCATGAAATACTTGGCATTTACTGCAGCCAAGGTTGAGAAACGAGGAGGATACCATGAACCGAAAACGAAAACAACGAAATGGAAAAAAACAGCCTCATTCAGCAGAATACTATCGCAATTTGGGTGATCTAAAACAAATGACCGGACTATTTCAAGAAGCCATTGCTGCTTATGACAAAGCACTCGAAATAAAGCCGAATGATGCTGAGGTTTACTATAATAGAGGACAGGCAAAATCTTATCTCGAACAACATGAAGTCGCCATTTCTGACTATAACAAGGCAATCCAACTAAACCCAAAGGATGCCGAAGCTCATAATAATCGAGGCCTCGCAAGAATCAACTTGGGCCGGCTTCAAGACGGGATTTCTGATTATGACAAGGCCATCGAGTTAGACCCCGATGTTGATGCCTACTATAATCGAGGACGGGCTAAAGAGATGTTAGGGCAGCTTGAAGAAGCTATTGCTGATTTCAAAAACGCTATTCGGCGAAACCCGCAGGATGCTGAGGCACGTCGAGCACTTAACTACCTGCAGGCGAAACTTAACTGAAGAGGCCAGCGACTACAATAGAACAATAACGCTGTATTTGGTGCTTACCTCCGCGGAATTAAGAGCGGTCTTATAGTTCACGAGACAGATTAGGGTGCATCCAGAGAAAACAGGATGGAAAGTTTTCACACTCCAGCGGAGTGCTATGTCTATAGAAAATCAAACATTGAAGGAGTTGTCCCCTTTAAGGGTGCTATGTGAATGAAAAGTGGCGACTGAGGTTTAAATAGGAATAATTTAATACATGGATGTTATTTTTTCGGATCAGGAAATCACAGCATTAATAAAAGAACGCAAGGTATTACCAAACGAAAGGCGTAACAAATTCAGAAAAACGACTCATCGCGGGAATGACAAATATCGTCTAAATGTAACTGGAGAAGATGGAAACGAATTCCAAGTTATTGTTAGAATAAGCGTTTTCAACAAATTGAACTTTTCGGTTATTTTAGGTGTTAAGGTTCCCCCGCCAAAGAAATTTTTTCGACTTAAACGCTACAACGGTGATTACCATTTACACACCAACACAATTGAAGAACAAGAAGTAACGGGTTTTCACATACATACCGCGACAGAGCGATATCAGGCGAAGGTGAATAGTATAAGAGAGGAAGATTACGCCGAACCGACAAAGCGTTATACTGATCTCAACGGTGCTTTGAAATGTCTTTTTGCGGATGCAAATTTTGAAGACTCTTATGCGTTACAGGACACCTTATTTGAGGAGGGCTAAGCAATGTCGATAAAATCTATAGAACAAGACTTTATTGATAAAGTCTCGGCAAAAATTCGGGTCTTACCTGATGGCAGAGACCGTTTTCGCGTGTTTACCCCTTTCCGGTTTGACGACGGGGACCACATAACCATTGTCCTAAAGAAAGAACAAACAGGTTGGGTGCTTTCTGACGAAGGGCATACCTACATGCACCTTACCTACGATATAAGTGAAAAGAAATTATTTAAAGGGACACGCTATCAACTTATTTTGAACGCCCTATCCACGTTTAAAGTTGAAGATCGTTTTGGAGAATTAATTTTTCAAGTGAAAGGCGCGCACTTTGGTGATGCGTTATACGCTTTTGCCCAAGCACTTGTGAAAATGGGTGACGTGTTGTGCTTGTCAAAAGAACATACACAATCGACCTTTATAGCAGATTTTCAAGCACTGTTCCATGAAGTTGTTCCAGAAGAGGACACGGATTTCGATTGGCACGATCCAGAACGTGATCAAGAAAAAAAATACACAATAGATTGTCGTATCAATGGAATGCCGGCACCTCTTTTCGTATATGCCCTTTCCAATAATGATAGAATCCGAGATGCCACAATCAAACTACAAGAGGTAAGGCGGTGGGGCATTCCGTTTCGTCCTCTGGGTATTTTCCAAAATCGTGAAGCTGCTGGTCGTCAGGTGGTCGCTCGCTTCGACGATGTGTGCCCTGTGCAATTCTCTAGCCTTGAAATAAACCGGCAAGAAATTGTAGATTATCTTGGGGAAAATATCCAACGGGTACTTATGTAATAATGTTTATATCTTAGTTTAGGAAAGAACATAAATGAATCGTATCCGTATTTTTATCAGCAGTGCCCAAAAAGAATTTTCACAGGAACGCGAGGCACTACGCGACTATCTACACAGAGATCCGTTGATGCGACGGTTCTTTGATGTATTCCTGTTTGAGGATCTCCCTGCGTTAGATCGCCGTCCGGATGCGCTTTATCTGGACGAGGTTAAGCAATCAGATGTCTATGTTGGGTTGTTCGGTAACGACTACGGATCGGAGGATGCAGAGGGCATATCGCCAACAGAGCGAGAGTTCGATCACGCAACCGCTTCCGGTGTTCAACGTCTGATTTTCGTGAAAGGGACAGATGACAACGTCCGGCACCCGAAGATGCAGGCACTCATCCGTAAGGCACAATCTGGGCTTATCCGAAAACGATTCAACGCCTCGGAAGAATTAGTAACAGCACTCTACGCCGTGTTGGTTGAATACCTTGATAACAAAGACCTCGTCCGTTCTGAGCCTTTTGATGCGTCCCCCTGTTCAAAAGCGTCACTGGACGATCTTGACACCGATCAGATGCATCGGTTTATCCGAACAGCACGGAGTGCAAGGGCGTTCCCACTGCCTGAAGGCACATCAACCGAAGAATTGTTGGTTCACCTCAATCTGCTAAACGATGGCCGACCGACAAACGCAGCGGTGTTACTGTTCGGGGAATCACCCCAACGATTTCTTATCTCTTCCGAGATCAGGTGTGCACACTTCCACGGAACAGAGGTCGCTAAACCCATCCCGTCCTACCAAATCTACAAAGGCACAGCGTTTCAACTCGTCGATCAAGCCGTAGATTTTGTGCTCAGTAAGATCGCGCTGTGGGTAGGGACGCGTGCAGAAAGCGTGCAAGCACCTGTCGCCTACGAAATTCCGAAGGAAGTGATAACTGAAGCCATCGTCAACGCCATAGCACATCGCGACTATACCAGTAATGCCAGCGTCCAAGTGATGCTGTTCTCAGATCGGCTTGAGGTTTTGAACCCCGGCAGACTCCCACCGCCACTCACATTGGAGCAATTACGGGGGCCGCATCAGTCGGTTCCCAATAATCCGCTGCTTGCTGAACCCTTATATCTTGCTCAATACATTGAGCGCATGGGAACAGGAACATTAGACATGATTCGCCGTTGCGGAGATGCTGGGTTATCCGAACCGGAATTCACTGACAGCAGTGGATTCAAGACAACGATTTGGCGTGCCAAACCTCCAGAACGGATTGAGGTGCAGCCAGAGTCTTTCCGTGGAGGTCTTGAATTGAGAGTAATAAACTTACTTGCTGATGGTCCATTGTCAAGATCCGAATTGTCCAAGAAATTAGGGCACAAGAAGGCATCCGGTCAACTCTATAACGTTATTCGAGACCTTCTGGATGATCAGATGATCGAATACACGCTACCGGATAAACCCAGGAGCAGACGACAGCAGTACCGGTTGACAGACAAAGGAAGAGCTGAACTCACAGATCTGGAATCAGAAGATGCAGTATAAGATGCAGTATAAGATGCAGTATAAGATGCAGCCAAAGTTTCTTAGTTTTAACTATGGTGAAACTTACAATTACGTTTACACCTATCCTTAAAGAGGAAGCATTTGCAGTAGGGAAACCCTTCATTACCCGTCGTATGAAAAGGGTCAAAGTCTTTTTCTAATTCACCGCAAAAGGGTTGTCCTGCAACCCATCTTGACTACTGGAGGTGGAGGTATATACATGTACAGTTCCAATAGTAGGGGAGAACACTCAAGAGATTTAATGGAAGTATGTATGTCTGGTCATATCATTCATAAAACAAAACATAGATATAACCCAAAATCCCCACAAACGTTTTGCAAAATTTGTGGAGCAAAAACGATTACAGCATGTCCCGATTGTGACAAAACTATACCCAGTAATGTAAATGCCAAAAATCCTCCAGTTTTTTGTACATACTGTTCTAAGCCATTCCCATGGAAAAACAAGATAGAAATGAAAAATCTTAAGTCAAAAGCAGAAAAACCTTTGGAACCGTTACAAAAGATTTTTTCAAAGTTTCACTCGGTAGTACAAAAATTACGCTATAGACACGATAACAGGGAAACGCTTGATGTTAAAGATGAGTATGATGTACAAGATTTGTTATATGCTTTATTGGTTTTAGACTTTGATGATATAAGACTTGAAGAATGGACACCAAGTCACGCCGGACAATCAGCGAGAATGGATTTTTTACTGAAAAAAGAAAGAATCGTTGTTGAAGTTAAAATGGCACGGAAAGGGTTATCAGATAAAGAAGTAGGAAACCAGTTAATAGTTGATATTGAAAGATACAAAAATCACCCAGATTGTGATACTCTTATATGTTTTATCTATGATCCTATCGGCAATATCAAGAACAATAAGGGGTTGATTACGGATTTGCAAGGAAAATCCAGTAACCAGTTAAAAATTATGGTTATAATTAATCCCTATTAAAATATTGCTGATGATTCCATAATCCGCAGGTGGGCGTGGACGAAAAGAATCTTCACACTGAAGCGTGGGGAGCATATCAAAGAGGATAAATAGATGAGCATCGTTGGTGACAGAGAAATACGCACACAGGAACGTGTCGTCACATTCTTCCAGAAGACGTTGGGGTATACTTACCTCGGCAACTGGCACGCGCATCAAGAGAATAGCAATATTGACACAGGACTGCTGACAGATTGGCTGCGAAGCAGACGACACGACGA
>JAPOQK010000024.1 GCA_026710795.1 Candidatus Poribacteria bacterium
AATTGTAAGGTGTATTAGTCTGTAAAACTATAGTAAACATTGAAATTAAAGAGACACATTTCTGTAGGAGCGATCTCTGAATCGCGACAAAACTCACTGATAGTCGGGAATCGGAGTTCCCTCCTACAACTCAAAATGTCCCATTAATTCAAAAGTTTACTATAAATGCAAAACCTTCTGCATATCAGTCATATTATTTTCCGATTCGTTACTTTGATTAGACGCTGTTATTCCTGTTCTCTTTTTCCTTCCTGACTAAAATTGTTATAAATAAACCGAAAACCCAGTATTGGTAAGGAGTTGTAGAACTTTACAATAATTGAAAAAATTATGATTGACTCTAAAAACTCTAAAGTTTTACATTTAATACCAGTTAATTGTTAAGAACATTTCATAAAATAGCACTTCACATATTGTGCTTTTTGGGTTGATATTGGACAGGGTGGATAGAGGTGTGCCTTGTCTGTTAAACGTCTGATTCTGTAGTATTTTTACTTGACAGAATACGCAACAGGTGTTAAGATACTTAAGACTTTACTTTGACAAAAGAATTATGGAGAAATGACCGAGGTATGTCAAAACCAAAAAGAAAACGCAAAAATAGACAATCTGAAGACATAGATGAAATACCACGTTTAGCAAAAACAGAACCATTACAACTGCGTTACTACGGTGATCCTGTTCTCCGTAAAAGAGCAGAACCTGTTCAGGAAATCACAGAAGCAGAAGTCAAACTTGCTGATGATATGTTGATGACACTTTACGCTACGGGTAATGGCATCGGTCTTGCCGCAACACAGGTTGGGGTTTTAAAGAGATTTCTCATTGTTGACATAGGCGACACAGAAGAAGAAAAATTTGAACCGTTGCTTTTATTCAATCCCGAAATATTAAGTGTTGAAGGGGAATCCATCGCTGAAGAAGGTTGCCTGAGTATACCCGATGTCCAAGCAGATGTGAAACGACCAGAGAAGATAGTCGTTAAAGCAATGAACCTAAAGGGTGAAGAAATTGGGATTGAAACGGATGGACTTATTGCCCGTGTACTTCAGCACGAAATTGACCACCTCAACGGAACACTTTTTATTGACAGAATTAGTGGCTTGAAAAGACAACTACTCAGGAGTGAATTGAAGATAATCCAGCAATCCGAACACCCTAAGTAGATCGTAAGGATATGAACAGATGTTATCGATACCTTTACAGACAAAAGTAGACCAACTTTATGAATGCCTAAGCGATTACCAAAAGGTTATTGTTGCATTTTCGGGTGGTGTGGACAGCACATTTCTTGCCGAAGCTGCACAACACGCGTTAGGTGATAATGCCCTCGCTGTTACTGCTATCTCCGATTCCTATCCTATCCGAGAGATGAAAGCTGCACAGGATATTGCTAAACAGATAGGTATCCGTTTTGAAACGGTCAATACTGAAGAGTTAGAACAAGAAGGATACGCAAGCAATCCGACAAATCGATGTTTCTTCTGTAAATCAGAGTTGTTTGATAAGCTACGTCCGATTGCTGATAAATACGATGTCGGAACGATCATCTACGGCGCAATTCCTGATGATGTTGGCGATCACCGTCCCGGTATGGATGCTGCGAAACAGATGGGTATCCAAGCCCCTTTAATTGATGTTGACCTGACAAAAGTAGAGATACGTGAGATTTCAAAAGCGTGGGATCTTCCGACATGGGATAAACCCGCGTTTGCATGTCTATCCTCAAGATTTCCTTACGGGATGCGTATTACACGTGAATTGCTACGTCAGGTGGATGCTGCAGAGCAATTCCTATACGATTTAGGTATTCGTCAATTCCGTGTTCGCCATCACGGTGAACTTGCACGTATTGAACTGGAAGCAGAGGAAATTACGCGGTTGCAGCAGAAAGAAAGACGTAGTCAAATCAACGATCACTTTAAAACCCTCGGATATGCACACGTTACACTTGATCTGCAGGGGTATCGCTCTGGAAGTCTGAATGAAGGGATTACCAAAATCATTGCTGGAAAATAGTTTGATTGGTTAATTTCAACATACAATGCAAGGGTGACATTATGAATGATCTATATGGAGTTTTAACAGTCATTGGAGCATATCCTGTCCATATATTGACTTTTTTTGGTTGTATTCTACTTCTTATTCTTGTAATTCCTAAACGGAAAAGACGACATAAACTATTGTCAATTTTTCCTGATTCCGTAGCTAAAAGTGTCGAGTATACAGTGAACGAAAAACATCTACTTGCGGAAAAAATAAATGAAAGCAGAAGTAATAATCTAAAGAAGAGTTTGGCAGGTTCAATGAGTTCAAAAGGTATGCTCTTTTCCACTCTCGGATTTATTGTGCTTACAATCTTATTCGTTCTTGGTATGATCTTGTTGTAGTTCCAAAAATATTAAACTGTCACTATTGAAATTTACTATCACTAAAGTAATACACTTTATATGTCCAACCAACAAACACAGCCATTAATCGGCATGGAGACCTTCAGTTGGAAAAAATGGGATGCATGTACCCATTGCGGTCTCTGCCTACCTACTTGTCCAACCTACCGAGAATTAGGTTTAGAAACCGACTCCCCCAGAGGACGATTATATCTTATGGGAAGTGCGTTCAAACCGCAAGATGCTACACCACTCAATGAAGATTGGGCAGAATACATCTACCGTTGTTTAGATTGCAGAGCATGCGAAACCGCTTGTCCCTCTGGTGTTCAGTTTGGAGAACTTCTCGAACAGGCACGTGCAATTTATGAACAAAACGTCCACAGATCAACAAGTCACAGGTTTTGGAGCGACCTCGTTTTCAAACAAATACTACCGAACAGAGAAAGATTAGATCTTATCTTTGAACTAATGTGGCTTTACCAAAAGCTCGGTATTCGTTGGTTAGTTCAGAAATCAGGGATACTGAAATTGATGGGACAACTTGGACAAATGGAATCGTTACTTCCGACAATCCCACCACCCAGTCTTAAATATACAATCCGTGATGTCACCCCTGCCATAGGGGAAACCCGTTATCGCGTCGGTTTTATTCCTGGCTGTATCATGAACCAAGTGTTTACTGAAACAAATTTGGCGACTATACGCGTGTTAGCAGAAAATGGGTGTGAAGTTGTTACACCGAGAAAACAGACCTGCTGTGGTGCGTTACACCTACACAACGGTTCTCGTGATCTCGCTTCAGAACTTGCTAAACAGAATATTGATGCATTTGAGGAAGAGCAATTAGACGCTATTATCATTAACTCTGCGGGATGTGGAGCGACACTCAAGGAATATGAGGCACTGCTTGAAAACGATGATGTTTATGCAGAGAAAGCAGAACACTTTAGCCACACGATGCGCGATATCAGCGAGTTCTTAGCTGAAATTGAGATGATACCCCCACAAGGTGAAATCTCTCGACGCGTCACTTATGATGAACCGTGTCATTTATTACACGGGCAACGCGTTAAATCACAACCTCGTAAGGTCTTACAAACGATACCAGAACTTGAGTTAATTGAACTAACAGAATCCGAGTGGTGTTGTGGAAGTGCGGGTATCTATAACATCACCCAACCTGAACTTTCACAGGAGATACTTGAACGGAAAATGGTACACATTGCCGAAACCGACGCGGATATTGTTGCTACAGGCAACCCCGGATGCTTACTTCAGATTCAACTCGGAATCAAGAAGCATAACTTAGATATGAAAGCAATGCATCCTGTGACACTCTTAGACTATGCTTATCGTGGTGTTGCCCCAGAAGATTGGGACGAATAGAATCGTTGGTTGAGTAAAATAATCCTTGTAAATATCTTAGGTTTAGTAATCTCTACCCAACCACATTCTTTAAATTACGTGACATCATTATGAATATATGGTAACCTTTAAAATATGATTTTATCCGATGTAGACATTAAAAGATATATACGCGAAGAGAAAATTAAAATTACCCCTGAACCAGATTCAGATACACAGTGGGGTAGTTGTTCAATTGACTTCAGATTGGGTAATATTTTTCGAGTTTTTGAGCATAGCAAATATCCGTTTATAGATTTAAAGACTAAGGTTGACGCTGATGATCTGATGCGTAAAGTTGAGGTATCTGATGGAGAGGGTTTCACGATGCAACCGGGTGAGTTTGTTCTTGCAGCAACCCACGAAAAACTGGAATTAGCAGACGATGTGATGGCACGGCTTGAAGGTAGAAGTAGTCTCGGTAGACTCGGTATCATTGTCCATAGTACTGCTGGGTTATTTGATCCTGGATGGGTTGGGAACGCAACTTTGGAATTGGGCAATCTCGGACGCATGCCTGTCAAACTCTATCCGGGTATGCGTATTTGTGCCTTTACCTTTGAACAACTTTCATCACCATCAAGTACACCTTACAGTCTGAAACCGTCGAACAAATATGCTGGTCAAGATGGACCTGAAACCAGTCGTTTTGCTGAAGATGTTGAATTAAAGCAAAAGAATGAATCCTAATTCTGCTGAAAATTTGGGCAAATTTATGCCTAATAATTTAGCATATTTTGCCACTTGTTCCCGCTGTTTTTTATAAACATCCCATTACTGTTGGTATTGTTACTATACCAAACATTATGCACTGTGTGATTCTGTCGTCATCAGAGAGTACGTTTAATTGCCGAATTCAGAAAGGCATATACAATTGGCATAGACTTTGCATAGTTTAACCAAAGAATTCTTGTGAAACATAGTTATGCGCTCAATATGATAACACATCACGAGTTTTGATTACTATATTTGATTCATTAGGAGGAAATGCGAATGACACCAAGTGAGGTGGTTGCACTTGCAAAAGAGAATAATATAAAAATAGTTGACCTAAAATTCATGGACCTACCGGGGATGTGGCAACATTTCTCTATTATGGTTGGTGAATTGAACGAGGACTTGTTCACAGATGGTATCGGTTTTGATGGGTCAAGTATTCGCGGTTTTCAGGCGATTAACGAGAGTGATATGTTGCTCTTTCCAGATCCAGCGACAGCCCTAGTTGATCCTGTCTGCCAAATCCCAACGTTGAGTATTACCTGTAATATCAAAGATCCGATTACTTTGGAGAATTACACTCGTGACGTGCGGTATATTGCACAGAAAGCGGAGGCTTATCTTCAATCAACAGGAATTGCTGATATCAGTTATTGGGGACCTGAGGCAGAATTCTATCTGCTGAACGACATACGTTATGGTCAGACACAGAATTCAGGATTTTATCATGTTGATTCTGTTGAGGGTAGTTGGAATTCAGGTCGCGAAGAAAATCCGAACCTTGGTTACAAACCTCGCTATAAAGAGGGGTACTTCCCCGTTCCACCGTCTGATACACTTCAAGACATCCGGTCAGAGATCTGTCTAAAGCTTATTGAATCTGGCGTTGATGTAGAAGTTCATCACCACGAGGTAGGCACAGCAGGACAAGGTGAAATTGACATTCGCTATGACACTTTGACCACTGTTGGTGATAAAATTGCTTTGTATAAATACATTATCAAGAATATTGCGCGTTCTCACAACTTGGTAGCGACCTTCATGCCGAAGCCGCTCTTCCAAGATAATGGTTCAGGAATGCACGTTCACACAAGTTTGTGGAAAGACGGTAAGAATGTATTTTTTGATCCACAAGGATATTCCCTGTTGAGTGAAACAGCACTCTATTACATCGGTGGTTTGCTCGCGCATGCCAAGTCATTATGTGCAATCATTGCCCCGACAACGAATTCCTATAAACGGTTAGTTCCCGGTTATGAAGCACCAGTTAATATTGCTTACTCACAGAGAAATCGTAGTGCTTGTGTCCGCATTCCCGTATATTCTAAGAGTGAAAAAGCTAAACGTGTTGAATTCCGAACGCCGGATCCTTCTTGCAACCCGTATCTTGCCTTCAGTGCTTTGATGATGGCTGGCCTTGACGGCATACAGAATCGAATTCATCCAGGTGATCCTCTGGATAAAGACCTATACGACCTTGAACCTGAGGAACTTGATGAAATTGAATCAACACCTATTTCACTTGGTGATGCCCTTGATGCCCTTGAGGATGATCACGAATATCTCCTCAAAGGCGATGTGTTTACGGAAGATGTCCTTGATGTCTGGATTGAATACAAACGTGAAAATGAGGTAGATGCTATTAATATGCGTCCACATCCGTATGAGTTCTTCCTCTATCACGATATTTAGGGTATAATTATTGCGTTGTAGAACCCCGTTCTAAGACATCATATTAGTCCGTGTGTTTATATAACATAAATTTGCAGGTAGAATAATCGTCTATTTGCCTGACGGGGTTCTACAACACATATATCTGAAGATGATCTGTAAAAAACGCGTTAAGTTGATGCCTTTATTTTTACAATAATGGATTACGTATCCGTTATCAATAAACCTTATTATTATGTAAGGCGAATCTCTGGATCCGCCAAGATAACCCTATCCAATTTGCGTAGGTTTTAGGAGAAATCCCATGAAAAAATTAGAGTGTATTATTCGCCCCTTCAAACTGGAGGAAGTCAAAGAAGCTCTCAGCAATGTCGGTGTTCGGGGAATGACTGTCAGTGAAGTCCGCGGATTCGGTCGTAGCCGTGGACATACCGAACTCTATCGTGGTAGTGAATATACGATTGAGTTTGTACCGAAACTGAAAATCGAAATTGTTGTCGCTGAAGAGAATGTTGATAAAGTCGTTGAGGCAGTCCAGCAAGCAGCGTCTACTGGTAAAATCGGCGATGGTAAGATCTTTATCATACCTATTGATGAAACTATCCGTATCCGTACAGGAGAAAAAGGTCCCGCAGCTATATAATCCCTATTTTTGTTGAATATATTGAATCGTAAGTAAGGATAGGTATTTATACCTGTCCTTGCTATTTTTGTTCATCTTATGTTACTCAATTCATTGGGATTTTATATTCACCATCTTAATGGGAATTTCAAAATTTCGTATAGTCCCTGCAATAGATTAATAGCGTTGTAGGTCATGATCTATTTCACTTGCCCACCTATCAATCCCTCCTACAATGCTCAGTACAGATTTAAATCCGAGTTGTTGAAGAAGGCATGCAGCATCAAGACTCCGCATTCCGTGATGACAATAAACGATTATTTCATCTACCGGTGAGAGTTCGCGAAATCTTCTCGGTAGCTCACCTAATGGAATAGACACTGCCCCTTCAATGTGAACCAGTTCATACTCCCATTCATCCCTAACATCAAGCAACACAAAATTTCTACCAGAATCTATCATATATTTAAGTTCATGAGGATGAATGGTATAATCCTCTGGATCAAATGGTAGAATTGCCTCTTCTACACTGGGTGCTGCCCGTGGTATAGTATTGTCTCGTAAGTTAATTCTACCAGATTCCCAAATTTTGTGTAAAAATTCTTTGATACGCTTAAACATATCCAGTTCTCATTTAAATTGACATACTCCCTACTAAAGCGTTGGGGATTCTTAGCTCTTATATTGGCATCAATTATTGTTGCCAAACGACTCTTCCTGCTTCTGTCTCTCGTGCCTCAGTGTGAGGTCTTACTTGGACTCCACAGGTGTGACTTTCCGTATGCCCTAAGGTAGGAAAGTTGTAAAAGGCGATGCAAGTATCTGTACAACTTTATTGCATTGTCCTATATTTCTCTTACAAAGTCAAGGTTTTTTCTTGACAGACAACAGGAACGGTGTCTACATCCTCGTGCTAAAGCAACGGGGTTTTGACACCAAAGAAGTGATAAATTATATTTTACTAAAATGTTATCGTCATACCCAACGTTGGAACAATTGGAAAAAGTGGTTCGTCTTCAATGTTGCATTCAATTATCGCGTCTGTTTCTTCATCTCGCACTTCACTGAATGCATACTGATCTATATTGTTGTGGTTATATAGGTTTAAAATTTGGAAGTACCACGTGAGTGTCCATCGCTTGTATGGACTCCGTTTTGTAATCCGAAAATCTAGACTATGATAAGGTGGTAGTCGGTCAGAATTTGTTTCTCCGAACTGTCGATTGCAGGCATTCTTGTCATCTGTTAGCTCGTGAAATAACGGTGTTCTCGGATCACCTGTGTGAAAACGCCAACTGACATACAGATGCCATGTTGAAGCGATCTGTTGACTACTACTCAAAAAAAGAGAATGTCGTCGGTCATATTGTCGAAAGATTGTTGTGTTTCCAAATGTTTCTTCTGCAATTCCATAAGCATAGCCGAGTCCCCACGTTAACCTTGAAGAGACTGCTTGTGTTGCGAAGATATCAAATCCTTTTGCCTCTGCGGATTCAGGGGAGGTAAAAATCTGTGTCTGCCGACCAAATTCTCTAAGTCTACCCACAAGATTGTCAAATTTCTTGTAGTAACCTTCCACTTTGACAAGGAAATTGTTGCGGTTATATTCACCACCAAGAATGTAATGTGTAGACTGTTCCGCTAATCCAACGGTTTGAATACCATCCTCAACTGGCACTGACATCAGATCAACAGGTTGATGGTATATGCCCCATGCGCCTCGAAACACTAAGTTTTTCTTTGGACGTACTGCAATTGCAACCCGAGGTCCAATCTCGTAATGTTTAACATCTGGCTCTCGATAGTTTTGAACGATATAACGACCTCCTAAGTTGACAGCGAGTTTCGGATGAATTTGCCATTCATCTTGCAGAAACATTTTAATGTCACTTCCATTATCGTCAATATCTGCGAGGATCTGATTATATTGATTTACACCTGCCATTCGTTCTGACACGCCGTAATCATATTGCGCAGTTAACCAACGCCACTCAATTCCGCTTTGAATGGTGTGTTTCTCTAAAATGTTTGCAGTATATTCTACTTTTGTGCCAACAAAACGGAAATCGCGGTTGTCAAAATCAGTTTCTCTTGTAGTCCTTTCTTGACTTGATGTACCGGCAAAGAGATATACATCTGTCCATTGTGAAGTTCCGAAGGTATGTTTCCATTTTATCCACGCGGTAGAATTATCATATAGAGAATCTAAGTTGTTATCTACATCTTCTATGCGTATTCTGTTCTTGTCCCAACCGTACAAACCATTGAGCGTGAGTGTATCGGAATCTGTCAAATTATACACAAGTTTTCCATAGATATCAGCGTATTGTGGTTTGTATTTTTCATCTATATCCATGAGCGTGAGAATGATGTCCACATAACCCCTTCGTGCTGACAGGAGCCACCTTCCTTTCTGAGTTAGGGGACCCTCAACCATAGCAGTAGCGTTGATTAGGTCTATCCCAAAATTAGCAGCTACTCTCTCGGTATTTGGTGTTTTTGTTGAAATGTCAAATACTCCTGACATCTTTTGACCATATTTTGCTGGAAATCCACCCAACAGCAAATCCGCACGATGTATTAGACCGAGTCCAACTAATGACACAGCCCCACCAAAATCTTGTAAATGATACGGATTATAAAGTTCCATACCATCTAATCTAACTGCGACCCCATCCTTTTCTCCGCCGCGCACACTGAAACGTGCACTATAATCGCTTGCGATGACTCCGGGGAAAACATGTCCTGACCGCATTATATCGTTGTCAATTAATGGAATCCTTTCTATTTCCTGTTTTGAGAGCGAGATTTGCGGTGTTGCTCCGTCATAAATTGTAAATCGTCCTGGTGTGACAACAATCTTCTCCAGTTCAACCGGTTTTTGGTCCTCCTGCGCATGAACCCAAAGAAAGCTTGAAATTAGAAAAAAGAGTATATGGAAAATGTGAAACTTGTGGGTGGACATTTTACATCCTAAGGCAGTGATATACAAGACATGAGAATTATATCATTCTATGTGAAGAATGTCAATATTATAGAATTGACATTGGCTATGTTCTATGCTATACTCCAATACAGGAGAACACCCTATGATAACACAAACAGATATTCAAGCTACCTGTGATGACATTGTCCGTGAATTTGCTCCACTACAGGTCATACTGTTTGGTTCCTATGCGTATGGCACACCATCAGAAGATTCGGATGTTGACTTGCTGGTAGTGATGGATATTCCTGAATCAGAAACGAGTCGTCAAGCAGCAGAGATATGGAAACGTATTCCACGCCGCTTTAGTATGGATCTGCTTGTCCGTTCACCACGAGAAATCGCATACCGGGTTTCTCATAACGACTGGTTTCTTCGCGAGATTATTGAAAGAGGAAAAGTCCTTTTTGGGAACGTTAGTCTCTATAATATACCTTACAAAAAGAAAGAGGATGGTATGAATCCATTAACATTGGAATGGATAGAAAAAGCTGAAGGTGATTACACTACGGTTATGTTGTTACAGCCGAGTCCGATTTCAAGTAAGGATGTCATCTGCTTTCATGCGCAGCAGTGTATAGAAAAATACTTGAAAGCGTGGTTACAAGAGGAAAATATCCCTGTACCAAGGACTCACAATTTAGAGGATTTGCTGTACCTTACTGTTACTACCCATCCTTCTTGGATTTCTTGGAAATCAGACTTTTCAACACTTACAAAACATGCAGTGGACTTTCGTTACCCAGGGAAGTTCGCGACTGCAAATGACGCAGAACATGCGGTAAAAATTTGCCTTCAAGTTCGTCAAGCAGTACGCAAAGCGTTAAAATTACCGCAGAATGAATCAGAAAGCTGAGTTTAACACGTGAGTTCAGGTACAACAATCAACATCCCAAAATTAGAAATCTCACCGCAAGAACGCGCTGAAAACAAACCTACACAAGAAACAATTGATTCTGCCACGCGCCTGTTACGCGAGACAGGTTTGGTTGTCATTGAGAATGTGCTCCCACGCGACTGGATAGAGAAGGTAAACAGCGCGATGCAAGCAGTTCTTGATATGGGAGATGAGGCACATAACGGGGGACACCCAATGTTAGAAATGCCATTTATGGATGCCCGTATCATAGACAACCCTTTTGCAATGCCTATAATGAAAGCTGCAATGGGAGATAAGATTTTCGCATATTTACCTTACGGGTGCAACTCAACATCCCCCGGTTCTGATGTCCAATGGATTCATCGCGATTCTGGTCAACTCTTCCCAGAATTGCCGTTTGCGCTGCCTGTTTCAACAATCGTCGTAAACATCCCACTTGTTGATTTTACGGTGGAAAACGGGGCTACGGAGGTATGGCCCGGATCACATCTCATCGTTGATGACGAGGCTGTCCGCAATACACCGTATAATGTCTGTGAGGAAGAACGCGCAGCACAACTCCCTTCCTTTCAGTTAGTCATGTCAGCAGGTTCGGTGGTGGTACGAGATATGCGGTGCTGGCACCGTGCCATGCCAAACCGCACGCAAATTCGTCGCCACATGCTTGCACTCGTCTATTTTCGCAGATTTCATCATTCCCCTGATGCTCCCGGAATATTCAATGCACGGATTTCAGATGATATATGGACGAAAATGTCCGAAGATGCCCAAGAGGTGTATCGTTTTCAAGCACACGATTAGTCATTATAATAGGAGAAATTATGGAACGCACATTACTTATTCATCCAGATATGTCCGATATTGATAGAGAACACGGGTTCAGCAATATCAATGGTCCATCGCTTGTTCGCGTGCCAGATTGGGTAGACAATCCTTTGGGTAAATACTATCTCTATTTCGCACACCATCGTGGAGAATATATCCGCTTAGCCTATGCAGATGAAATTGAGGGACCCTATACAATCTATCGTTCTGGAACACTGCATCGTGATAATACTGTCTTTAAGGGGTGTGACCACATCGCATCACCCGATGTACATTTAGACGAAGAGAATCGACGTTTCATCATGTATTTTCATGGCAATTATCGTGGGGGACAGGCAACCTGTTGGGCTACATCATCTAATGGTATAGATTACACAGCAACTGAAACATTGGAGAAACAGCAAGGACCGTATTTTAAGGTCTTTTGGTGGAATGGTCTACCTTATGCGACAAACCACAACATGATAAACCGCGGCAAAACACCTGAATGGACAACTGTTTTTGAAAGGCGTGAAACACCTCTCTTTCAAGGTAAAGGCAGAGATGGTACACCACGTCATACTGCAAACCACCTTGTCGGAAATACGCTTACCGTGTATTATTCGCTATATGGTGGGACACCTGAACGGATACTAAAAAGCACAGTAGAACTGACAGAAGATTGGAATGATTGGCATCCATCTCCACCGATTGAGGTTATCGAACCTAAATATGATTTTGAAGGTGTGGATATACCGATTGTCCCTTCAACAAATGGACTTGACCGGGAACGGGTGCATCAACTTCGCGATCCGGATATTTATTGTGAAAATGGTGAGACGTGGCTACTGTATTCTGTAGCAGGAGAACAAGGGATTGCAATTACAAAACTTGCTCAAAAAGAGTCATAAGCAACTACAATTAACAGTTATTGCATTCATCATAAGTAAACACCTTCTATCTGAAAGGGATAAACATGTCAAAAACAGACGACACACTTAACACTTCATATTATTATCCAAAACGGATTTCAATTTATCTACTGTATATCCTTCTCGCACACTGTATATTAACATCCATCGGTTATGCGCAATCCCACGTCGTCTTCGTTGTGGGGGAAAATGAGTATCGTTCTGAAGTAACGATGCCCGCGTTGGCTAAGGTATTGGCAGACCATTATGGATTCCGCACTACAGTTCTCATTGATGAGGTGCTTCAGGGTGGAGAAGGGAATAGTATCAATGGGTTGGACACGCTTGAGACAGCAGACCTTCTTGTAATGTATCTGCGATTCCGTCAACTTCCTGATACCCAGCTTGCGATCTTACAAAAATACATTGACCGTGGTGGTTCTATTGTTGCCTTCCGTACAACGACACACGCTTTTGACTATGAAGAAGAGGATCAACGAGCAGAGTTTTGGAACAATTTTGGTGCCCGCGAACTTGGTGCACCGTGGATCTATCACTACGGACATGGGGCAAGTACCGACGCAACTACCGTCGGAGACCACCCAATACTTGAAGGAGTGAGTCCAGAATTCCACGTCCGTTCATGGACATACCATGTGCGGCCAGATTATCCTCCAAAAGATGCACATATTTTGGTGCAAGGACGACCTGTATTTCCCGAAGGGGAGCGCGGGGGAGATGAAACGGTCAACCCCATTGCATGGACACACACACATTCCGGTGGGGGGCGTGTGTTCACAACAACAATGGGTCACCCAGAAGACTTCAGTGTGAGTGAATTTCGTCGGCTAATTGTCAACGGTGTCTACTGGTGCCTTGAACGCGAAGCACCGCGACGATATGCACCCGGTTGGCGCGCAAAAACTGGACAACGGTGGCGGGATATGGACTATGGACCTTATCTTTCCACAGCTGTCGCAGCGAATGACAATAACCTAACTTACAAAGGTATTGTAATCCCACTCACTCCGGATCTTACAGGTGGGGCAGTAGTTTTTGACACAGACCTATTGCGCTACTCAGGAGGTTGGATAGATGGACTAATTGACTTCAAAGATGTTGAATATAACGGTTGGCATCAGAGTTATCCATCTATTGAGGGAAAACTCTTGTGGGAAAACAAGGTAGGTCCCGGTTGTGCAAAGGATGACAGTTTTGAGGACATACGTCCCGTTCCCTTCGGTCCCCTACCCAGAAATTGGGCACACTGGAAAGGTTTGTATCTTCACGATGACAAAGTGGTTTTATCATATACGGTAGGCACTCGCTCTGTGCTGGAAACACCATCGATTGAAAGTAGTGAAAAAGGTTATGCATTTGCGCGAACTATCCAACTCGGTCCCGCAGCGTCAAGCACCCTCGTCCGTATCGCATCAATCACTAATGGGAAAGCATCCATCTTACCTGAATTTTCACGTGGCACTTGTATCGCTTTGTGTCCATCAGATACGGAACCTGGGGTACCAGAAAGTCTGCTTGCCGCTTTAATTGATGCACCAGAGGGCACACAGTGGGAGACAGCACAAAACGAGATTCGCGTTCGATTTCCACCTTCTGAGCAAGCAATCTCTGCAAAAATTCTAATTACTCCGGCAATACAGGATACACTTGACTTAGACACATGGAAAGAATTTGTTACAGACTCGCCTCCTGTAATGGATCTGACGACACTTATTAAAGGTGGACCACAACGATGGGCGGAAAAACTCGTCACGACGGGACACACTGATATACAGCGACAACTCAAGCCTGAAACTTTGAAAATAGGCGCGCGTACAACGACTTGGAACATTGAAATAGAAGGATACCAACCGAAAGTGTTATCAATGCAAGACCTGTCACCTGCCCCTGATAACATCGGTAATGCGGATCAATACATTGGTGTTCTCGTTCCACCTTCAAAGACTGAAAATTCTGCGTCAGTACATGTACAGAAATTCGATCCTGCTTTGATCGGGCTCTGGCGTTTTGACGAAGGTGAAGGTATACACACCGCAAGTGCAACACCGCCTAAGTCAACAATCGTCCTTGACGGTGCTAAGTGGGGGACCGGACAAAAAGGAAATTGTCTCGTATTCGACGGTGATTCCGAGGCGCGTTTTGACGAAGGCATTACTCACGACTTTGACACCACCGACCTTACCTTCGCAGCATGGATTGCTACCGAGGAGGATGGAACAATCTTCTCTGAAGCACTTGAGGAACCTGAGTGGGTGCCAGACGGAAAAACCTTTTTTATCAGAAACGGACATTTGGCTTTTGATGTCGGTTGGGTCGGTGTTATAACCGGTACTGCGGAAGGTGGAAAAACAGTCACTGACGGTGTTTGGCATCATGTTGGTCTGACGTGGCAACATCAGACTGGGGCAGTGAAACTGTTTTTGGATGGAGAGAAAGTCGCAGAGGGTGTGCTCAAGCCAACGGATGAATTGGAAAATGACATTTGGCGACTCGGATTCACTGCAGAGAATTTTCCCGATGAATCACCTTGGTTTGAAGGAAAACTTGATGACATGCATCTATTCAACCGCTCCCTTTCTCCTGAAGAGATACAGAATCTGTACCAAGGCTTCACACAACTACCGTTGATCGCAGTGTCCCTTTCAGAGCCGATTAAAGGTGCAAAATGGACTGTCGACTCCAAACGTGTTTCACTCCACCTTCCCGATGACTCAAACGCATCGGTTTTTAGATGGGTAGGTAGTGAATCAAAACTCTCAGATTTTGCACGTTTAGCCGAAAATAATGGAATTGATCCCAGCCAACCGTTCGCGATTGACAAGATAGATTGGCCCTCAGAAAATCCGTGGGAATCGTGGATACGTTTTGGTGGGTTTGATTTCTTCTCAGACGGTAATAGTGCTGCTCTTTCCACTTGGAACGGTGATGTTTGGACAGTCACAGGACTCAATGATTCCTTAGACAGACTTGTATGGCAACGAATCGCAACCGGACTTAATCAACCACTCGGACTTAAAATTGTAGATGACCAGATTTACGTTGCCGGACGCGATCAGATAACCCGACTCGTTGATCTCAACGGAGATGGGGAAATTGACCTCTACCAGAATTTTAACAATGACGTTTATAACAGTGAACACTTCCATGAACAGGTTATGGATCTACAGACTGATGCAGCGGGTAATTTCTACTTTATGAAATCGGGTCGTCACGCATTACCTGCCCAACATCCACACCACGGCACACTCATCAAAGTGTCCGCAGATGGTGAACAGTCTACAGTGATTGCTTATGGATTTCGCGCATCAAATGGACTTGGAATTAGTCCCGGTCCTACATTCTACGGAACAGATCAGGAAGGTTTCTGGATGCCTGCCAACCGACTGAACCGTATCACAGAACCCGGAAAATTTTACGGAAATCTGTTGGGTTGGTACCCTCCCGGTGAACCACCCAACACCTACGAACCACCACTTTGCTGGGTTGCTCCTTTTGTTGACCGTTCCCCCGCTGCACTGGTCTGGATTCCCACCGACATGTGGACAGAAATGGGTGAGTCTCTTCTCTCTGTCAGCTACGGCACAGGGAAAGTATACTCAGTCCTTCAGCATAAAACAGAGGGAATCACACAAGGTGCTCTTACCGAACTCGGTGTGGAACTACCAACAGGAGTGATGCGTGGACGTTTCCATCCGAACAGTGGAGACCTTTATCTTGCAGGTCTATTTGGTTGGTCGTCCAACAAGCAAGAGGACACAGGTTTCTACCGAGTTCGTATGACTGGTGCACCACTCCGTACTCCCAAATCATTCCGTGCTGTAAATGATGGCTTAGTCATCAATTTTTACGCACCACTTGAACCAGAGTCCGCATCAAATCCAGATAACTGGAAGATACAAAGTTGGGAGTACCGTTGGACAAAAAACTACGGTTCACCGCAGCTAAAACGTTCAGGTGAGGACGGTAGAGATTCACACCGTGTCCAATCTGCAACGCTCTCTGAGGATGGCAAATCTGTGTTCCTCAAGATACCGAGTTTGACACCTACGATGCAGTTCCACATCAACATTACGGGCAACTTCGCAGATGGAATACCGCTGGATTGCTATCTGCACGGCACAATACACACCCTTGAAGAAAGAAACAACACCGAGGCACCATAGTATATAACATGCCGAATATCGGTAATAATTCGTTGTCAGTAACAATATCGATACAGCAATATTAAGCAGTTGATGGGTATTGAGTTTCCCTATAGATAATTTCAATCATGCACAACGTTGATACAGGTACATTATATCTTGTGAGTACTCCGATCGGGAATTTAGAGGACATCACTTTACGAGCATTACGTATTCTCAATGAAGTGGATCTCATCGCTGCTGAAGACACACGAAAAACACGTGGACTGCTTACACATTACGAAATAAAAACCTCACTCACGAGTTATTTTGAAGGCAACCAACAAAAGAAGACGGAATCACTCATCGCAAGGTTAAAGTCAGGGGAATCAATCGCTCTTGTATCAGACGCTGGCACCCCAACAATATCTGACCCAGGATATCCCTTACTACAGGCGTGCATCGCTGAAGAAGTACCGATTGTTCCAATACCGGGTGCCTCAGCGGTACTCGCAGCAGCGACAGTCTCAGGTTTACCTCTACATAACTTTACTTTTGTAGGTTTTCTCTCTCCGAAATCCGGCAAACGGAAACGTCAATTAGCGCAATTTTCAGATGAGGAACGGACATTGATTTTCTTTGAATCTCCGCACCGTCTTTGCCGCTTTCTTGAGGATGCACTTGAGGTAATGGGTGAATGTAATATCGTCATTACACGAGAACTGACTAAACGATTTGAAGAGATTTTTCGAGGTAACATCAGCGAAGCACTGGATAAATTCCGATCCACAGAACCACGCGGGGAATTTACAATAGTTATTGGAGCATAATATTGTCAGAAATAGATACCAACAACATCAAAAACATAGCTGTAATCGGTGCAGGACTGATGGGACACGGCATCGCACAAGAATTTTCATGTGCTGGATACCAAGTTCATCTCCACGATATTACAGAAGAACAACTGAATAATGCTCGCATTCAGATTAGAAAAAACCTGTCAATGCTCGCCGAAAACAGTGTCATTGAAGAGAACAGTATCACAGATACGATGCAGCGTATTCAGACTACAACCGAACTCAGTGTTGCTGTGGCAACTGCTGATTTTGTTGTTGAAGCAGTCACCGAAAATCTACCACTAAAACAGAAGATATTTGAGGAATTAGATTCTCTATGCCAACCACAAACAATCTTAGCAAGTAACACAACCGCTTTAATGCCAAGTCAGATTGGTGCAAACACGAACCGCAAAGACAAAATACTCAACACACACTATTTTAATCCACCCTACCTGATTCCACTTGTTGAACTGATATGCAGCCCCGATACATCCGATGAAACAGTATCGGCAACCTACGACCTTCTGACTGCTATAGGCAAGACACCTGCGATTATTGAGAAGGAAGCACTCGGTTTCGTTGGACCGAGGTTGCAAGCTGCACTTATCCGTGAAGCATTTGCTATAGTAGAACAAGGCATTGCGAGTGCGGAGACAGTTGACCTTGTGGTTCGCAACAGTTTCGGCAGAAGGTTAAGCGTTGCCGGACCATTTGAAGTATTTGAACTCGCTGGATGGGATTTAGTCGTCGCTGCTTTTGAAGAACTATATAGAGACCTGAACAGTTCTCACGACATCAATCCGCTCCTCCGAGAAATGGTTAATACGGGCAAACTCGGTGTGAAATCTGGAGAAGGATTTTATGAATGGTCTGATGAACGGCAACAAGCACTCCGAGACAAGATGAGCCAAGCGTTGATTCGTGCTATGCAGCAGGAAAGATAAACGTAGATCTACAAAACTAATGGCTTACACTGTGTGAGAAAGTTGTGCAAACCTGATTTATTGATTACAAATGCCAATTAAACTTCCCCGTAGAACAATAACATTCCTCTTTGTTGGCATCGTAATCTTATGTCTGATACTTTTCTTTAGACAAATTCAAGCATTTCTCCTTGAACTTATTACCGCTTTCCAGAGTATTGAGACGATTCGTGAATATATCGCAGGTTACGGTCTTTTCGCTCCGATTATATCTGCGGTTCTCATGATCTTTCAGAGTGTTATCGCACCGCTGCCAGCATTCTTGATTACAATAGCGAACGGTGCACTCTTTGGCTTCTGGTGGGGTATGTTGCTATCGTGGAGTAGTGCGATGCTTGGTGCCGCGCTTTGTTTCTATATTACTCGTTTTCTGGGTGCTAAATATGTTGTTCGGATCGTCGGTGAACCCGCTGTTAACAAAGCCGACCAATTCATTCAGAACTATGGAAACTACTCGATTCTGATTGCACGTCTTATTCCGTATGTCCCATTCGATGCTGTAAGTTATGTCGCAGGATTGACTCCGATACGATTCATCGGTTTCTGGATTGCCACCGGTATCGGTCAACTACCTGCAACCATAGTTTATACCTACCTCGGTAATAGAATATCTACACACATAAATCTGATGCTATTGGGTTTTGGATTTGTGATTTCTGTGTCCATTGTAATATGGTTGGTCAAGGCTCGGAAGTCCTCAGACGAACAATAGACTGATATTTTGCGTTCCCCTGTTATAGCCAATCAAATCCAAAACCAATTGACATCAAGTCTACTTTAAGGTAAAGTCTTACCAAACAACCTCTTAACCTGAATAAAAGGAATATAATTATGATACGGATAGGTGTTATTGGCGTAGGGGGCATGGGCAATGGACATTGCAATTCCCTCCCCAACGTAGAAAATTGTGAATTTGTAGGTGTTGCGGATTTGCGTCTTGACGCGGCGAAGGCTGTGGCAGAAAAGCATAACATCCGCGCTTTCCAAGATTACCAAGAACTCTTTCCACTCGTTGATGGTGTTGTAGTCGCAACGCCACCTGTTGCTCATACAAAAGTCATGGTTGACGCAGCAGAAGCAGGAATACACGCATTTTGTGAAAAACCGCTCTCTTTGACACTTGAAGAGTCGGATGAGATGATTGAAGCAGCAGACAAAGCTGGTACACATATCATGGTTGGTCAAGTGCTCCGTTTTTATCCTGTCCACGAACTCGGTAGAAAGATGGTGGACGATGGAGATATTGGGGATGTGGTGTATATCGAAACCGATTACACAGGTCCATACAATGCCCCACGCGGTCGTCCAGAGAGTTGGTATGGTACTGTTGGTGGTTTGTTAGAAAACGGTATCCATAAATCTGACCTGATAAACTGGTTCGGTGGCAAACCACTTACCGTCGCCGCGGAAGTAGGTAGTTTCTCTGGACATGACGATTGGGAGGACTATACTGTTTCCCTCATCCGTTACGACACAGGTACTGTTGGTATCCTACGTTGGGGTGGTTTCATGGGGGCACGCGGCACAAACGATACTTTCATTGATGGAACTGAAGGATCACTCCGTCTTAACATGTCATCAGACCTTGCATATCTTAAAAAGCGAGGAAATAGCGATTGGGAGGAAATAGAACCTGATCGATCCGGACCGAGTCATGTTGTCGGGGAACTCACGCATTTTGTCGAATGTATCCGAGACAACAAAACCCCGATGATTGATGGTAGAGGTGGAAAGGATGCTGTTGCAGTTGTCTTAGCTACCTATGAATCAGCAAAAGAGAAGACAAAGGTATCTCTCAGTTAGTTGCGTGTGTCAATCGCGCAATCTTAAAGTTTACACTACAAGAATCGTTGCGAATAATGAACCTTCATCAGTTCGTAGGTTGGGTTGAACTACAGGTATAACCCAACCTACAGACTGTATTTATCCTCCTTCTATATTTTTTCATATTATGCAACCCTTCCCTATCAGTTTTATGTCTTTATTTTACGAGAGGTATCATATTCTGCTTTTGTAAATAGAAAGAATATACTGTGTAGGTCAAGTGTCGTGTCTGATATTTAACCATAATTGGTCTATGGTAAACTGTAGAAACGGTACCTCGTTCATTTAGTTGAAAGGTCAATTCATTAATGGACTTACTGACACAAAAACGTACAGATACATTATGAATATTTCAACAGGAGACCTCACATGAAAAAGGTTTTGTTTTCGTTCTTTTTTCCGATTTTTATATTATTAACACTTAATCTTCCATACAGTTTTGCCCAAGAATACACCCAATGGGAGTTACCAGAGGGGGTTATAGCCAGACTCGGCAAAGGACGTATCTATGCTATGAAGTATTCTCCGGATGGTACGGTGTTTGCAGTAGCGACATCAATCGGTATTTGGTTATATGATACCGAAACCTATCAGGAAATAGCATTACTTGCACGGAATAATAATGGTGTAGAAAAAATAGAATTCGGTCTTGAAGGAACTATCCTTTCCGGTAAAGAAAGACTTAATGGCATAACATTATGGGATTATAATGCGCGAAAACCAATAAAAACAGGCTTAAATGCTTCTTCTCTTTACACCATCACGCAGTTCAGTCCAGATGGAAAGATATATGTCCATGTGAATTATAAAGAGATACATCTATATGATATAGTTACAGGAAAGGACAAACATATACTCAAAGGGGATCAGAATTCTATCTCCAGTATATCGTTCAGTCCAGATGGTAAAACCCTCGCAAGTGGTAGTCAGGATCAGACAATCTATCTTTGGGATGTTGACACAGGAGCACATAAGCAAACTTTAACAGGACATCCAGAGTCTTTCACCAGAGTTTCATTCAGTTCAGATGGAAACACGCTCATAAGTGTTAGCAAAGATATGACCATCTATTATTGGGATATATCTACAGGAGAACGTAAAAAGACACTGGCAGACAAAGGTATGATTACCGATCAACTTGAGAAACCAGAAACGGTAGAAAGAGTCTCTTTTAGTCAAGATAACACCATACTTGCAACTATAAGATTCAACAATACGATCCGCTTATGGGATACAACTACCGGAACTCTTATCCAGACTTTTCCGAGCCAAGCTACAGATAAACAGGAGAAAGACTTTTCAAACAACATAGAATACGTGCTTTTTAGTCCTGACAATCGGACAGTTGTTGGTTTAACTGGTGGTGGGAAAATACGTATTTGGGATGTTGTTTCAGGTAAAAGAAAAAGTCTGTCTGAATATCCCGGTTATGTCTGGAGATTATCCTTTTCTCCTGATGGGAGGACACTTGCGACAGGTATTTCCGGTGGAATAATCCGTTTTTGGGATGTTAGTACCGGTGAACACAAGAAGACAATTACTAATCACAGTATGAGTTATTATGGAATGTATGGACATAATTTCAAACCGTTTAGTCCTGATGGAAAAAAGTTCGTTTTTGTAACTGCTATTGGAAACCTCTACTTATGGGATGCAGTCACAAAACAGGAACAGCAACTTTCAGGAATAAACTATAACGCTAAAAAATTGCCATATAATACGCATGCTTTAATCAGTCCTGATAGCCAAACATTAGCAAGTTGGCAAACACATGAAAATTGGAATATTCGTCTATGGGATACCACCTCTGGGAAACACAAGCAAACCCCTAGAGGACATAAGACACGTGTCAAGACCGTTGTTTTCAGTCCAGATAGTAACATGATGGCAAGTTGGAGTTCGGAAGGTGATACAACCATTCGGTTATGGGATGTTGCTACTGGGAAGCACAAAAGAACTCTAAAAGGACATATAAATCCGATTGAAGACGTTTCTTTCAGTCCGGATGGGAAAACACTTGCAAGTGGAGGATTAGACGGGATAATCCGTATATGGAATTCGGAGACAGGTGAACAGAAACAAACTTTCATGGAGAACAGTTTTGCCAATAATCTTGCAGCACAGTCTGCAGCGGTTACTGTTGTAACGTTTTACTCGGATGGGGTTGTACTGGCAAGTGGTCATAAAAACGGTTCTATCCGACTATGGGATTTAGACACCGGGAAACCTATACAGACTCTCAGGAGACATGCAAGTGCTGTGTCATCTATAGTTTTCAGTCCTGACGGGAAAACCGTAGCAAGCACAAGTAAAGATGCTACCGCACGATTGTGGGATGTTGGCACAGGTGAACAAATACATGTACTAACTGGATATGAGAGGACTACGTGGAGTGTATATTTTTACCCTAACGGTTTACCCTTAGCAACTGGGTTTGAACATATAAACAGCCATAATTATGACAAGAACATACATCTATGGGATTTGCGTACAGGACATCTTATAAAAACACTTACCGGACACACATCGCTGATACAATATAGTGGGTTTAGTGGGAATGGAAATACACTTACAAGTCTAAGTAATGATGACACGGCACTTCTATGGGATCTAACACCAACGATTAATACGTTTGATATCGTAGAATAAACTGGCAATGGACACAACTCCTCTGGTCTGTTATGTTGCCATCAAGGGAGAATAGTTAGGTGAGAAGAAAGAAACGTACATTATTCATTATTCTTGGAGCAATATTTGGTATTCTCTGCATATTTATTTTTTTTACCGTTGTTAGAAAAATTTATCAGCGAGAGAGTATCCATCGCCAATCTCGGCAGCATAATCTCTCGGATAATATGAAAACACGGTCCGGTAGGGATAGTGTCAGAGATTTAGAATTCTCCCCAGATGGTACTGTGTTAGCAGTTGCAACTTCTGACGGGATTTTGCTCTATGATACATCTACGTATGAAACTATAAAGTTGTTAACTGCAGATAACTATGGAATCTCAAGCATTTCGTTCAGTCCTGACGGTAAAACGATTGCGGGTGGTGGTGCAGATAAAATTGTCTACTTATGGGATTTTCATACAGGTAAGCGCAAGCAGTCCTTTATAGGACATAGGGGAAACATCATTAATGTGGTATTTAGCCATGATGGAAAAGCACTCGCAAGTGCAAGTATACATGATACCAACCTATGGGATATCAATGCTGGTATCCACAAGAAAAATTATAATGGATATACTCGTATGAGATCTACATTATGGCTCAATAACGATGAAATGATCCATGCATCTGCAGAGGGAACAATGACACTCTTGTCAGATCTTATGACAAGAAAGCAAAAGATGGGACTTGGTGGGCATAAGAAAAGTGTAAAAAGTATATCATTCAGTCCAGATGGAAAAACCATGGCAAGTGGAAGTTGGGACAACACTATACGTTTGTGGGATCTTCCCGAAGGGAGATATAATAAAACGCTTAAAGGGCATAAGAAAAGTATCAATAGTATGATGTTTAGTGCAGATGGAAAATTGCTTGCAAGTGCCAGTCGTGATAATACTGCTCGCGTATGGGATGTAACTACAGGAAAACGCATGCGTACCTTTAAGGGGCATGTCGCAGATGTTAGTTACATAGCACTCAGTCCTGACGGTAAAAAGCTTGCGAGTTGGGGTTTAGATCAAATTCTTGTCATTTGGGATGTTGAGACTGGCAAAATTAACAAATCTATCACAGTAAATATTACCCCTATCGGTTGATTATCATTCAGTCCTGATGGACACACGCTCGCAAGTACAAGTGCAGATGACACAGTGCTATTATGGAACATCACATCCATAACCAGTGCAACACATAAAACAGAATAAACCTACATACTGAGATGATATTATCAAGAGGATATTTTACATGAAAAAGATACTGTTTCTTACAGTTTTTATTCTCGGTTTTGTCTCTATTTTCTTATATCCGTCTACTATTTCAAGCAAAGGTGTACCTGATACGACTCGTTGTTACGATTCGTCACAGTTGCACCTGCCTGAAGGTGTAAGAGCACGTATCGGTAAAGGAACCATCAGCAGCATGCAATATTCCCCGAATGGAAATGTATTAGCGGTATTGAGTTCTGTGGGAATTTGGATCTATGATGCACACAGTGGTGAAGAACGCACACTACTCGCAGGTCACACCGGATTAATTACAAACATGTCATTCAGTCCGGATAGCAACCTCATAGCAAGTAGTGGCATGGATGGAACCGCTCGTATATGGGATGTTGCAACAGGCAAACAAAAGCACACACTCACAGTCCCAAGATTCAGGATTAGGGATGTATCGTTCAGTGAAGATGGTAAAACCTTGGCAAGTGTGAGTATTACTGCTATGTCAACACGTTTTTTAATCGGTCAAGCAGATCCATATATCCAGTCACGTGGAATAGCAGGGACAAGTTCTGATATTGAACTATGGGATGTTGCAACAGGTTCGCACAAGGAAACTATTAAGACAGCAGACATGGGACACAACATTTTATTCAGTCCAGATGGTAAAACGCTTGCAAGTGTGAATGATAAAGACATCAGTCTATGGGATACTGCAACAGGAGAACATAAAAGGTATCTATTGGGTTCCAAGTCAAAGATTAGAAGTATATCTTTTAGTCCAGACGGTCACGCAATTGCAAGTGGTGGTTGGTTAGAAATCCATGTATGGGATATTGCTATAGACAAACCCAATAAGTCTGTCCCATATAGTTACGCAAAGTGGAAATTCAAAGAGGATATGTCGTATGTAAATAGTTTGTCTTTTAGTCCAGATGGTAAAACGCTTGCAAGCGGTAGTGATGACAAAACTATACGCTTGTGGGATATAGCAACAAGAAAGCAAAAGAAAATCCTCAAGGGACATAGGAATAAGATAAACAGTATTACTTTCAGTCCGGACGGAAAATCACTCGCAAGTACGTATTCGCACGGTCCCATCCGCGTATGGGATGTTGCAACAAGAAAACAAAAACAGACATTTACGAATCAAGAGTTGAATCGTAAACAAGCAGGACATGACTTAGATCCTTCAAACGTTGCATTCAGTCCGGATGGACAGACGTTAGCAATCGGGAATCAGGACGCTTCAATCCTCCTGTGGGATGCAAATACAGGTAAACACAAGCAAACCCTAAAAAGGTACAGTTTTCTGAAAAAGCATACATGGAAAGTCACCACTGTCTCGTTCAGTCCAGATGGAAAAACACTCGCAAGTGGTGCTACAGACAATAATATCCGCTTATGGGATATTGAGACAGGTAAACAAAAGAAATTTCTCAAAGGACATACGAAGGAGGTCGCTACCGTGTCGTTTAGTCCGGATGGAAAAACAATCGCAAGTGGAAGTAAAGACAATACTGTACGTTTATGGGATGTGGAGTCGGGTCTACATAAGCATATTCTCAAAGGAAATACATACCATATATATATTGTTACATTTAGTCCGGATGGAAAAACCCTCGCAAGTGGAAGCGAATCGGTGAATAAAGAGAAGAGAACCATTCATCTATGGGATGTGGACTCTGGCACACAAAAGCAAGTACTTCAGGCGGATAGCAGAACTCAAGGCTTAGTATTCAGTCCGGATGGTAAAACACTTGTGAGTGGGAGTTGGAACGGTAAAATACGTTTATGGGATGCTGCTACAGGAGCTCAAATAAAAACGCTCAGATCGCGTGATTATGATAATGTCACCTCTGTAGTATTCAGTCCAGATGGGAAAATACTCGCAAGTGCAAGTCGGGACGCTTCAATTACCTTGTGGAATGCAGCAACCGGAGATCAAATTAAAATGTTAGTTGGACATTCGCATACTGTAAATAACGTTGCATTCAGTCCAGATGGAAAAACACTCGCAAGCGTAAGTGATGGTGGCACGGTTTTATTATGGGATTTCGCGTCTATTGTTGACAGTATGAGTGAATTAAATCAGTAGTTTTACAGGATTATTTAGTTTTAAGAATTCTTTGTTATTGAAGTTTACTTAATGTTAGGACTTCGAATTGGAATGGATAGATGTTTAATGGATTCACCGTTTATTGTCTGAATCAGTCTTCGTAGGTCGGAGCGAGCAAAGCGACCTACGACATCTTATATTCTGTAGGAGCACCCGGGGAATCATGCAGAATGCCAAACGCGCATTCTGCCAATGGCATTCATACCGTTGATTTGGGGGAACGCCTACAGGCGTTCATACCGTTGATTTCTTGATTTACCGGTCGCGATTTCTTATCCTGAAAATCTTGTAATCCTGATTCAGACAAACACAATTTAATATACACATAATATACCAATATATATCCAATAAAACATTTCATTTTTTAATTTGACATCCACAAAAAGATACTATATAATTAACGTATGTTAGAATAAAGGATTATATCTGTGACACGAGTTAAGATTAGGTTAGAAGAAGGTATAAACACAAATTCACCTATTTTGTAGTGAATGATTTCTGTACCTAAGGGACTGTATATGGGTTTTTTAAGTTTCATATCTTACGAATTATGAAGGTAGGTCAAGATAAGAAAAAGAACAAAAAGGAGCTCCAAAAAAAAAAGCGAAATTCGCGTCACATTCCTTATCCTGACTGGATTCTTAACGTCACAGTGACGTGCAAAAGGTCACAATTTATAGCACATACGGATAAACAATGTAAGGGTAAAATAACAGATATAGATTTCGCTTCTCTCTACCCGACCGACAAGAGATTATATTGAATTGTGAAAAATATATCCAAAAAAACCGATTACTGGATTCAACCATTGTTATTGATTGGAAATCTTTCTTCTGTAGGATCGACCCGGTGAATGCCCAAATGGCATTCCTACCCGGGGAATGCTATATAGCATTCATACCGTTGATTTCTTGATTTACCGGTCGCGACCAGGAGGTCGCTCCTACAAGTAGTCCTCAGCAAATGGCACTTTATTTATTAGACCAATCTGACGTTATAAATATAATCAAACAATGCTTTCCAATATGATAGATACATGGTGGCAACTTGCATGGTTATTCAATTCCACACATAGAGAGTCAATAAATGAAAAAAGTGCCATCTTATATTCTTTTGCTAATGTTGATCATATCAACACATTATCTACCGATTAGCTTCGCGCAAGATTACACCCGATGGGTTCTCCCAAGAGGTGTTAAAGCACGATTCGGTAAAGGCTATGTCAATGATATACAATATTCACAGGATAGTTCTTTATTTGCTGTTGCTACATCCATCGGTATTTGGATCTATGATGCAAACACCTTTCAAGAACTTACGTTGTTGACAGATTATTCGTCTGGTCCGGATAACGTATTCGGTGCGGATAGCATCTCGTTTAGTCCGGATGGACAGACACTCGCAAGTGCTACTTCTGGAGATATTTATCTATGGGATATTCCAAATAAACGGTGGAAACTAAGGATGGGCAGAGGAAAAATTAGTTCTGGTTCCAGCAAGATTGCATTCAGTATGAATGGGAAAACTCTCGTCTACGCGGATCTGGAAGGTATTAAATTGTGGAATGAGGCTATAGATGGAGGTCTCACAAGTGAACGTATGTTTTATAGAGATGCCGAACATTCGATTGACATCAACAGCATATCATTTAGTCCTGATGGAAATATACTCGCCACTGGCAATCAAGATGGCACCATCCACCTGTGGGATAAGGTTAAGAGAAAACACCTAAAAACCTTAACTGGACATACGGCTGTTGTCACAAGCATCTCGTTTAGTCCGGATGGAAAAACGCTCGCAAGTGGAAGTGTTGACAAAACAATCCGTTTGTGGAATGCTGCCACAGGCACACACAGGAAAACACTAAGAGAACACAAAAAACCTATCTATAGTGTTTCATTCAGTCCGGACGGAAAAACGCTCGCAAGTGGGGGTGACGACAAAATTGTCTACTTATGGGATGCCGAGAAAGGTCAGCATAAGCAAATACTTATGGGAAATGAACTCTGGACAAATAAAGTGCTGTTTAGTCCAGATGGACAGTCGCTTGCTGTTGTCGGTCACGATCATTCCATCTATTTATATGATACTGCAACAGGTGTTAACAAGCATATCAACATAGAACATGCACTTTTAGCAAACAACGTTGTATTTACTCCAGATGGACAAACATTTGCAATTGTATGTCGTGACAATTCCATCCATCTATGGGATACTGCAACCGGTATCTACATACAAACCCTTACAAGTCAACATTTTCCTAACGAACAAACAGGAAATATCAACCCTTACAGGAACTATTCATTCAGTCCAGATGGATCTATGTTTGTAGGTGGAAATCAGGACGGTAGCATCAGTGTGTGGAATGTTAACTCAGCAAAGCATAAGTTTCTCATTGGACATAATGATTCAGTGTATAGTGTGGCATTCAGTCCGGATGGTAGAACACTTGCAAGTGGAAGTAAAGACAAAACCATCCGTCTATGGGATGCTGCAACTGGTAAAAACAAGCATACATACACGAATCAAGGATTGAATAGTGAACAAACTGGGAATACGGTTGCTGTCTGTAGTGTCTCTTTCAACCCAGATTCTCGTCTACTTGCAAGTGGAAGTATGGACGGGAGCATCAAAATATGGGACCTTGAAACAGGAAACACCAAGCAAATCCTAACGGGACATACACAGAAAATAATTGACTTGACCTTTAGTCCAGATGGAAGTGTGCTCGCAAGCGTCAGTACTGATGGCACCCTTAGTCTATGGGATGTTACCACTGGTGCACACATGCGGACACTTGGCGCGCGTAAAGGAACTATTTGGAGTGTATCGTTCACACCTGATGGAGTTCCCTTTGCTGGTGAAATCAATGACAATGTCATCTTTTTGTGGCAGGTAGAAAAGGGTACTCGTAAAAAAATTCTTATAGGACAGGGTGCTTCAGTTTCGCATGTATCATTCAGTCCTGATGGACGCACTCTTGCAAGTACAAGTGCAGATGGCACAGTGCTATTATGGAACATCACATCCACAACCAATGCAACACAATAAACCGAATAAACCACTTAGATTGAGATGGTAATTTCAAAAGCGAGAACAAATATGAATAAAACATCGGTTTTCATTCTTATATCAATGATTGTTATTTCAACACTACATCTTTCGACAAACCATGCCCAAGATACCGTAGGTCAGGATGAAGAACTACCTGAAGGAGCAAAAATACGCATTAAAATTAGGCAGACTTTGATCAAACTTGGGGTCGAGAGAAGGTCTGATCTATATATTAATACTGTTGAAAGTGTGATATTTAGTCCAGATGGAAAAACGCTTGCTATTACGAGTGACCGTTCACCTATCCATCTGTGGAATGCAACCACAGGTGAGTACATGCAGACCCTCAAAAAGCATACAGCTGAGATTACGAACTTATATATAGAAAATAGGCATGCGAATCTATATCGAATACCCCTGAGTAAAAAACCTTACGGATCGAATGTAGCATTCAGTCCGGATGGAGATAAATATGCTAATGGGTCTAAGGATAATACTGTCCATGTGTGGGATACCAGATCAGGACTTCCAATACAATTTAAGGGGCATACAAAATTAGTTTCAACCGTAGCCTTTAGTCCAGATGGAAAAACACTCGCAAGTGGAAGTGTTGACAATACTATTCGTCTATGGGATATTGCCACTGGAAAACAGACGAAAACAATAACCGGACATACAGATTATATCTCTGGTGTTGCCTTTACTTCTGATGCAAATATCCTTGCAAGTGGGAGTGGAGATGGCACTATCCGTTTGTGGGAAATGGCAACAGACAAACACATAGGCACACTCATAGGTCATACTGGCGGAATCTATTATCTATTATTCAATTCGGATGGAACGATGCTTGCGAGTGTCGGTATTGATAGCACAGTTCGTATATGGGATATTTCCACGGGTGAACAAAGGCACATACTTGCTGGACGAATAGGAACAACATGGGACGTGTCGTTCAACACAGCAGGAAGAATTTTCGCTTGTGATAGTGATCATTTTACGATCCGAGTCTGGGATGTCGTTACGGGAAAACAAGTGCAAACCTTCTGGAAAGAAGGATCCGGTATCTATAGTTTGGCATTTAGTCCGGATGGACTAACACTCGCATCTGGGAACAGCAGTCGTGAAGTAGTTCTCTGGGACCTAACACCTATATTAAACGGACGGATACAAAATAAATAGATCAATTACGTGTATGTAAGCTATGTAATACCGTTTCTAACATATAATGTCTCTTTTTGTAGCACAAACTGTTAGTTTGTGCCCTACAATATTATACCAATTCTAATATTTATTGTCCCATTACTGGATTCAACCATTGTTATTGATTGGAAATCTTTCTTCTGTAGGAGCGACCTCCCGTTCGCGACTAGGAAATCAACGGTATGAATGCCATTTAGGCATTCACCGGGTCGCTCCTACAAGTAATCCTCAGCAAATGGAACTTTATTTATTAGAAATGGTATTACTATCCTAACAACCGAAAATGAGACAAATATTAATAGAACTGGCATAAACACTTCCATTCAGTTTTCAGATGGAGTATCATTTTATGAAATTCAGACTAATTTTCATTATTCTAACTCTAAGCATTGTTTCAGTCATATTGATTTATAGTTTCGTATCAATGCAAAACCAACTGGAGACCATCTCCTACGACTCTCCGCAGTGGCAATTACCTGAAGGAGCAATAGCACGGATTGGAAAAGGTAGCATCTCTAAGATTAAGTATTCTCCAGACGGCACGTTATTGGCATGCATTAGTTCTATAGGTGTATGGGTTTATGATGTGCAAACAGGTGAACCGAGTTCCCTGCTTGCTGGACATACAGACACTATTAATAACATCGCCTTCAACGCGGACGGTAAACTACTTGCAAGTGCAAGTGAAGATGGGAGTATCCGTGTGTGGAAAGTTGCCACTGGAGAACATGAGAAGACATTCATAGGAAGTAGATTTGGATTCGACAGTGTGTCGTTTAGTTCGGATGGGAAAACACTCACAGGTGTGGCATTCCATGAGATTAACCTATGGGATGTTGAAACAAATATACATAAGAAAACATTCCAAGGACAGTATTATGCCTCCAACGGATACAGTACATTTAGTCCAGATGGACAAATATTCGCTTGTCCGCGTGGTGGTGAACCTATCATCTTATGGGATGTTGCAACAGGTGAGAATAAGCATATACTTACAGGACACGAACAGGCTGTAAGGTGTTTATCATTTAGTTCGGATGGAAAAACACTCGCAAGTGGTGGATTGGGAGATATTATTTTCTTATGGGATGTAAAATCTGGCAAACAAGAACAGATTCTCAAAGGACATGAAAAGACTATCTCAACCCTCGCATTCAGTCCAGATGGAACAATACTCGCAAGTGGTAGCAGGTACAAAACCATATCGCTATGGGATACAGATACTGGCAAACGGAGGAAAACTATCAAAGGACATAACTTATATATCTCAGGAGTTACGTTCAGTCCGGATGGAAAAACACTCGCAAGTGTGGGTTCGAACGACTCTGTAGGTAATGCTATCATCTTTTGGGATGTAATGACAGGAAAACAAAAAACAATCATACATCATACCGTCAATCAGTATAGTATGTCATTTAGTCCTGATGGAACGACACTTGCCGGTGGAGGAGCAAACGGGACTGTACTCATGTGGGATCCGACTACAGGTAAACATAAGAATACACTTAAGGGACACAAGCGAGATGTTTCCAGTGTTACATTCAGTCCAGATGGAAAAACACTCGCAAGCAAAGGTTGGGACAAGACCGTTTGCCTATGGGATACAGGGACTGGTAAACGCCTAAAAAAGTACCGTGGTAGTGGGTCTATTGCAGGTACTATTTCTTTCAGTCCAGATGGTGATACGATTGCAGACGTGGGACACAACGGGAAAGTCAACTTATTTGACACTGCTACGGGAAAACTCAAGCAAACTCTAATTGGGCATAAGAATCCTGTGAAGAGTGTTGTGTTCAGTCCAGATGGACGTTTCCTCGCAAGTGTGAGTCATAGTCAGGATGGTAAGATCTATATATGGAATATTGCCACTGGCACATACAGGCAGAAACCAACATACCAACAGGCTAAGGGGACTTTCTATAACGTGGCGTTCAGTCCAGATGGAAAAACGCTCGCAAGTGCAGAGGCATTGTGGAAAGATCATGTCTCTGGTGCCGGTATGATACGACTGTGGAATGTCGAATCTGACGGATATAAGAAAACTCTCAGACTTCAACATAAAGTCTTATGTGTATCGTTTAGTCCTGATGGTCAGATACTTGCTTGTGGTGATTTAGGTAATAACATTCACCTATGGGATGTCGCAACAGGAAAGCAAATGAAAATCCTTAAGGGGCATACACATGGAGTAAAGAATGTATCATTCAGTCCAGATGGAAAAATACTCGCAAGTAAAGGTTGGGACGGGACGATTCTCCTATGGGACCTAACATCTATCGTAAACATAGAAAAATAGATCAAATATATGGAGGAACAAGTTTTTCAGTGTCTCTACAGTGAACGATGAAAAGAAATAGACATTCCACATGTAGGTCGGAGTGAGCGAGACGAACTCCGACATTGAAACCAACTGAAATGATACGTGTCGGACTAATACTGTCAAAGTAATTCTAAAATCCGTTATAAATGGAGCAAAACTTGCAAGTTTCACATATTGTGACAATACTAACAATTATCCTTATGATGACTCCACCTTTAACCGCAATAGCACAAGATACCGCAAAAACTCCACCCAAAAAGGTGATATTTGAAACCGACATGTGCTTTGACGTAGATGATGTCGGTGCATTAGCTGTACTACATGCCTTGGCAGATAATGGAGAGGTAGAAATTCTTGCGATTTCCTACAATGAAATACACCCAAACGGTACTGCTGCTATTGACACCATAAATAGTTGGTATAATCGTAGCGACATCCCAATCGGTGTCTACAAAGGCGTACTGGACAATCCTGATAAATCAAAATACCTTGATGCAGTTGCCAATTTTCGAGATGTCCAGCAAAACCTTACCGATAATAATGTACCGAGTTCGCTTGAAATCTATCAGCAAGTGCTAAGTAAGCAACCGGATAACTCAGTGACGATTATCAGTGTCGGTTTCCTCAATAATCTCTACGATCTATTGAAAGCACATCCTGATCTCATAAAGCAAAAAGTCGTTGAATTAGTAGTAATGGCAGGACTTATCAACGACAATTTTAATACAGTGCGCCATAATTTGGTTGAGAAGACAGAATATGTCATCCGAAATTGGAACACACCCCTTACTATCAGTCAGCATGGGAGTAGTGTCAGAACTGGAACGAAATTGGCTGAGACATCTAAAGAAAATCCTGTTCGCGAGGCATATTATCAATGGTTTAACGGGGCATACAAAGGACGTGCGAGTTGGGATCAGGTTGCTGTATTATATGGAGTGCGCGGTCTTAGCGATATGTTTATTGAAATTACGGAGGGTAAAGGAAGGTTGTTGAATGGATATGAATGGCAGATGAAACCAGGTTTTCGAACTTATTTGGATGTAAGTATATCCGATGATGAATTTACCCGCTCCATCGAAAATCTGATGATTCAAACCCCTGCAGCGTTAAAACCCGTAGAATGAACTATAGTGGATTATACAATTAACTTGACATTACGAATTGTAGGAGGGAACTCCGATTCCCGACTACCTGTCTATTTATTGGGAATCGGAGTTCCCTCCTACAGATGATGTGTCAACTTATTTTGATAATTCACTATAAAGTAAGGAGTTTATATGGACATTATTTGTGCTTCTATCTGCTACCGAGGTTATGCCGATGACGAGGTAGCAGCAACTTTACAATATGCACCAAAAATCGGTTATCGCGCAATGGAAATTCACGGACCTCTTATTTGGAGCGTGGATGCTGTTCACGCTTTTGACGTAGAAGCCATGAAAAAGAGCATTGAAAAGTCAGGTATGAGATGCGCGGGACTCTATCCTCCCGGTTGGGGAGGGAACAACAATACAGATGTAGAAGCACGCGCGGCAGCAATTGCAAAATGTGTGGATATTGCCGAGAAACTGAACGCAACACATCTGACAACCAGTGGTGCACAACGAAGAACGGAATCCGGTGCATTGGACAGGGTGATCGCTTGTGTGCGGGAGGTATTGGCGCGAATACCTACAGATAGCGAAATCAAATTGACTCTTGAACCGCATCACGGCAATGTTCTTGAGCAACCGATAGATTTTCAACAGGTGTTAGACGCTATTCCAGATGAACGTGTAGGTGTATGCATAGATACAGGACACTTCCATACATCTGGTGTAGATACGCTTGCAGCAATTCGGCAGTTCGGATCTCGCATCTATGCAGTGCATCTCAAAGACCACATCGGCAGCGTATCTGTCGGTATTGGACGTGGTGAACTCAATCTCCAGCAAATAATTACAACACTACAGGAGGTAGATTATCAAGGCGATCTCACATTGGAATTAGAGGTAGAAGACCCTAAGAACCTACCCCGATACACCGAGGAAGCCTATTTTTATCTAAGCGGTATGTTAGGCTTGCGGTTATACCAATAAATAGAATGGATTTACTCTTGCCAACTTGCGATGAAATCTGCAACACCATAATTCGACGGCATCTCATTGAAATAGTATCGCATCGGTCCTGATTGAAAACCCGGCAAAAAATGCTCTTCATCCGTCTTAAGAAGTGTGTCAAGTGGTGTAAAACGTTCCCAGAGGATACCTGCTTCCTCCTGTGTAAAACGTTCCTCGGCAAAGGGAGGTCCCCAATTCAGTGTGATAGAATGAAACCCTCTTCCACGATTTCGCAAATCATCTGGAATGTCTTCAAGTTCGCACCCATGTGTCAGTGCTACAAAACAAGCAGCTTTACATAAAAAGACTGTAGATAATAATTTCCCTTTCTCACCCCTACTCGGATGTATGTTTTCAAGAGCACCATGATATGCAGACGCATCTTTTTCAATCACAGCTCGGAGGGCATTCTCTGTCCACTTCTGCATCTGATGGTTGCGCGCATTCCACCGGTCAAACATCTCTTGTGCTTTCGGTGACAGATATTCTACGTAGTCAAGGGTTGGATAGTGCGTAAAGTTAGAAAATCCACCATGTATTGTGCGGCGCATCTTTGGACTGTAATTACTGCCCCAATGTAAGATAGGTAAAATATAAACTACACCGTCACCCGCATTAAGATGTGTTTGAATACCCTCTTGCAAAGGTGTTCTCGGATCTGTTAACAATTGTTCGTTTTCCTGTTCTGTATTCACTCTCAGGTGGCTACCCGGTAAAACCCATAAAACATTGTCGTCATAAAGCGAAAGATTCCATTGTACATACCGCGGACCCGTTTCTAGTATATCGTCAATATAACCTTGTAGCGGTGCAGTATCAATCGGGTGGTGATCACGGTGCCAAGCAGCAGGTCCGTGTTCTTTCACAGGATTACACATTAGCATCATTTCGGTAACACCCGCATCATCCTCACCGAGTAGTTCACTACTGACATTTTGCATATTTTCATGCGTCCAAATTTCTACTGTACTCGCAGTTTTATCGTCAACAAGTCCAGAAAGCGGTTCACGACTGAGGTGTAATCGTGGTTGTGCTGAAGTCTCCCACGCGCCTCCCGGTGGATCGTGAGGCTGCCGTTCTTTCACCCATATTTCGCTTTGACGTGTCACCATCAATTCGTAACTTTCACGAAGCGAATTCAGTTCGGCAAGCGGAATTACTTCTCGTAGAACAAGAAAACCTTCTTCCATGAATTGACTTCGATTTACATGCATAGAATTACTCCTAATGTCCGTATGCCAACGTGAAACTTATACATAGCGGTTACTATGGAAAAGTTTAGTATTATAACCTGAGTTTGATAAATATAATTATGTATTTGGTGCGGTTAGGAAACCACACTATACGCGTCAATTTAGGGCACAAAACCCTCACACATTGTAGGGCAGGGTCTCTGTGCCCCGCCATCCATATTGATGCAGTAAGATTACTTGCAAAATGAGGTAAATGTTTCTATTTTCAGACTCACGTTATTATACCAATTCTAATAATTATTATCCCATTACAGGATTAATGTCTAATTATTTTCAAAATTCACCATAAATATTACCCGCGTCCAACATAGAGTTGTTCAACGGGTAGCACCGTTGCCTCCAACATATTGACATTAGGTGGCAGTGTTGCCATAAGCACAGCAGCTTGGGCAAGCGCGTCAACATCCATCATCGGCTCAGATGGGGGTTGTGGACGGTTCTGAACCCGTTCAACATAAGTGTTGCCGGGTTGTAAGCAGCTTGCAGTAATTCCATGCGGTCTACCCTCCAACGCAGTAACTTGCGTTAATCCCCATATTCCAAATTTGCTTGAACTGTAAGGTGCGCTATTAGGACGAACCCTGTGTGCAGAGATACTACCAACATTGATGATACGTCCACCATCACCTTGTGCTTTCATAATCCGCATCGCTTCACGGGAACATAGAAACGGCGCGCGTAAGTTCACACTAATCACCTTGTCCCATGCTTCAGTGGAGAGTTCGTCTATCGGTCCACCATCAAACGCACCCGCATTGTTCACAAGGATGTCCAAGCGACCATATTCTGCCATCGCTTTTTCAAAGAGAGCCTTAATCTGATCCTCATCGGTGACATCGGTTGGCACAGCAACGACTTTTGTTCCCTTATCGCGAAGTTCATCAGCAGTTTGCGTTAGTAGTTCTGCATCCCTTGCAGCGATTGTCAAACTTGCTCCTTCAGCAGCAAGTCCTTTCGCAATTCCTTTTCCTATTCCCCTATTGCCTCCTGTTACAATTGCAACTTTCCCATCTAATTGTCCCATAACTAATCCTCCTTTAACATTTCTGTTAACAACTTTTCCGTTCTAACTGCTTGTACGGTTCCTTCTGCAAACCGCATCGCAGAAAGGTGCGTGTGTAAAAATGATAAATCTTCAGGTGTATCTACATCGTACCAAGGGGGTAGCAGCTTGAGTGAAGAATCTGTAATTCGAATACGTTCTAATGTCTGTTGAAATACGTGTGCAGTACTCCATGCTATTTCTTCAAAGATGTGCGGAACTATCATTGTAAGGTTTTGCGTTGAAAAACCGATAAGGTAATAACCTCCATCCATACTTGGACCGATAACAATTTTGCTTGACACAAGTCCATCTATTGCTTGAGAAATATACGATAAAGGCAATGTGGGACTATCGGAACCAACGAACAATATCTTGTCATATCCAATGTCTGCTGCCCACTGCGTTGCCGATGTGAGACGTTCACCAAGATCATTACCCGTTTGTGGAATATAAGTAACATCGCTTCCTATCAACGCCTGCATATCGGACAAACTCTCTGGTGGTGTATATGCAACAACCACGTCTATATTTCGAAGTTCTGCAAGTGCTTCACACCAATCCATCAGGAACGCACAGTACAACGATGCTGCCTGTTCAGGGGATATGCGTGGAAGCAGCCGTGTTTTCACTTGGTTCGGGATCGGATTTTTAGCAAAAACTATCAAACACGTACTCACTACAGAATCACTCGCTGCTTTGTAAATTAATTTCTGATAACTTTATATATGCTCATTGGCTTCACTTTATCAGATAACAGTGATACCGTCAATACAGAATTGTGTGATCCGAGGTATTCAATTGTCTCGAATCGCACTCACTAAAAGGACTTCCAAACTCAATTCACCCACACAAATTGTTGTAATAGGCACTTTCAAACCTATCTATCCAACCTATAGCACAACTCTAAAAGTTTTAGAGTCATTTCTGACTAATTATATCATAAATAAGCTATAAATCCAGTTATGATAAGGGTTTGTAGCCTAACACAATAATTGAAAAAATTGCGATTGACTCTAAAAACTCTAAAGTTTGACATTTAAAGTCAGTCAATTGTCGTGAATATATTGAAAAAATGGTTGCTTATACGTACTTATGTGTGCAGAGGTAATCTTGATTGTCCAACGGTCGTATAACTCCTACATAATATCTGTTCACCCTTCAAAATGCGACAACTGAATGTTTCTGATTGTACGGTGAAAACATGTTGACGCAAACAGGAGAAATTGATACATTATGCTAAACTTATTTGACCGTACGTTCAACAGAATCTAAGGAGACAAAATATGGCGACGAATCAGACATATCGTATTGGAATCATCGGTTGTGGTGGAATGGGTCGGTCTCATTCCAGATCATGGCAAAAACAACCGAATACTAAAATCGTAGCAGCAATGGATATATATGAAGAATCCGCAAAACGGGTTGCGGACGAATTCGATGTACCTGCTACCTATACTGATGTTGATGAAATGTTGGCAAAAGAGGATCTGGACATTGTTAGCATTACGACTTGGCAGGGACCACGTTCTGAAGCCACGGTTGCTGCAGCGAAGGCTGGTGTGAAGGGAATCATGGGGGAAAAACCGATGTCCGCTTCACTCGGTCAAGCAGATAATATGCTCGCAGCATGTGAAGAGAATGATGTCAAACTTGTCATCGGACATCAGCGCAGATACAGTCCCGCAAACCTCGAGATTCGTAGGCTTGTCGCAGCAGGAGCAATCGGCGCACCAACAACACTTCATCATCGTGGGAAAGCGCACGCTGGTCTACTAAATACGGGAACTCACGCTATTGATAGCTGGCGTTTTCAATTATCGGATCCCGAAACACTCTGGGTTGTCGGGACGACATCTCGCACAACAGATCGTTGGGAACGCCGCACGATTTGTGAAGACCTCTGTATGGGATTAGTCTGCTTTGAAGGTGGCGCACGGGCTATCTATGAAGGCGATCTACCAGATCCGCCAGTATCTATGCCTGTAATAGCAGGTACAGAAGGACAAATTCGCAACGGTGATAACGGAACGGTACTGCTCCAAAACGGAGATGCAAAAGGATGGCAGACAATTACGCCACCTCCGGAACCCAAAAACCAGTTTCAAGAACTCATTGAGTGGATAGAAGGGAAAATCCCAACTCACAGAGGCAGAGGCGAACAAGCTCGATACACTATTGAGATTATGATGGCAATTTATGAATCTTTGCGCATTAAAAATGTCGTCAACATGCCGCTTGAAACTAAGGAATTGCCTTTGGAATTGATGGTAAATGATGGAACCCTCCCTGTCCTTGAAGAAGGAAAATACGACCTACGTACTCCGTTTGAAGGGCAAACTCGAAAGAGATAGTCGTGCCTGGATGCCTATCATAAAGACAATTCATCAATCGATTAACACACGCGGGTGCCATAATAATGGTGCCTGCTTCTTTTTATCATAACCCTATACTGCCTGACATAAATCAATATCTTCAAACTTTTGACCGATGAATACCTTCACTATTTATCAGAAATGTGTTATAATTGTCACCAACAAATTTTATTGTTACTGGAGGATTAGGATTGTTAAAAATATCGAAATTTGGTGGGAGTTCCCTTGCGACAGGTGATCAAGTTCGTCAAGTGTGTGACATCATCACCGCTGATCCAACACGTCGGATAATTGTTGTATCAGCACCTGGGAAACGCCATAGCGATGACATCAAAGTAACTGATCTACTGATTGCAGCAGCATCACAGCGGTTGATGGGAAAAATTGGTGCATCCGAATGTGCTGAGGCGATCGAACGTTATCGGAATATTGCTACTGAATTGGAACTTCCAACAGGGATAGTTGAATCTATCGCACACGATTTCACAGAACGTCTTGAAGACAGCACTGAAAATGCCGATCTCTATATGGACACGATGAAAGCAGGAGGAGAAGATAATTGTGCCCGTTTGATTGCACAAGTGCTACAGACACGCGGTGTAGAAGCACACTATGTAAATCCAAAAGACGCAGGATTACTCCTCTCAGATGAACCGGGGAACGCACACGCTCTGCCTGAAGCATATAACCGTCTGAGAAACCTAAAAGAACGACCTGGAATAACAATCTTTCCAGGATTTTTCGGTTATTCAAATGAAGGACATATCGTAACATTCTCTCGTGGTGGTTCGGATATTACAGGTGCGATTCTTGCAAGTGCTGTTCGTGCAGAAGTGTATGAAAACTTCACTGATGTTGACTCCGTATTCGCAGCAAACCCGTTTCTCGTAGAGAATCCTGCCCCAATCTCCGAACTAACCTACCGTGAGATGCGAGAGTTATCCTACGCAGGTTTTTCAGTGTTTCACGATGAGGCACTTGAACCTGTGTATCGTGCAATGGTACCTGTCCACATCCGAAATACTAATAACCCCAAGTCTGCGGGTACATTGATTGTTCCTGAATGCAACACGAGGGAAACACCTGTTGTCGGTATTGCTGCTATGAGTAATGTCTGTTGTGTCTACCTAAGCAAATATCTTATGAACCGTCAGATAGGATTCGGAAGACGCTTACTTCAAATATTGGAAGCAGAGAAAATCTCGTTTGAACATGTCCCATCGGGTATAGACAATATGTCTGTTATCATCCGTGAAGATAATCTGCCGGTTGACAAAGAGAAAAGGGTTGTTGAAAAAATACGGCAAACACTTGCACCTGAAGATGTTTCTGTTGAACGCGGGTTATCACTTATTATGGTAGTCGGTGAAGGCATGCAGCACACTGTTGGCGTTGCAGCACGAGCAACAAGCGCATTGGCAAAGTCAGATGTAAATATAGAAATTATCAACCAAGGTTCAAATGAGGTAAGTATGATGTTTGGTGTAAAGTCAACAGATATGGATATTGCAGTTCAAGCACTTTATAAGGAATTCTTCGATGGTCATAACAGTTAAGCCAACAGAATTAGCTGCAGGTCAACTCTCAGATAAACATGTGGAACAAGCCATTGAAGCGATTCGAGTTGAAGGTTATGTTGTTTTGGAGAACATCATTAACCATGATCATTTGGATATATTGCTGGAACGTATGGATGCCGATTCGCAGGAGTTAATTAAAGCTAAAAAATGGGGAGGGGCAGGTATGCTCAAAGGTCATTTGCAACAGGGACCACCACCGTTTGCCCCTTATATCTTCAAGGACGTTGTTGCGAACCCATACATCGTACAGGTAACGAAGGAACTACTCGGCTCTGGTGTTTATAATAACTTCTATAACGGTAACACCAACTGTCCAAGAAGTGGTACGCAACCGCTCCACAGAGATAGTGATCATTTATGGCTAAACCAAGAAGTTGCACATCCCCCAGCCGAGGTAGTTGTCAATATCTCTCCTCAAGATACAACAGAGGAGAACGGTAGTGTAGAACTGTGGCCCGGATCACATTTGGATGTTAGCGGACGACACATTGATGATGACCATGAAGCAGATCGGCGTGAAATCGCACCACCGATCCGAGGCAATGCCAAAAAAGGAAGTGCCCTTATTCGAGATATGCGTCTTTGGCACCGTGGTGTCCCCAACTTGTCCGATAAACCACGACACATGATAGCTATGATTCACCGCATTGGTTGGCTCCGTTCAAGAAGGCGTTTGAAGTATCAAACAGGGTGCGAAGCTGCTTTTGAAAACAGTGAACTTGACCATAATGCGGAATTCGTCCAAGAGAAATTGGATGATTATCTTTTCAATCCAAGATTTTGATAGAACACATAAAACACAGCTTTCGTATATGCCCGATTCCCACACAAAATTTGGAGACCACTATGAAACCTCAATCCGGATGGCTTCCTGCTGAACCTGACCTTAAGACAATTTATGAAACCTATAGTAACCCGATATATTCCCTTTCACAAGCAGAAATACCTGCCATTATCCTACGCAACGCGTATTCTCCTGAGCAGTGTCAAGGTCTTATCAATCGGTTTACAAACATGGGATTGATGCGTGACGAAGCGGAAATCAATTCTGCTGACAAGCGGACACGTATTGACATCGGCACAAGTCTTGGTAATCGGGGCAGTGATAAAACTGGTTTTCTGGCACATGCGAAAGAGACACATAACCTTTTCAAATTCCTTTTTGACGGGTTCGACAATCCTGTCGACCTGATATATGAATCTCTTACGGCACTATCCCCTGAAAAAGAGGTAAAGGTTGCGCGTGAAGATGACGACACACTATATGGTCCAGCCATATTTCGCGTTCATTACGAAACACATAGCTATAAACCGCATATTGACAGTGTCAAATACCGTGAGAATCGAATGGATTATGCAGTTTACCGCTTTGAACATCAGTTCGCAGGTGTATTATGTATCCAAAATGCGGATGAAAATGGAAAAGGAACACAAGCCATACTCCATCGGTGCCTATGGTCTGAAGACATTCAACCCTATATTGCTGAAGAAACTTTTCACAAATATGCAGTTGAGAATAACATAGAGAACTGTCAAGTTGATTTGCAGCAAGGAGATCTATACTTTTTCAACACACGTTGTATCCACGAAGTGCCAGCTGTTCAAGGCACGCGGGCAAGGATAGTTTTAGCAGTATTTATCGGATACTCCCCTGACGATAACGAAATATATGTATGGTCTTAGTCGCATATAAACACGTTTGCCCCCAAAAAATCCCGTATTAAAATAACTTTACCATGTATTACTGTGACATTGACACTACCACAGTCTTATGGTATACTTTAGGAAGAAATTATGCCAATCAAATCCTACGAAAATATATCTTCCTATCGCTGAAAAGGAGCATCTTCATAATGAAGAAAACAGTCTATTTATTTTTTATAATCCTATTTTTTACTTTTTCGTTATTCCTAAATAACATCTTTGCGCAAACTTCGGCACAATTTAGTTTGCCTGATAATGCAAATGCGCGCCTTGGTAAAGGTAGGATAAGCGAGCTTCAGTATTCACCAGATGGCACCCGTCTGGCAGTTGTAAGTTCAATCGGTATTTGGCTTTATGACACGCAAACCTATACTGAAACTGCACTGTTAACAGGTGATACTGTCGTCTACAGCGTTGCTTTTTCCTCAGATGAACAAACAATAGCAAGTGGCAGTGCTGATGGATCTATACAACTTTGGAACACATCAACAGGTCAACAATTGCAATCTCTAACGGGACATACGGATGCGGTACTCAGTCTTGCTTTTTCCTCAGATGGACAAACAATAGCAAGTGGCAGTGCTGATGGGTCTATACAACTTTGGAATGCTTCAACGGGTGATAGTGAGCAAACGCTTTCCGGACATTTTGATGCTGTTACGAGCGTTGCGTTCAGTACAACAGGTGCAACGCTGGCTAGCGGTAGTTTGGACGGATCTGTTCAACTATGGGATACTGCAACAGGTGAACAATTACACATTTTATTTGGACATGAAGATTCTGTTTACAGTGTTGCTTTCAGTCCGACTGAAGGGACACTCGCCAGTGCAAGTCGAGATGGCACTATTCGTTTATGGTATACCGCGTTTGGGGTAATTAAACAGACGCTCATCGGACATGAAGGTCCTGTCTATGATGTTGCATTTAGTCCAAATGGGAATACAATTGCAAGCAGTAGTGGGGATGGAACAATTCTCTTATGGGATGCTGTCTCAGGTCAACCGCAGCAGGTTCTTACAGGACATACACATGTTGTTTTAAGTGTAGCATATAGCATCAGTGGAGGAACAATTGCGAGTGGTAGTGTTGATGGGACTGTCCGTTTATGGGACGCTGTCTTCGGTGGACAACGGCAGACACTCACAGGATATACGAGCTATGTGTTAGGTGTTACATTTAGTAATGATGGTAGTAAAGTTGCCAGTAGTGGTTCCGACAGTGTTATTAATCTATGGGATGCTGTAACAGGTCAACATCAGCAAATGCTGATAGGACATACGGACTGGGTTTGGAGTGTAGTATACAGTCCAGACGGTATGACTATCGCAAGCGGTAGTGACGATGGCACCATCAGGTTATGGGACAGTACTACAGGTGAACACCAACGAACGTATGAAGGACATACAGACTGGGTTTGGAGTGTCGCATACAGTCCAGATGGTAATACAATTGCAAGCGGTAGTGAAGATGGAACTATTCGTTTATGGGATGCAATCTATGGCGGACATATACAAACAATCATTGGACATACAGCTCCAGTACTGAGTGTCGCTTTCAGTATTGACGGTAACACAATTGCAAGTGGTAGTGCTGACGGCACAATTAGACTTTGGGATGTGTGGACAGGTGAACATAAACAGACATTTACTGGGCATGAAGATTATGTAAGGAGTGTTGCATTCAGTCCAAATGGAAATGTCCTTGCGAGTGGTAGTGATGATGGCACTGTTCGTTTATGGGATATTGTTTTCGGTGTTGAACTTGAGATATTTAGAGGGCATACGGATTATGTTTGGGATGTTGCTTTTAGTAATAATGGAGATATTCTTACAAGCGGAAGTAATGATGGCACTGTTCGCGTATGGGATGCTATTTCCGGTCAACCCCTACAAACATTTACTGGACATACAAGTGGTATCTTGGATGTTGCATTCAGTCCAAATGGAGACAAAATCGCAAGTAGTAGTTCAGATGGCACTGTACTACTATGGAACTTCACACCTCCTTCAACAATGTATGCAACAGTGAGTCTTTCTCCATCACCTGTACAATCTCCGGCGATTGGTGGTCAATTAACATTCTCTCTAAATATAGAGAATGGTGGAAATGTATTCGGATATCAGGCGACTGTTAGGTATGATGAATCTGCACTCCGCTTTGTAGAAAGTACTAATGCTGATTTCCTACCGATGGATGCGTATTCTGTATCCCCAATTATTAATGATAACACTGTTACGGTCGCAGCATCATCTCTTTCAGGGCATAGTGTAGGTGCTGGCACACTTGCTAACTTTACCTTTGAAGTTGTCTCTCTTAAGGATTCTACCATAACTGTTTCTAAGGTGCGGTTGACAGACAATTTAGGTAGAGTTTCTTATGCACGCGTTGGTGCAGCGCAAATAACAAGACCTTTACTCCAGAGAGGAGATCTCAATGGGGATGGTCTTGTTAACATACAAGACTTGACTTTAGTTGCATCAAACTTCGGACAGGAAGGGGATAATCTCGCGGATGTCAACGGGGATGAAATCGTTGATATCGTAGACCTTACCATTGTTGCAGCTGCTATGGCAAGTTCCACAGGTGCTGCCCCTACCATCAGTTCTCATGATTTAGAACATGGCTTGACAAGAGCACAAGTACAACAGTGGTTGCATCAAGCACAACAATTACCATTGACAGATCCTACTCTCCAAAGCGGCATTTTAGTTCTGCAACAACTTTTTGCAGCACTAACCCCACAAGAGACAGTGCTGCTGCCGAACTATCCAAATCCTTTCAACCCTGAAACTTGGATTCCGTATCAACTGGCTGAACCTTCAGATGTATCCCTTAGCATCCATTCTGCTAATGGGCAACTGATTCGGACCTTAGTGTTAGGACATCAACCTGCAGGGTTATACCAAAATCGTGCAAGTGCGGCATATTGGGATGGTAAAAACGAAGCAGGCGAACCTGTCGCAAGCGGTGTCTACTTCTACACGTTGACAGCCGATAAATTCACTGCATCACGGAAAATGCTCATTCTAAAATAATCAGGATACACACCGTAGGGCAATGCACCACGATTACTATCATATCATGTGATTGCGGTGCATTACCCTATTTTATTGCCAATTTCACTCTTTTCCATATCAATCCTTCCTATTGATTACAATGCAGAGAACACACCTTAAACAAAATCCAGAATAGTATTAAAGCGTTAGAATCCAATGCACAATTTTGGGCATCATGTAAGAAGATGCACAATTAGGTGCAGTTTGTTGAATTTGCTTCAAAACTGAATATCGTCACAATACTGCAATAACATCTATGTGATTGTTCAAATTGTGGACAGTAGTGTTGGTTTTCTGACAATATAAGAGCAGTTAATCATTGATTTTGCTCAATACAGAACATAATTGCTTAGTTTTGACTAATCACTGATTATGGCATAAAAATTGCTCCAACGAATACATAAAGAATTATGGATATGGGAGAACTGCTACATGGAATCGGCAAAAAACCTGAAATTAGTACAGAAAACTTGGATAGACTGCTTATTACAGGCATTTCATTTTGTGCCTTCCATACGAAGGTTGATAATCTCGTTCTGGGTGATTTCCACGATCTTACTACCAAGTGTCTTTGCTCAAGATTGGACACGTTGGGATTTACCTGAAGGTGCAAAAATGCGTCTTGGAAAGGGAAGTATATACGATGTAAAATATTCACCTGATGGAAATCAGTTAGCAGTAGCAGGTTCTGTTGGGATTTGGATCTATGATGTGAATACCAGGAAGGAATTGTCGCTACTTACGGAACATAACGCTGGAATTTACAGTATTGCCTACAGTCCTGATGGTACGACACTGGCAAGTACTTCTTATGATGATAGAGTCTGTATTTGGGATACTACTAACGGGGAATGCATAACAGAACTCACAGCACACGGAGAGAGAATCCGATCAATTACATTTAGTCCTGATAGCAGCACGCTTGCGGGTGCAAGTATGGAAGATACAGTCATCCTGTGGGATGTAAAAACGAGAGAACACACCACAACTCTTAGAGGACATAAAAGCTCTGTCACTTCGATTGCTTTTAGTCCTGATGGTACTACACTTGTCAGTGGAAGTTGGGACGATACTTTGCGTTTGTGGGATGTTGCAACTGGTGAACACAAAGCTACATTATTAAAGCATTCTGATGGTGTTTCAAATGTTGTGTTTAGTTCTGATGGGAGTACATTCATAAGTAGCGCATACAATCGTGGAGGTATATATATGTGGGATGTTGCTACTGAACAGAACATAAAGAAACTCAATGCCCCCTTCTCAACAGAAATCGCTTTAAGTCCGGACGGGAAAACCCTTGCTATAGGAAGTTGGGGAGGATTGCTGCTATGGGATGTTGAAAGCAACATACAAAAATATGAACTCATTGGACACTTGTCCAGCATAACATCACTTGCATTCAGTCCAGATGGTAGTACACTTGTTTCTGGCAGTTACTCAGATTTACTTCTGTGGGATGTTGCTACTGGTGCACAAAAAGCATCGATTACAGGACATACTAGGGGTGTGAACACTGTTGCATTTTCTCCTGATACACAGACGATTGCCGCAGGAAGTAGAGAGAAAATACGTTTGTGGGATGTTTCCTCTGGTAAACAGAAAACGGTACTCTATGAATATGATGTTGGAAATCGTAGTTTGGCATTCAGTCCAGACGGTAAAACACTTGCCAGTGAAACCGGATGGTCTATTCGATTATGGAATGTTGATGAGGGTAGACACATAACAACTCTCAAAGGATTTTTGGGTAATAGTGCATCTGGTTATGGCATTGCTTCTGTTGCTTTTAGTCCAGACGGTAGATTTTTGGCAAGTGGCAGCAGCGATTCCACAGTGCAGTTATGGTATGCTGGTAGAACATATAAAGGAACACTTATCGGACATAATGCTGGACTTACCTCAATTGCATTTAGTAATGATAGTCGGTTACTCGTAAGTGGTAGCCGGGACAGAACAATACGACTCTGGGATGTGGTATCAGAAGGAAGTATAAATATATACACCGGACACACAGAAGAAGTAATGTGTGTTGCCATTAATCCAGATGCAAGTATCATCGCAAGTGGTAGTATGGACGATACGGTGATTTTGTGGGATGTTGCCACAGTAGAACCGAATCACATTATCACTGCTCATAAGAACGGTGTTCAGAATGTTACGTTCAGTCCTGATGGTAAAACGCTTGCCAGTAGTGGAGGGAGGGATGACCCCACCGTGAATCTCTGGGATGTAAAGACAGGTGAGTTGAAAACAACACTCAAAGGGCATACAAATTCTGTTACCAGTATTGCATTCAGTTCTGACGGTCGTTTACTAATAAGTGGAAGTTGGGATGGAACAGTCATGTTATGGGATTATTCTCAAATAGATACAGATGATGTAACCCCACAACTTGTTGAGGATGCGAACCGTGATGGCGTGGTGAATCTCCAAGATCTGATTTTTGTAGCAACACAATTTGGGAAATCCGGACCAGATTTGACTGCAGACGTAAACAGCGATGGAGTTGTTGACATCGCGGATTTATTATTGGTTGCGAATGCACTTGGTGATGGAAATAACGCACCATCTTTAAGGAATATACCTATTCTTGATTCCCTCAACGTTGATGATGTCAAACATTGGTTAATACAGGCACAGCAAATCAACAACCCAACACCCGCATATCAAAAAGGCATCTCAGTTCTACAGCAACTATTGGAATTATTGACGACAAACAAAACAGCGTTGCTACCTAACTATCCCAACCCATTCAATCCAGAAACATGGATACCTTTTCAGTTAGCAATACCCAGTGAGGTAACACTACACATTTATTCTTATGATGGAAAGTTGGTTCGAACATTAACATTAGGACATCGGTCGTCGGGAATCTATCAAAATCAGGACAGTGCAGCGTATTGGGATGGAAAGAATGAATTTGGTGAAGCAGTCGCAAGTGGCATCTACTTTTATACATTGTCTGCTGGAGAATTTACTGCCACTCGACGTATGGTAATACGTAAATAGGAGACGAATTGATGAAAACCGTACGATTTTCAGTGATAACATTTATTCTTATAACAATCTTCATTTCACCAAAGGCATTTTCACAAGAATACCAACAATGGGGATTGCCACAAAATGCCAAAATGCGTATAGGAAAAGGGGGTATATCGGATGTCACATTTTCTCCTGACAACACAAAACTCTATGTGGCAAGTTCTATTGGGATTTGGATATACGATGTCAATACAGGTAAAGAGTTAAAGTTACTCAATAACCATTCGGGTACTATTACAAGTGTAGCATTCAGTCCTGATGGTCGTACACTCGCGAGCAGCTGCGCATCTGAATTTTATTTGTGGGATGTTAACACTGGGGATCAAAAACTAACTATTTCAGGACACACATCCGACATCAGGAGTGTAACATTTAGTCCGGATGGTAAGACTCTCGTAACAGGTGGTGGTTGGAAAGACGGAACGCTGCAACTGTGGGATGTCAACACGGGTGCACTGAAGAATACACTTGTAGGACATACGGATAGCTTATCGTGTGTTACCTATAGTCCAGATGGTAACACAATCGCAAGTTGTGGAGAGGATGATGTAGGCACGATAAAGTTGTGGGATGTTAACACAGGTTTGCTCAAAACAACTCTCACTGGAGGAAAATACAAAGTACAAAAAATAATATTCAGTCCAGATGGAGGAACATTAGTAAGTTGTGAAGGCTGGTTTGGAAACGATGTGAAGCTGTGGAATACCATCACTGGTGAACATATCTTGACGTTCAGGGGACATACAGACGGTGTTAACAGTATCAGTTTCAGTCAAGATGGTAGCATCCTTGCAAGTGGAAGTTCCGATGGGACAGTAGTTCTGTGGAACGGAACGACTGGAGAATACATAACTACACTTCTTGACCATACAGGACCTGTCCTAAACGTTGTGTATAGTCCAAATGGTCGTATCTTTGCAAGTAGTGATTGGGAAGGTAAAATAATACTGCGAGATGCAGACAGTCTTGAACATATTACTACTATTGATGGACATATGCCGAATATCTATAGCATTGCATACAGTCCAAACGGAAGCCAAATTGTAAGTGGAGGTACGGATGGGAAGGTGCGTCTGTGGGATACCGATACAGGAAAAAACATACACACACTCACAGGACATGTTGACGGAGTAGAATCTGTTGCATTCAGTCCGAATGGACACACTATAGCCAGCAGTGGTGATTGGGATGATAGGACAGTACGGTTATGGGACGTTACTACGGGTGTACATATCAAAAGCCTATTGGGACACAAGCGGGGTGTATCGGTTGTAATCTACAGTCCAGATGGAAAAACACTTGCTACTGGGAGTGGAGACGAAAAGGTAGGTGTATGGGATGCCGCAACAGGTAATCACATTATTACATTTACTGGACATACAGATAGCATAATAAGTATGGCGTTTAGTCCAAACGGTACTATTTTGGCAAGTGGAAGTTACGGAGATCTACGTTTATGGGATATTCAGAGTAGGCAACTTATTACCAATTTCACTAAACATAGTGGTTGGATCGGATCGCTTGCGTTTAGTCCGGATGGAAGAACATTGGCAAGTTGTGGGGGTGATCGTAATGTGTATTTGTGGGATGTTCCTACGCTAACTCATAAATCCACAATTTCCGGGTTTTTAGATGGTGTTCGGAGTGTTGTGTTTAGTCCAGATGGACAAACGCTTGTAAGCACTGGATCTGGACGAGACAGAATAGTTCGTCTGTGGGATCCTGATAGTGGTATGCTTAAATTATCTCTTGCAGGACATACAAATGGAGTTCTTACATCCGCTTTCAGTCCAGATGGAAAGACCCTTGCTACCGCGGGATATGATGATGTTATTTTCTTGTGGGATCTTGAATCCATAATGAATCCAACAGAAAATTCATTAGATGTTAATGGGGACGGTATAGTTGATCAATTAGACTTAGTCATCGTTGCCGCAAACTTCGGACAGACAGGACCAAATGATGCCGATGTAAATGGTGACGGAATAGTCGATATCGCTGATCTTTTGATAGTTGCTGGCGCGATAGATGATGATGCCGCTGCTCCTTCAACATTAAGTCGAGATATGAAACACCTCCCCTCAAGAACTGATGTACAGAAATGGCTTACCGATGCAAAGCAGTTAAACCCAACAGATACAACATTTCAAAGAGGTATCCGTTTTCTTGAACAACTTTTGCTTGCACTAACACCAGAAAAAACAACACTTCTCTCGAACTATCCAAACCCGTTCAATCCAGAGACTTGGATACCGTATCAATTATCAGAGGCAGCGGATGTTTCGCTCCAAATCTATTCATCTGATGGACAGTTGATTCGTTCCTTCAATATAGGTCATCGATCTGCGGGGCTTTACCAAAGTCAAGGACGCGCAGTATATTGGGATGGAAAGAATGATATAGGAGAACTTGTTGCGAGTGGCGTCTACTTCTACAAATTTTCTGCAGGACAATTCTCTGCTACACGACGGATGGTAATAAGAAAATAAAAAGGAGAACAACAATGAAAAAAACACCACTTTTAATCATCAATATTTTATTTCTTTTAACCGTCTTTCTACCAAGTGTCTTTGCTCAAGATTGGACACGTTGGGATTTACCTGAAGGTGCAAAAATGCGTCTTGGCAAGGGTGGTGTAGAAAATATAACCTTCTCATCAGATAATAATAGGATGATAGTTGAAAGTACCATAGGTATTTGGATATATGATGCACATACGGGTGTTGAATTAGACCTAATTGCTGAAAGTCCAGACAACATTCTCGGAGTAAGTCCGGATGCCAGCCTTTATGTTACATCGGATGAAAACAACATAGTCCAATTGCGAGACCTGACTGATAAAAGTGTTAAAGTAACCCTAAATGGTGAAACAGAGGAAATTTACCATATCGCATTTTGTCCAGATATGCAGATGCTTGCGGGGACAAGTGAGGAAGATATTCATCTTTGGGATCTCACCACAGGAGAACATAATGCAACTCTCAAAGGACATACGAAATGGGTAGGTGCTATTGCCTTCAGTCCGGATAACTCAACCCTTGCCAGTAAAAGTTCAGATGGCACACTACGACTGTGGGATGTTGCCACTGCTACACACAAAGATACTTTATCCGAGTATGCAAGCGGAATCCGTTATCTTATATTCAGTCCAGACGGGAAAACACTCATAAGTGGTGATACATACGACGACGACGTACAAGTATGGGATCTTGACACCGGGCAAAGGAAATATGAAATTGATACACTATCCATGAATTCTATAGACTTAAGTAGGGATGGCAAAACACTCGCAATCGGTGGTCAAAATGGATTACATCTGTGGGATATTGCCACAGGTACACACATAGCTGAACTCGGAGCATATCTGGGTAGAATAAGCTCTGTTGCTTTCAGTCCTGATGGTCGTACACTCGCGAGTGGTGGAAGTGACGAACTGTATTTGTATGATGTTACAAGCGGTGAACGAAAGAAGTCTATTACTGGACATACAACATCAGTATTTGGAATGGCAATCAGTCCTGATGGAAACACCCTCGCAACATCTACAAGAGAAAAAATACATCTATGGGATCCTAACACCGGTGAATACAAACGGTTGATCTTTGGAGGACATTGGTCATCATATATTGATTTAGCATTTAGTCCTGATGGAAATACGCTTGTAAGTCAGGAAATATCGCGCCTTCTCTTATGGGACGTCGAAAGTGCTACACACATTGTCACTCTCTCAAGGTTTGGTGGATCACCACGACAAGGTGGAGGAAGCATTACTTGGGGATCTTCATCCATTGCCTTTAGTCCTGATGGGAAATTACTTTTTTGGGGAAATAGATATTCCACAGCAATCCATGTATGGTATGGCGGTAGAACACAAAAAACTGCACTTATCGGACACACAGAAGGCATCAATTCTATCACCCTAAATCATGATGGTAGTAGCCTTGCCAGTGCAAGTAATGACCAGACGGTCCGTTTGTGGGATGTTGCAACTGAAACAAATATATCAACTTTCACCGGACATACAGGGAAAGTGTTTAGTGTTGCATTTCACCCAAAAGATAACATCATAGCAAGCAGTGGTGAGGATAATACAATTATATTATGGGATATAGCAACGGGGGAACCGAGAACCATAGATACTGAATATACCGATGGAGTAGGTTCAATCCGTTTCAGTGTTGATGGAAGAACACTTGTTAGTAGAGGTACAGACTATTGGGATGACAATACCGTACAGATTCGGGATGTGGCAACGGGGGAATTAATATCCATCCTTACAGGACATACGTCTGGTACATATAATATTGCCTTTAGTCCTGATGGTAAAACACTTGCCAGTGCAAGTTCGGACGGAACAGTCCTGTTATGGGATTACACCCCATATTTAGATACCACAGAGGAACCAGTACAACTCGCTGAAGATGTGAATCATGATGGCACAGTAGACATACAAGATCTAATTCATGTTGCTACACATTATGGACAGATCGGAGATGAAAATGCAGCTGATGTGAATGGTGACGGTATTGTCAATATCGCAGATATTTTGTTAGTGGCTGCTGCACTCGAAAATGGAAACGCTGCTCCCTCAAAATATATGCATTCTATAGAATTACTCACTGCAGCAGAAGTGAAACAGTGGTTAGATCAATCACGGCTAATCTTCAATAAGACACCTATTTATCAGAAAGGTATTGCCAAACTTGAACAGTTATTGACTCAGTTAACACCAAGAGAAACTGTGCTGCTAACTAACTATCCGAATCCTTTCAATCCTGAAACGTGGATACCTTATAAGTTGGCAAAACCGGCTAACGTTATGTTCCACATCTATTCATCTGATGGACAATTAGTACGAACACTAAAGTTAGGACATCAAAATGCTGGTGTCTATCAGGACAGGACACATGCAGCATATTGGGACGGTAAAAACGAATTCGGAGAACATGTTGCCAGCGGGATCTATTTTTATACAATGACTGCCGGGAATTGGACAGCAACGAACCGAATGGTGATAAGAAAATAGGAGACTAAATTGATGAAAACTATGCGACTTTCGGTTTATATTTTAATGTTTTGTATTCTATATTCACCAAATACATTTGCACAAGATTATACACAATGGGCGTTGCCAGCGGGGGCAAAAATGCGTCTTGGGAAAGGTGTTATCTATGGAAATATAACCTTTTCTCCAGATAGTTCTCTGCTCGCAGTTGCCAGTACTATTGGAGTCTGGTTATACAATGGACACACAGGCAAAGAGCAAAATCTGCTCACTAACAATTCCAATTATGTGTCAAGTGTAGCATTCAGTCCTGATGGGAACACGCTTGCAAGTTGTAGTGGAAACGAATTCTATCTATGGGATGTTGAAACAGGTAAAATCAAACTTGGCATTTCGGCACACCTGAAATATATCACAAATATAAGATTCAATCCAAATGGAAAGATTCTTGCTACATGCAGTAAGTACTATAGAGACGGAACAGTCAAGTTGTGGGATGTGTCAACAGGAGAACTAATAACAACAATAATTGCGCATGAAGATGGTATTGAAACCATCGACTTCAGTCCAGATGGAACCTTTCTCGTTAGTGTTGGTGAGGATGAGGAAGACTGGACGATGAAATTTTGGGATGTTGAAACTGGTGAACTAAAGACAACTTATATATTAGAAAATAGTAGGAACGTCTTTCAGCCGAATATCACATTCAGTCCAGACAGTAACACTATAGCAATATGCGGTGGATGGACCAACAAAACGGTCCAATTATGGGATGTGGCTGCTGGAACACTGAAAACCAACCTTCAGGGACACACGGATAGTGTTCATAATATTGCGTTTAGTCCCGATAGCCGCACACTTGCAAGTGGAAGTGATGACCGAACGGTATGTCTATGGGACGTTTCTACAGGGAGTTATAAGACTACACTCATAGCACATACTGACGACATCGTGAGTCTTGCATATAGTCCAGATGGAAATACGATCGCGAGTGGAAGTTCCGATGGAACAATCGTTTTGTGGGATGCAATGAATCTACAACCCAGAGCTACAATTACTGAACATGTCACATGGATTAATGAGATTGATTTTAGTCCAGATGGACGTACTATAGTAAGTGGAGGTGAGGATAAATTGGTGCGTCTGTGGGATACATCCTCAGGTAAAAACATCAAAAACTTCGCAGGACATATAGCACCTGTTGAATCTGTTGCGTTTAGTACGGATGGAGATACCATAGCAAGCGCAAGTAGTCATATAAATGAAAACTTTTGGTTCGCGGATGACTATACGGTAAGGTTATGGGATGCTGTCTCTGGCACACAAGAATCAATCCTATTTGGACATGATCGGCAAGTCTATTTTGTTGACTATAGTCCTGATGGACGCTATCTCATAAGTTGTGGGGATGATGAAAGGGCGATACTTTGGGATGCGGCAACAGGATTTCCTCTATGGACGATTGATATAGGTCAGAATCAGGCATCAATTGCTGCTTTTACACCAGATGGACGTACACTCGCTATCAGAGATGGAACAAAGGTTCGTTTGTTAGATATAACCAATAGACAATCCATAGCAGCGATTACCGGATATTCGGTTGGGAATAGTAACATTGTGTTCAGTCCTGATGGAAAAACGCTCACGACAGTTATATCCGAAACCGAGGTGCTTTTTTGGGATATTGCCACAGGTGAGGAAAAAACAATCCAAACACAACATTATGGTAGAGTTGTTACTCTTGCATATAGTCCAGATGGAGAAACACTCGTGACCGCAACAACACGAGGAAACGAACCGATGCAGTTTTGGGATCCAATCAGTGGCAAACTCAAAATGAGGTTGGTAGGCATGCCAACTGGCATATATAGTCTAAAGTTTAGTGCTGATGGTAACACTTTTGCGACATTAGATAGAGGTGGGACAATCCTTTTGTGGGATTACGCTAACATTGCTAATTCGATAAGACTTAAAGCGGATGTTAACGGAGATGGAGTTGTTGATGTGCAGGATTTGGTGTCAGTTGCCACAAACTTCGGACAGACAGGTCCAAATGATGCCGATGTAAATGGTGACGGAATAGTTGATATTGCTGATCTTTTGATAGTTGCTGGCGCATTAGATGATGATGCCGCTGCTCCTTTAGCATTGAATCAAGATATGAAACACTTCCCCTCAAGAACTGATGTACAGAAATGGCTTACCGATGCGCAGCAATTGGATATATTGGATACAACTTCACAGAAAGGTATCCGTTTTCTTGAACAACTTTTGCTTGCACTAACACCAGAAAAAACAACACTTCTCCCAAACTATCCAAACCCTTTCAATCCAGAGACTTGGATACCGTATCAATTATCAGAGGCAGCGGATGTTTCGCTCCAAATCTATTCATCTGGTGGACAGTTGATTCGTTCCTTCAATATAGGTCATCGATCTGCGGGGCTTTACCAAAGTCAAGGACGCGCAGCATATTGGGATGGAAAGAATGAATTAGGAGAACCTGTTGCAAGTGGTGTCTATTTCTATATCCTAACAGCGGGACAGTTTGCTGCAACACGAAAAATGTTGATAAGAAAATGATTTGTAATTCATTTATTGAAGGGCAGACATAATGTTGCCCTTTTTAATTGAAAGTTGACATTTCATCCTCTCTGTGACATACTTAAAAACGTATTACCGTAGAGGATGTATCCACATGAAAAAGTCCCTATTTCCTGTTTTATTAGTATTTATACCATTTCTAATATTTATTGTCCCATTACTGGATTCAACCATTGTGATTGATTGGAAATCTTTCTTCTGTAGGAGCGACCTCCCGGTCGTGACCAGTAAATCAACGGTATGAATGCCATTAAGGCATTCACCGGGTCGCTCCTTCAAGTAGTCCTCAGCAAATGGCACTTTATTTATTACAAAGGGTATAACATTCAGTCCAGATGGAAAAATACTTGCAGGCGGGTGTGATAAAGTATGGAATGAGAGATGAATGCAATCTATATGTGGGATGTAGGAACGGATAAACCCAAGCATATCCTAAAGGGACATAAAGGAGGTGTCAATAGTGTTGTATTCAATCCAGATGGTCAAACACTTGCAAGTGGAAGCGCAGATAACACTATCCGTCTTTGGGATGTTACTGGAAAACACATGCGGACATTCAAGGGACATACAGGAAATGTCAATAGTGTTGCCTTCAGTAAAGATGGGAGAACACTCGTAAGCGGTAGTGAGGATGGTACAATCCTATTATGGAACATCACCTCTACTGATAGTACAAAATAGTAGACATTAGCACTTATTGCAAAGTACCTACCAATTCCGTGAAATCTTCCACCGTCACATCAGGTTGAAACTGTGTATTCTCGTAAGGTAAATTGTAGCGATTGACAAACGCACCACGATAACCACACGCCCGCGCACCCATGATGTCAAACGAATTGGCAGATACCATCAAGCATTCACTAACTTCAAGATCCAGTTTCCCCGCTGCACCCCGATAGACAGCAGGATGCGGTTTAAACGCACCAACAGACGTAACCGAAATTACATTATCAAAATCCCACTCAACCCGTTGTGTAACAAGATATTCCAAAAACTCAGGATCCCCGTTTGATAACACAACTAACTGAAATTTTGATTGAAGCCGATCAAGTGCATGTAACACTTCAGGAAAGGGAGATAGATGTTGCCAACCTTGCATAAACTCTTTTACCGTATCGGAAGAAGCATCAATCAGGTTTCGTTTGAGGGTGTAATGCAGTGCACGTCTTACAGTTTCCAGATAACCACTATGTCCAAGCATCATTATCGTATCTTGATACTGCTCAATTCGCTGTCTGTATCTCCACTGTTCCCAAAATTCATCTGCTGATACATTAATAATATCACGGGTATCTAACGATTTTTGGATGAACGGCGTAAGGCTACCACCTAAATCCAATATTGTCCCGAAAAGGTCAAAAGTAAGTGCTTTTGTGTTTGCGAAATTCGTCATGTCAATCCTTATCATATTACATCCAAAATGGTAGTCTTTGTAGGTCGGAGCGAACTTGTGACCTCCGACACGTATTATTTATTTCATTGGGGTTCACATGTCGGAGGTCGCAAACTCGCTCCGACCTACAAGAGACTCCAACACTAAATTGACAGCTATGATTTTACCGCAACTGTTTTACCAGTTGCCATTGCCTCAAATGCAGCGTCAATAACGCGCATCTGATTTATGCAGCTTTCGGGTGAGATCCGGTGAGGTTGTCCTGTTTCCAAACATTCGCACATGTGCTCAAGTTGCATTGCAAACTGATTAACAGGATCAATATCAATCACTTTACGACCATCTCTGTTCTGTAGAACAATATTAACCGGAGAACCTCCATTATTCCACGCGGCATCAATTCTAAGCATGCCACCTAAACCTGCCATTTCAGCATACTGACCACCAGCACAATTAAAACCTGTAGAAATCTGTGCAGTCTTTTCACCGGGGAATTCTAATAATAGATATGAACCATCGTCCACTTCTAATCCCGCTTGAGACACACCAGATACCCGAAGCGGTTCAGCACCAAACATAAACCGCGCATGGTGGATATTGTAGCACGCCAAATCGTAGATACTACCACCACCTTTTGCTTTGTTAAATCGCCAGTTCGCTTCAGGTTTACGGGATTCAGGACCGCCGCCACCGCCACCTGTACAGAAGGTGCTGCGGAGTGTCATAAACTCACCAATTGCACCAGAATCCACTAACTCCTTCGCTTTGATATGCATAGGATGGTGGCGAAACTTAAACGCTTCTGCAACAAGAATATCGTTCTCCAAGGCAGCACCAACGAATGCCTCTGCTTCTGCTGCTGTTGATGTGAACGGTTTTTCACACAATATCGCTTTAACCTGACGGGATTCGGATATTTGTATACCTACCTTTGAGTGAAACGCACCCCACGTGCAGATGACTGCAATATCCAAATCTTCTGATTCTAACATTTCATCTAAGGAGAGATAACGATTCTCCTCCGGAACATTGAATTGCTCACCGAAGCCTTTTAATGCACCTTCTGACACATCATGAATTGCTGCCAACTCAACACTCGGAGCATGCTGACAGGCACCACCATGGGCACGAGCAATTCCGCCTGTCCCAACCAAACCGACTTGGTATTTTCCATTTTTTGGCATATCTGTTCCTCACTAATATAGATTATTGGGGTTCTGATGTTAATGTATAACCGTTTTTAACTATTGCCTCTCGTAAAAAATCAAAAGGAAGTTCACAAGGTTCTTCAACTCTCTTCCAACGTTCTACTGCCTCTGGTCGCACAATTATTCGTCCTAATGAAAAACCTAAAAATGATTCAAGACGTTTGAGTGTTTCTTCCTGTTTAAGCACAAAATCCTCAAAACGGATTTGGATAATATGTTTAGGTATGGGTGTTGCTTTCATCAATTGATATTGATAATACCAAGAAATTGCACGTCTTTCGTATATATCATCTGTCTGTTGATAATCAATACCAAAGTCGCGTAAATTATCCGTTTTGTGGCTACCAAGGATACAATCTCTCGGATCACGAATCCAATGTATGTATCGAATATCGGGAAACATACGCACTATCCAAGGATATACGAGCGTTGTCTCAGGTATCTTCCATCCTTTGTATGCTGATGTGTCTTTCATCACATCAGCAAGATAAGTGTTGATAAGTTGTTTAAACTCAGGGTCAATCGGCATCGTAAACAGAGGATCGAAATTCCAAGTTAATCCACCTTTCCATTTGACATATTTTGCCAACACTCGGCAGGCATCGTACATTGCAAATGGGGGGATCTTATCGCCAGATGGATTTAGTTGGCTGCCCATATAAACGCCACTGGCATACAACGTATGTGAAATAGCTCGTGTGCCAGAATGCCCGCGACCAATTACTGTGATTAAGGTTTCCATATATTTTTTGACCTAAAACGAACATAGAAATAACTTGCTTATTACGGAAATTAATGATAATAATTATAGAAGTTCATTGTGCTGAACGAATCTTATCCTCGTTTTTACTTATGTAAGATAACAAGATGGTGCTGCCGTCAGCATAAGTTTTTTCATTTTAACAGAAATCTAAAACTAAGAAAAGGTATTTTTGACATTAGAAAAGGAGTATGTATGCTCCTATACCGAAAAAAGGAATATTATATATGCAGAAATCAGCGGTTAAATTATGTTTTATTTTCTCAATGTTGTTAATAATTGTCGGATGTGATAATGTCCAAAAAGTGCTTACACCCAAACCTGAACCGTCTGTGAAGATCGGTTTTATCGTTGCTGGGGAAAGAGTCACCTATCCGAATGGGGCACAGTTAGCAGTGGATGAAAAAAACCAACAAGGTGGACTATTTGGCATGCAGGTTGAATTAATTGGTCATATTAATTCCGAGGCAATTTTGGATACCTCTGTACAATTGACTGAGTCGTTGATTGTTGAAGATGGAATTGTTGCGTTGATTGGTCCAAACCGATCCTCACATGCTGCAGTGGTAGGTCCTGTAGCGCAAAAACATCAGATACCTATGGTTACCACAACTGCTACGAACCCTAATGTTACCCAAGCTGGTGATTTCGTTTTCATGGCATCCTTCACCGATAGTTTTCAAGGTGCTGTAATGGCACAATTTGCCAAAATGGAACTCGGTATCTCAACCGCTGCAATTGTAACACGAAGTGGCGACCTATACACCGAGGGAATATCTGAATTCTTCTCTTCTAATTTTCTCGGACTGGGTGGAAATGTAGTTTCCCATTTATTCTTTGAAGGTGGTACGGACGATTTCACAGAACAGTTAACGCAGATCGCTGAAATGAAACCAGATGTGCTTTTTACTGCAGGTTTCGCACAAGATATTGTCAATATAACTCAACAGGCACGCGCAATTCCTTTGGTAAATTCAAATGGTGAACCAACAGTTTTCCTTGGAGCAGATTCATGGGACAGTGAACTCGTTTTTGGCGACGAAAATGCCGAAGTTGAAGGAAGCTACTTTAGTGGACACTTCTCACCAGAGACAAATGAACCGATGGCACGCGCTTTTGTGGAAACTTATGAAGCAATCTACGAATCTACACCAACTGGGGGAGTTGCTGTGAGTTACGATGCTGTAAAACTACTTTTTGAAGCGATTGAACGGGCTGGAAGCTTAGAAGCGGATGCTATACGCGATCAACTTGCTGCGACAGAAAGCTATATCGGTGCGACAAGTATTGCAAGGTATAACGAAAACCGTCATCCTACGAAAAGTGCAGTCATATTCACCATCAAAGACGGTAAAAAGCAATTTTATCAACAGATTGATCCATAAATGTAGCAGGCATAATCCGTATGCCGTTATCTATGGTGATTTTTGAAATTAATTGGACATTTTACATGTAGGAGCGACCCGGGGAATGCCAATAGGCATTCATACCGTTGATTTCTTGATTTACTGGTCGCGACCCGGATGATGCTCCTACAGTATTTATGAGATGCCCAAAAAGGTGCTTCCATCAAAATCATTAACAGTACCAATGTAGAATAATTTCTAAACTTTACCATATATAAGGTAATAGGCATACTCCTCTACCGTTACTTATTCTATATGCAGCTTTGCAAGAACAAGGTTTCATGGTAATTGGGTAATTTCTTTTTTCAGAAGAATACCGAAACAGTTTACAACAAAACACTGTTAAAAAAGAAATCAACAGGTTTGTGAAAATGGGGTGTGTAAATATTTTTGCATCAATTAAACCAACTTTCATGCTGGCATGCTTATTTTTTCGATGCTGACAAAAAACTGAAAACTGAAAACTACATAAAACATATTGGATATATATTGTTCCAAAATCCACAACCCCTTCCAACCCTCAATAACACGTGTTATAATACTATCACTATGAAAAACACAACAACCCACAAATCCAACATCGCCGTATTCGTAGGTCGGAGCGAGCAAAGCGAACTACGACATCTTACATTCTGTAGAAGCGACCTCGGACAAATAGCTAAAAACAAAAGATACAGTTTTTCAAATTTTTTAAGACACAGTAACCCTGTGAAAACAACCCATAAACCCAGACAGACACAACAACGAGATCACAACACAGTAAAGATACAGTCATGTAAAAAAAGGCGCAAAACTGTATCTTTTTTTACGGAGGAAAATAACACAATTCGTAGGTCGGAGCAAGCGAAGTGACCTACGACAGTATATTAACCCAAGTTGCTACCTAAAAAATATTAGACAGGTGGGATACTATTTTAATCAAAAAAAGGCATTATTCTCGAAAATATTGTAGCAACTTGGGTTATATTAGACAATTCAAAAATAGACAAAATCAAGCAAAACAAAAGATACCAAATTTAAATTTTTTCATAGTGAAAAAACCGATGAAAACAACCCATAAATCCAGTCTGGGACTACCACTAGATCACAACACCAAAAAGATACCGTTATGTAAAAAAAAACACCATACGGTATCTTTTTTATGATGGAGAAATTCAATGAAATTACAAGATAAACAATTCACAGTCAAATATGATGTCCGAAGTCTTGGGCATGGTGTTTCCATCTCTTCTTTATGCAAAAAACTTTACACACCCGTGAAAATGAACTGTTTTTAATCACATAAGGAGATATACCGCCATGAAATCCTCACGTTTCTTGATATTCACAGTAATTTATGTTTTAATCTGCTGTTTTACATCAATTGCACAAGATAACGCACAAATAGGATTACCTGAAGGGGTTATAGCACGACTTGGCAAAGGTTCGCTGGGTGAAATCCGCTTTTCTCCAGATGGAAGTAAACTTGCAGTTTCAACTTCTCTCGGAATCTGGTTCCACGACCCACAAACTGGGAAAGAGTTGGAATTGCTGCGACATCCTAACATAAGATATCCATACGCTTTTGCATTTTCTCCTGATGGCAACACAATCGCTATAGGTGTTAGAGAGAAAAAGCAAAAGTCAAGCGGAAGTATTAGGTACCCAGTAGCATTATGGAATGTCACTACAGGAAAAGAAAAAGAAATGCCTCTTGGACACTTGCACAGAGTTAGATCCATTGCATTTTCTCCTGACGGAATTTATGTCGCTTCTGTTGGAGGGTTTGCAAACACCGGTCACTTATGGAACACACAAACAGGAGAAAGCATAGCCATAAAAAGAATGCATGCAAAAGGCGTGAGTTTAGTTCTGTTTTCTTTGGATGGACCAACTTTTGTTACCAAGGGGTACGACAACGCAGCATATCTGTGGGATGGAAAAACGGGTAATCATAAACTCACACTTACTGCACATTCAGAGCAAGTTTCTTCTGTTGCATATACTCCAGATGGTAAGAATATTGCAACAGGAAGTAGGGATGGAACGATTCGGTTATGGGATGCCGCCACTGGAAAACATAAAGACACACTGACGTCCGACAAAGGAAGTGCCAGGTCTCTCGTATACTCTCCTGATGGAAAGACAATCGCCAGCGGAACAGTAAGCGGTGATGTGCAATTATGGAACACACAAACATCAACACTAAAATCCACTCTCTCTGGACATACAGGAAGAGTTGAATCTGTTGCTTACTCTCCCGATGGAAATACTATTGCTTCTGCCAGTAGAGATACAGTGCGATTGTGGAATGCTGCCACTGGCAAAACTAAAGCCATACTAACAGGATATATGCGTATCAACTCCGTCGCATATTCTCCCAATGGAACTACGATTGCTACTGGAAGTGGAAATAACACGGTGCGATTGTGGGATACAAAATCAGGGAGAATAAAAAACACTTTTACTGCTTTTTCCGGTTACGGAAGAATTACCAAAGTAACCTATTCTCCCGATGGAAAAACAATTGCTGTGGCAAGACCTTTTAGTACAGTTTTCTTGTTAGATGCGCAAACCGGAAAACGTAAAGCCACACTCAAGCATTTCGGTTTGATTGATGAGATTTTTAATGTAATTCAGGATCGTGAGTATGATATAACTACTCTGACGTATTCCTCTGATGGCAACACAATCGTTACAGGATTAGATTGTTATACTCATGAAAAAGGAACGGTGTTTTTGTGGAATGCAAAGACAGGAAGACGTAAAAAAGTTCTTTATAAAGGAAACGGTGGTGTTAGAAATGCAGTATATTCGGAGGATGGCAAAAAAATAATTGCTACTGGAGATTGGAAGGGTACACGAGTGTGGGATGCCAAGACGGGAAAGAAGCTCACACCAACACCCAATGACATCCAAAGTAAATCTTCAAGTAGGGTATTACATTCTCCCGATGGCACTACAACCGCACACAGGGAACAAAATGGTACTGTGCTAATTCGTAAAAGGGACATAACTTCTAAAACAGAATAGTTTCACATTTTTAATATAATGTCTTATTCTAATGCCACTTTAGGCGCGCATTGTAAGCGCACTGAGGTACAATGTGATAATGATGAATTACTATAGTTTTAATACAAAATGGAGAAAAAATGAATAGACCACCAGAAGAGTTTATCCGTGTAGACGAAGAACGATTGCTCAATTTCAGTACTGCCTGTTTTGAAAAAGCAGGGATTACACATGACCATGCAGCACTTATTAGTCGCTTGCTTGTGAACTCCGATTTGCGTGGTGTCCGTAGTCATGGCACACGGACGCTTAGCGGTTACTGTGGGGGGTTTGAAAACGGCAGTCTCAATCCCAACCCAGACATCCGTGTCATACATGAAACACCGACAACTGTTGTGCTTAATGGTGATGGTACACTTGGCTATCTCCCAATGGTACGTGCTACCGAACATGCCATCGCGAAGGCGAAAGAGGTAGGAATCGGTATGGGACTCGTCCGCTACATTGGTCACTACGGTTCTGCAGGGCACTATGCCAGACTCTGTAACGAGGAAGGATGTATCGGTTTTTCGGTTCAAGGTTACCAGAACCATGGAAATGCTGCAGGTCAGGATCCAAAACCGCAACTCGGTTACTACGGAAACCCACCTATCTGTTTCGCTATCCCTTCAGGAGATGAACCCCCAGTCGTACTTGATGCAGCAACATGTATTATGGCTGATTACCAACGCGGTCCTGAATTTGATGAACTGCTTTCTATTATTCCAGCAGCTTTCTTTAAGAGTATCGGTTATACCGCGGTCGCTTGCCTGCTTGGCGGTGCATTAACCGGTTTCACTGAAGCACCACCAGAAGACACAGCAAAATGGAGTGGTGCAAAACGTCATGGCGGAATGGTCCTTGCTATACATATTGAATCTGTTGTGCCACCCGATGTCTTCCATGCAGAAGTTGATAGGTTAGTCCGAGATATTCGTGAAACTTACGAACCGATGCCGGGTACTGACCAAGCATTGCTTCCCGGTGCAATTGAAGTTGAACGGACAGAAATTCATCGGCGTGACGGTATTCGTTATGGTGAAATGGAACAAGCATCGGCACGGGCAGCCAGTGAACGTCTTAGTGTTCCTCTGCCCTGGAATGAATAGTTAGATTAGGTTAATACACTTATACCCTCCCTACAAGGCGCGTTTTATCAGCGCGCCAATTCATATATTAAGCATATTAGTTATTCACTATAAGCATATATAATAATATATTAATTTTTTGCATTTCTTGTCAGTATATTATATACTATTAGCAATTCTTTAATGGAATAGGATACCCAATTCTTGCTATTTCAGCACTGTTGAACGCAAACTTGTGAAACTTCAACTATAAGAATCGTCCTTTAGGATTGGATATCCTACGTCCTGTTTGATCTAAGGACAATATATTTTAGAGGAGATTTGCTATATGCATATACATATTAGAAAAAGTTTCTGGTTATACATGTTTACTTTATTCTTGTGCCTCAATTCCTTTTTCCTAAGGAACACTGCTGCACAAGGTAACAATGAATCCGCTGTTGCGTCCTCCGGCTCCAGTTATACCTTTGAGACGATTGATGTTCCGGGTGTAGACTTTTTAGCGGTGACAGCAAGTAGCGACTTTGAGGATTACGCCGGCTACACGAAAAGTGCTGACAGCGAAAAAGAAATCGCCTTTACACTCATTAATGACGTATTTACAACTTATGATTTCCCCGGCTCTCAGAAAACTCATTTTTATGCCTTCGGTAATAATGGACAAGCGGCCGGGCATTACCAAGATAGCGATGGTTTGTACCACGGTGTCATTTTGGAGAATGGTGAGTTGAGACAATACGATTTTCCGGGTGCTGTCCAAACGGAGATATACGGTATTAGTGATGCAACCGGTGCACTTACAGGTAATTTCATAGATACTTCCGGTATTCGCCGAGGATTTTCAGGAGAGACAATCGTTGAGTACCCTGGTGCATTAGCAACTTATGCCGATTTCGTGAATTCAAGTGGTCGTATTGTAGGCACATACATAGACGCTGAAGGTCTATATCATACATACCTGGTTGATCCAGACGGTAAATTCGTAACTGTAGAAATTTTGGACCCGTCCAATTTGGAATACATTTTTCTGCATGGAATCAACGATGTAACGATTGTCGTTGGCAGAGCAAAAGCAGTGGATGATGTCCCACGCACCTATGTCGGTTCGCTTCGGTATGAACTACATGAAGTGCAGTATCCAGGTAGTGTTGTCACAGAGGGCTGGAATATTAATCAGGACGGTTCTATCGTCGGACACTATGATACAGCAGATGGAAACAGACACGGGTTTATCGCAAAACCCACAGCGGATACTGCTACGCAACCCGCTGCCCCAGACACCGACTTCAACTATGTATTTGAGAGCATTGATGTTCCGGGAGTAGATTTCTTAGAATTGACAGCGAGTAGCGATTTTGAAGACTACGCTGGTAACACTCAGAGTCCTGATGGTAAAAAAATAGTCGGTTTTACACTGATTGATGGTGTTTTTACCACCTACGATTTCCCCGGTTCTAAGAATACGTATTTCTATGCACTCGGCAATGATGGACGAGCTGCCGGACACTATCAGGATAGCGACGGTCTCTACCACGGTGTTATCTTAGAAGATGGCGAGTTGCGTCAATACGATTTTCCTGATGCTGTCGAAACGCAAATATTCGGTATCAGTGATGCAACCGGTGCACTGACGGGGAATTTTATAGGTGCTGATGGCGTACGCCGCGGATTCTCAGATGATACAGTTGTTGAGGCTCCTGAAGCATCAGCAACTTATGCAGATTTTGTGTATGCAAGCGGTCTTGTTGTAGGCAGCTACGTAGACGTTGAAGGTCTGTATCATTCATACGCGTATAGACCGGATGGCAGATACTTAGTTGTGGACCATCTGGATCCATCCATTCAGGAATACTTATTCCTTCACGGAGCCGCAGATGTAAATGCAAAAGGTTTCACAGTCATTATCAGAGCTAAAGCTATAGGAGACATTCCGCGCTCGTATGTCGGTTCATTCCAGCACGGACTACATGAATTGCAGTATCCGGGAAGTGTTAGAACGGAAGGTTGGAACATCAATCTGGACGGCTCTGTCGTCGGACACTATGACTCACCAGATGGACGCAGACACGGGTTTGTCGCAAGACTCAGTACTAAGGAAGAGAGTGATCACTTTGGTAACAAGTACACCGTCACACTCTCCAAAGGGTTGAACATGCTTTCTGTGCCTTTAGCATCACCCAAACCGATGTCCGCAAAATCGCTCGCTGGGATATCCGGTGCGACGGTCGTAATAGCACTTGATGCTGCAAATCAACGTTTCGTTGGGTGGACAGCAGCTGCACCTAACGATGGATTTCCAATTGAAGGTGGACAAGGCTATATCGTCAATGTTCCACAACCTCGCAATTTTGCATTCGTCGGCTCACGGTGGATAAACCAAACCGAGGATACTGCTGCAGCACCGATGGCAACCTCAACACCACGCGAGGCATGGGCATTCGTTGTAAGTGGACAGTTAGGAGGCACGCAGAACTATGACGGGTATCTCATCACAGTGCGTAACCTACGAACAAA
>JAPOQK010000041.1 GCA_026710795.1 Candidatus Poribacteria bacterium
TTGGGTTTGTTGTTTTGTTTTTTCATAGTGGTAGTATTATAACACGTGGTTGGGTGGGTTGGAAGGGGACGTGGGGTTCGGAACAATATGTTTCATGTATGTTTCATGTATGTTTCGGATTTTTGGTTTTTTGGGCGGATTTTTTTGTCTGAATCACAGAAGTCGCAGAGGACACAGAAGACACTGAAGGAAGAGGGGAATGTCAGAATTGCGGGATTGTCTGAATCGCTGAAGGCACAGAGGACGCAGAAGAGCACTGAAAAGAGGGGTTTTCAGTGCTCCGGGCATTCTGTGCATTCTGACAAAACGGATACACCTGTCGCCCCGCTGGGGCTTGTTCACTCTATGTGTTGGGTTGCTATACACATTCCGCCCCGCTGGGCTGAACGGCACAAACTATAGTGAACATTCATTGAAAATAATAATATAAAGTCCGTGTAGGAGCGATCTCCGAATCGCGACAAAACTCACTGATAGTCGGGAATCGGAGTTCCCTCCTACATATCAAAATGTCCCATTAATTCAAGAATTTACTATAAATAAACCTGTTCAACAGTTGACATCAATTGACATACATGTAATAATGGAGACATATCTGATTTTGAGTTGACACATATATGGCAACAGTGAAACTGGAAAACGTAACGAAACGGTTCGGAGACCTAACAGCTTTGAACGACATATCGCTTGATGTCAAAGATGAGGAGTTCTTTGTATTACTTGGACAAACAGGTGCTGGGAAAACGACGACACTTCGGTGTATCGCAGGTTTAGATAAACCTGAAGAAGGAAGTATATTTTTAGATGATGTTTGCGTAAACGATAAATCACCTGCTGAACGTGATGTTGCATTTGTTTTTCAATCACATATCCTCTATCCACATCTCACCGTTTATGAGAACATGGCATTCCCTTTACATCCTCGGAAACTCCCGGAAGACGAGATTGATAGACGCGTCAAAGACATTGCACAGATGTTACATATTGAGCATCTGCTGATGCGGAATCCAAATCAGTTGAGTGGTGGAGAGACACAACGTGTGGGTCTTGGTAGGGCAATGGTACGCCGTCCACAAGTATTCTTGATGGATGAACCAATATCTAATCTTGATGCAAAACTTCGGACAGAAATGCGTGTTGAAATTAGATGGAGACAACGGGAACTCGGTACTACTACCTTTTATGTTACCCATGACCAAGTAGAAGCCATGTCAATGGCTGACCGTATAGCAGTGCTTGACTCAGGTAAGATTCAGCAATTAGGAACACCATCTGATGTATATAACAATCCTGCAAATTTATTTGTTGCTGAATTTATTGGCAGCCCAAGTATGAACTGTATTCCGTGCGAAATCTTATCTGACAATGGTAATCTCAGATTAAGATTGATGGCTAAAAGTGGAAATGGCTACCTCTTTGATCTACAAGATTCGCGAATTTCAGATACTATTATCAATAATATTTCAACAAGTGATTATGTATTTGGTGTTCATCCTGAGGATGTTCTGGTCAATCATCAAGCTATACCCAACGCATTTCAGGCTGAGGTATATAGCGTGGAACCACTCGGGGCAGAAACAATTGTTGAGATAACGCTTGGAACAGATGCAAATGGTACTCACACAATTCTGAAATCACGCACATCCCCCAACTTTGTAGCAGATATAGGACAACTTCTCTATGTATCATTTGCACCTGAACGAATTCACCTCTTTGATAAGGATAGCGGCGATACATTACTAACATAATCTAAGAATACAGACTGGTATATTTATGAGTTGGCAGCTAAGATTATTTAACTTAATGCCCAATTATGTTAAAAAAATAGGGTGTCTGTTCCTACGTAAACTGGGACGTGATCCAGATGCTTGGTTAGAAGAATTCATGAAAAAGCATAAAGGAGAGTGATGTGTGAATGGTGGAGATATACTCATTGAATGTTTGAAGGCACAGGGAGTTTCTACCGTATTTGGTATGCCAGGAACTCAAAATATCCAAATTTACGATTCACTTCTCCGGCGTGGTGAGGGGAATATCAATCATTTTCTAGTACGTCATGAGTATTCCGCAACAATTATGGCAGATGGTTTTGCAAGGGCAACTGGTGACATAGGTGTGGCAATCACGGTGCCCGGTCCTGGAGCAAGTAATGCGTCAACAGGTATATTAGAGGCATTCACAGATTGTGTTCCAATTTTATTAATTACAGGACAGAGTCATTCAGAATGCTATAAGAGACATCCAAGTAAGATGTTCCACGGTTTGGATCAGATGCGGTTTTTTGAACCACTAACAAAGTATTGTGCGATTGCACATACTGTCTCCGAAATTCCAATTGTGGTTGAAAAAGCATTTAAAGCTATGCGTAATGGGAGACCAGGACCCACGGTGTTAGAATTTCCTATGGATGTTACCTCTGGAAATGGTGAAGTAAGAATACCGGATCGTGTTGATCGTGATGATTTACCTACAGCTGATGTATCTTCTCTTAGTACTGCAGTTGACAAGATTCGTAATGCAAAATTGCCTCTAATTTTTGCTGGATCTGCTGTTATTCATTCAAATGCAAGAACTGAGTTAAAATTACTTGCAGAGAAGTTGAATGCACCTGTAATCGTTACTCGTTGTGCAAAAGGGGCATTGTCTGAAGATCATCCTTTAGCATTACAAGTTTCCTACGGTTATTTGGGACAACAGGCACTCAATCAAGCTGATTGCCTTATTGCCATTGGAACAAGGTTTACATCTATTGATACACGTAATTGGAGTTTGAAGATGCCCAAATCTTTCATCCAAATTGATGAAGATGAGGATGAAATAGGAAGAGAATATCCTTGCGACATTGGAGTAGTTGGGGATTTAAAACTTACTTTACAAGCACTAATAGAGGATGTATCAATTGATCGAAACGGTTGGGATACTGTACTACCACCACTACAAGCTGCGTTTAATTCACAGCCTCCACTCCCGATCACACACGAATTACAAGATGTGCTACCACGAGATACAATCTATGCAGTTGATGTTCATTCTCTCGGTTATGCATCATTTGCTGAATTTCCCATTTATGATCCACGTACCTTGCTTCATCCAAATATCGGTGTTGCATTAGGATATTCATATCCTGCTGCGCTTGGGGCAAAAATTGCACACCCAAATAGACCAGTTGTCTGCTTTAGTGGAGATGGTGGATTTATGATGGGAGCAATGGAGTTGTCAACTGCAATGAAGTATGGAATTAACGTCGTGACTATTGTAATAAATGATGATTGTCTATCAGCAATAAAAGGGTCTCAACAGAAAGGTTTTGAGGGACGTACGATTGATACTGACCTACAGAATCCTGATTTTGTTGAATTTGCACATTCTTTTGGTGCTTATGCAAGGAGAGTTGAGAATTTGGAAGACTTTAAGCCGGTCTTACGGGATGCGCTATCTGCTGAAAAACCTGCACTTATTGAGGTAATGATGCATGGGTATCAGGACGAGATGATTGATTCTATTGGATGGTTAAATGGGTTTGCATTACGTAAAGCGCGTTTTTAACTTTCATCTTGGAAGTGAATACATGATTTTAATACTCACCACGTGCATTCCAACCAGGATATTGTTCTTCTAAAGCCTGTAGTGTCTGCGGTGTGTAGTATGGGTGACCAGCAGGTGGAAACCGAAATACCTCGCGCTCTGATGCTGTTAATGTCCCGATAAATTGTGAAAAAGTAGCATGTTTTCCTTTGTCCGTGTAATGTCGAAAACCTTCCCAATAGTGGTCTGCGCGTCCTAAACCAAACCCCCATGTGTACCGTTGTCCATCTTCACGAAGATAATCGCTTGCTGAATGAAATGTGTAGTTGCTAAAGATACAAAGTGTTCCACCTTTGCATACAAGCGGCTCGTATTGTGATGTATCGCGTCCATACCCGGAGGCGAGTAATCTCAGAGGTGCTTGATCTTCGTCTACATCTTCAAGGTGTACCCAAAAGACAAGTTGTCCGAATTCAGGTGCAGAATTTGACTGTGGTAGCAATGAGTTATTTCCGTTATCTATATGCAAACCACTTGCATCACTACCGATACCACCACCTTTGAATCCCGGATAACGTGCAATCATACACCCAGCGCGGAAGTGGATATGTTCAGTCTTGAACCAGTTTCGAGCGAATTTCCATGCATTGTGGTCAACTATCCCTTGTAACAGTACCATTTCAGATGATGGAAAATCAGTCAATATCGCCCTGCCTTGTGGTGGATTATCTTTAATCTCCTCCCATGTCGGTAAAACACGGCGTTGAGCAGCCTGCATCTCAGTCAGTTGATCACCAGAATAATAGTCAGGAACAATAAGATAACCTTTTGAAGAGAATTCATTTAGATGGACATCAGTAAGTTCTATAGGCATATTCACACCTGTAGTGAAGTTGACTAACAATTAAATGAAATAACCAGTTAAAAAAATTGCTGACGAACATATAGTACGAAAGTCCGTCAGCAAAATTGAAACTCCCCCAGACGGACTCGAACCGCCGACACGATGGTTAACAGCCATCTGCTCTACCAACTGAGCTATAGGGGAATGCGATTAAACATATCGCTTATAATTATACCTTATCAATTACGCAAATGCAAATAAAAATATACTTTTTCCAATTAATAATACAAGGTCATTAACATCCACAATTGATTTCTTTACCTTGAATTCCCTGTGTGCCTTTTGTCTCATATCCATCTCGTTTCCACCAGTCTAAACCACCCAACAATTCCTTGACATTAAATCCTAATTTCGTCATATTCAACGCACCCTTTGTAGAAGCATTGCATCCAATCCCATCACAATATGTGACATACAACTTGGATTTGTCAAGATGGCTTGTTGTTTCTTCACTCATCGTTCTGTGAGGAATGTTAATTGATGTTGGAATATGTTCAGCCGCATAAGCTCCTGGAGAACGTGCATCTATAACGATGATATTATCTCCATTGTTCAGTGCTTCACTGAGATCCCATGAATCCGTTTCATATTCTAATTTTGCTTGATAAAAACTGAGTTTATCCATAATTCCCTAATTCAAGATTTCATCAATTTATTGCGTGTTACCTTCTCAACTACTGCTATAAAACAACCTGCCCTTATATAAACCCGATATAATACCGATGACTATACATGCAATGTTGCCCAAAAATGCAACCCATCCAACAATACGGAATATTGGACTGTCTGTGTCATATTTAGAATCAAAATAGTCAAATAGACCCTTATGGGGACCTATTTCCGCGTGTTGAGATACTATATTTTCACCAGTGAATTGAAAGATAGTTGCCACAGCAATTACAAACAAGTGTCCTACAACAATTCCCACGAAGGACCAAAATAATAGTACAGCGAGAAATCCAAGAACGTCTTTGAATTTTTGCATATACATTGTTTCAAATATCCCCATTTAGCAAGTGAATTACAGATGTATTGTATCCGTTTCGAATTCTCATTAGTCATTAAATGAGTAAACTTAGACTATCTGTCAAATTTGATTCGTCCCCAAGTTGTTGTTAATTTACCAACAGCAGTAACATCTAATGCCTCTTCAAGACCGGTATTCATAATTTGTAATAAATCATCTTCAGATAGTGAGGCATTAAACACTCCGACATCATCGATTAATCCTATATAAGCCCAACCTGGATCTTTCCATGATGCTAACCTAATATCACCGTTGGGTTTATCATCCGGTACGCCTACTACCTTATCTCCAACAAATTCACCATTTACAAACAGTTTAAGAACATTACCATCATAAGTAATTGCAACAAAACTCCATTCATCCTGTTCCCAACTACCGCCACGAACATGTGTTTGTGCTTGGTCGGCATTTACAGCAATACTTCCATAGAAATCTGCTGGACCAATTTGGATGGTTGGATTATGCCAATCACGTTCAATGACGCGGGTGTTTACATTAGGTGGTGCGGCTGTAGGTTTTACCCATAATAGATATGTAAACTCATCTCGAAAATCATCAATAGACTCACTTGGTTGAATCTTAACGTGTGCTCCACCATCAAAATCAAGTGCCTTCCCGAACTTTCCATCTGTCCATTTTGCATTAACTATAGTCCCATCATTGTCATTACCAGAAGAATCCTTTACGGTATTACCATTTCCTTCGTCAAGAAGCCAAATTCCAATTGCAGTATCTGAGTCAATAATTGCTTCTAACTTACCGACAGACACAACCAGTAGTATTGTAACGCCAAGTACCATAATTAGTTGATTTCTCATATTGAATTCTTCTCCTTATTTTCGTCTATCTGTTAAATTCATCCCATAATGCTCGGTAGAAATTCATCACTCGTACAGGGTCTGAACTTCCAGCGATTTCAGCAAGTGTATACCCTGAATAACCAGACTCTTTCAATAATGTGAACAACTCGCGCCAAGGATATTCGCGTCTGTGTAGTTCTGTGATATGAACCAACCCAATTTTGCCTTTTACATAGTTGAAGTTATTCAGAATTGATCCATTTTCTACCTCACCGAAGTTAGAATTCCAACACACATATACATTTTTGTGATCAGCAACATCAATAATAGTCCGTATATGTTTGAGTTCTGATGTGCCTCCGCCATGCACTTCTAACCGAATCTGTACTCCGATGTCTGCAGCATATTCCCCACATTCCCGTAATGCAAACCCAATCTGCTCCAATGTCTTCTCAACCGGGACTTCACTTGGTAGTCCATTCGGACGTACTTTTACTCCCGGTGCTCCTACATCGGCTGCTAACTGAGAGTATTCTTTAGTTCCTTCTATGTTTTTACGAACAGCATCTTGATCAGCTGAATGATAGTCAAAGGCAGAACCTAAACCTGCAATCTCAATGGGTGAATCTTCAAACTGTTGTTTCACTGCTGCACGTTCACTTGCAGATAGATTAACCTCTACACCGTGTGCATGGGTTGTCCGCAACTCCACACCGGAAAAACCTGTTTCCGTACAACGTTCAATAATAGTTGGTATATCCCAATCTTTTGCCATATTATATGTTACTAAACCAAGTTTCATAGAGTCTCCTATTCAAATAGTTGTGCCACTGGACAAGAAAATCTTTCAACGACATTATACATTTAAGAGTGAATAAGTGATACATATTGAGTAGATGATTGAAGTAAATGAGTATGTTATGATTGCTCTGTGTTTTCAAGAGATTCACACAATTCTCGACCTTGTACTACTGCTTCTGTGTCACCATGCTGTATTTCCAATACTTTCATGATATCTGATGGAAATTGAGCAAAAACAGTCTCCCACTCAATGTCCCCAGTCCCAGGAGAATGGTAAAACTCAAGATCTTGTAAATCCTGCAAAGTTATTCCGATAAGAAATTCACTATACATTTCAAGCCATTGATGTGACCAACACAATCCGAGTTTTTCTTGATAAGCTGCATGTCCTACATCATGCCAATACCGCATTGGACTACCGTAAAATTCATCGAATAACAAACCTACCTCATCGTAATTGGGAATTTGGTAATAATGTGGTCTGTTTTCAATAGCGATACACAGTTCCATTTTTAATGCATGTTCATTCAGTTCGTCAAGACTTCGCATGACTGCATCACGATGTTTTGATTCTTTACGTTTTCTCCATTCTGTTGCTTCTGTAACCATTTTTGCAAATGCTTCAAACTCACGTTCTCCGTATTCATACAGATCTTTCATCAAATACGAACGATCATAAGTATCCACCTTACCAAGTCGGAGAATCACTGTTGAGATCTCCATATCAATAGCAAGCCTCATAGTCTCAACGGTTTTTCGAACTGCTTCCTTACGTTCATCGTTATCAAGACTGGATAGAAGTATATGATCGTCTTCGGTTACCGATTGTGTGGTCCCCGTAATAATAGGACAGAAATTCTGTATACAGCAAGGAGGCGATTGTCCTATGTCACGAAAAGATGGTTTCATTAGTTCTATCTGTTCAATAGCCAGATGACGACTTAGAGCAATATGCTCAAAGCCAAGATCTTTCAATTCATCATATAAGGCAGTACCATCTGATTGCTTTACAGCATTCCATAGGGTTGATATTGCTAACATTTACTTTAGATTTATGGATATTTGATTGAACAATGTCTGGATCAAATACTTTATGAGTATAGTATATTAGGTAATAGCATGATTCTTAAGAGACTAAGATAACTTTTCGATCTTCAACTATTACGTTTCCTTGAGCATGCCACTTAATTACTTGTGGAAATAGTTTATGTTCTTCAATTTGGACTCGTTTATGGAGGCTTTCTTCATCATCCGTATCGTAGACTGGTATTGATGTCTGAGCGATAATTGGACCGGTATCAATTCCTTCATCAACATAATGAACCGTAACACCGGTTACTTTAACTCCGTACTCTAAAGTATCTGCAACAGCGTTTGCCCCTGGAAATGCTGGTAATAAACTTGGATGGATATTGATAATACGATTGTGGTATTTGCGGACAAATGGTGGTTGAAATAATTTCATATATCCTGCAAGTATGATTAATTCAGCAGAATAGTTTTCAATATGTCGTGCAATTTCTGCGTCAAATTCAACACGATTGATATGGTTTTTTGCGGAGACAATCTGTGTCGGAATACCTGCTTGTTCTGCCCGCGTTAGTGCGTAAGCTTTCTTGCGATCACTAATTACAACTACGATATTTATGTCTGACGTATTATCTTCATGTAACTGCTCAATCAGGGTTTGTAGATTTGTTCCACTACCCGAAGCAAGCACTGCAATATTCACAATATATACTACCTTAAAATACAATTTTCACTGATAAACAGGATTGAGCGATGTTAAAGGATAAATATTATCCCATTAATAAGTTCATATTGATAGACTATTACCAATATGTATTATTTGTAGTATGACCACCTGGGATTGGGACCCAAACCCCACCTGTTTTTTCTGTAACTTGTTCTTGGAAATCATCAATTGTTCCTACGACACTTACTATCACATGTTTTTCTTGTAAATATTTGATCATTCCTTCAGCAGGTGCATTGAGTGGTAAAGGTTCATCAGTTACAATGATTAGGTGAGTTTGTGCATCTTGACGAAGTTCTATTTTTCGCAACCCCTGTGAAATAGCATGTAACAAATCTTCATCAGTTTTACTGGGTAATTCTACAATTTTTTCTATTTGTTCGATTGTTTGTGGAGGATCGTATACGTTTACACTTTTTACTGAACCTCGCATTCTAAAACTCACGACACCTATCTGATAGTCAATCAGAGCATTATCCCAGTCACGCACCATTGTTTTTAGTTGTAAATAGAACTTTAACAGTTTTTCATCCATGCTGTTACTTCCATCTATAAACAGGACAATATCTATTGGTGTATTCTCTGCATTTTGTAAAACAACTTTACTAAGTAATTGCACGTCAGACCATTTTGCATTTCGAAGTATTTGTTGTTTTACTTGTTCTGTTAGTGATGTATTTCTATTGGATGAGGGTCGTCTATTCAGTTTTTGGGGTATCGCGTGCCATTTGCCATCAGTATCTAAGGCAATTTTTTTATGATCATCCAGTGCCAAACCAAGTACATTTACATATATACCAAATTCTCGGCAAATATCAATAGTACTCCGCACAGTATTGCCATCCATACTTGTAAAAGGTTCATCGGTGACAAGTATGAGATGTTTTTTGGATGTAGCACGAAATTCCATGTTATAGACTGTTTTCTCAATAGCATCCAATGCATGTTCATCACCTTTAGGTTTAATTCTTCTAATCATTTGTTTATATTCTGATAAATCTTTTGTCAATTGATGAATTTTTATATTATTGACCTGATTTGCATTAAATGTCGTTAGACCGAGGGAATAGTCAAGATCTGATGATTTGTAAACATCTATCATATCAGATAGATGACCTACTACACCATAGATATTATCTCCCATACTCCCACTCGCATCAATAACAAAAATAACATCAATAGGACCGCCTTCACTTGTTTCTGCAATATCGTCAGCCATTTTTTTCATTACGTTGCCGAATGTTATACGGGGTAATGGCGGCTTTTTCTCCTGGAAATCAACGATTTCTGTTGGATTACCATCTCCACCAGTTGTTCCAGCAATGTCAAGTGTAGATCGGACAGGTCCACGTTGTATCCCTGGTGAACCTGAACGTTTTGTTCCAAGTGAACCACTTAATATGGGTTGTGCTGCTTCCTTTGTAGATAAGCCATCTTCAACTTGTTGAAGTTGCTTTAAGGCAGTGCTAACATTTACGTCTATATCTGGTGCAGTTTCAGTCTTATTAAGTCGTGGTTGGTCTGTTTCAATAGGAGTTGTTGGGGTAAGACGTGGATGAATCTCTACCTGTGGATGTATGGTTTCAACTTTAGTTACAGGCATTTTTTCCGCTTCATGCAAAGTAGTTTGTCGCACTTGAGGAATTGGTGCTTTCATTGGCATCTTGACTTGCATCTGTTTCGGGACTGTGGTAATACTTACATCAAGTTTATCTTTTATTGGTAAAAGAGTTTGTTCTGTGATAGAAAAATAGAATAAAGTAGTAAGAAGTAACACATGAAGTACCATTGAGATTATTAAAGCTTTTCGAGTAATTGATTTTACTTTGCTATGTTTTAAGTATTTCATTGGTTATACCCTATCAACGAATTTTTAGTGTTCGTTTTGGTTGCTGCTGTAAAATTACTTCAAAGGCAACAAGACGTTCTTGATGTTTTTGTATTGATTGATTATCAGATTGTGTAAATAAGTTTAATTTATCAATTTTCGGTGGGTAGAGTGTAACACCTAACATCATAATCACACCTACAATAAAACCACCTATGTACAATGGATTGTAAGCACGAATATTACCACGCACCCATACTTGAATTCCTTCAACGAAAGAACCGAACCGTTTAAATAATGAAAGTCGTTCTTTCTGATGAATATTGATAGAATTTGCGCGTGCCATTATATTTGATAGAAAGTCGTCTGAACATCTGACCGGCTCTATGGAGTTAAGAAGTGTGTGTGTTTGATGTAGGTCCGTATATTTTTTGCTACATTCTGTGCAGCGTTTCAGATGCCATTTAATGAGTAACCTTTTCCATGATTGCAGTTCGTTATCAAAATAGGCTGAGAGTTGCGTCTGTAAGTTTTGACAGTCGACCATTTTAGATTTTGGCATTTACACCATCTCCTATTCCAGACTTGATAAGTAGTTTTTTCAGGTTTTGTCGTGCTCTGTGTATAAGTGACTTTACAGCTCCAACTGAACACTTTAATATATCAGATATTTCTTCATAGCTTAGTTCTTGATATGTAACAAGTGTTAAGGCTATACGTTGATTTTCTGGAAGTTGTCTCAAAGATTTTTTAATGAGTTGTTGTCGTTCTTTTTTTTCATACAGTATATCTGGTTGTAAACTGGTATCAATCAAGTATTCTGAGTGGTAAACATCCTCATTTTCGTCAACCATATCTTCCAGAAAGAAGGTCTTACGTCTTATACGATTTCGGATTTCATTTCGTGACAAATTTGTAGCGATTGTATAAAGCCAACTTTTAAAGGAGGATTTCGGTTCATATCGACTTGCACTTTTGAAAACTCGGAGAAAAGTTTCCTGTGCCAAGTCTTCTGCCCGATGATAATCGCTTATAGTATAATGAATGTAATTTACAAGTGGATCCTGATACCTTCTAACAAGTAGTTCAAATGCACTCATATCTCCTTTACGGCAAGCCAGCATCAAATCTTCGTCAGAGACAATCATGGTATACTCCTGGATTATCGGGTGATATATACAATAACTATAGTAGTATGTGTTTTATTCTTCTTCGGTATTTATTGTTCTCGTAGACTGATTTTGAAATGTTGTCTTTAACTTCAAGCGCATTGCATTCTTAAATGCACTTACGGCTTCAGTCCGTCTACCTCGTAATGAGTAAACTGCACCAAGCTCTGAATGTAGTTCTGGATGGTTAGGATTAATCCGTATAGCACGTTCATATACCTCTATTGCCTCATCATACCGTTTTAACATACGATATGTTGATGCAAGATTGATATAAACCGTTATTTCACTGGGTTCACATGTAATCGCCATTTTGTAAGCATCAATTGCTTTTTCATAATTCTCTAACATAAAATAAGCCAAACCGAGATGAAAATGTGCCTCAGCGGATTCACGATTATGTTGAATTACCATAAGAAATTCTTCAATTGCTTTTTCATAGTTACGGGCATTTAATGCATCAGCACCCTGTTTTAAATGTGTTGCAGCTGTTTGATGGTGATGTATATCCAAACGTCCACGTTGAATGAACTTTTTCTGTAAGGTGTCGGATGTGATGGAAGAAGTGTCACGCTTCAGAGAGGAGTGTGTTGATTTACTGTTTTTTTCTTTATCAATTTTTGTGTCTCTCATCAGATAACCCTATATTTAATTAACCGAAAACCTTATTTGTTAAACACCTGAATCCTATAAAAGTCACAATATTAATTCAATTAGTTAGTAGATTAACTAATTTTGTCAATTCACATGGCAATACGAAAACCTATAACAAACTCTGTATATTTTTTGCTGAAATAATCGTAGCTTATACATGTGCTATAGTCATGATTATAGTACCATGCTCCACCACAAGCGACGTAAAAATCACCTTTTTCATCATAAGGAGTGTTGGTCCATTCCCAGACATTTCCCAACATATCATAACATCCAAACGGACTGACACCATCTTTGAACATACCAACTGGAGTTGTACCCTCTGCCCCGAGTTCTGCTGTGTTGCATCGTGGTATATCTATTTCATTTCCCCATGGAAATAGTCTGTCATCAGTGCCACGTGAAGCATACTGCCATTCTTCAAATGTTGGCAATCTACCGTCCATATAATTTGCATAGGCTTCAGCATCTTCGTAATTTACCCATACGATAGGATGATCACCCTTATCTGAATATACCTCATAATTCAATTCAGAACTTTCCTGCCAACTCTTTGGGTGATTATAGTTAGTCTCAAGAATAAACCGTAAATATTGTGCATTCGTAACGGGATAGATACCTATCTTGAATTCGTTTATCTCTATAGGAACAGATTCCTCACTAATTTGTGCTGTTCCAGTTGGAATATTCTGGGTGGCATCTAAGATTTGAAGTGCAGCATCGCGAATATCCTTGTTTTCGAGTGCAAGTGCTTGTCCCAGAGGTGAGATTATCTCTCCAACTGGAGGTGAAATAGTATGAGAAACATTTTCCCAACCTAAATCTGTGCTTAGTAATAACCTAACTGCATCATGAAGGGTATCGTTATAGTGCCAGTGCCAATATTCTTGTAGCAATTGTTGAAATGCATCTGTATTCTTGCTATCCAAGAGAGAAAGACGAGATTCTTTCGGTTTTGTGACATCTAATAACATAATCTATATGTCACCATTCCATTATTTTTTTATATCCTTTGGTATAGGACTTGGAACTTCAACCATTTGTAAATGCTGTTTAGCAAAGTATATTTTGAGATCTTCTGTGTATTCTGGCATTGGATCTGTATCAACCACCTGTAACAATTCACGTCCAAGTCTGGAAAACGCAATACCTTCTAAACTGAATTCTGATTCAGTGTTCCAATCTGGTCCAGGCAATAATTTCCAATACTTTTCTTGATGTTTCAATGCCCAAGTTCCCGACTTATTAAAATTTACTACGCAATGTGTAGAACTAAATTGTGATTTGTATTCAGAAATAATCAACATTGCTTCATTCAAAATATTTAGTTGGTCGAAACCTAAACCATATTTGTCAAGTGCGTTTTGTGATGGGACACCACCGAGGGAAGGAACTCTTGCATCAACAATCGTATGCAAATCATCACTATCCCCATGTAGGATTCCAAAGATTACACAGACTGAACACAGTTGTCTAAATAACGCTGCAGTATTTTTGTCCAATTCGCTGAGAATTTTGATTGCTTTTATTGAAAAAGATCCAGGTTTCTGTATTTCACCGGCTAAGACACGAGCGAAACGCCGCTGCATTTCCTCAGAACTTATTTGTCGTGCTTCAGTTTCAAACCTGTTTAACCAATCATCACCAATTGTCTTTTCTTCACTGTTGTCTGTATTTTGAGCCGTTGTAACATCAAGATTGTCTATATTAGAATTATTGTTATCTTGAGTGTTTGATTTTTCTGTTTTGGGTTTCTGTAGTTCCTCTATGGTAAAAGCGGAGATATTATCGAGGTTGATCTGCTCACCGATTATTTTTTCTGCATATTTGTTTCCTGCTCTACGAACATATATTTCAGGAACATTCAATCGTTTAGCGATTTGATCAGCATTTTCTCTGATTAGTTTAACGCGTGTTTCTGTTACAACCCGTTTTTCTGCAGCTACCCCTTCAAGAAACGCAATTGGAATATCAGATGCAGCACTGCTGAATCGTCCAATTACCTTATATACATTCTTCATGACTGAGGCAGGCAGATCTATCGTTGTCAAGAGATTGTTGATAATGCCAATGCCATTTTCTTTTATGTCGTTGATTGTTACGGGCAGATCTGGTTTTGTTTCATCAGAAACGATTATTTCCTGCTTATGCTCTAACGGCTTACCTTCAACATGAGTCTTAGCCTGCTGTGATTTGAGATTAACCTCAAATTCCACTTCATGAGTTTCATTCAAATAATCAGCAAGACTATGTGTATCCCAAAATTCACCTATTTCCTCAGGAGTGGTATCGTGAGAAGGCATTGGATCTGGTTTTTTATTTTTTTCTGCCATAATATCTTCGTTCCTTACTGTCCATATCTCTTGCACTTATAACCAATGCTCTGTTACGTGGTTTCAGAATGAATATTACAATGAGATAACGTCCTTCGTCTGTTTGTCCCATAGCCGAATAAACATCTTCACCTGTTCGGTTACCTTTTGAAATAAAACGAAATAGAGGACGATTAATTAAAACTTCTTCCACTTCTGTTGTGCTTACACCATGTTTGCTTGCTAATTTGTCAACAAATTGTGATTGCCATATTACCTCATTTATTTTCAAATTCGGTCCAATTCCTATCTTTTAATCACAGTTTGAATACATCTAAGTTCATTATAACATAAAAATTACACATCAAGCAATTTGTATTGAGTAGTTACATTTTCATCTATGGCACTAACTGCACTTTGATTGAATCATTGGCTTTCTGAACCATATCGAATGCAGTTAAATATTCTTCTAACGGGAGCTGATGTGTTACAATGTGGCTTACATCAATAGCACCACTGTGAATATAATCTATAGCAAGTGGATATGTGTAGGGTCCTAAATGTGAACCATGAATATTTAGTTCTTTCGTATCACCTATGATAGTCCAATCTACAGTAACCGGTTCACGCATAACACTAAATTCAACGAAGGTTCCAGCCTTTCGTATCATGTGAAGTCCCTGTTCAACCGCAGTGGGATGTCCTGTAGCCTCTATATAGACATCACAACCATATCCATCTGTTAGGTCCAATACCTTTTCAACAGCATTAACTTCAGATGGGTTGATAGTAATATCAGCACCAAGTTTTTTGGCGATGTCTAATCTTTTTGAGATTAGGTCAATTGCGATGAGAATTCCAGGATTTTTCAACTTTGCAGTACCTATCATACCAAGACCGAGAGTGCCTGCACCTGCTACGACCACAACATCACCGAATTCAATATTTCCGCGCTGAACTGCGTGGATGGAACATGCAAGTGGTTCAATCATAGCACCATTCGTGAATGGCATATTTGTAGGAACTTTGTGAACAAGTGATCCTGCTGGAAACTTCATATAGTCTGCCATTCCTCCATTCACTATTGGTTGAAATCCGTAGATATTATGGACTTGACATAGCCAATACTTTCCAGTATTACAATAACGACATTTCCAACAGGGGACAATCTGTTCAGCAATCGCTATGTCACCAATCTGTAAACCATATTTTTCGCTTGATCCTTCACCAAGTTCAACTACCTCTCCAATGAATTCATGTCCAGCAACTACCGGTGTTTCGACATAAGGTTTTCTATTTTCATCACCCCAAAAGAGCGGTGCTCCCGTATAACATTTTATATCACTTGCACATACACCACATGCTTTTATTTTAATAACGACTTCGTTGGGACCGGCATTTGGAATTGATGCTTCTTCAAGTCGGTAATCAAAGGGACCACGACACATGATGGCACGCATCTTGTTTGACATCTATGGGTTCCTTGGTGCATGTAATATATGGTATGCGGCAATACCGAGTGAAACATGTACATTCATTGACTTGCCTTTACCATACATAGGCAGAAAAATAAATATATCGCAAACAGCAAGTGTTCTTTTGGTTACACCGTGATCCTCATGACCTACGACGATACATATTTTGTCTGGGATTTCCGCTTCATAGTAGGGAATTGATTTTGGAGTGAGTTCTAACGCACAACTTGTATAACCTTTTTCTTTTAAGGTGAGAATGGCATCAGAAGCTTCCTCAGTATAACTCCATTTGACGCGTCTCTGCTTTCCTCTTGCAACCTTTCGGAGCAATGGGTGAGGAGGTTTGGCACTTATACCTGTTAAGATTATTTCTTGAACGTTACATGCATCTGCAATGCGAAATACTGAACCGACATTAATTGGATCTTGCACATCTTGTAAAAGAAAAATAAGATCTCTTTTTGGTTGATGTACTTGTTTTAAAAAATCTTTGAGAGGCTTACCTCGTAGTTGTTTCATTCTAATGAAGTCGCAAATTGACTTATTCTAATTTCCAAATTAGGCTGCCTTACTTTGAATAAGTCGTCTTCTTGCACTTGCCCGTGCGAGTCCGACATCAAGTGTGATATGTTTATCTTCAGTAATACCGAGATTGATTGCGTGTGCAGTTTCAAGGTTAAATGCCCATTCAATCCATTCTGGCATATCTTCCTCAGGCATGTCATTTTGAACGACTACCTTCATTATGCTAATGCCTTTGCCAAGATTGTATGCGCGTTCAATATATTCCAAATGTTTATCAAATGGTCCACCCTCTAACATTCTGCCTTCTTTGTTAGCAGTTGTTAGTATAACATCAATCTCAGAATGATCAATCACAGCATCCATCACTGCTCCAGTATAAAGATGGGTCGAACAACCGATAACACGGATTTTACCAGCAGCTTTTGCCTCACGAAACGCATCAAACGCTCCTTCGCGTTCTCTTGTTTCTAAATCCTCAGGAGAGGAAATGGCGTGGAGTAGCATTACGTCAATATATTCTGTCTGTAGTTCACGTAAGGCTTTTTCGATACTTGCGGATGCACTATTATGATCTTTGTTGGCGGTTTTCGTTTGGATAACAATATCATTCCTGTTAATCTGTCGTACTGCTTCACCGAGGTGCGGTTGAGTTCCATATCCTTCTGCAGTGTCCCAAAAGGTTATTCCTTCGTCAAGTGCCTTCAGCATAAGTTTTGCACCAGTTTGAATGTCATATAACTTATCAAGATGTCCTGCACCGAAACAAAGGCGTGATATTTCCAAACCTGTATTTCCGTAGGTTAAATATTCCATTTTGCCTCCATATTTTTATTGTAATAGATCATATAGTTAATGTTCAATTAATCTCATATCAATAGATTGAAATCATCCATGTGTTACATACATTACCCGAATATAGTTAATTATGCAACACATTTCTGTTGCATCGGATTAATAAGTTGCGTATTATCTGTTATATTCTCTTATTTTAATTTTTATATTGGATGTAAATGAGTAGTATGAAACTTTGTGGAAACACTGTTTTTGATAATAAACCAGTTGAGATAAACCTTGTCAATAATCGTATCCAATCGATTCGGAGAATAGAATCTACAGACAGTAATATGTGGATTGCCCCTGTTCTGGTAGATATTCAGGTCAATGGATTTGCTGGATATGACTTGAATGTTACATCAGTTACAGAGGTAGATGTATGTGAGATGGTTCGTTCACTTTGGGGTGTGGGTACAGGTTTTTTATGTCCAACTGTGGTAACTGCATCAAATGCCTGTATCAGTAATTCTCTTCGTGCAGTTGTTTCTGCAGTTAAGGTGGATTCAGACGTAAAACACTCAATACTCGGTATTCATCTTGAAGGACCTTATATCTCATCTGTTGATGGACCGCGTGGTGCACATCCTAAAGAGCATATAAGAGAACCGGATTGGGATGAGTTTCGTAGATTTCAGGACACTGCAGAAGGTATGATACGAATAGTAACCATTGCTCCTGAAAAAAAAGGTGCAATACAGTTTATAGAAAAACTTGTTGCCGAAGGAATAGTTGTGGCAATTGGACATACAGATGCGTCAGTTGCTGATATTCGGGAAGCGATTAATGCAGGGGCAAAACTTTCAACACATCTTGGTAATGGTGCGCACGCACAAATTCCACGACATCCGAACTATATATGGGAACAGCTTGGTTCTGATGAACTTTGGGCAAGTCTTATCGTTGATGGACACCACCTTCCGCCTTCTGTAGTCAAATCTATGATGCGTGCGAAAACACTTGACCGTTGTATTCTCATAAGTGATGCTGTTGCTCTGGCAGGTATGAAACCCGGTAAATATCAGTTTGCTGGACAGCCTGTCGAATTGACGAATGATAGATGTGTGCGATTAGAAGGTACTGAGTACCTTGCGGGTTCCGCGATTGAATTGGCAAGGGGTATAGAAAACAGTATACGATATGCAGGTATCTCATTGGCAGAAGCATTTTCTCTTGCTACATTACATCCGATAAATCTACTTGGAATAGATAATAAATTAGTGAGAATGAATGACAACAACGATACTAATCTGATTCTATTCAATTGGAAGCCGGAAACTTTTGAAATAGATTTGATAATGACAATTCTGAATGGAGAAGTCAAATACCTCAAGGATGGGTATATCAGTTGACTGCTTATATAGTATCCGTGATACACCTATTTCTTACATATTATTGCTGTAATCCAACAGTACCTTTTGAGTATCGTTAACTTATTTAAAAAAAATGCATCAATTTGTTTCAAAAATTTGAGAGTTAACCGATAGAGAAAAGGGATAGGGATAACTTTTTGCCAAAACAATGCAAATAGTGAAAGGAGATGGAATTCTCTATGTTCCATCTCCTTATACACATTTCCAATCGTATTTATATCAGATAGCGAGAAATAGTGCAATTCGTCGGAATATTTTAGAAACAATTTGCGGTAAGACCATACTGCTGGATGATTTTGCATATTCTCAATGAATATTGCCTTACCACCCGGTTTGAGAACTCGGTAACATTCTTCAGCAGTTTGTGTATGCTTTGTAAAGACTAACACAGATTTTGATATTACATAGTCAAAGGTATCATCTGCAAAAGCAAGTTTTGTTGCATCCATAAGGAAAAAGTCAACCGCATCAGTAACGTTGTACTGGCGGACTCTCTCTTGTGCTTCATCAAGTCTAAAGGATAGTAGATCAATTCCGATGACCGAAGCCCCTTGTTTGGCAAGCAGCGTTGCAGTTCCACCAGTTCCTGTTCCTAATTCCAAGACACGTTTTCCTTCCAATGTTCCCATTTTGGGTAACACATACTCGAAAACAGGTAGATAGAAATCTTCCCACCATAGTAATAGGTCTGCTTCTACATTGTAGGAATGATTATTTGGACGATTTGCATCGGATTCGCTCAAACCTATATTTTTCCCATCTTTCTTAGGTTTTCAATACATTTTTCTGCACATTCAATTGGCGGAAATGCATAACTTTCCTGTTCAACGATGTACCACTCCGTTCCGCCTACGGTTTCAAAGGCTTCGAACACATCATCCCATGGCATATCACCTTCTCCGATCACAGCTTTGTCATTTGTTGCTGAATATTCTTTTATATGTACCAATTTATATCTACCGGGATAACGTTCAATAAAAGGCACATTGTCTGCTCCTGCACGAAGGACGTGTCCAGTATCAATTTGTAGGACGACATCGTTGTGAGTGTTGCTTGCGAATGTATCCCACGGCACCTCTCCCTCAAGGGACTTAAATTCACCTGTGTGATTGTGGTAACCGGTGTACATGCCTTGGTCAGAAATTTTATCAGCAATTTCATTGAACAACTTTGCAGTGTTTTTCCATGCCTGTTGAGAGTTCGTGTATTCTGCCCCCAATCCAGGAACAATTAGATACGGGTTTCCAAGTATCTTATTGAATTCCACTGTTTTGGCAAGTTGATCACCCAGGAGTGTATTTAATCCTGTGTGTGTTCCAACAACTTTTAATTCAAGGTCATCACACATTCCACGAAGTTCTTCTGCAGTGCGGTCATAATAACCAGCAAATTCTACTCCGTCATAACCCATTTGTGCAACTGCTTGAAGAGTAAGGGATAGGTCTTTGGCACAATCATCTCTAACAGAATATAACTGTAATGCAATCGGTATTCTTTCGCTCAATTAGGTTCTCCTTATTTGAAATTAGTTAGTAAAAAGTGATAAGAATCATATTGCTTTGAATTTCAATCACTGTATACCATTATTTCCCGAATTATAACATCCTCAAAGGATACTTTTATTTTATCAGTAAATACTTCCCGAGTGATTTTTGCTGAATCACGATTAACATAGATAACAACCTTTAGAAACCTGACCGGTCTGTTGATGTAGATTCGTATCTTCTCACCATTTTTGGATCTTGCTATCTTATGACTTTTCACTGGCACAAAATCATATTCTTTATCATCTACTATCTCTATAGTCGCAGTGTCTACAGAGAGACGAGAGATGTTTGATAATGGGTGTACCTCAATCCAAGAAACTTGTGTAAGCGTGTTAAGTTGAATCAGTGCCTCAGCCTTATCATTACCTTCCAACCAATCACCAAATCCGATATTGCTTTTATTACTTTGGTTACGCTTTAGAAGAGGACTACTTACTTTCATCTTACTGGTTGTGGCAAGATCACCATCAACGAGTAATGGGTATTCCTCACAGGATAGGTTTGTAGCCTCTATTCGTAATGGAGGCGGCTCAAACATGGTTGCACAACCTACTGTGAGTAACCATATTCCGAATACCAGATATAAGCATAGTGAATTGGATCTATTGGACATAGGTTTCACCTAAGTCTTATTTGTAAATAATAATTTTCACAAGGAATTTCATGTTCAATACTTTTTCTGCGATATGGATGTACTGTCTACAAAGTCTTATGTCATCGGTAGGTTGACAACCTTACCACTATCCGCAGAAACGAGACCGGCTTCTAAAATCTCTTGGGCATCACGACTAATGTATGGACAACATAAACCGTCAATTGGTTCTTCTGTTTCTATACAGTGAATGAAGTATTCTGCAGCATTGCGTTTGCCTTCAGGAAGTGGTTCGGGTTCAATAACTTGTGCATCGCTACCTGCAGGGGTAAGATTAACTTGATTACCTGTAACTGTCAATGCCCCTTCAGTTCCGTATACCACAGGATTTGGCGTGACATAACCTGTCTTTTGTGTCCATGAGGCTTCAGTAATTCCGAATGCATTGCCATATTTCATCATGATTACAGCATTGTCGTCGGGTAGTGGATAGTCCTTGACAAATGTTCCACGAAAACCTGTTACCTGTTCAGGGAGACCCAGTAAATACGCACACATATCTGCACAATAACAGCAGTAGTCCATTAACGCGCCAGCCCCGTTTTTCTCTTCATCGTATAACCATTCATAGAAATACCGTGAACATCCGATCTCCTTTGGACCGTTATGTGCTGAACGCCATTTGAAGTAGAATACATCGCCTATTGCACCGTCTTTAATCAACTGTATCACAGTATTCAAGGCAGGACTCCATGCAGTTGGCCAATTTATCATAAGGTACGTGCCGGCATTATCTGCAGCTTTGAGCATACGATCTGCTTGCGAAAGTCGTGCAGCCATCGGTTTTTCAGAAACCACGTGTATACCCTTTGCCGCGGCAGCTTCAACTATTTCTGGTCCAGCACTGTTTTCAGCACATGCTTGAACGATATCCAATTCCTCTTTATCTAATAATTCCTGCCAAGAATCGTAAACTGTATTACAACCACTTTCTGATTTGAATTGGTCACGTAATTCTGCGTTGACATCACCTGCTGCGACGATTTCAACGTTTGGGTGCGCTTTCCAACGATTAAGTTCACCCCACACATGGTCATGAACTAACGAGGCAAAACCAACGCGATAGGTTTTTGGCATAAGTTATTCTCCTATATTATAGATTGTATTTGTACTTGTTATTCAGTTGCTTGAATGGCAATTTTTATTGCAGTTTCACCATTTATACGATAACCACCATCAAGTGCCTTAAAACCATCCTCAACTTGTGATAGAGGTAATTTGTGGCTAATCATATCAGCAAATGGCAAATCACTTTTTTCAAGGAGTGGTAACCCTCTGACAAAGTGCTCATAAGAACTTCCCCAGATGGCTTCGAGTCGCAGATTTTTCCGCATCAGTAACTGATTAATATTGAAATCAATAGAACCCATATCTACAAAGTGTCCAACTTCTACGAATGTTCCACTGCGTCGGGTGTATCCTAATCCTTCTGGGGTAGCAGGTAAAAATCCTGCACATTCAAAGACTACATCAGCCCCCGCATTACGCGGTGTTTCTGCTTTCACAAGTTCAGTGCGTTCTTCAGCGGATGTTACCTCTTCAATATCAATCGTAACATCTGCCCCAAACCGTCGTGCAAGTTCCAATCGTCCAGCAGGACCACCGACCATGATGAGTTTACCAGCACCACTTAATTTTGCACATGCAAGTGTTACTAAACCAATTGCCCCAGAACCTTGTACAACAACGGTATCACCGAATTTTATCTTTCCTCGCATTACGGCATGGACACCGACAGTAAATGGCTCAGTTAAAACCGCCACTTCTGGGGAAATATCTGTTTTCATAAAACATGTATTAGGGTAGGTGAGATACATGTAATCTGCAAATCCTCCACGAAAATGAGGTGCATCATCTGGATTCCATTGAAAACCGTATCCACCGTAGTCAGTGCCAGGTGCGAATATAAGTCGATCACCTTCTTTGATCGGTTTGCCAACATAGTCATTTTTCACACCTTCCCCAATTGCTTCAACAATCCCAACATTTTCATGTCCTAACAGGATCTCCTTATCGAAGCCATTTTGCCAGTTATGTAGATCTGTTCCACAAATTCCTGCTAATTCTTGTCGAAGTAACAATGTATTTGGGGCTGGTTCAGGCACAGGATATTCGCGTATCTCAAATTCCTTACCATAAGCAACTACTGCTCTACCAGTCCTTGGCATAGGTACCTCCTGTTCTTATGTGAAGATATTATTTTACAACACACTATCAATCCAATTATGTTAGTTATTTCCCTTTTCGTTTGAGTATAATGAAAATGACGATTATCGCACCGATTGAAATCCACATCCAATTTGCCTGAAATATCTCAAAAAAGATGTTGAACGCGATCCATGTTAAAACTTCTATTCCGATAATTGCAAGTGCTTTGTTCCATGGAAAATCTGCATTATGACGTTTGCGTAATCTATCTGCAAAAACCCATGATATAACTACAGTTCCGAGAACGACGATAAGAAATATCAGATTTATTAATGATTGGATGCTCTCAAAAAAGAAATTCATGTGAAACTCCTATATAAGTATATTTGAGAAGTGTAATATACTCATTTTATGTTTGTTTTTATTTAATAAGTAAGAGACACCACTCCCCAAAAAGATAGAAAGACTTGTATGCTCCAAAATCTCACACGAATTCATATTTATTTTTGGATCCGTTCTGGACAACTATAAACAGACATCTGCATCCCTCTCATAAAACCAATTAATGTGAGATTGCCTTCAGTTGCTAAGTCAACTGCAAGAGTGGATGCAGCTGAAACTGCAGCAACTATGGGTATACGGGCAAAGAGTGCTTTTTGAATGATTTCAAAACTTGCACGACCACTCACCATAAGGATGTATCTATCAAGAGGGATCATATCCGATAACAATGCCTGTCCAATAACTTTATCCACCGCATTATGTCGACCAATATCTTCTCTGATAATTACTAATTCACCGTTCTCATCAAACAGTCCTGCTGCATGTAAACCACCAGTCTTTTCAAAAACAGATTGTGATGCACGCAATTTATCGTTAAGTTCATATAACACCGTTTGTTTTATATTGAAGACCGAATTCAGTGGGTTGACTTGGTGTTTAACGGATTCAATAGTCATTTTTCCACACAGACCACAACTTGCATTTGCGTGAAAATTACGTTGCCAACCACTTTGTTCTTCTAAATCCAAATGTTCTGTTAAACGAACATTGACGATATTTTGCATTAAGTCAAAATCCAAAGATTTATCTTCTGTTTCGGATGTAATATCACCCTCTTCACAATATGCAATAATTTCAATATCATCGGCAGATTTGATAAGGCTTTCAGTAAAGAGAAAACCTGCTGCCAGTTCAAAATCATGACCGGGTGTCCGCATGACAACAATTAAACTCTGTTCTCCCACACGTATTTCAAGTGGTTCTTCAACAACCAAATCGTCATCAACTTGTATCGGTACTGATTGATTCCAACGGGTAATCTGTTTGGTACATGTTTGTTGCATAATGATGGAAAGGGTTCCATAGACTCTTTGTCTGTTAATCGGCTGGTTGGACAATCTTGTCTTTATCTATCGTAAGTACACCTTTGTTTGTTCCAATCCAAGCACGATTTTTATTTACAACTATACATTGAATAATTATATCTTCCATTGCAATTTTTGGGTATCCAACTACCCCACCAAAATTATCAATATAAGGAAAGTATAGGTTAACATTTTCATTTTCTGCAATCCATAGAATCAGAGATTTGGGATTTGGTTCACCGTTGTCCAGTGGTATTTGTCCATTATCAACAGTTCCAGTAACATAAATGTTCTCTAACTTTAACTTCATTTCAGTCCCCTCATTTATGGGGGTAAATTTTCCTGCAGTACCATCCCAATTTGCATGAAAAAATCCATTGAAATTACCTTCTTTATTGTACATTGAAATGACCACTTTATTACCAACTACATCAAATCCTAATATTTTTGTATCCTGTGTGATGTCAAGAAAACTTTGAGGTTTCCATAGTTCAATTTCTCGATTAAAGATGGCTATATCGTTTCCTGTTGTGCCAACCCATGCAGTCTCAGGAGTAAGTGCAATGGAATGAACATCGTTGGGTACAGGATTATTGCCATAATAGGGATACCTCTTCCCTGTTGAGATGATTTCTCGGTATACACCAGAATCTGTTGCATACCAAATTTCTTTATCATCCATTTTGATGTCCCGAACCCATGTGATCGGTAAACCATCGGAATTACGGATAGTGTAATTTTGAACTTCGTTGGTATTTTTATTGTAATATATAATTCCTTGATTCCTGGTTCCGACCCATATTCCAGAAGCATTAACCGCAATAGTTTGAACATCTGGTACTGTTTTGACATGAGAGTTAATCATCCATGCGACACCTTCATTTATTATCCATTCGTCAGGTCCACCTATCTCAATTTGTGCTATACCCTTTGGTGTACCAATCCAGAGTGATTCTCCATCAACAGCCATCGTTTGTATATTTAGATCGGGTAAACCGTTTGTGTATATGTTCCATACGCTTGCACTGACAATATCTTTTGCTTGTGCTGCAATAGAAGGGTCCTCAGTATTGCCCTGAATAAAGTTTGCTGTTTGTACTGCTCTATCTTTATCACGGAGTTGTAAATAAACAATAGCAAGTGATAACAGCACATCCTCTACTCTATCACTTTCTGGGTACAACCTTAGGAATTGCTGGAATGTATCTTTTGCCACCGTCAATTCACCAGATTCTGATTGTATATTACCTATTAAGTATACAGCCTTCTCATGTTCTGAAGAATGAGGAAATTGCTTTATAGCATTTTGCAAAACATCAAGACCTAAGGTATCATCTTCCAGGTTTTCCACAAGAATGAAACCTGTCTGGTAACTTAATCTTGCTACAATCTGATGATCAGGATAGTGTTTGAGAATTAACTGATAAGCATTTACAGCTTGTCTATATTCTTCTTCAGTAACAGCGTTTTCTCCAATGTCTTGGAGTAATGGTACAAGATCAATTTTATTTGGATCAATTAATAGAACAGATCGAAAATGTATTATTGTTTTATCAATGTTTCCTGCCGTTTTATTTAGCAACCCAAGTTGGTAATGTGCATCCAAATACTTAGGAGCTTCTTCCAATGCTGCTTCAAATTGACATTTTGCTAATTCTGGAAGTTCAATGTCTAATAGGTCAAGTCCCGTATGATAATGTTTTGTTGCTTTTTGATTAGGTACATTTTCAAGATCTGAGATGAAATGAATAGTATTCCCTTCTAATGGAAACCTTAATACTTGTCCGTTATATTCAATCTCAAAATGTTGGTCAGTGGAATTTATCCAACGTCCAGTTATCCTGTCACCATTGTCTCTATATACTATAGCAAACTGTTCACTGTAAGCAGTATTAATGAATACTGTAATTAATAAAATGAACGTGATGAATGATATACGTAGGAATAAATTATACATGGTAACCTTCTATTTAAGTTTGATTGATATAGAGATATGATAACAGATACGTATTATATTTTCAAGGTTGATCTCGTTAAGGCAGGGTTATTTAGTCTTAATAGTTTTATGTTTAAAAGTGTTCCTTATAGTCTTCGTAGGTCGGAGTGAGCACAGCGAAGTCCGACATCTTATATTCTGTAGGAGCAACCCGCCGAATACCACACGGGGAATGCCAAATGGCATTCATACCGTTGATTTGGTAAATCCTGGTTCAGACAAAAAATTCGCGCATGCTGTGATTCTGACAATAACCCTCTTCCTTCTGCGTCCTCTGCGTCCTCTGTGCCTTCTGTGATTCAGACAATCCCCTCTTATCCTGAAAATCCTATAATCCCGGGGAATGCCTTAATGGCATTCATACCGTTGATTTGGTAAATCCTGGTTCAGATATTTCCCTCTTCCTTCAGCGTCCTCTGCGCCTTCAGCGATTCAGACAATCCCACAATTCTGACAACTAAAAA
>JAPOQK010000073.1 GCA_026710795.1 Candidatus Poribacteria bacterium
AATTCAATGGTTTGCCAGAAAGAATTGTACTTACTATATTACTCAAGTTGCTACATAATGTAGCACAATCTGTTAGATTATGTCCGAATAGACGCAAACGAACAGTTTACGCTACAAAAAGAGACATTATATTAGAAATGGTATAATATTCTGTCGTAGGTCGCTTCGTTTGCTCCGACCTACGAAACGTGTTATTTCCTCCGTTTTAAAAAGATACAGTTTTGTGCCTTTTTTTACATGACTGTATCTTTACTGTGTTGTGGTCTTGTTGTTGTACCAGACTGGGTTTGTGGGTTGTTTTCACCGGTTTACTGTGTCTTAAAAAACTTGAAAAACTGTATCTTTTGTTTTTGGCTATTTGTCGGAGGTTGCTTCTACAGAATGTAAGATGTCGGAGGTCGCTTTGCTCGCTCCGACCTACGTATACGGTGATGTTGGGTTTGTATGTGGTTGCGTTTTTCATAGTGATAGTATTATAACACGTGGTTTGGGAGGTTGGAAGGGGGACGTGGGGGTTGGAACAATATGTTTCATGTATGTTTCATGTATGTTTCAGTTTTTAGTTTTTTGTCAGAATCAAGAAAATGAGCATACCAGCATGAAAGCTGGTTTAGTTGATGCAAAAATATTTACACACCCGACCAGGAAATCAACGATATGAATGCCGTTTAGGCATTCCCCGGGTCGATCCTACAGAAGAAACCCAATAAATGGATTTGTTTCCTTAAGTTGACCGCTGAATGCCAACAGTGCATTCACAGCGTTGATTTATGGGTTTCGTTCCTCAATCCAACCTACAATCTCATTCATTTCTGTTATACCAACTCACATTAATTGTTACGTGACCCATAACAATATTTATTATGTAATTAGAAATTAATTTGACATGATATGAAGAATTAAGTATAATTAGCCATATTAGGACTAATTTATGAACTGTAATTTTAAAAATAAATAATGTCATAATATAACACTAATTGTTTAGGTTTTACATCATAACCTTGTTATCATATTATGATTACTATCATAGAGGAAGGTGAATCTTACCACTTAAATATGATGAGTCTGACGCAAAAGTGTTAGTTCTAATTTGCTGTTTGGTTGAGGTATAACTCAGTCTTTTTCATGATATGGGGCAAGAGTTGGCAGATAACCGACCAGATGGTTCAACGAATGGTAGAGAATGGCGAACTGCCCACTTTGGGAACTCGGTTGGTAGGAGAATATCTCGGTGGCATACCGTTTTTCATGATGGATGTACGGTAACACTTCAAGCTGCTATCCGAGCACACGGTGGTGACGCACAGAAGACAAAGGAAGCATTTTTTAATTTACCTGAAACTGATCAACAAGTGGTTATCGCTTTTATCAATTCACTTTAACGGCAAAGATTTTATATTTGAACTGCGGTAAGATATGTGTTTGCCAACACACAAATGTTGTTTTAATGCTATCGAAAGGGGAGCGAAAGTGTTATCTGATCCCAATAAATTTTGGATTATATGGTTTTTGGTTTTAGCGGTTCTTTTATGTCATTTAATTTTGTTTTTTGTAGGATGTGGAGATCAACAATTTGTTAAGAATACTACTGGGTTGAAACAATCAACACATACCCATAGTCTGTTAAGTGTAATGAATCTATCTCTTCTGCAGAAGACACCTTCACCGAATCCAATAAAATTGTGTAGTACATGACATTAGGACGTGAAGATCTCGCTCTGGGAGAGGCGAAACAAGACAAATGAATGGAATGCAGAATGTGCATTCCATTGGTTTGGCTTGTTAGATATATCTTCTGAATAACAAATTCATTAGAGTTGTTATTCCTCCTTAGCGGGGGAGATGTGTATCCCCCGCACCATCGGTGTCAATTTAGTGTGTTTGATTAACATTAATGACCACTGTGTACAGGCAGAATTAGAACCACACCTACCAGTGATTATTATGTAAGAGGCGTAATGAATTGCGCGACTACAAACACGGCATATCCTAATGTGAGTTCCGTATTTGTAGCGTAAACTTTTAGTTTGCGCATTATAGGACACAATCTAACAGATTGTGCTACAAAATATCTGCAGATTCTATAAAATACACTTTTTGAGTTTCGGTCATCTTGATTTATGGAACTCACGTTATCCTAAGAAGATGTTAACTTAATTCTATAATTTACTATAGGTCGAAACGGGTTACCGATCTGCTCCGAAATCTGGTTCTTTTGCCGGACGTGCCACCCAGTTTTTAAAAACAGATTTGAAGGACTTTGCTTTTTCTCCAAAATGGATATATTGAATACTGTTCACTGGAATGGACACGTCCCCATAGATATCGGAGTGTCCGAATAGCTTGTTTCCTTTAACCTCATGTGGCTCAAAAATAAGGATCGGATTGTGGATCAATGCAAAGCGAACTTGAGACAAAGGAGTAGTTGGTTGCAGAATATCGGGTTGCTGGGGTACCTTCGGTTTTGCGGTAACATCTGTTTCTTTTATGGGTTTGTCAGTAGCGTTAGCACTTATATCAACTATCCGAGCCACACGTTCTACAGGTACCGTAAGTGTTTTGAGTCTGGATTCAAACTGAATTGTTTTCTCGTTGAAACTGATCAATTTTCCACGTTTTAAATCTCCGTTTTTTGCCACCAAAATGTGGTTCGGAGGATTATCTCGACTCATCCGTGGAACGGTCAGTGCGCGTTCCAAATTTACATCTAAAGTTTCAGGTTGGGTTTCAAGTGGGTCAAACATGAGTTCGACAGCCTGTTTAAGAGCGGCTGCATCGTTATTGGCTATATCTCCAGCCACCATAACTTTAGTTATCATATTTAGGTCTTTAACATCAGTTTGCACTATAATTTCGAGATTCCCTTCTTTTGTCCTGCGCATCTGTCCCTCCAGAATTCGACCGTCCTCTAAAATGATACGGTGTTTGTTTCCACCAGTGATGGTAATGGGATTTCGGTTTTCCTTTCGGGTATGTGTCTTACCGATTGAGAATTCAATACCTTTAATTTGTTTTGTGCTGATGTTCGTCTCAGTAATAAACGGTGATCGGAAGTTTATGTTGGTTCCATCATATAACAAGATGCGACATGGGATTACTTCACCGTTTTTTAGATGTAATAGATGCGGGAATATCTTTATATCAAAGGAATGTAGTCTTGATAAGCGTTTGTTGTGGCGTTCAATTCGGGGGGATAGGTTGTTTGCAATGTTGACTGGTTTGGAAGTGCCCACAGGTTGCCATTTTATGCTGGATTTTTCGTTGGGGTGAAATATAACTTGACCACGAAGACTTCCTGATGGAAAAAACATTTTGTCGTAAGATGCTATAGGGGTTTTTATGTTGGTGTTAGCACCAAAACGAAGTAGAGACGCGCCATTGAGTGAACATGTTATAGGCTGTTCAGCAAAACTTGTCTGAATTAGCACGTTGTCTTGGGACATTTGTACCACTTGTCCGCTTATAACAGAACCATCAATATATGCTAATTCCATGTTTTGGTCTTCTGATTTCAGTTTCCGACCAGGTTGAACAACACGGTCAACCTGTAGTAAGTTGATATCTGAACGCGTGCCATCCAGATTACGGACGTAAGTTTTCCCATTTTCAACAAACAGTTTACCGTGAAAAACTTCACCATTTACCATGTGGACTCTCGGTTTTGAAAAGTCGACTTGCTGGAGTTTAGATTCATTGGTTTGGTTATAAACTCGCAACCGTTTCACAGTGAGGTCATGTCCTCGGTTATAAATATAAATACCGGGAACTTCTGTTGTTGGATTCACATCATCCAATTTCAACAGCAAATTACCGTTTACATCAAATACTTTCAACACACGAGTTTCTTGGTCGTATGCGAGTCTTAATCGGAAGTTCCGATGCTGTGGTTTGATCGTGAGTATTTTTTCAAATAGCGTGCCTTGTACGACAACAAGTTCTCTTGCCCATGTCTCTACCCGTAGTGCTTCATATAGATTTTTTCCGAGTGAGAAGACAAATCCTGGTGGACTTGTTGTAGATTCTAATTCAAGGTCAATCTCAAAGCGTGTTGTCCATTCAAGTGGATAAAAAATGTTTGTTTTGCTCTGATCTGTGCGGGGTTGTCCGCCACGTTCTGCATACCATCCCGTAGGTTTATTGGAAATTTGATTTTGTTTCTTATTGTCATCTTGTTCAGTTAATTTCCATGCTGCAAGTTGCGAACCGTCAAAAACGAGATTAGCATGCTCACGATTTTCAAGAGAGTAAATCAGTTCTCTATTCATTTTAAATGTGCCGTAACGATCACTTAAGAAGAGAATTGAGTCTTCATCTGAACCGATAATATCTGCAGTCAAGATGGCACCAGATACAGTACCGACGCGAAATGCCCCGGTTACAGGTACATCTTGCTTTGAGAAATCAAGTGAATCCAATACATTGGTTTCGATATCCAGTGCCTCTGTAAAGTATGGAGACTTCCAACGTATCTTTCCAGATTTACTTTCCAGCAGTTTTCCAGTGAGGGAATCTCCATTTTTCCAACGTAAAACTGTTTCCTCTGCTTTTGTTGTTGCAGACAGCCATAACAGCGCGAGGATAACGAGCATTCCCATTATTATGTTTAGACATTTACGCATTGGTTTCTCCTTGATGTGGCATTCAATGTCCTACTGCGAGTGTATATTAAGAAGTATTTCAAAAAGTTTTCATCTGTAATTACTGAAGCGGTAGTTTACCTTTCATAGATTGGCAGAAGACGGTAGTTCAAAGCTAATGTGAGTACAGCCATTCCTGTGCCGTATGCCTTACCGTAGGAACTGTTGAAACTTCCATCTGATTGTTGCAATTTCTGAAGCCGTTCTATAGTACGCAGATTCCAAGCTTGCCATGTCTCTAAATCGGTTTGAAATAGAGCCTGTGCCATATAATATAAGGTATAAAACATATAACTGTTTCCTACATTATAATTTGCTCTTCGTTTGATATATTCGGAGGTAGCTTTGTATTCAGGGGTGTCTTTTCGTTTTCCGATAGAGTAAACAAGTGCGGCGATTGCAGAACGGGTGATGCTATCACCGTGGCTGCCTGATGCAGTATAAGAGACACTTCCACCTCGTGATGTGCATGTTTGAAAATAGTTCAGTGCTTTGTTGATGGCTTCATTGGGTACTTCAATACCTGCGTTTTTTGCACCGAGTATACCCATCAGGACGGTTCCAGCAACGGTTGTATCGGCATCTCGTGCTTGTGGACCGTATCTCCATGCCCCCCATGGGTTTTTTTCTTGTGCGGTCAATACGCATCGGACTGCAAGTTCTAAGGCTTCACTGAGAGTTCGTCTACGGTTTATCGGGGCATCACTGTCTTTCCAGAGTAGGTCTTCACTGACAGCACCATACGCCTCAGATAGTGCTAACGTAGCAAAACCGTGTTGATACATTGATGCATGTCCGCTTGTACCCATATATCCTGTTTTTGGGCTTTGGCTAATGATCATATGTTGGAGTGCTTTACGGATATTTGTTGCATAAGGACCGTAATCTGGGTCTTCACCACTTGCCATAAATGCCATGACGCAGATTCCAGTGATTCCTGAACCATTTCGTGATCCTTGCCAACTTCCGTCTATTAACTGTGTGTTAGCAAGGTATCGCAAACATCTGTCATTGATGCTTCTTACTGCAGGTGGGACACCTGTGCCGTAGCGGAGGGTTGGGTCTTGTGCCTCGGTAGTGTCTGTGCTTATAGTGCATAGACCAATACACACAACTGCTATAAGCACACAACTGAAACGTTTCATTTTATAAAACTCCTTATTATTTTTTATCCTATTGGAGTTAGTTAAAGGCAAAATTGGGTTAGTAAACTCTTCCAACAAGGCATATATTTTCAAATTGACACCTATGCCTTATTGTTTTTATCATACCAATACTAATATGAATTTAGGACTTACGCAATTCTGACGATTTTCCAATTATAGTAAAGTTTAGATATAATTCTACATTGCTTCATTGAATGTTTTGATGGATACATTATATTTTACATCTCTTATACTTAGGTAGAAGTGACCTCAGAATCGTGACAACACGGCTTGGTATTCGGGTATCGGAGATCCCCTACATCAGTAATTATAAAATCCACTATTGTTTACTGTCCTGGACCAAATATTAGTTCAAACTGTTTATGCTGCCAAGGACTTAACATGTCGTTGTCTATGCGTTGGTAGAGTTGGTAAAACATATCCATGGGAGCATCCTTTCCTGTTGTTTGGACAGTTAAATTCGATGCTATTGTTCGTACTTGCTTCCGCTGTATGTCGTTTAGGATCAGTTGTGTGTCTATATAGGTTATTGCCGCATCACGATAAACTTGTTGATGGAAAGAATTTCTTTCTTTTTGGAGTGCGATATATTGTGTATACGCATCATCGGAAAGGACATCTTTGATGGCTTTTTGATAGAGCGGATGATTTATAATGTCTACAGCATAGGGTTCACCTGTTTCTTCGTATTCGATGTTTTCTCCCCATAACTTTTCAGTCAGTTCACCAAGTTGCTTATCGGCTTGTTCTGGTGTTATTTCTTGAGTCCATAAAGCCTCCGAGATTTTCGCTTCTTCCTTGCGGTACATTGCCATACGATCTTTAGTTTCCAAGTATTGCTGAACTACGCCTTGGGTAGCTAAAGTTAGACGTTCGGATGCGTGCTTATTTTGTATGGCTAACATTTCTATGTGGGCTGCAAGTTTGGTTTCAAGGAACTGTTTTAGGTATTCCTGAGGTGTTAGTTTTTCAGATTTTGGTTCTAAGCCTAATTGTTTTTTTAATGTATCAAGTTGTGCTGCAGCTTCTTTCTCGGTCATTCTACCAGCATTGACTGTTCTTTTCAAATTTGCTTCGGTTCTGTCGAAGAACACTTGGAGATGTTGTTTTTTTTTATTGTTGGGATTCATATCCACCATAGTATGCCAGAGTTTCATTTGTGTTTTCGTCAACACATCATTTAACGGGATTACCAATCTCTGGCTTATACGTTCAATTGCTTCCTGCGAATCTAATGTCATTATGTATTTTAAAGTGAGTTGTAATTGGTCAGTTTTACCGTGTAGCAATTGTGCTATACTTTTGCGTTGGTCAGCTGTCAAAAAAACTTCTTGGTCAAGTAATATTATCAACAAATTAATTATAGATTGTTTTTCAAGGCGCGAGGTGTTGATAAAATCGTTGTAATCTTGTAGCTGTGCGTCGCTTAAGTGTTTGGTAAATATCTCTTTAATTTCAGGTTGTGACCATAACCTTTCAAGGATGTCCAAATTGCTTTCATAAGAATTAATTAAGAATTTTGATAATTTGGTGTCATGTTTCATTGCGGTGTCAATTGATTCGCGAATAGACCGATGAAGTGCATCAACGACTGTTTTGTCCAAATTATGACGTTTTGACATAATTTCAATAATATTATGGAGTAAAAGGACTGTTCTATGTGTAGCGGTTTGTTTAGCGTTATCAATCCAGTTGGACATTTTGAGATCAACAAATGTTTTTTCCGCATCAACCACTACGACAGATTTTCTAAACGCTGGCAGATACCCTTGTTTATCAGTGAAGACAGTATACAGACCTGCAGGAAGATTTTCTATTTTATACTCACCGTTTGTATCAGTTGTAACTGTGTATTTTTTGTTGTCTGATGCAATAATATTCACTTTAACACCTTCTATTGTGCTCTGTTGTGGGTTTTGGTCTGTTATCTTTCCTTGGATAGTTCCACCGTTCGCAGCGTTTTCTTCTGAGAATACTATGCTTGTGGACATGCAGATACATGCAACCGTTATTAGTATATAACTATAACGTTTTCTTTTTTTGAGTTGCATTGTAACCCTCCAGCACCTCGGATAAATCCAATTCGGTTAGAGACCATACCTACCAGACCTTGAACCGTTTATTGGATAATAGCGAGACCTGTTTGCCATTCTTTGCCTTTCTTGCCTGCGTAGATCATGGCATAGGTATCACCGATTTCGAGTATTTGTCCTGTTAAGACACCGTCGCAATCAAATGCTTCAGGGTCGTCAGACGGTGTGAAAACGGGATTATAAGGATTCGGTTCAAATGATTTGAAATCTTTAGTTCGAACATGTCCAATTCGCCACACTTCTCCATCAAACCCACCATAAAGGATATGGAAGTATTGCGGACCTTTGAATAATTCGGTTTCACGAACAGATTGACTGTCCCATGTTTCTCCGCTACCTGTGAAAACAGGATTGGCAGGATTTTTTGTAACCAACGCTGGGGCACTTGTAGGAGCGGTTGCATGGCACATCGTCAGTCCTTCTCCGAACGATTTTGTTGCCTTCCCTGTATAGGTGATGTGGATTGTGTCGTTATCCACTGCAACGGATGGATGCGTTGAACCGTGCTGTTCGTGTTCGGTATCCGCGGGAATGACAGGTGTTTGTTGGACACGTTGCCATTTTCCTAAATCACTATTGCTTACAAGTAAGCCTGTCTGTTCAGGTGTTGTCTTTCCTTTACCTCGGTAATACATGTAGTACTTACCGTCATGAGGATTTAGGAACGGGAAAGGATATTCAACAGCTGCATTGTCAAACCCGTTTTCTGAAGGTTCAAGAATAGGATTGCGGGCATCTTGTGTGATGTCGGTAAGGGCACTGATCGGAGCTGTGGCGTGCATCATTAGCCAACGGACATCAATTTCGCGTTTACACCATATATAGTGCACCGTCTCGTCAACGATGATGGCATGTGTTGCTGCTGCCCAAAGAGGAGGTTGAAGGGAAATGATCGGATTCCCTGTCTTTATCCGCTTGAAACTGGCGAATACATCAAACGGGATAGCGTCTTTTCCCATCGTTTCTCCTCTGTTTTGCAGTACGCTGTGTACCTATTGGTTTCCTTCTAAAGTGTTGAAATAAGTATCTAATCCTTGACGGAATTCTTCAGGTAAGACGCGCCCTGTTTTACCTACTGCTTGTTTAGGTGCGCGTTTTTCGATGAATGCCGTACCTGAGTCATCACCGCCACCCATGAGTCTTAATGCGGAAACTAATGATGCTAAACCACCACCACCGCCACCACCCGGTGAATCTCCTCCGCCACCGCCGCCAGGAGAATTTGGCGTGCGTTTTGTTTCAAGCAAGATTTCAATGACTTCCGAAATAGCAGCGATAGCTTTGGGTCCAGTATCAGGCTTAGCCAGAATTGATTCTGCTTCTTCCATAACCTCAGCTGCCCGTGAGACCTTTGCTTGTTGCTCTTGGATAAAAGGTTCAGCAGCAGTAGGTAATAGATTTATTTGCCTTGCTACTTCACGGGTATCCTCAGCGATTTCATATTGTGTATCGCTTAATGTTGAGCTTTTCTCAAAATACTTGTCAGCATTGAGCGCATCTTTTGCTTGTTCAAGTTCGCGCGTTTCTTCGCGTAATTGAATTTCGCGATTGATGAGGCGCAATATTTCCACGACGATTTCAGGTGGTAGGTTGGGAAGGACGTTGAGTCCGCCTCCGCCTCCTCCTTCAGGCAATGGGTCTACCAATTGTTCTGCCCACCGATCTAATGTGTCTGCCCAGTATTCTGCTTCAATGGTTGATTGACCGACGAAATTCCTACTGATTGATCGGACGAGATCCCGCATCTGGTTTGCTACAGAGGCATCTTCCATTTCGGCAAGCACACGGAGGTAGTTTTCATTCGGACGACGGTCAGCATAAGCCGCCATATCTTGTATGATAGAGGTAACTTTTGTGGACTCAACCGACTCAAATTCAGCGATACGTTTTCGGGTTTCTCTGTTTTCGGTTCCTCTATCTGAAAGACCGAAACTATCCAATTTATTGAGATCCGCTGCAATATCAATTTGTTTTCGCGATGCTGCTTTCAAGCGTTTCACGAAAGTACTGTTTTCAAAACCGACCAGTAACTTTTTCATCTCGTCTGAAAGCGCAGCAAATGCGTCCAATAATTCTTGTTGCACTTCAACTGCTTCCGAAACGAGTTGTTCTGCTGGTGGGGTTTCCGTTTGTTCTTGTTCATTTTGGTCTTGATTGTTTCTACCGCTTCCCATAAGCGTGATATCAGGAATGCCCATTCCTCCGATAGACTGTCACGTTGGTCCCGCATGTGGGTCATCCAATAGGTTGAATCCTGATTCAACGTCTGAAAGACCAGGGAATGGATTCGCAATAGGAGGAGGACCTGCATTGTTGCCACCTTCTGGTGGTTTACTCCGATTCACGTTCACAGAATCCGCATTTTCGTTTTGATCATCAGGGTCTTCAGTCTCATCATCTGTTACCGCTGTTGGCACCTTGTTTTCCGGACCATACTTTTTGGTATTGTCTTTCTTGCCACTCTGTTGCTCACTGGATTTCTGCGATTTACCAGACGATGCTTGACTTTGTTCATCTGAGGGATCAGAAGGTTTGCTGTCGGATTGGTTTTCAGCTGTCTGCTGTTGGCTATCGGAATTCTGTGAAGGTTGTTTTTGCTGACTGCTGTCTGCTGACTGCTGATCACTTGGATTTGACTGTTGATCACTTGGATTTGATTGCTGATTGCTTGTTTGTCCGGGTGCTTCGGATGCCTGTGCAAGCAAATTTGCAACAGTAGGCATCTTCTTGCCTGATATATCCTCTAACTTTTCAAGCATTTCTGCCCATGATTTTAGTTGATCGGCATCAAATTCACTGTTTTTTCCTGCTTCCTGCAGCAATTCTTCACCACTATCAATGAGGCTATCAAGTTTTGCAGCGTTAGACCGTTCTGCTGCGGCTTGTTTCTGTAGTTGTTTACGTTGTGCTGGGTCATCAAGTGCTTCAGCGGGGAGGTCTTGGAGTTCACGATTGGTTTGATGTAGTTGCAATTCTTTATCGTGGACATCCTTAGCTGCACCTGCCCAAAGCTGCATCTGTCCGATTAGCCATTTGTAGTGTTCTGACGGATTGAGGATGTGAAGTACGATTTGTGGTGAACGGGTCCGTTCACGGTTGGGAAAATAATCTTCAGCATAGGCACGTACACGTATACTTTGCGGCTGTATATTTTCTCTTTCGACTGAGAATGTCGCTGGAACATTCAAGGATTCTGAAACCGGAGTTCCTGACGATACAATTTTTTCACCGACATCTGGTTGGGGGTTTTGGATAGAATTCTCTATGCCTTCCCATTCCAAACCGACCTTCTTCACACCGAAGTCATCTTCTGCCTGAATTTCAAATGTAAGTACTTCTGTAGAAAGCACAACCTGATTATTCTTTAGTTTGGTAATAGCGACCGTTGGTTCACTGTCATCTTGCACATCAATTTGCAGTTTTTGCGGTTCACTTGCATCGAGTCCAAAACGATCGCGCCATGTCAACTCCATCTCTGTTGACTTATCGACTGAGATGGGTTCCGTTATTACGTTCGCACCCTCTACCTTTTGAGGACGATTGTTTAAGGTCGCTTCTGATAGTTCACGTGTAGTTGTTGCTTCTAAAGTGGCGGTGCTACCTTTCACTAAGTTAACTATTCCACCACGTACATCATCAATTCTCGGTTCTTCGCGTTGTAAATAATCGGGTAGTTCGACGTTTGCGATAAGTTCTTTCAGTGCTGGACGCAATTTTGGTTCAACCGGAATGGAACGACGCGCATCTCCTACACGAAGATTTACATTGCCATCTTCTGTTTGCGGTGGCAATTGAAATTTGTATGCTTCGCCTTCTCGTTCTGCGACTATAGGTTCTTGGTCCGCGTATCGTGCTTCAGCTAATTCGGGTTTCCATGGGGATTCATCTTTTAACTGTGCTTTCATATCAAAGGGTTCAGCATAAGCCACCACGCGACGATCTGATTGACCTTCTAATTGTGCGAATGTATATCGTTCTACATTTCTCCATGGAGTAAGCCAACGTGCTAAGGCATTACGACTCGTCGCTGGAATAACGAGTGCCCCTACAATTACCAACAGTAAAGGCAATCCGACAGCCAATGCCCATCGGCGATGTCTTGGATTCGGCACAGCAGTTGCGAGGTTGTGTTTTGCCACTTCTTCGTCAACTTGGCGCATGGCGGCTGCAACCAGTGCAGGACTTGAGGTTTGGTCTGATCTATTTGATGCAAGTTCTACAATGCCGAGGACGTGATCGCCAAAACGAGGGAACTTATGCTGTAATAACTTTGCAATTCCCTCAAGTTGTCGATTTCGCCACACCCAGTTGTGGTATTTTAGTGGTAGGAAAATCACCATACCAACCATGCCAACTAACAGGATGAGTGCGCGTAGCAACGTGGGTGTATCAAACAGTCGGTCTAAGCCAAACACGATGAGATACGAAATGATGAGACCAAAGAGTGCTGCTAACGTGCCTTCGGCAAGTTTGATGATCCATACCCGTTTTCGGTATTGTTCCAGTGCTTTTTTCGTTCGCGGGGGTAGGTTAACCCCGTTATTTTGTGAATGTGTTTGGTTCATTAAGGTTCTCCTTTAGTGTGCTGTCGGTTGTTAGATTAATTTCTGCATCTCTTTAGCACTTCAATTAGAATTCCGTTTTCACTGAGTCTATTTAATTATACACTATTTCTGATTTAAATTGGCGTAATATTGTGGAATTTCTATACGTAACTTTATATCGTACCTGCCATCTTTCGTGCAACCCAGAATACCCCAAGAAGGAAAATAATCAATCCTCCCCAAAGCGGGTTTGCCCAGATTCGTGTTCGTTTGACAATTGGTTCAGGCTCTGGTAATGCTGCCAGATGGTCTAAAAGTGTTCCTACCTCATCAATTGACACCATTTTTCCACCGGAAATATATGCAATTTCCTCTAACACATCAAAACGTGCTAAACGACCTTGTTGTTCTCTATTTAATCCTTGTACTGATAGGTCTGTTTGAATGGAAGCACCGGTTTCGCTACTACTGGCAACGAGACGATAGCTGCCCGCTTCTTTTGGTACATAAGTTCCAACGAACAAACCCCAAGCATCTTCTGTTCCCGGTTGCAGTCGAATTGTCTCCGTTTTGCCTGAAGGTGCAATCGCTTGTACAATCACTGTGCCTCTATCCAATGGACCGCCAAAGTTATCAATCACGTTAGCATTTAAGGTTAAGACATCATCAACGTGCGGTCGGTCGGGTGAATAGAACAATCGTATTGTTTCACTTTGTGCCATCTGCCGTCTGTATGCCATCCAACGTGCGACTTGGCTCCAGAAGCGGTAGTGGTATTTGTCTTCAACACCGTGCCGCCAACGCCATGCACTATCTGTTCCCATAAATAGAACTTTACCTGTTCCATAGGTCTTTGTAACGATGAGCGGCACCCTTCCGGAAACTGTGGCAGCCTGATCATGAACAGCCAGAGTTTCAGTGCCTGCCTTTGCCCTTTTGACACCAGCATACCAGAAAAAGCCCGGTAATGTTCGCCACACTTCACTACTGTCAAGGTCGGTATCACCGAGGCGCGTTAATAAACTTCGCTGACCGGGTTCAGTCAGTGCGAAATATCCCTGAATACTTGAACCGACTCCATTCGGTAGTGCAGGGTCTAACACAACAGGATATAGGTCGGCAAGCGGACCAGTAGTCAACGAGTCTTGTCCCCCAGCGCGTCCCGGTAGAAAAACGATTCCTGCAGCTTGGGCACTGATGAGTTGACGTAGGTCTTGTGCTTGTTCAACCGATAGTTGATCTGGTGCTATACCTACATCTCCAAGAAATACTACGTCAAATTTACTTAGTTCTCTGGCATCGGGGAACTGTTTAATATAACCACGTCCACCCCCAACTTGTGGTAACTTAGGGTGAAAGAGGAGACAGGTTACATCAACACCAGCGTCACGTTCCAAGGCATTGCGCAGATATCGGTATTCCCAACGTGGAAAGGATTCGATGACAAGGATTTTCAACTGTTCCTTTCGTATGGATATAGGTGCAGAAAGTTCGTTATTTTCAGGTATCAATTCCTGCATATCCTTTGCAATCCGTAGGGTAAGGTCGTAATCTCCTGTTTCTGTTGGTGTCCACGTCATATTATCTTGTGCTTTACCCATAGCCGGAACGGTGATAACTTTGTTAACCGTTGCCTCATTATTGATGCTTAACGTGAGACTCACTTCCCTATCTTGTCCCAAAGTATTACGGACTACAAATGGAATGCGGAGTTGTTTCTTTGTCACGCCATAAGTTGGAGCATCCATGCTAACTAACTCAATGTCAGGTAACGGAACTTCACTACCCACACCCACAGCGAATATCGGTATTTCTTGCATGTGAAATCGTGGTGCTGCATCATTTGCTGGTGATTCACCAACATTCCAATCTCCATCTGACACAAGCACTACACCGCGGAGATTTTCGTGGGTTTCCAGAATATGTGATAGTCCAGCGTTGATATCTGTTGCTTCTTCCGCGGGGTCTAACAGTGAAGAGAATGGTTCGAATACAACATTTAGTTCAGTATCATCTTCAGATTTCCAAACTTCTTCAGACATGAGTTGTTTGATTGTTTCAGCACGGCTTTTGCGTTCGGCAATAGTGGCTTGCGCATCAAGAACATCCTGTGTTTTCATGCTGTTGGATTGGTCCCAAAGCACAGCAAGCGTTGACCGTCGTTCTGGTGGTTGTGATTCCAACCATTCAGGTTGATTTAGCGTGATAATCACAAGACAAATAAGTACAAAACGTAGTAATTCAAGCCATCCGATTTGCTTGCGGTAACCACTGCGGTACCACGCGTACCAACATAATACACCGGTTGCAATGATGATAATTGCTCCCAAAATTATGACGGAACTGTTTGAAAAGAATTCAAGGTAACCTTGTTGGTCTTGCATTTTTTATTTTTCTCTCCGAGTGTGTTTTAATGTTCAATCAGCAGGTGCGAGGTCTAACAACGGATTAGTTTCTGCCTTCTTACTTGGCAAACTCAGCACCGCTTCCACAATAAGTGCTACTGCCATTGCAATGAGGAAGATACGCCAGAGTTCATTTGCTAAGGAGGAGGTATCTCCTACCTCTACATCTATTCTCCGATATGATAATCCGCTATATAATGTATCCACAGCCTCAGTAGCTGATGCTTTTGCCGTATCTTCAACTTGGCTACGATTTATAGCAACCCAATATTCCTCGTCTCTGTAGACACCTGCCTGTAATCCGCGCTGTGAAAGGGATACTGCTTCCCCTTCAGGAGCAATTGATTTCCATTGGTCATTGCCAGCGAGAGCATTAGGTGCAGCGTCCCGTTGAGATGCCTCAGCCAATGCACGGCATCCTTCAGCCAATGCACGTTGAAGCATAACATAAAAGACAACTCCATCCCGTTCAAGAGAAGAGAACTGTGCCGTTGGCAGTGTACTACAGAAATATACGCGACCGATGTCGGTATTCATACGGGTCAACAACGGGATATTGTCACCAAACCTTGCTAAAGTGGTGCCAGTACTTTCAAGGGCACGGTAACGATAGGTGAGTAGATCGTTCAACGGTAAGGCGTCACCACTTTCCGAACGTGCTAACAAGTCCGTTTCACTACGCCACCAGGAGACCTTCAGAAGTTGACCATCTTCAGGATTTTGCCAGTCGTTCCAACGTGAGTCATAAAGTTCGTTACCAGCATTTCCGTTTGGTGGGAAAAAGATAACGACCCGACCACTGTTGACGAAATTTTGAATCTGTTCTGCAACCAACCCATCTGGCATAGCTGCCTGCCAGACCAACAATCCTGTATTTTCCCAATCAATTTCTCCAGTGCGATTCACAGGGAAAACATCAGATTGATGTTGCAGACGACTATCAGGCGGGATAGCAAGCGCACGTCGAAACGTTTCACCTATTCTGACATCATCACTGACGATTGTAGATTTCCGAAGCGGCGGTTCAGAAAATACAAAGTAAAATCGGTTGTCCAATGGGTTCGCATCACCCGGTAACCCGACTGATCCCCAGCCTGAAGTGAGTTCGCCATCAATAGGAATACGGTGTCCTTGTATAGATGCCCCGCGGACATCAAGTTCAACTTCCACGACAGAACGAACGTTATTGACTTCAAACTCAATCGGCACACTTGGGATTGGGGTGGTGTTTCCTTCAGTACGGACTGTTACATCAAGAATGAGTTCCGCCTCGTTTCCTCGTTGCCAGCGTTGTACGTTTTTCACTCGGACAGAGAGGTTATTTGATGGAGGCGTAGAATATGCAAGTAAGAAATGATGCACACCGTCTAACTGTTCGAATTCCTCGCGTATTACGTCCCAACGTCCACTATCAACTGACCAATCGTTTTCATGTAGGTCAGAACAGAGCCAAATGTCCGCGCGTCCAGTATTGTTTGCCTTAAGATAGGTTAAAGCGGATTCATACATACTGGGGATATTAGCACTGGTTGCACTTGATTTGGTCATCGGCAGACTTAATAGTGCTTTCGGTGAATCGACTTCCTGGAGTTGTCCTGTGGCACTGTCAATTAGTATCAGGTGTGTTCCGTAATCACCTTGTTCAAGCAGTTTTGACAGCCTTTTTAATCCAGTGGATCTTTTAGACTCACCAGCCTGTAGGTCTTGTGCTTCCATACTCGCGGATCGGTCAAGGAGAACCATAGTTACATCGGGTTTTGCAAGTCCAATACTACCTAACCACCCACCAGATAGTGGCCTGCTAATCGCAAAAATTAACGCAGCAATAGCAAGCGTACGCATAAGTAATATAAGTATATGACGGATACGTGCCATGCCTTTACTCATACGTTTTGCAGCCATCAGAAACATCATCGCTGCCCAAGGCACCGTTCGGTGTCGCTGTTGATTGATGAGGTGAATGATGATCGGTAGTAATATTAAGGGAAGTCCTATGAGTGCTAAAGGTTGTAGGAAATTCATATTTGGATCTCAGCAATCGGCTATCAGCCGTCAGTTTTAAGTTTTTTATATTGATGTTGATATTTTATTAGGATAAATTAGTTTCGTATTTTCTTATGAAATCTATTGCGAATGTTATTATTATGAGGATATGTCGGGTGTCGTTTATGCTATACCCGACATACGATATAAACGGGAAATTACCAGCATTGATAGTTAGACTACTCTGATTGCTTACTACTGATAACCGACAACCATAATATTACGCCCGTTTTTTGGGTGTGCGTCCTAATAGAAATTTTGCTAATACATCGCCGTAATCTTCATTGATACAGATACGGTGGTAGTCAATTTCAGTGTCCCGGATGACTTCGTTGATGTTGTCAATGTACGTTTCAAGGGCACGACGGTACTGATCGCCGATAATAAACGGGTCTGCTAATATTGGCTCGCCACCCTCCATGTCAACGAACCGCATTGGACGATCAAATTCAAAATCAAGTTCGTTCTGTTCCATAAGATGGAATACCGCTATATCATGCTTCCGAAATCGTAGATGTTCAAAACAATTTCGCGCCACTTCAGGGTCAATGAAGAGGTCTGAAATGATGATAATTAATGCTCTTTGGGGTACACGTTCGGCAGTTTCGTGGAGCACTTCAGCTAATCCTGTTTCACCTGACGGTTCAACCGTTCCGAGTTCATCAAGGACGGTGCTGAGGTGTGTCGCACTTCGTTTGGGAGGGATCTCTTTGTGAAACTTTGTGCCTGCACAGTATAGACCTACGGCATCACCTTGAAGTGCGGCGATATAGGCTAATGTACCACCGATACGTCTGGCATAGTCCAGTTTGCTCATGCCGTTGTATGCGAAACCCATTGAACCGCTTGTATCAACGATCAAACACAGGCGCAAGTTAGTATCAGCTTCAAATTCTTTTATGTAGTGTCGATCATTTCGTGCATAAGCACGCCAATCAAGCCGGCGCGTATCATCGCCTGGTACATACTTACGATATTCCGCGAACTCAAGACTTGAACCGCGAATCGGACTACGGTGTTTGCCGGATACGCTGCCTATCATTGGCAAACGGGCATGCAATTGCAACGTTGAAAGACGTTCCAAGACTTTTTGATTGAGGTAATCTCGTTTGAGTTGCAGTGCCATGTTTTACCCCTGCTCAGATAGCTCTTCAACGAGACGTTCAACGATATCTTGGCTTGTGATGTTTTCTGATTCGGCAGCGAAGGAGGTAATAACACGGTGTGATAACACCGGACTTGCTACTGCAGTCACATCTTCAAGCCGTGCCATGTAGCTACCGCTAAGTGCAGCGCGCGCTTTAGCACCGAGGATTAAGTATTGCACCGCACGCGGTCCAGCTCCCCAAGCGACAAGCGGTTTGAGCCAATCTGGGGCTGCATCACTTTTGGGTCGTGTACTACGGGCTAAATCAACGGCAAATTCATAGATGTGTTCAGGAACCGGGACACGCCGAACAAGATTTTGGAACGCTATGACACGTTCTCCCGTTAAGACATGTTCCAACGATGGTAGTGACATACCGGTGGTCGTTCGCGCAATTTCGATTTCTTCCGAACGCGATGGATAGTCTACCTCAATTCTGAACATGAAGCGGTCTAATTGTGCTTCGGGCAATGGGTATGTCCCTTCCTGTTCAATCGGATTTTGTGTTGCTAAGACAAAGAACGGAGGATCTAACTGGTAGGTTCTACCGATGACAGTAATCTTGTGTTCCTGCATAGCCTCAAGCATCGCTGCTTGTGTCTTAGAAGGGGCACGGTTAATTTCATCAGCGAGGATAAGGTTCGCAAAAAGTGGTCCTTTTACGAACTCAAACTCGCGCCTACCCCCCGGAATTTCTTGGAGAATGTCAGTTCCGGTAATATCCATCGGCATGAGGTCGGGTGTAAATTGAATTCGACTGAAATCCAGTGCCATGGTTTCAGCGAACCGCCTAACTAAGAGCGTTTTTGCCAAACCGGGAACACCCATTAACAGGGCATGCCCTTGGGAAAAGAGACAGATTGATAAATTTTCTATGACTTCTTCCTGACCGATGATGATCTTGGCAAGTGATTCTTTTAATTGTCCATAGACATCGCGTAGTTCGTCAATTGCAGCAACGTCATCGGCATCCATTTGGTCTATGTGTTGTGGTGTTTGCATTAGAATCCTTAATGGTTGTCAGTTATCGTTATTCGATTCTGAGTTTTTATTAGAAGTTAGTTTGTTTATCTCTGAAAACTTTTTATCGGAACTATATGTCAATATGTTGTGTCCAGAACTCATATTCTTCCAAAAAATGTTTTGAGGGTGGACATGAATTTTCATTGATTTCTACAAAATCTTTAACTGTGTATGTGATTCTGAATTTTTCTAACACCTCAGCAATTGTTATGAAATCACTAAAAGCCATGTGTTTCCACCTACTATTTAGTAAATAATTTTAACATACTTAGCGGAGTATGTCAAGGTAGAGTCCGCACCAATAAATACAATGTAATTATTTATTAATTTAAACGCACACTTCATTTATTTATCATCTATTCATTTATAGTGACGCCTATTAGGGGTAAAATAGTTGCATAAATTTGAAAAAGTTTAAATCTTTAATCATTTTCTTTGATAGTACCGATTATTTTGAGGTAACAATTCAATATGTTTATCCATCCATTGTAACCGAGCACGCAGCCAAGTTTTTATTGTGTTCACTTCTCCTTGATAGGTGGTGCTTCCCGGGTCCCGATTGGCAATGTGACCATGACCAAGGACGCGCCATCGGATAAAATTACGTTTTTGTGCTTCAGACAGATATTCAGCAGTTTTGTCTATTTCGTCAAGAATTGCTGATGTGGCAAGTTCTTTCTTACGCAGTTTTTTCCATTTATTAACAAGTTTCTGTTTGAAGTTTTCATCTGAGAGTAATCTATTCCACCAGAATGGCACATGGTTTGTATAAATTAACCAACTATTGGTATTCCAACCATCATTGAAACTAATATTTCCTGCGGACCAATTGAAATCCCAAACAGGTCCCATCGTAAGTTTTCCACCTCTATCTTTGTACATATATGTGCTGTTACGGAATCCATCTATGTTTTTAAAAAGTTCATTGATGATGAAATGGTCGATAAAAGAATCCACGTCAATATACTTCGCATATCCATTCTTAGGATTCTTATAATTCTTCCCTGCTAACACAAATTCAAATATACTCATATAGTTCTGAATCCAGTCCCTTTGAATATAAGACATTTCGTGTCCTTTCGGATAGACATGTGCAAGATGTGTTCCCTTTTGAGTAGAAAAGAAAGTCTCTTTAGGATCCATTTTGTCTATTTTTAGGATATATCCTCCAGTGATTTCGGGAGATTTACTGTAGGTCGGCTTTAATGATTTTATGTCTACTCGATTTTTCCCTCGCTTAATCTTTTCTATTAGCAGATAAACACCAACATAATGTTTTGATTGAACGGTCTTATCGCCTGTATTGTTGAGAAACACCTCAACGAACTTTGTTCTACTTGCGTATCTGCCAATCCGATTGCTGAATTCGTAAGCCAAATAGTTGCGCATCAATGTTTTATCTGAATAGGGACCATGTAAAACCCAATCTGATTCGGCAGGTAAATTGAATATAGATACATCTTTGTCATTACCATTTTCGTCCTGAAATTCAAAACCGTACTGCTTTTTGGGAAAACCGCTTGAAGTTTGCCCTCTGGTCTCAATACCAATTTTACCTTCAAAATGGGTATTAGGGTTATCTATCGAGTTTCTACCACCAGATTCATCATAAATAATCTTCATCTGTGCAGGAATTTTAGGTTCATCAGGTATCCATCTGCCTTTTGTGTCAATTATCACAATCGGTAAGTTAGATGTAAGAGGCATTGGGATGTTCACGGAGATTGAAGGTTTCTGATTATTTTTCTTGTTCCAATATTCTTTACGATTTATGGGGTTTTCTGCTTGAGAGGATTGACGTGGAGTATCAATAAACCAACTGGTGAATATGGCAATTATTACTCCACCTAACAATAGAAGTGATATTTTTTGAAATCGATTCATTGTCGTAAACAACCTTATTGTGAATGTCGGAGGACTGTGGATTGAAGATATTGATATGATTTGATGAGTGGATGATCTGAATCAGATCACAATAGTATATCAGAATGAAATGATGATAACAAATTAAAGTTAGATGTTTTGAAGAGATGTTAACAAATAGTGGATTTTACAATTAATTGAGGGTGGTGCATAAATAACGTTCTACCGAGGCTTCTGTAGGAGTGAACTCGGATTCCCGACTATCAAAGTATTCCGTTGTGATTCGGAGATCACTCCTACAGAAGAGGTGTCAGCATATTGTTATACTTTTTTGTATTTCTGATCAAGGATTTCAAAGAGTTTATCTACCGTCAATGGTTCACCGTCTTTATTGGAAATAGAAATCTCTTTGTCTACCAAAGCGTTTCGTAGTTGCTTCTCAAGTTTCTTCCGATTAGTACCACTTGATCCTATACCTATCGCAAGACCTGATCCCATTCCTACAGCAAGACCTAAACCAAAACCTTCCATAATAACCGTTACCTCCAACTTTATCAGGAAATAAGCACTTACTCATATCATTACTATTCTCTTTTCCATGAACGTTCTGTAGTAAATCAACAGCATTTTAAGACAATAATCGCATATATTATTCTTGAGTCTGACCTGCGACGGCAGCGGCACGCGCACCAACACCAAGCACTGCCAGAAATCCCTCTGAATCCGCATGGTCGAAATCTCCGATATCCTCCATGGATGCCGTTTCCTCAGAGTAAAGCGAATGCGGAACACCATCTGCAGCATGGAATGCGACATTACCTTTATAAAGAGCAACCGTAATCGTTCCACTTGCCAAATGCGTCAATGGCTCAACAGATGATAACATAGATTGTGTTGCGGAATCGAACCAATAACCTTGATAAATTTGTTCAGCTACATCCGAGGAGATACTATCAAAAAGTTTTCGCGCACGTCTATCTAAAATCAGTTGAAGCAGATACTCATAACACTTTCCCAGTAATTCCATACCGGGTGATTCGTAGACACCACGACTTTTAATTCCAACGAACCGATTTTCAACAGTATGAATACCGATTCCAACTCCATTTCGTCCACCAATTCGGTTTGCCTCTATTAAACTCATTAGTGGGGTGCAGGGACTACCGTTGACTTCAACAGGTATACCACGTGCAAATGTAACAGTAAAATGTTCTATATCATCTGGTGCGTCTTTCGGATGAACACCCATCCCTGGCGTAATAAATCCCGCAGGTGTTTTTAGTGATTCTAACCGTCCTGCTTCATGTGTTAATCCCAACAAATTCGCATCTGTAGAGTACGGCTTTTCATGCGTTGCGGTTATCGGTAAGTTATGTTCTTGGCAGAAATCTATCATCTCTTTTCTGCCACCGAACTGCTTGAGGAATTCAGAATCTCTCCACGGCGCATAAACAGAAAATTGGGGATTTAGCATGTTGGTAGCAAGTTGGAATCGCACTTGATCATTGCCACGTCCTGTTGCCCCGTGTGTCAAAATAGAGATACCACGACTTTCCATTTCTGGTAAAAGTGCTTTTACAGTAACATGCCGTGCAATGCCGGTCGTATTCCAATATCCTCCCTCATACATTGCCTGACATTGGATGAGACGGATTCCTTCTTCAGCAAGCGCATCCTTTGCGTCAACCATTACCGCTTCTTGAGCACCACATGCCAACATACGTTCCCGAATCTCGTCAACATTACGTTCATCGGGTTGTCCAAGGTCTGCGGTAAAACAAACGACATTGACACCTTTATCAACCAACCATTTGGTAATTGTGCAGCTATCAAGACCGCCAGAGACCGCAGCTCCGACGGTTTTGCCTTTTAATTGATGTATATTCATACAGAGAATTATATCACGATTTTTCATAATTCGCAATATCTATGGTGAAGAATACAAAATAATAAATATCCAATAAAAACCAATATATATCCAATAAGAAATTCCGCTTTTTAATTTGACATATACAAAAAGATGCTATATAATTAACACATGTTTAAAATGAAAACATGTATCGGTTCTGTACTTCTTGTTGCAGGTGTGAAAATTTGCGTTGGTTAGGTTGAGTAAAACAAACAAAAAAAGGGCAAAAAAAAATTGCTAAATTCGCGTCACTTTCCTTGTCCTGACTGGATTTAAAACGTCACAGTGACGTGCAAAAGGTCACATTTAAAAACACATAGAATAACCGTAAGTTGCTACCTATAAGATTTTAGATATACAGCCACCGTTTTAAAAAGCATGTCGTAGGTCAGACCAAGCAAAGCAACTACAACATTTGAATCCTTATGATAACATAATGTTAGATGGAAAATTGTTTGACATAAAGAAAGACATGTGATATACTTTAAAAAATAGATTAACCTGCCGGTGTAGCTCAGTGGTAGAGCACACGACTCATAATCGTGCTGTCCGGAGTTCGACTCTCCGCACCGGCATCGTTCTTTAAAGGCATACCTCATGAAAGCCCGTTTTGTGCCAGAGATGCATCGCTTCATTTTACAGCACACAATGATTGAGGATGGAGAAACGGTGCTCGTTGCAGTCTCAGGCGGTGCTGATTCCCTTGCCCTGCTTTACGGGTTGCATGCCCTACACACACAACTAAACTGTCATCTACACGTTGTTCACCTTGATCATGGTTTTAGACCTGATTCTGCCTCCGATGCCAAGTTCGTCCACGAACACGCCATCCGTTTAGGACTATCCTTTACCGGACACGCCGTTGATTTACCTCTTCTAATTAAGCAGTGGAAACTTTCCGTAGAAGCTGCAGGTAGAAAAGCGCGTTACGACTTCTATGAATCTGTATGCACAAAGGTAGGGGCAACCAAAGTAGCACTCGGACATCAACAAGATGATATTGCCGAAACAGTTCTAATGAACCTAATTCGTGGCTCAGGAACTACAGGTTTAAAAGGGATTAAACCCATCAGAGATGGCAAGTATATTCGACCGCTTAGTCGCTTCACTCGTGAAGAAATTGAAACGTACCTAAAAGTAAAGGGGATTGTTCCACGACAGGATTCAACGAATACAGATAAACGTTATCTCCGAAACCGAATTCGACATGAGTTGATACCACTGCTTGAACAGAACTATAATCCGAATATTAAAACCGGTTTAAGCAAAACCGCTGAAATCTTACGAGATGAATCGAAATACCTTGATGAAATAGCTTTCGCATTATATGACTCCTGTAGACTTTCATTTACTCAGTCCATAAATATCATATTGGATAGAGACGTATTTCTAAAACATCACATTGTCCTACAAAGACGTGTACTAAGACATTGTATCACCGATATAATTGGACAAGTGAGTGATTATTCCTATGAACATTACCAAGCCATGCATGACATCATCAATGTAGATAAGCCAAATGCTGTAATTGCCTTACCGCACGGTTTGCGGTTTAGACGTTGTTATCAGCAACTTATTTTTGAGAATGATTCTGTGAAAACTGAGGATTTTGAATATCCTTTAAACCCATCTGGTATCACAAATATAACGGCACTAAATGCAGAAATTTCAGCACGTATATATCGTATATATAATGAATCACCAAGTGGGACAGTTACCATACCTGATGGCACTTATGAGGCGATGTTTGATTATAGTAAGATAGAATTACCTATGATAATACGCAATCGACAAGAAGGAGACAGGTTTCAACCTTATGGAATGCAGGGTACAAAAAAGATAAAAGATTTTTTTATTGATGCCAAAGTACCATTGTGTGAACGGGATCGCATTCCAATGCTCGTTTGCGGCAATGAAATATTATGGATTATCGGCTTTACGACTAATGAAAGGTTTAAAGTTCATCCACAAACACAAAAGTGTCTACATTTACATTATGCAAGAGATAATATCGTGTCCTAAAACTGTCCTGCTTTCTGAAGAACAAATTCGAAACAAGATCCAGGAACTTGGCAAGCAGATATCCAAAGATTATGAAAATCAAGAATTGGTATTAGTTTGTGTACTCAGAGGTGCTGCACTGTTTTTCGCGGATCTCGCACGTGAAATATCGCTGCCGCTAAGGTTTGAGTTCCTACAAACCTCAAGTTACAACGATAGCACAGAACCATCAAAAAATATAAAATTTATACGATCAGGAAGCGGGTATATAAAAGATAAGGATGTTCTTATTGTAGAGGACATTATTGATTCTGGACAGACCTTAACATTTCTCGTGCAACACCTACAAACATTAAACCCAAAATCAATTAAGATATGCACACTTCTTGATAAACCTTCTCGCCGTCAAGTTTCTGTAAATATTGATTATTCAGGCTTTGAAATTCCGAATGTTTTTGTTGTAGGATACGGACTTGATTATGCACAGATGTATCGAAATTTACCATACATTGCTATCTTAGAAACAACATCAGATAAAGTTATGCATCCGTCAGTGCCGTAAAAAACAGTAAACATTTTATATTCACTGACGTTTATGTATGTAGTTATTTATATCTGAGCCATTTAGTTTTCAAAATAAATAGTTCCTCTGTAGGAGCGATCTCTCGGTCGCGACCTTGCAAAAAACACCTACGAATTAGGGAAAACTGAATGTCTCTATTCTTTATATAGTTTCTTCTTGACAATTTATTTTTAAATTTGCTAAACTTAGAATGTTATGATTTTACAACGGAAGGAGATTATTGATGCGTAAGTTTGTTTCGTTTTCACTTGGCGTACTGCTGATAGCAGGATTAGTGTATTTTACTCAGGCACAGCAAATGTCAGACAAAGCGCAACTTGGACGCGAACTTTTCCGCGATCCAACTTTTAATGGAACCTTAAATCCACCCGGAGGAACCCTAAATCCAACTGGAAAGAAAGCGGCAACGGGTCTCTCCTGTGCAAATTGCCACGCGGATTTTGATGAGGAAGCAAAACCTGACGGTTTAATCCGAGCTGGGCATAGCATCATTGGTGTCCCGCAACGCGGTTCTGCTAAAGGTGGGATGATTTCTGGTGCCAATTTCGCACGGGCAGCCGGCGGTGGAGGATTCTGCTATGAGCATTTCTTGCAGAATATCCCCGGTGACAAGGTGAATCCTACTGCGATCCCCGCAGAACATGCGGAAGCACTCATGGCTTATTTTGAAGCTGTTTCTGGTGATAATAAAGGACCTGAATTTAAAATTGAGATGTTGGATGCTGACGCTAAAGCAGCAGCAGGTGAGAAAATTGCTGCTATGCAAGGTGATGTGAAAAAAGGTTGGCAACTCTTTGGACATGCTTGCGTCGTCTGCCACCCGACACCTAAAAAAGCAGGTATCGGAAGCCAACTTGTCAGAAGCAGACCACCTCGTAATATTGACAGCACAATGACCCGCTGGGCAACTAAAATACGCGGGGGCGGTACGCTTATGCCTTTCTATGCCTCCGACATTCTCAGCGACCAAGATATTGCTGACATTCTTGCCTTTCTGCGCGATCAAATGGAAAGCACAGCAAGATAACATATTAATTTGGTAGGGATGTTATATAATTGTCCCTGCCAAATTTTTTTATGTTCTCATCTATTTATTTGTAACCACCTTTTCGCTTTATGCGTATTATTTAACGTGTCTTTATATTAATTCAGATCTAAATATATACGTGTTGCTGCATAGACAGATAAAATTGGAAATATGTTGTCTGTGGACGAGTTTGCTGACACATAAGCATTCTGATCCTGAACTCTACAAGAAAGGTGGAACAATGAGAACATCTTTATATACAGGTTTATTTATTTCTGTTGTCCTTATCATATCAGTCTTTAGTTTTTCAGGCTGTGGCGGAAGCAACATGAAAAATCCTGTATCTGACACTGATACGATGGAGGAGGCCGAAGATAGTACCGTAGAAGAAGCAGGCGAACTTGATGTATCTATCACCGTTACGAAAAAAACTGTAAAACCGGGTGAACAGGTGGAATTAACGGCTTCAGTAAAAGGGGTTAGAGGAACCAGCGTCGTTTTTAATTGGTTAAACATTACGGGACATGGAACACTTTCTTCTACTAACGATGAAGCAGTTACATGGACAGCACCTGATACATTAGGTGAAGTGAATGCTAAAGTTGAAGTCATCCAACTTGTTGTTACAGTCATCAGCGAGGTTATTTCTGTAGATGCTTCTGTTATAAAAACTGATACCCAAATACTTTCAGACACAAAAGAGATATTGCTGCAGGTAGTTCGTGAATAATGGACTATAAATTAAATTAGTCCGCACAAAATACATCATTTCTTTGTCAAATACTAAAACATATATGCAACGGCAACAATCAACCATAGTATAACCTCTGACCATTTCTATTAAGAAGTTAGAAAATGTTCTGAAACCTGTTTAAAAGAATAATATAAAATATTGTTGACATATTTTATATGTTTTTGTAAAATAGCATACGTCTCATAAACCGTAGGCAAAACATATTGGCACAATTATAAAAGTTATACGATATGTTTTCATAAGCATAACCAAATTAGGAAACAAATGAGGAAAAATAATATACAATTAATTTTAGTCATTGTAATAATGGCTACTGTTTTTGCATCGTGGACATCTTCATGTATTGGAATGCTACATAAGGTCAAAAAAGGGGAGACGTTGTCTGGGATTGCCAGAATGTATGATGTACCCATGAAGTCCATAGCACAAACCAACAGTCTTGCTTCTTTAGACCGCCTACAAATTGGGGAAAGGTTAGTTATACCGATAGGAAATAAACCAGTAAATGCGACTGAAAATTCAAGTGGAACTTGGTATGTTGTTAAACCCGGTGATTCATTATACGGTATCGCTCGAAAACATAATATTGAGGATTGGAAAAAACTTCAACAAATAAATGGTATCTCCAATCCTAAGCGAATCAGAGTCGGTCAGAAATTGTACATTCCAGGCAATTGGAATCTTGGTTTTGCAAACCCATTACGAATTAAGTTATTTGTAACTTCAGAATTCGGTTGGCGGAACCATCCTATTTCAAGAGACTACCGTATGCATGATGGTATAGATTTTCGGGCGGCTACTGGAACACGAGTTTACGCTTCAAAAACTGGAACGGTTAAATATTCCGGAAGAAAAGGTGGGTATGGCAAGGTCATTGAAATACAACATGAAGATGATTTCATCTCTGTTTATGGACACTTGTCCAGAATAAACGTATCCAAAGGTGATGTCGTCCGACGAGGTCAAGTTATCGGGTTATCAGGAGATACCGGACGTTCAACTGGTCCACACCTCCATTTTGAAATCAGATACAAAGGCAAAAGTGAAAATCCTGCTCGCCACCTCGATCTTCCATAAAAAAAGATGGTTTTTTATTTCCGTCTTTCTCCTTTTATCAATAGTTTTTTTCTCTGAAAAATATACTTTTTCAGATTCAAGCGGAAACCAGTCCAATACTAATACACATGTTTTGCGACCTGCAATCGGAACGCGTGGCATCGGATTAAGTAACGCGTTTATAAGTAATGCTGACGATGCAACAAGTCCAATTTGGAACCCCGCAGGTCTTGCTGCCCTTGAGCATGGAAATGTAATATACGATTTCTCACAAGGAGCATTATCCATTGCTTATCCTATAAATACTATAGGAACTTTTGGTTTTAACCTCCTTGATTTCAACGCAACTGACCGTTTCCTCGTTCAACACGCATCCAATCCAATCGGCACATTTGAGTATGGCTACAACCAAGCATTACTCTCTTATGCCAGAAAAATTGGTCCAATACAACTTGGCGCAAGCACTGGATATAGTCGCGCGCCATATACGAACAGTCTCTGGGCACCAAATTATGACTTTGGGGCAGTCATGAATTTTTCGTCCCACGTCTCCGTCGGTATGCAGTTTCGTGATATCACCGGTGTATCCATTCAGGATCCAAAAGGGACGGTATTGCAATCCTTTGATCCTCAATTTGCTGTAGGAACAACTCTCACACCTCATCCACTTATACGATGGCATTCGTGCTTTAATATCACGCTACCAAGTTTAGGCACAAGTTTTGAAATCGTAACGGGTCCCTTGTCTGCAAATGTGGGTTCGCATTTCTCATTTGGCTCCAATACTCCTGCCCAATCATGGAGTTTAGGACTCGCATTCAAAAAGTGGGGTAAGCAAACCTATTATACTTTTTTGAATGAAGACAACCTAAATTATAAACACCTACTTGCATTTGGATTAACATTTGGTGGAACCAAGCAATCATCAAATCAAATTAGCACCGATAAAGGTGAACCTACATCCACCAACTCAACTTCAAGTGAGACACCGCAACCCATTGAAAAACTTACACCAAAATCAAACAAAAAAAAGAGTGTCCAAATTGCAAAAAAGCATAACGTTTCTATAGAACTTATGCTTGCTATGATTTACGTTGAGTCAAAGTTTAATCCTGTAGCTGTATCAAGAACAGGTGCTGGAGGTTTGATGCAGATGGTCCCAGGGACCGCAAGAGAACTTGGATTGAAAGTGCCGAGGTATGCAAATAAACTTAAACCAAACCTTGATGGCATAGTTGATGAACGTTTTGATGCTGAAAAAAATCTTATTGCAGGATTAATATATTTCAACAGACTTCGCAAGAAATATCTTAATAATATAACGCTTGCGCTCGGGGCATACAATGTCGGTCCGGGTAGAGTTCGAGTAAAAGGTCCTCTTATCAGTAGAGGTAGAAAATACGCACAAACTGTAATAGACCGTCAGAATCTGTATCGTAGAGATGCGGCACTATTGGAAACTGATTTGAATAGGTTAGAAATAATACTTAATAAGTAAGTAGGATAAAACATGGATACAATTCGATTGGCAATTATCGGATGTGGCGGTATGGGACATCGGCATATGTATGGGGTAGCGGAACTGCATCGGGCTGGATGGAAACGCTTCGAACTCGTTGGTGCCTGTGATCCTGTACTCGCTAACGCTGAATCACTTGCTGAACAAGCGGAAGAACGTTTTGGTAAGAAACCTGCTGTTGTTGGCAACCTTGAAGAACTGGAAAAAATAGGCATTGATGCCGTAGATGTCACAACAACACCACCTTACCATCACACCGTTGCAGTAGAGACGCTTGAACGCGGTTGGCATACAATGGTTGAAAAACCTATGGGGTTAACTGTTCGGGCGTGTAATTTAATTCGTCGGGCTGCTGAAAAATCTGAGGCTGTGTTAAGCGTAGCTGAAAACTATCGAAGAGACCCTATCAATCGGCTTGCGAAAGCATTGCTTGATGCTGAGGTAATTGGCAAACCGCGTTTTCTCATCCACCATGCAATTGGCGGGTCAAACCGTATGCTTATCTCTGTTTGGCGACACCAGAAGGATCAGAGTGGTGTCCTGCTTGATGTCGGTGTCCACTATGCCGACATGATTGAATATCTGCTCGGAGAGGTTGAAACTGTCTATGCACAGACGCGTCTTTATGAACCGATACGACACAACCCTGCAGCTGTAACCGGTGAATCTGGGTCAAATCCCGCGGGAGTCTATACGGAATGGCAACGTAAAATGCCTGCAGAATTTGAGGCAACAGCGGAAGATGCAACCTATGCAACGTTAACTTTCAAAAGCGGAGTGGTCGGACAATATATTGAAGACCATGGCGCATGGGGACAAGGAAGTTGGGCACGCCAGATCCACGGTTCGAAAGGGTCAATGACACTACCAGGTGACCGGAGTGGTGGAGTTATATCACTGCAGATTGATGGACAAGGGACCATAAACGATGAGAAACTATTAGACCTCGTCCCAGATTTTCGTCTTGATGCCGTTACAACAGATCTGTTCGGCGGCGACCGACTGTGGCAATATAATTTCCCTTTCTCCGATACTGACGCAAAGATTATAGCAATTGAATATGGTGATTTTGCAGAGGCAATCGCAGGCAACCGACCCATTGAAGTTGACGCATATCAAGGCACACGTTCCGTTGCAATCTCTTATGCCATGCTTGAATCCGGAGCGACCGGGCAAATTGTACACTTGGACAAGATGTTAGACGAATCCATCAATACCTACCAGCGTGAAATTGATGATGGGTTGGGAATTTAGAATATTGTAATGTCTATTGTATCTTCAATCCAGTAGGGCGGCTTCCTAACCGTCCCTTTTAATCTTGGCTTAGACAAGAAATTACACCACATGACAAATCTGCAAGACCTCGGCATCGGGTTAATAGGCTTAGGAATCGGGCAACAACATCTACTCGGATATCAACGCAAAGACTTACGAGTCGCTGCTATTTGCGACAAAGACGAGACACGCCTGCACGAGGTAGGAGATAGATTCGGTATCAATAAACGATACACCCGTATCGTTGACTTGATTGCGGATTCCGATGTTGACATAGTGGATATGGCAGTCCATCCATGGATACGTGCTCCCATTGTGAATGCCACCGCACAAGTTGGAAAACACATCTTTTGCCAAAAACCTTTTTCAATGACGATGCAACAAGCAATTGAGATGGTTGACTTATGTGAGAAGCACAACGTGCAACTCATGGTAAACCAAAACTCATGCTTTGTTCCAGGATTCCTCGCCATTGAACCCTACATCAATACCGATTGCCTCGGTGAAATCTATCACGTTTCCATTACCTGCAACGGCTTTTATACTGCTTATCCCGGCAAACATCTTATTCCTGTAATGCAAGTACATCACATCAGTCTTGTGCATAAATGGTTCGGTGAATTTGAGAGTGTTTATTGCCAAGCACACGGACATGATCGGTCTGTTGAAGCGGGAGAAACTATGTCTGTTGCACTTTTCAAATGTCGTAACGGTATAAAGGGACTGCTTTCATGTAATTGGTCATTTCTTGCGAATACTGGACACAACCTACAACATCCGCACGAGGAAATACGCATTCAAGGGACTAAAGGTGCAATCTATGGAAACAGCACAGATATGACTGTTCACCTCACAGAACCTGAACCGAGAGATATTAAACCTGAGATAGATGGGGTATGGTTTCCTGATGCCTTCGGGAATGCAATGGTTCACTTTATTGAATGCTTGAAAACAGGCAGAAAACCTATTACTGATGGTCACAGTAACCTACATATCATCCAAACTATTTTCGCCATGCACCAATCCGCGCTATCAGAGAAGATCGTTATGGTTGATGATATTTCGTTGGATGGCGACTACAACATCAGTCCGTATCCTGTGCATCCTTCCGATGACGTTACCGTCTTACACTAACCAAATACACTTTTTTACAAATTGGAATATGTGTGTGGGAATAAAAGAGATTGCAGGGGTGGGATTTGAACCCACGTCCTCCGGGTTATGAGCCCGACGAGCTACCAGACTGCTCTACCCTGCGATAAGATGTGAAAAGAAAACAGTATGGTCGAGGAGGGACTTGAACCCTCACGCCTGTGTTAGGGGCGATGGATTTTAAGTCCATTGTGTCTACCGATTCCACCACTCGACCGATTGCATAGAATAATAGTATACACAATTTCCAAGAAGTTGTCAACTTTTTTTCATGTTTTTTAGAACCATTCAATTCCCAAATATTACCACCTTTTATTTAAGGTCTTTCTTCTGTTAAATGTTGTATTTTGTCTGCTCACCTTTGAATGTGACATCTGTTTTTGGATCTGTGTTTTCTCCTTCCCGTATTTTCCTCTTTTCAGAATTATGCAACCGTTTTTCTCATTATTTGCGTCATTATAGTTTGATATGTGATTAATCAAACTATCACTTTCTGGAGACACCTAATGAAAAACGAAGATGTCCAACTCATCCGACGAATTCTCGCTAATGATGATACTGCCTTCACTGAACTTGTAGAAAAGTATAAAAAACCGGTTCATACACTTGCTTGGCGAAAAATTGGGGATTTCCATATAGCAGAGGATATTACCCAAGATGTCTTCCTCATTGTGTATCAGAGACTTCATACTCTAAAAGATCCAAACCTATTTTCTGGGTGGTTATATGTGATTACGACACGCCTATGTGCTACATGGCTCCGCAAGAAACGGATTCAAACTGAACCTTTGGAGGACACTGAGACAACGATGCTACAGAAAGATGCATATTCCCACCATGTCGCAGAAGAACGTACTAAAACTGCAGGTCAGGAACAACGAGATGTTGTGAAAAAACTGCTTGCAAAGTTGAAAGAGAGTGAACGCACTGTGATGACCTTGCATTATCTTGGTGAGATGACGGTTGAAGAAATAAGTAGGTTTTTGGGTGTATCTGCTGGAACAATTAAGAGTCGACTACAACGTGCTCGCAACCGATTACAAAGGGAGGAAACGATGATTAGAGAAGCACTTGACCATTTTCAGATTTCACCAAACCTAACAGATAATATCTTGCAGGAAGTCGCACAACTTAAACCTGCTACCCCATCCGCCAGCAAACCCTTAGTTCCGTGGGCAATTGCTGCATCAAGTGCGGTATTGATTATACTGATTCTTGGTATAGGCAGTCAATACTTAGCACGTTTTCAGCCACCTTATAGTTTGGATTCGCAAGCTGAGATGACGGTAGAACTCGTTGACGTGCCTGTTGTTCAGGCTGTTGATGTTAAACGTGATGTTCGAAATCGGATTGGGAAGGCAAATGCACTTAGTGAGAGCGATAATAGTGGACAGGAACCTAACGAAGTTCTATTAGCTGCTGCAGAGGATGAGGTAGAGGATGTTTCTGTCTCTAAGCAGAAATGGATTCCATCTGAACCGATGTTTGGTAGTTATGTGAGTAACTTTCATGCAACACCTGAGGGGGATCTCTATACTGTAATTCCTGCTTCTGGAAAGATATATAAATTGCCTGCTAACAAGGAAAAATGGGAAGCAATCTCTGATATTTCTACATTAGATCATTCCGGTTTCGCAAATCAAATTATTGCGAAGTGGGGTAATACTATGTATTTTACCCAGTCAAGTGATCTTTTCGCTTCAATAGATGATGGTAAAACATGGGATCTGCTATATTCATGGGATAACATTAAATACTATTATTCTATTGAATTAATCTTAACAGAACAAGCGTTTTATATGGCATTTGAAAATGGTATATTTAGCTCTAAGGATTCAGGTAAAACTTGGAAAGAGATTAGCGGTAAGTTACCGGAAAGGATAAAATCATTAGTAGAGCTCCAAAACACACTTTTTGCTGGAACAGACGATGGACTCTACCGCTTGTACGAGGACGGTTGGAAACGCATGGAATTACCTGAGTCAATTAAAGATGTGTATTCAGTCGCGACGAATCAAAAGCGTATCTATGTTTTGGCAGAACTCAGTCGTGGTGCTCTTAATCCTAATAAAGTGTCCCGAGGACATGAGCGTGGTTGGGGAGTGTTTGGCACAAGTAATCTGGGAGAAAGGTGGCTTGATATTACCCCAATAAACGCTTGGACAGTGAATGGTTTTATCCCTGAAGCCAAACTCATTGCTGCTGGTGAAACACTTCTATTAATGGAGAGAGGTATGGTCCGCTCAACAGATGGTGGTATTACCTGGTTACCACCACAATCGGCTGCCACCACACCATCTATGGATAGTATAAATTCAGCTGTAGTCATGAATTCGGATACTATTTATGTCGGAAGTAACGACGGACTCTATCGTTCCACTGATAGTGGTAAATCGTGGGACATGGTGAATATCACTCCGGACAAGGATAAGGTTAGTATGTATGATCTTATCGTGGATAAGGGAGATGAAAAAGGACAAAATGTACCTTCAACTCTCTATGGGAGACTTGGAATAGAGGCAATAAAAACTACCGATAAGGGTAAGTCTTGGATGAATGTTCCAGTTAAAATACCAATGGTGAAACCCCATAGAGAACAAAATCCTCATATAAATCAGATAGTCAGATCGGATGGTGTTATCTATGCAAGTGTAGAGTATGACGAAAATGGAAAAAAAGTGCGTCTATATCATCTTTCTACAGATAACAGCACGTTTGTACCGATTCAAGATATACCAATTTTTAACTCTGACTATTTTGAACCGTTGAAAAATGCATTGTCAAGAGATCCTTCTATTGAACATTTACAAGATAATTTTACTGGTGCAGCCGAGTTCTTCAGTCAGTTGGTTAAAGAGGATTTTCAGGTGCAAAAATGGCTTATGTCGTTAGGTTTACGTGGTGCATTTGCTATAAGTGGTGATACGATCTATATGGAATATAACTTCAAACTCTTTCGATGGGAGCGAGGAGATAAAGAATGGTACGACATTAAACAGGAAGAAACTGTATTGTCTTTGGACATTGCAAAGAAAGGTCTCATACTTGCTGCATCGGGTGACACTTTCTACGTCGGGAAACGAGATGGACGTTTTGTCGTATCGTTTGATCGAGGCAGTAATTGGGTTGATTTAACACCAGCCCTGCCGTTTTCTGTTACAGCATACAAGGAAATTGTATTTGTTGGGTCCACAGTATATGTATCAACCGACGCTGGAATCATAACATCAGATGACGGGAGAAGTTGGCGTACCGTCACCGATTCAGAGGGAACGAATCTTATTATGGAACAGTTGGCTGTTGATGGAACAACACTTTATGGAGTGAACAAAAAGTCAGGTATCTATCGCTTGGATAATGTGAGTTGGAAACAGATCGTTTCAGAGTTACCAGATGGTATTACCTCTCTCGCTATTGATGGTAACACCCTATACGTTGGATCGGTAAACAACGGTATGCTTCATTTTAACCTTGAAAAATAAAATCGTAAAGACTATAATTGCATAGGTGCTGTTGTAGCGCGGACTTTATAGGGATTATCGTTTATATCGCTGGTCGGATGTTGACACGTTCTATCCACCATAAGCAATAATTTAGAAATAATCAATCCAACTCACTAAACTACTTCTATTAGAATTCACTATATGGAGATACAAATGACATCGGTTGCAATTCAGACCCAACTTACTCCAGAAGAATATCTCACTTGGGAACGCAAAGCAATTACAAAGAGTGAATATATAGGCGGCAAAATTGTCGCTATGTCCGGAGCAAGTTACCGACATACCCTCATCACAATGAACATATCAGGAGAGCTTTATATACAATTGAAAGGAAATTCGTGTACGGTTCACACTAATGATATGCGTGTGAAGGCAACTTCATCAAATTCCTACTTCTATCCTGATGTTGTTGTGGTGTGTGACAAACCGCAGTTTGAAGATAACACCTTCGACACGCTTCTCAACCCGATTATCATAGTAGAAGTGCTTTCACCTTCAACGGAAACCTATGACCGCGTTGACAAATTCGCACATTACCAGCAACTGGAGTCCTTGCAGGAATACATCCTTGTATCTCAAGACGAAGCGCACGTTGAACACTATATTCGGCAAAAAACGTTGTGGAAACCAACTGAATTCCGTTCACTTGATAATGTCCTATTCCTAACTTCAATTGAATGTGAGTTACTACTACAAGACATCTATAGGCGTGTTGATTTTCTTGAGGGTTAACTACCGATCTATCCTATAATCAGAAATTGTTATTGTTTTAGGAGGCATTTATGCCGGTTGTATCTCATGTTGTTTTAAGAGAGTTTGTATACGAAATATATCGCGGTGCAGGCGGCACCGAAGAAGATGCACGAATCGTTAGCGATCACGTTGTTGATTCTAATTTAGCGGGACACGATTCACACGGTGTTATCAACGGACCAAACTACATCGGTGGAATGGCAGGCGGTCCATCAGCAGACAAGATGGAGATTGTGAGAGAAAGTGGTGCAGCAACAGTAATAAACGTAAATGGAGCACTCGGTATGGTTGCAGCACGCAAAGCAATGGAGATGGCTGTTGAAAAAGCAAAAACTTGTACCATCGGTGCAGTCGGTTTACATCGGTGTGGACATGCAGGCAGGATGGGTGAATATCCACCAATCGCAGCACGTGCGGGGATGATCGGTATCGTTTTATTAAATGGTGGAGGTAGGTTTATGCACCCACACGGCGGCACCTCTCGCAGACTTCCACCAAATCCAATTGCGATATCTGTGCCACGTGCAAACGGAGAACCGCTCCTACTTGATATGACGCTTAGTGTGGTTGCAGGGGGAAAGTTTCTGGTGCAGTCTGCACGCGGTGAACCGATACCAGAGGGGTGGATGATAGACTCCGAAGGTAACCCGCTAACCGACCCAGATGCGTTTCGTGAACGAGGAAGTGATACTGCAGTAATGCCACTCGGTGGGTTCCAGTTTGGACATAAAGGGTTTGGACTTGGTGTGATGATTGATGCCATTGCAGGTGGACTTTCTTGGGCTGGATGTAGCCGCGAACAACCCACACGAGGGGCAAGCGGTATCGTAATGTTTGCAATAAAAATTGACGATTTCATTGACTTAGTAGACTATGAGCAAGAGATTGAACATCTTGTGGAGTGGGTTAAATCATCCGCAAAGATGCCCGGTATTGACGAAATCTATGTCCCAGGCGATTTTGAGCAACGCAGTCGTGAAAAACGTCTTAAGGAAGGAATACCGATAGAAGACCCAACATGGAATCGACTTGTCGAAGCAGCCGAACGTTATGATGTTACTATACCAACCACTCTATTCTATTAAAGTTATTGCACAATTCTCTGGATTCTGATCATCAATATCCGTATACTTGCATATCAACAGGAGAAACAAATGAAGAACCCAATCATTTTGTCCATTATGCTTATTGGCATTATAGGGTGTGCCGTTCTGAACCAACCAACTATTGAGGTGGATCCGCTACAACTTTCAAGTCAGAGTTATCCTGAACTGGTAGACGGAAATTTGGAGACGGTAAGCACCTTCATAGTAAAAGGTCATGTTGAGAAAGGCTATCAGGTTTTTGAAAAAAGCAATCGCAGAATCGATACCGCTGAACTCAGATATATAACACAAGTTGAAGGCAATCCTCGATCAGAAGCGGTGATTAAATTAGATAAACCGACCTTTATAACTTATGTTGAGGTATATCCCGAGTCGCGCATCCCAAGGTTAGCTTTAACAACAACACTGAAAGACCCACCACAGTTTGAATCGTCCTTTGATGTAGTGCTTGATAAACAACATATAAATATTGAAACTAAACAGCCTGTTAGAATACAAATCAATCGAAAAATCCTGTATTTACGGTTGACTGCTGACGGGATTCAGGACAAACAACATTCTGCGCGGATTAAAGATGAACAAAATCCTTTTCGTGGTATAGGCAAAGAACATGATCAAAACAAAGATACACGTATTCAAATTCCCTTAAAGGGAGCTTCAATTCGGGAGGTAAAATTTTATGCAAGGTAGAAATAACTACACAATCATTATCGGATTATTAATAGTAGCTTTTACTGTTCAAGGATGTGCTTTACTTCAAAATACCTCTGTGGTGGAATTAACACCTGCACGCCTCACGTGTCAGGCAAATCCAGAGTTTGTGGATGGCGATTTGCAAACAGTAGGGGAATTTTGGGCAAACGGTTCTATTCGACAATTGTATCATATTGAAGTGAAGCCAGGGGCTCTCACTAAACCTGGGGATTCTGTGACAACCCATAGCGGCACCCTCAAAACAAAAACACTCATAAAATTAGATAAACCAACTTACGTGTCTTATGTAGAAATATATTCTGTTTCTGAAATTCCAAAGATTACTCTCGATTTAACAACTGAGGAGAAATCACCAAAATGGGCAAATTCGTTTATACCTGTAAAGGATAAGCGATACACAAATGTTAAAGAAAGACAGGTGGCAAGGTTTTATATTAGGCAAAAGGTGTTATATCTACGGATTACTGCAGATGGTATTGCAAATCTCGGGAATAGTGAAAGCACCACAAGTGAGGATCCGAACTTTACTCATGAATTTGTTACCCCTTTGCAAGGGGCTAAAATTCGTGAAGTCAAAATTTATGAAAGGTTGTAAAAATCTACTTGAATTCTGTTTCACAATAATGTAAAATAGAAAACTACTCAAAAGGCAACCAGACCCTAATAGTTTTATTGATGAAATTAGTTTTACATTACGTCCATCAAGTATTTTGTTGACTCTATCTACAAAACCGTGTTAACTTTAGCACATTACATTCTTGGAGGATCAAAACCCGATTGGAAAAACAAGCATTAAAGGGTGTTCCTATACAGAACAACGCTGAGGTACAAGCCCTTTTTGGGCAAAGTGATGCCTTCTTAAAAATTATTGAAGATGATTTTAATGTACGCGTTGTTTTGAAAAGCGATAGCATCGCTGTCCTTGGTGAAAACCAAAAAGAGGTAAACAGAGTAGTGACGGTGTTAGAATCTTTACTTCACCGTATCCGAAAAGGAGAACGAATTCAAGCAACCGATGTTAATTATGTCATCCGCGCATCGGAAACCGAAGAAGCAAGTTCTTTAGATCAGAGTACTGCCGAATCCATACCGGTGTTCTCAAAACGAGGGGTAATTCGTCCGAAAACTGCTGGGCAAAGACGATACGTTGAAGCGATTAAACACAATGACCTTGTCTTTGGTATCGGTCCAGCAGGGACAGGAAAAACCTACCTCGCTATGGCGATGGCTGTTTCTGCCCTAAAAAATGGTCAGGTGAGTCGTATCATACTAACACGACCTGCTGTTGAAGCAGGGGAACGACTCGGTTTTTTACCCGGTGATATTGCAGCAAAGGTACATCCATATCTACGACCTCTATACGATGCATTGTACGATATGATACCACCTGATACGCTTGATAATTATATTGAACGGAATATCATTGAAGTCGCACCGATCGCTTTCATGCGCGGTAGAACACTCAACAATTCTTTTGTTGTACTTGACGAGGCACAAAACGCCACTATTGAGCAGATGAAGATGTTCCTGACACGACTCGGGTTTGATTCAAAAGCTGTTATTACGGGTGACATCACACAAACTGATCTGCCAACACATAAAGTCTCTGGACTCGCTGACGCTCAAGAGGTACTTAGTGGGATTAAAGGGATTAAATTCATATATTTCACAAAAATTGATGTTGTGCGACATGAATTGGTACAACGGATCATTGAAGCTTATGAACGTTCAAAACCCCCAGTTGTAAAACAGGTATCAGTGGAAACCGAAAAATCTGAAGGCTAACGGTTTGATAGACGTTACCAATATCAGTAGTAATACAACGTTTGATGTGGATAAAGTTCGTCAAGCGGTTTTAGCAACCTTGAATGCTCATCAATCTGAAGATTGTGAAGTGAGTGTTTTGTTGACGGATGATACCCGTATAACGAAACTTAATTGGGAGTATCGTGGGATAGATGCTCCAACAGATGTATTAGCATTTGCACAACTTGAAGGTGAAGATGCCGAATTAACAAGATCAAATCTCCTCGGAGATGTTGTTATATCCTTAGAGACAGCAGAACGCCAAGCAAGAGATGAGACCCATACATTTGAAGCGGAAGTTGTCTTACTTACAATACACGGAGTGCTTCACCTGCTCGGATATGACCATCAATCACAAAATGATGCCTCTATTATGTTTGAGAAACAAGATACTATTTTGCAACTGTTACAGACACAGCAGTAATCATAGGTTGGATTGAATTAACGTTAGCATAACGAGAAACAGTTTTTGTCAAAGTATTCAGTCAGTTGTAGTTAATTCACATAAACACAAATTAGAGATATAACGGAGGTGTGATTTTAGGCTTGGATGACCTACATATAGCTACAAGATTAGTTTGTTTAGGAATTCTGTTAATTTTTAATGCGCTGTTTTCAGCAGCAGAGGCTTTGCTCGCGCGGTTAACACGGGCAGATATCTTAGAATTTGCGGAGGAAGGTGGAAAACGCTATGAAGTGTTAACGACACTTTTACGCCACCCTCGACGTTACTCGTTGACCATTATCACAGTTAAGACCCTATTGATGGTTGCAAGCGTAATATTGTTTGCAACGTTTTGGGAAAATTCGGTATTGAGCGGTGGACTCGCAGCATTGTGCCTTGTGGTTTTCACAGAATTGTTTCCTAAAAACTATATCCAAAATAGCCCCAGAGGAACGACCATTCATGCATTACGTGCCTTACGCATCGTCTATTGGAGTGGTTTTTTAATTTTAATCCCTTTGAATTTTATTGTAAATCTTATTATACGTATTTGTGGTGGTAAGGTCACTTCAGCACAGGATAGTTTGGTATCTCCAGAAGTATTAGAAACCTTGGATAACGTTGCAGACATCCAGGAGATTTTAGAACCAGATAACCGTGAAATGATTTCTCGGATTTTGGATCTTCCAGATAAAGTAGCAAGAGAAATCATGGTAGCGCGAACGGATATGGTGTGTCTTGAAGTCGGAACATCTGCTGCCGAAGTCTTACACACAACAATCGCTTGTCGTCATACTCGCATTCCAATATATGAAGATACAATTGACAATATTGTAGGTATTCTGCACGTAAAAGATATGTTGGATTGTTGGGCAGAAGATAAACCAATTAACCTTAGTGAACTTATCGTTGGTCGCACACCATTTTTCACACCAGAGAGTAAAAAAATATCTGAATTGTTCCGTGAACTACGGGAGCATAAACAACACATTTCCATTGTCCTTGATGAATATGGCGGTACAGCAGGGATAATAACACTTGAAAACATTATTGAAGAAATTGTAGGTGAAATCCAAGATGAAGATGAAGCGGATGAACAGGACGTATACATTCAGACAGATGAAAATACCTATTCCGTTGATGCAAGATTAAACCTTGTCGAATTGAACGAAAAACTTGGTACAGAACTTGATGCAGAAAGTATTGATACTATTGGCGGTTTTGTTGTTGACCACCTCGGAAGAGTACCTGAAATAGATACAGTGTTTACCTATAGAGGTATCAATTTCACGATTTTAGAGGCAGATGAACGAAGGATACATCGCATACAAATTCAGATGCCGAAAAACGCTAATAATCATGAGGAATAGGAATAATTATAGTCCATATCATAGGTCTGGTTCGCTTGCAGCGCATGACACGACGCGTGTTGGTGGAGCCAGTGGTAACGACCTACGGACTGATACATCGCTCTACAGATGTTATGAGGTAGACTTCAAAAAGACTTGACAACGATAATAAGGTAAGGGTATAATTAAGTTTGAAACGGGGCGTAGCGCAGCCCGGCTAGCGCGCCTGCTTCGGGAGCAGGAGGTCGGAGGTTCAAATCCTCTCGCCCCGATTTTATCCCGCCCTTGATCAAACTGATACACACATAAAATGCCTGTTCAAAAGACCCATGCAATTGTGATTCGCGCTTTTCCTTTACGCGAGACACACAAAATCATCACCTTCTATACTCCCGATTTTGGAAAAATAAAAGCCGTTGCGTACGGCGTAAAAAGTCCCAAGAGCAAGTTGAGCGGTAGGTTAGAACTGCTCAATCATGGCATGCTGCTTTTCAACTATCGCGAAAATCGAGATCTACAAAGCCTAACCGGTTTTGACCTTATTGAAGGATTTGATGGCATTCGTGACGATTTTTCCCGAATTACCTACGGGTGTTACTTGGCAGAATTAGTTGATGCTATCGAATCAGAAGGTGACGCGAACCCTGAGATTTTCGATTTACTGCGAGATACATATCAAGTTTTAACGGATACTGATGATGTGCCTTTGCTCGCAAGGGTATTTGAAATCAAGTTTCTTGATATGACAGGGTACGCACCACAACTTTCCCAATGTGCACATTGCGGTTTAGTTCCAACACCCGTACCAGTAAAAACATCATATGTAACTCCAACATCCTCTTTAGTAATGCAATTTAGCGTGCGACACGGTGGATTGCTTTGTGGTAAATGCCAGCATAGAGATACCTCAGCATTTTCTATAACACCCGGAAGTTGTGAATTGCTAAAAACATTACGGAAATCAGAGTTGAGTAAATTAAATCGGATACGTGCATCCAAACGGAATCATATTGAAATGAAACTTATGTTGAGTAGTTTTATCCAATACCATACGGAACGAAGTTTAAAAAGTCTTAAATTTATTGAGAGTGTGTTAGAAATATAAGGTTTGTATAATGACTCGGCACGTTCGCAACATGTGCCAGAGAAAACAAGGAGTCGTCAATTGAAAGTAGATAATATCTTCAGAATATCGCTCTTTTTTCTGAGCATTGTAATATGTTTAGCCGTAGTCGGCACTTATAGTACTGATGCTGCAACAATCGGCAAAATTTCCGGTATTGTTACAGATGAAGCGACAAACCAACCTTTAGCAAATGCAACAGTAACAATTGTTGGCACAAGCACTACTGCAACAACAAATGATTCTGGCTACTATGTCATAACCAATATTGACCCAGGTGGGTATGATGTCCAAGTTGAACTCACTGGCTACCGTTCAAAGACCGTACAAGCCACAAAAGTATTCGCAGGACTCACAACAACTATCAACTTTGTTTTGCAAGTTGCTGATGTCGCTGAACTTGAGGGTGTAACAGTTGTAGCCACTAAACCGTTGATTAAGAAGGATGTTACACAGACAACCCGGATTATTGAAGCAGACGAAATTGCTTCTATGCCACGCGATACCGTCAACGGTATTCTCCAAACACAGGCAGGTGTGTCAGTCCTAAATTCATCTGGCTCGCTTCATATACGCGGTGGTAGGTCAATGGAGATAAAATATCTTATTGACGGTATTCCGGTTAATGACCCTATTTTTAGAGGTATGGGGTTGCAAATTAGCACAAACGCCCTTGAACAGATGGAAGTTATCACTGGAGGATTCAATGCAGAACATGGTGACGCGCAATCAGGTGTGATTAACCTTATTACAAAAGCTGGCACAAATAAATTTACTGGTAGAATCAGATATCGGGTCGGTCAATGGACTGACCATCATGGTGACCCCTATTACGGACCTTGGTTAGATCCTGATAACGGCTTTCGTCCGGTTGCACTTGAACCTTTCAGAGGTATATTTATCGGTAAACCTTACGATTATCAAACGCCTTATCGTGGCGACTCTGTTACAGTCGGAGAATTGGCAGAAAGAGAAGGCGATGACCAGGTGATTTTCACTGAGATTTACCCTGGGGTATATGCGGATAGAACTGAAAATCCATTACAACAAGTAATTGACCCTGAATCTGGTGAACCTATGATGAACGAAGAGACCGGTGAAGTCATTATGGAACCGCAACCTTTTAAGGATGCGGATGGCACGATAATTGACTATGAGAATAAACAGGTTACACTGTTAGACGGCTACATTGTCGATTTGGAACAGTACAGTGGACAGTTCAACGATACAAAAAGTTATAAGTTATCTCCGAGTCATATAGGTGAATTCGCGCTCAGCGGTCCGATATTAGGCAATCGTTTGACGTTCTCTTTCGCCAGCCAATTGCGGCGAGATGAAAGTTATCTGCCTAATGGTGGTAGCAGTGGGCACACACTTCAGGGTAAACTCAAGTTTGAAATAACACCTGAACTCAAACTTACTGCAAGTGGAATCTATGACATACGCGAATTTAACAATAATGGTGGAAGTTTGCGTTTCGTCCCTAATGCAATTGAGGTGGATAATAGGGATGGACGAAGTCTTTCCGTTCAACTATCACATAATATCAACTCAGGAACTTTCTATACTTTGACTTTTGGACAATTCTACCGATCTTATGATAGCCACCAACCCGGCAAAGTCTGGGATCCGTTAAATAAAACGTTTGAGGAAAACGCTTACGACCCTGAAATACCCTTTGATCAAAATCAAGAAGAAGGAAGAATTAGAAACCCCGCACAGCAAGCATATAACGATACTACTTACGATGTCGCGGGAGATAATAACTTCTGGGTCACACGCAATTCAACCACTTCTATTTTGAAAGGTGTCTTTGCAAGTCAAGTTACTGAAAATCATCAAATCCAGACAGGAATTGAATTCTCAGCCAATGATCTCTACAATCTTGGTACAACAAACTACGGGAGTTCAAACCTATACATGGAGTATTATGATGTAACCCCTACATCCGTCAGTCTATATGCACAAGATAAGATGGAATACGAGGGCATGATTGTTAACGCTGGTTTACGGTATGACATCTATAACCCGGATGGTGTTTCTCCCAAAGATCCGTTGGACCCGCTTGTACTGAATGAAGAGGACGGCACTATTAAGTTGGATAAAAGTGAATATCCTGTTGGGTTACCGATAATCAAAGACCCTGTTGAACCTTCTACGAAGCACATGGTCTCACCCCGTCTCGGTATCTCGTTCCCGGTTACTGATCGGGCGAAGTTGCATTTTACTTACGGGCATTACTACCAGATACCACGCGGTGATGACCTCTACGAAAACCTAAGTTTTGATATGCGCGGTGCAATCCGAAGAAGAGGCAACCCAGACATGGATCCCGAACGAACTATCGCTTATGAAGTTGGTATTGCTCAGCAGTTTACTGATGACTTAACCGTTGATATCACAGGATTTACCAAAGATATAAACAACCTTGTTGATAGCGTGCACGTTGATATATCCAACGACTATAGTTATTTCATCAACAACATTTATGGGCGCGTTCAAGGATTTGAACTTTCAATCCGTAAGTGGCGTACAGGTGGAAATCCGGTTTCTGGTATGCTTAGTTATACGTATTCTGTCGCTAAAGGCAAAGGTTCTAGTCGTAATCTCGGTTATCTCACCTATTATCGACAGCAGCCTGAAGTTACTGAAAGTCATCCGTTAGCATGGGATCAGCGTCATATTGTTTCTGCAACATTAGATATCCAATTGCCTTTTACTTCGGCTGTTAACTTTGTCGGTAGATATGCCAGTGGATTGCCCTACACACCAAATCCGAGAGCACCGGTTAAGCCTGCAATCAACTCAAAGCGTTACCCTGCCACTTACAATGTTGATGCCCTCGTTAGCAAACGGAGTCGGGTTGGCGGGATGACATATACCATCTTTGCTGATATTCGCAACATCTTCAACACGAAAAACCTTAATAATCTGCTTGACGCTGTTACGTATGACCGTTATGGTATTCCGTTGACTGCCCAGAAGCATTCCAGCCCATTCTCGTGGAGTTCCCCGCGATTAGTTATGGTTGGTGTGAGTCTTGATTTTTAAGAGGGTAATCCTAAATGAATGAATTCGCTATTGCAGAGGAAGATATAAATGCTGTCGTGGAAGGAATCAAAAGACTCGGGCCTGATGTTCAAGGATACGGGAACGTTGACCCCGCATGGTCTCGGTCCCCCGCTGTTCTCGTGATTGACTGCGTTCTATCGCTGAACAGAAAATATGATGGATTTGTTGTGCCTCGGTTAGATGCATTCGTTGAAAACCATCCGGATATATGTACAGTAAACGAATTAGCAGGTTTTATGTCAAGTTTTCCGACGCCACATGAGTTCATGCAACAAGAACTCAATTACAATTACGAAGCTCAAGCAAATACACTTCAATCAGTTGTGGAATTTGTTTGTAATATCGTAGAGAAAACACGTGATGTTACAGAAGAAGAGACTCTGAGACAATGGGCAATTAATGCCAAACCTGAAGAATACCAGATATTAAACATCCATGGATTTGGGATTGCCGGTTTTCAGTATCTTCGTATGCTTTTTGGAGCGGATACCACAAAACCTGATGTCCATATCATCAGGTTTGTGTCTAAGTTGTTGGAGAGAAATATTTCAGCAATTGAGGCACTACACCTGTTGGAAGCATCATCAGAACGCTTAGGACTCTCTGTCCGAGACGTTGACACATATATTTGGGAAATAAGTGCAAGACCACAGCAAGATGCATCTAGTACAAACCTTGTACTTCTCGATCCAGATGTTGCCGCTGCCTTTCCGAACGATAAAGCTGTAAATGAAGCTTTACGATACGTGTTAAAAGTAGTGGATGATGGAAAGCATCTCAATATTAATCATAATCAATAATAATTGTTATATGTAATAGGAACTTAAATGAACCTTCAAAAAACAAAACCACTATCATCTATTTATGACCGAGAAGAAAATTTCTCTGCTGATCTTGCAGATAATCTTGATGCACTCAATGTCGGCAAATTTGAAGATCCTGAGACAGAAGCCAACGTTGGTACACGAAAGGCAGATATTGTTGCTACTGGTGGAGATGGTACACTTGTAGTTGAAAATCAGTTTGGTAAGGCAAATTGGGATCATTGGGGTAGACTTGAGGCTTATGCACGCTTGAAGGAAGCTGATGTAGCGGTCCTTGTCGCTGAGGACTTTGAAGAGTTGATGATCGTTACTTGCAATTTACGCAATGAAGATAGTAAAGTCAACTGGTATCTGATTCAAGCACAAGCAAATTCACACAACGAACTCTCCTTTCATCACGTTGCGCGACCCGCAATAGATATTCAAACTGAAAAGCATCCTGAAGTTGGGTATAGCGAATTTTGGCAGCCAATCCGAGATGGTAAATTCGGAGGACTATTCGCTGGTAAACCTGTTCCTCTCAGTAATGATAGTTGGATACCAAAAAGTATTAACAATATTGGGGTTTGTCTTTTTGTTACCAATCAGCGATGTTATGTTCAGTTGTACTTTGAAGGAGATAATCCATTTGAACGGAGAGACAGTATAATGGGATTATTTCCAGAATCTGACTATTCTTATGACTATAACGATTCTCCGAAACAAATAAGAGTACAATTCCCTGCCCTTGACAAAGGGAAAAACGACAGAGAAGATTGGGATGAAATTCGAGAAAAATTAGTCAATATGGGAACTGAAATCTACAATAAAATTGACGAATCTGGTTTATAGTGCAGGATTTTGTATAAGATTGAAAGGGCATGAATGGATTATACCATTACAGAAGCCACACTCAACGATGTTTCAGACATCGTTGAAATTACGATGGTAAGTTTTGCAGATGCATTCAAAAAATGGGTTGCCAAAGAGAAATGTGTTGGACTTGTAGACAGAAGTGAAGGTTTTACATCAAATTAGGAGCAAGATACGACGAACATGAATGGTTAGTGTGGGACAATTTTCTTGAACTTCTCAACAAATGAAAGAGGTATTTTAAATGGACAAAATATATAAAGTTGCAATCATCGGTTGTGGTGGGATTTCCCACATGCACGCTGGATGGTATGTGAATGAACCAAGAACAGAGATTACCGCAATCTCAGATATTGATGAAGGACGACTTAGTGCTTATGGCGAAAAGTATGAGGTCGAAAACCATTACACCGATTACGTTGAAATGCTCCAAGCAGAAGAAATCGATCTCGTTTCAGTCTGTACACGTCCGAAACACCATGCACCGATTGTCGTTGAGGCTGCAAAACACGGTGTCAAAGGTATACTGTCCGAGAAACCGATGGCAGAAAATCTCGGACAGGGAAAAACGATGCTTGAGTCCTGTGCACAAAACGGTGTAAAATTGGCAATTGACCATCAAGTTCGGTTCAGCACCCCATATCAGCATGCAAGACAGATGATTATAGACGGCGCAATCGGTGACATCTTCCGCATTCACGGTATCTGTGGTGGTGGAGACCTAAAGGACAACGCCACGCACACCGTTGACCTTATGCTTTATCTACACAATGACCTTCCTGTCAGTTGGGTTATTGGGCAGATTGAACGCATCGGCACACCGACAAAATACGATCTACACTCCGAGGATTTCGCAGTTGGTTACTTCAAGTTTGAGGATAATGTTCGCGGCGTCATAGAATCAGGCAACGATACCGCACCCGGTTACCACCATATTTACTGTTACGGAACAGAGGGTGAAATAGAACTGGCTGCTCCCGGTGGACCGGGAATCCGTTACCGAAATCAGGAGACAGGTGGTGCATGGGAAACACCGGAACTACCACCCGGAATTACTCCTATCCGAGATCTAATTAATGCCATTGAGGAAGACAGAGAACATCGCTCAAGTGGTCATTGTGGATACGCGACCCTTGAACTACTTATGGCAATCTATGAGTCATCTCGAAAAAGACAACGTGTTCAGTTGCCAATGGAAGAGATGGAATCACCATTAACCCTGATGATTGAAGATGGATGGGTGTAAAGTGACATAGATAACCTTCCATGTAACATTTGGAGAAAACAGATGGACAATGATTTCGATATTATCACAATGTATATGATTGTACTCCCAATTATATTTGGTGTTATGGCTGCCTTTTTCTTAATAATTGGAATGCGGGGAATTATAACCAAGCGACCATTCTTAGTGTCAAATAAATGGCTGCTTTGGATGATGTCGATTGTTTTCGTACCACTAATTTGTCAACCTTTGTTTTTTTACCCACCTGACATAGGTCTCTTAGGATGGTTAAATCCAGCATTATATATCGTTGTTCTTGTAATGATGTTTATTGCATTGAAGGGTTATGTTGCATATGGTGTAACCGATATGTCGTTTCGTGAAGCACTACTCGCAGCACTTGATAAGTTACAGTTACCACACGAAGAAACCCTTTCTATTATAAGGCTTACGTCCCTTGATACATACCTCCAAGTGTCCGTTCAGTCATGGGTGGGAGCAGGACAGATCAAAATTAAACAACGCGAACAACGTGCTCAACTTGCGGAGATAGTTAGGGAAATGAATGTGCATTTTCAAATATCGTCTGCCGCTGCAAACCTTACATCCTGCATTTTCTTTGTAGTTACGGGAGTGTTGATGGTTGTTGGTGGAATTGGGGTAGTGTTTTTATTCCAAAATATCGGGTGATAATATTACAAGTGCATAAGCATTTCTGGTAGGTATATTGCAGAACTAATGATTTCAGAGAATTCTCAGTCAAAAAGTGAATCTATATCAATAAAAATTATCTTATGTTGCATATTGATTGCATCTTTTAGTTTGGTATTACGAAACCTTGGACACAGCAAGATTCACTTTTGGGACGAAGGTTTTCATGCCATTGTCGCACGAAATTTAACGAAGCATCCGTTCAAATTCACACTATACGATCAACCTTGGCTTGAATATGATTACAAACATTGGGGAAATAACCACATTTGGCTACATAAACCGCCTGTGGCGATGTGGAAAATATGTCTCTCACATTTTATATTTGGTATCAATGCCTTTGCCCTACGTTTACCATCTGCTATAAGTCTTGTTTTATCAGCATGGTTGACATTTAGAATCGCTTCCGATCTGTTCGATAAACGGACAGGTCTCATCGCAGCGTTTTTTCAGGCATTTAACCCATTTCTTTTTGCATCTGTTCATGGATATCGGTTTTCTGATCACATTGACATCGCCTTGTTGCTTTGGGTTCAAGTATCATGTTGGTTTTTGCTTCGTGCAATTCGGACAGGGAAAAGGAGAAATTACATCTTATCTGGAGTAGCAATGGGCATTGCTTATCTCTCAAAAAGTTATCTGGCACTTATAACTTTCGGTATTGCGTTTGTTGTGTGGTTTGTAAAATGGGGCAAACAGAGAATCCGAACATTAAGGAAATCTACAAATGGTATGGCTACGGTTGAGACGCAAGAGTCGGAGGACGCAGTATTAGATGATAAGGAAATGCAAATTCGACTCAAAGATGTTGGTTTGCTTCTTCTGGTTGGTATTGGCACTGTCGCTCCTTGGGCAATCTATTGTTTGATAAGATTCCCTCGGGAATTTATATGGGAACATAGACGCGTTCTTGAACATCTAAATACAAATATTGAAGGGTGGAAAGCAAGTTGGGATAGACCACTGTTTGAATATATGCCGCTTTTTTATCCGTTTTTCTATGCTGCACTTTTTGCTATTGTGTTGTGTCTGCTTGTGTTGCTGGTTAGAAGATGGAAGTTACCTGTATTATTCGTGTTAGCATGGGCAATCGGGGTTATTGTTCCACATACCCTCGCACAAACGAAAACACCTTCAGCGACAATGATTGCTGTGCCACCCCTGCTCATCTGTCTTGCTGTGGTTATCAGTCAAGCATGGCAACGAAAAGATTGGTTTTACACATCAATCTGGGGTGCATCAATGCTGTCTATTGTGATTATCACTACTTTAGCAACAAGAATTAACGGACGCATACAAATTCGTAATGTTCTTCCAATAGACTGGATCAAGAGTTTCGCACCTTTTATGCATAAACATTTCTGGATAACTGAACAACTCATCGGATTTGGTGTCTTACTCGGTTTATTTATTGGAATATATTATCTCATACGTCAAAGAGATTGGCAAAGGTGGGTATGGGTCAGTGTTCGTTATGTAGCACTCGTAATTGTCATTTTTTACACTGTGAGTTATGTTGAGGCAGCATACAAGGTTACACAACGTAATGAACGAATTCCTTTGTATGTCGTTAGCGGTAAACGGATTCAACAGGAAATGCCGAAAAATGTGTGCTTTTTTCTTGACGAAACCCGGACAGGCGCACATTTTGATCTGATGTATTATGCCGACAGATCAACATACCTGATTAAAGTTACTAACGATGATGAGTTACGCAATCTTGAACTGAAAGCAAAGGAGGCACGGCAAGCAGGCGCAATTCCATATCTATTTTCTGTAACAGAAATGGAGTATGAATATCCGTTGTATATTGAAGACGAGGTAGATATAGGCAACGGTAAGAAACAGAGGTATAGGATTTTTGAAATCACAGAAACACAGTGATTATATTTACTGGAGTGTCAATCGACAATAAATGGTATAATATAAGTATCAACTACATTTTCTGTTGGGCAATTAATCATTACCCGATAGGGAGGTAAGAAATATGAAAATACTGCGATATAGTATTTTATTTACGGTTTTAGCATTTTCCACACTATCTGTCAATGCGGGGGAAGATTGGAAAGCACTTGATGTTGGAAATCTGTCTTCTGCTATATTCAACACTGCAGTTGTAGGGTACCCAAGAAACCCTTCACAAAATCCATCAGGATGGTGGCCCGCAGGTACAAACGATTCATACATCTTTGAAGGAGATATCTGGATCGGAGCTAAAAAGAATGGAGAAATCGGTGTCGCTGAATCCGATGGAAGACAAAGTGAAATTTGGCCCATTGACCATATAACACCTGAAGAATTCGATCCGACAATATATAATAGTGAAGACGAAGTATATATTCGCAAACCCGGAGTAACAACAAAAGGAACACCGACAAACCAATCAATTCGCTTCAAATGTACCGACACAAATCCTGAAGCAAATAAAGGGTTGATACTCGGTTTAGAACTTGAAGTTCACGGTTTCCAATGGAGTTATGCACCACTGTACGACTTTTTTATTCTTGAATATAACGTCAAAAACGTCGGAGAAGACACCCTTGAAGATGTATTTATGGCTTTCCGCTACGATGTAGATATTTCCAGTAACGAAACAGGTACAGCAAGTTACTCAGCGGATGATTTCGTTGCGTTGGATCAAACACCAGACGGTCTCAATCCTGAAGGTCATCCAAACAGATATCTCTCTTACGGTTTCTCTAACGCCTCTGCACCAGGGTATATTGGTCTGCGAGTCTTGGATGCATACTTAGGTGAAGATCCGGAAGATGCAATTGCTAAAATCCCATTTACTGCACACAAACGGATTACCATTGACACAGACCCTACAACGGATGCTGAGATGTACGCACTTATCAGCACACCCGGTGTTGAACCGCTTCCCGCCAACTACGACGATCAACGTTTCATCCAGTCTTATGGACCGATTGAAACGCTTGCCCCTGGAGATACATTCAACGTCATCATAGCGGTGGCAATCGGTGAAGGACTTGCAGGTCTGCAGACATCATCGGACTGGGCACAGAAGTTATACGACGACGTCTATGTTGCACCAGCACCACCACCCTCGCCTCTCGTTGTTGCTTATCCTGCCGATGGACAGGTGTCACTCGTATGGGAAAGTGCTGGACGTTGGGTTGATAACGATGTCAAAAAAAGTATTGAAGAGTATGTTGATATAACCGATCCAGAAAAAATCTTTGAAGGGTACAGAGTTTATAGACGTGATACCGCTTACGATGAAAACACTGGAAAACCTGTAGAAGACTGGAAATTGTTGATGGAGTTTGACAGACCGAGTGCTACTGGAAACTACTTTACGGTTGCGCATGTCGGTAAGCAGTCAGATGCTACCATTGAAAACATGGGAGATGAACCCTTTTTTGCTGATTTTTTCAAGAATGCGACGTATGCTATCAAATTCAATTCCAGCACAAGTTTTGAGGTGATAAATACAACACTATGGGAAGTGATGACATATAATTCCGATTTCCCATCAGATGGGGGTGGATATGTTGTCGTAAAAGACCCTGATACAGGTGAACCGTATCCTGATGGAACATATCGATCGGGTGAACAAATATATTTTGGTGGGTTATACGTTAAAATTACCGATGGTCCTGATGGTCCACCTGTGGCTGGAGATATATTTCAAGTAGTTTCCACTACATCACAAGCACTCGGTGAAGATGCGGGGATCAAGAATTTCTATACGGACGCAGGCTTAACCAACGGAATTCAGTATACCTATGCTGTCACCTCTTACGATACAGGAAACCCCAAAAAAGCCTTACCCGCGATGGAAAGTAGTCAGATTGAAACGATGGTTCATGTTGTTCCACGCGCACATCCCGCAGGTTATAGAGAACCGATCGTAGATGTAGAACAGGACGCAACTGTTGCAGTCACCATTGAACCTATGGTGATAGTCCCGAGTAAAGTTACGGGCAATCAATATAAGATTGTTTGGTATGGAGCTAAGCAGACAGGACCGGGGGCGTATATCACAGGTCCCGGTTATCAACCTCCTGCTTACGAAATCATTGATACAACAATGAATCAGACGGTCGTAGAAAAAACAACGTTCGATTGGTATGATGCCAATCACTATGAGGCGTATGAAGCACGCACACCGATGTTTGACGGTATCATCTTGAAGATGACAGGGGTTGATGTGACTTACGACACTCCAGACGAAAACCCAATTAACAACGTTAAATTGACAGCAGGCACTGTCACAGACTGGTCAGTGATTATCGAATCTCCTGGTGCTGGTGAAAATACGTGGCCCAATATCTTCTGGGCAACTTATTATCTCCCACATACCTTTTCTATCACATTTACTGATGATACGCATGTCAAGGTGGTAGACGAAGATACAGGTGAGGAAGTCGAATTCAACGACCAACGTGCTGATGGATATGCTATCTTGACAGGTGCAGGTTGGAGTGATGAATATGTTCCGCAGGACACGGTAGGCTATTTCCGAATTTACATTCGTGGTGCTTACGTATACATAATGGATCCCAACGGTGAAATATCCGAAGGGGATGTATTCACCGTTGAAATGGGGGGCGTTGCTGCACCACGGGATAATGACGAGATTCTAATCGCAACACAAGGTGAGTCGCTTGAACCTGAAAATATTGAAGCAGATCTCAGCAGAATTCGTGTTGTGCCAAACCCTTACTTTGTCACGAACAAAGCGGTAATCGCTGAAGGTACAGATAAAATCTTTTTCATGCGTCTTCCTCCGCGATGTACTATCCGCATCTATACATTGACTGGTGAATTAGTGCGGGAAATCAAACACGAAAGTACAGACTCTTTCAACCCAGATGAACGTTTAGCACAGGGAGACAAAGGTGGTACTGCAGAATTTGATCTCCTCAACCGCTACAAACAGGCAATTGCAAGTGGTGTTTACATTTACCATGTTGAGGCACAAGATGGAAGCAATAATGTCATCGGGAATAAGATCGGAAGGTTCGCAATCATACGATAACGGCACCCCGTTTTAGGAGAAAAATATGCACAAGACTATTTTGTATCAAAAGTCACAAGACTATAAAATAGCAAAGGGACAGAAGGTTGATACATCTCTTCTATCAATCTTGCTTATGGTTGCTATGATGTTTTCATTGAACGTTTCCAGTTACGCAACAACAAATGTTGGCACTGCTGGTGCACAATTTCTCAAAATTGGACCGGGCGCGCGGGTTGATAGTTTAGGTGGCACATTCGGTGCAATTGCTAACGATGTTACCACTATCTATTGGAATCCTGCTGGACTCAGCCAACTTGAAAAGACCAGTTTCTCAGATACACATACGGTATGGCTTGCAGATGTCCGTTACAACTATCTCGCGTTTGCTACACCGATAGAGAAGGTCGGCACGTTAGGTGCCAGTGTCACATTTCTCAACGTTCCCGATACGGAAATCACTACTCTTGACAAACCTGATGGCACTGGACTTTGGTATTCCGCATGGGATACTGCTGTCTCGTTAGCGTATTCCAGACAGCTTTATCGAAAGGAATCCGGGGCTAATCTCTCCTTCGGTATCAATGCAAAGTATATTCATCAGCAAATTCATCGGGAAAGTGCAAAAGGCGTTGCAATAGACATCGGGACTTTATACCACACAGGTTGGCGAAGTCTGCGTATCGGCATGTGCTTTTCAAACTTTGGTCCTGAGATGAGTTTCAGCGGACCTGATCTTGAGGCTGGGACTGAAGTTGCTGGCGAGGAACAAATTGCAGAATATTCACCCCATCCAGATACTACGAACCCAACACGTAAAGCGGAGCTGGATACCGTTGAATATCCGCTACCGTCTAATTTCCGTCTTGGGGTGGCTTATGACCTGATTGATGATGACAGTAATCTTCTCACTATCGCTCTTGATGGAAACCATCCGAATGATAATAGTGAACGTCTAAACCTCGGTATGGAATACTGGTACAGAAAGATGGCAGCGATCCGTGCCGGTTACAAATTCCGTTTGGGTCCTGACCACATCGATGATGAAGAGGGATTAACACTCGGTTTAGGTATACACCTAAATTTTGGTGCCACGATGCTATCTCTTGACTACGCATTCGCTGATTTTGGATACCTGAATGATGCACACCGTGTTAGTGTAGGGCTAAAGTTTTAAGTAATACCAATTCTAATATTTATTGTCCCATTACTGGATTCAACCATTGTTATTGATTGGAAATCTTTCTTCTGTAGGATCGACCCGGGGAATGCCTTAATGGCATTCATACCGTTGATTTCTTGATTTCCCGGTCGCGATTTCTTATCCTGCAAATCCTGGTTCAGTCTTCGTAGGTCGGAGCGAGCAAAGCGACCTCCGACATCTTTCTTCTGTAGGATCGACCCGGGGAATGCCAAATGGCATTCATACCGTTGATTTCCCGGTCGCGACTAGGAGGTCGCTCCTACAAGTAGTTCTCAGCAAATGGCACTTTATTTATTAGAAATGGTATTATTTTGCGTTCACTCTTGTCTGAATAGATCCAAGGATACCGAAACATGACAAACAAACCCAACATAGTATATCTTCTCTCAGATCAAATCCGTGCATGTTCTCTGCCAATATATGGCGAAACCCAGATTGAAACGCCACACATTGACCGACTCGCGCAAGAAGGCACTGTCTTTTCAAACGCAATTGCCACTGTCCCTGTCTGCACACCTTACCGTTCCATGTTACTTACAGGACGACATCCGCAGACAACCGGTCATCTTATCAATTTCGTCAAAACCCGACACGATGAAATCGGACTCGGTGATGTATTCAACCGTAACTCTTACCGCACGGCATGGATCGGAAAATGGCATCTCCACACAGGTTCATTCCCAGAAATCGGTGGACGCGATTATGTCCCTGAAGGGCGCGACCGTATCGGATTCCAACATTGGCGCGGTTACAACTTCCACACTGACTATTTCAATGGCACTGTAAACCTTGACAATTGGCGGAACGAAAGATGGGAAGGATATGAAACCGATGCACTAAACCGATACGCTTTTCAGTTTATGGATGATGTACACAACGATACTCCGTTTTGTCTATTTATCTCTCCACATCAAGCACACGGTACTCCTTACGAGTATGCCCCGCAGGAATACTATGATCGACTACCCGCTGAACTACATCTACCAGAAAACGTGTCAGATAATCAGCGAGAACGATCGTTAAATGCTTATAGACACTATCTTGCTATGATCTTAGCTGTAGACGATATGCTCGGTGAATTGATGGCGTATCTTGAAAAAACGGGTCGTGTGGATAACACGTTGCTCATCTTTGGTTCTGATCACGGCACACAAGGAGGCGCGCAAGGTCTCAACTTCTGGGCAAAGAGAGAACCCTACGAGGAATCCATCAAAGTGCCGCTCATCATGCGACTTCCCGGTATGTTTGAAGGCAATCGGTTGTGCGACACTCTCACATCACCTGTAGACCTATTTCCATCGCTTTGTGGTTTATGTGGAATTCAGATACCGCGCACAGTGGAGGGATATGATCTGTCTGCATCTTGGCGCGGTGAAACGGATGCCTTTGAACAGGATGCTGTCCTGACAATGAACTTTGGGTCAACCTACGATTACTTGGTTGATGGTAACGAATGGCGCGGTGTTCGCACAAAAACCAATAGTTACGCACGTTGGCTTAACGGTAAACGGATGCTATACGACATTGAAGCGGACCCGCTACAGATGAACAATCTGATTGACAACTCTGAAGCACAATCATTAGCAGAGGAGATGGAGAACGCTCTCCTAAACCAGATGGATGCTCGCAACGATAAACTCCAACCTGCCACAAGCTATACGGATTGGTATGACGCACAACGTCGTATTGTCCGTAACGCACACGGTCCCCTCGGCCACCCCGAAGACGAACCTGATTGGTCTTTGTTGAAATGAATTGACATTATTCCCTGAAATACGATATAATTTATGAACTTTAGCAAATCTCGTGATGATATTTATGAAGCATCTGGACACTATAAAGGCGGTGCAGCGATACGTTTTACCGGTGATCTTCCAGAAGGGGTACGTTATTTATTGTAATAGGTAATATCCAGTTTGATCTCTCACGTAGGTTAATCGAATTACCTCTTAAAGTAGTGCTTCTTACCACAGGCAGCGGTATTTTACCTGCAATAATCATAACCGTACGTAAATTAACCCACTTGGAGAAACTGTTGAAAACATTGATGTCGTATGCCACGATCTGCATTTTGGATCAACTATAGATGGTGTATTAGGTTTGAATTTCTTGTCACACTTTGATCTTAACATCTTATTCTCAACAGGAACTATTGAACTCCACCCGTACTAACGTGGCAAAGGATTTTCAAGAATAACACTTGTTCCTGACTTAACTCACAATATATTCAACCAACGAAAACGGAGTAAATAACAAACGAACAGATATGACCTTACAAGAAATAATATTAGCATTAGAGAAATTTTGGGCAGATCAAGGATGTATTATTCAACAACCATGTGATATAGAAGTTGGTGCAGGCACATTTAACCCCGCAACATTTTTACGATGCCTCGGTCCAGAACCGTGGAATGTAGCGTATGTAGAACCTGTCCGCAGACCCGCCGATGGCAGATACGCAGAAAATCCCTTCCGTCTTGGTGCATACTACCAATATCAAGTCATACTAAAGCCAGCACCAGAAAATGTGCTACCACTCTACCTTGAAAGCCTTTACCATCTCGGCATTTCACCCCGCAAAAACGATATTCGCTTTGTAGAAGACGATTGGGAATCCCCGACCCTCGGTGCTTCTGGACTCGGTTGGGAAGTATGGTGGAACGGCGCAGAAGTTACACAGTTCACCTACTTTCAACAGATGGGTAGCATAGACCTTGCCCCGATTTGTGCTGAGATTACCTACGGACTTGAACGCATCGCTCTCTATTTACAAGATGTTGATACCTTTTTTGATATTCGTTGGAATGAACACCTGAATTATGGAGATGTCCACCATCAAAGTGAGGTGGAATACTCAACCTACAACTTTGAACATGCAAACGTTGACATGCTTTTTGACCAGTTTAGCACCTACGAAAAAGAAACCCACGCGTGTTTAGATGCAGGTTTAGTCCTTCCTGCAACCGACTATGTTCTGAGATGCTCACATACATTCAACATGCTGGATGCGCGCGGCGTTATAAGCGTCACTGAACGTGTGAGTTACATTGAACGTGTGCGTAGGTTGGCACAACGTATCGCACGTGCCTATGTAACGCAACGAGAGGAGATGGAACACCCCCTCATTGGACGGTTTAACACGGAAACAACCTCTGCTACAGAAGATGCGGTTTCTAACCGCACCGAAACTACTACATCAGACTTCCCTGAAACTGCCGATTTTCTCTTTGAAATCGGCACAGAAGAAATTCCCGCAAGCTATATGCCACCTGCTCTTGACCAACTTGGTAAGATAGCTGGTGATTCTCTGTCTGAACACAGAATTCCATTTGGAGAAATTCAAACGTTAGGAACACCCAGACGTATCACACTTGCTATTAAGGGTGTGAAAACCATGCAAGAAAGTCAGGAGACGGAAGTCATAGGACCACCCAAAAGTATCGCTTACGATGAAAACGGTGAACCGACAAAGGCAGTGATTGGATTCGCAAAAACACAAGGTGTTGAACTCTCCGATATACGAATCATTGAAACCGAACGTGGAGAATATATCTGTGCTTCCAAACTTGAAAAAGGAGTGTCTACCCACGAACTATTGGAAACACTCTTACCCGAATGGATTGAGACACTCCGTTTTCCGAAAACGATGCGGTGGGAAACAAAGTCTAATGAACCGGGAGTATTTGCTCGTTTCACACGACCTATACGATGGTTAGTCGCACTACTCGGAAATCAAGTTGTCAACTGTGCTTACGGGGCAGCTTATGCACGACGTAGCACTTACGGACACCGTTCTCTATATCCCGATCCGATAACATTGGAATCTGCGGACTTAGACAGTTACATTCAAGAACTCCACAATGTGGGTGTTGTTGTTTGTCCGAAGGAACGCCGCGATATAATCGAAAAACAGGTGCGAACCGTTTTTGAAAACGAAGGATGTCTTCCAAATATAGATGAAGAGTTACTGGATACAGTGAACTATCTCGTAGAAAATCCACAACCGATTGTCGGGAATTTCAGTGAGTCGCATCTGGAATTACCACCTGAAGTGTTGATTACGGCAATGAAAAAGCATCAACGCTATTTTCCGATGTGGAAAAGTGAAAACACCCTTGCTCCAAAGTTCATAACCATTTCTAACGGAACTGATGGCAATATTGACGGTGTTCGGCACGGGAATGAACGTGTGCTACATGCACGTCTCAACGATGCTGAGTTCTTTTATAATGCGGATCAGAAAACCAGCCTTGCCGATAAAGTTGAACGTTTAGGTGCTGTTGTCTTTCACGCTAAACTTGGTTCTCTCTTAGATAAAGCAGAACGGTTAAAGTCTTTGGTGAAGGTCATTAGCACAGAATTGAAGTTTGCGGATGAAACAATCCATCATGCAAAACGTGCAGCCTGGCTTTGTAAGGCAGATTTAACTACACAAATGGTCATTGAGTTTCCGTCTCTGCAAGGGATTACTGGCAGATACTATGCTAAAAACTCAAGTGAACCTGATAAGGTAGCAACTGCTATTGCAGAACACTATCAACCACTCGGTGCGGATACACCTATACCCGAAACCGAAGTCGGTGCAATCCTCGCTATCGCTGATAAACTTGACACAATTGTCGGATACTTCGGCATAGAAGAACGTCCCACAGGTTCACAAGACCCATACTCACTACGACGGCATGCACTCGGCACAATTCGTATCCTGCAAGATCGGCAGTTATCACTCTCTTTAGATAAAGTTGTTGACAAAGCAATCGCTCTGTATGAGGTAGAATTAGTTGACGATACAAAAACAAGTGTCCTTAGTTTCATCAAAGAACGCCTTCGCGGCATATTACAGACACAGGAATACGCTCCCGACCTTGCTGATGCTGTTTTAGCAGTCGGTGATGTTAACATTGTAGATATTCTAAAACGTGCCAGTGCCGTTGCTGAATTTCGCTTGACATCCAACTTTGAGGAAGTATATAATGCACTCAATCGGGTACTAAGAATTTTACCTGAAAATGCACCAGTATCCGTAGATGCTGCACTACTAAAAGATGATGCTGAAATAGGTCTAAACGCATACATCACCGAGGTAAAACCTGTATTAGATAAAAGCATTCAGGAAAGAGCATATTCAGAACTGTTAATTCAGTTAGCAGGACTTCAACCTACAATAGACAAGTTTTTTGATGATGTGCTTGTTATGGCAGAAGATGTTGACCTACAGAGAAATCGATTGGCATTGCTAAACCGTATAGCAGAACCTGTCTATGCTGTAGCTGACCTGACGAAATTGGTAATTGCAGGAGAATAACACTATTTTATGTTGTTGAGAAAATATACTATGAAACAATACTCTATAATCTGTATTTATCTTATTCTCTGTATTTCATTTCTCGTTGGGTGCGGTGAAAAAGAAGACAAAGTTATCCTTTCAGCGAGACAAGCAATTGTTCAAGGTGATTATACAGCAGCAGAATCTGCTGTACAAAAATCACGTGACAAAGATCCAGAGAATCAGGAAGCAATTTATCTCAATCGTCTACTGCAGTTACGAAACAGCACGGATGCAAGCAGTTGGCATCAAGCCATGGCGCAAACGTTGGCGTATCTCGAAACGTTAAACAGCGATATCCGAGCAATTACCATACTGGATGACCCCGATTCCGACGAACTAAACCGACAAGAACGGCTTATCAGATCACGGAATTCAATTTCAGGTTTGCTTGCTACCTCACTCGCAATGGCAGTTGAAAAACAGCCAGCATTATTATCGGAATTAGCAAAGAGATCAGATTCTGTCGTCGTAGTTGCGCTGTTAGAAGCTCAAAAATGCTATCAACCCGCTGTCAACGTTGTAGTTGCACATCTATTACAACGACTTAACAACGGCACAGATAGTGTGGGTTCCAATTACGTTATCCTACTAAAATCCGCTACGCAACACCAAGACCCTCAGATTAGAAAAGCAGCAATTAGAGAATTAGGAACGCTACAAAACAGTGAACTGATTTCGACGTATAAGTCAATTCTATCCAAAACGGATGAGGAGCCGGAGGCTGCCTATAGCGCGATTGTTGCGGTAGGAGCACTCTGCCAGCCTAAATTTCAATCCAATCCCGAGATAGTATCAATACTACAACTGGCAACAAGAAACAACAATGCACAAGTTCGGATGCACGCTGCGAAACTTCTTGGAAAACTCCAAGCGGAAGCAGCTGTTGACGATCTAATCAAACTCTTAGCGGATTCTAACAGCTATGTTAAAGACACTGCAATAGTTGCTTTGGATAGAATTGGTGAACCTACCATTGCTCCGTTGTTAGCTGTACTTCAAACCCGTGCAAGCAATATTATTCCAGATGTAGATAACGGTTTTTCGGAGCAATACCGATATATAGCGAGCGCGTATATTGATGATTCTTGGATGAAAAAATACCGTTTGAGAGCACAATCTGCCGCAATTAGTACTCTCGGAGTAATAAGGGCGGAAGAGGCAGTTATTCCCATAATTCAGCTTTTAGCAGACGAAGATTTAAAGGGTGCAGCACTTTCTGCCCTAATTGCAATGCGTGGAGCCGCTGTGCCAGCACTTATTGACGCACTCCAAACAGGTGAATACCTTGTTCAATTAGAGTCTGCAAATGCTTTAAGCACAATTGGGGATCGACGCGCAATACAGCCTTTCATTGACATCTTGACTGGTGAGGTTAACAAAGAAGTGAAAGCCATTGCAGCTAAGGGACTTGGCAACATGCGCGCACGCGGTCCTAACAATGCTGCTGTCACTGCGCTTACTGCAGCACTCCAACTTGACGATACGACAGTTACACAGGGAGCAGAAGCACTCGGAAAAATCAATGTCATAACTGAAGAAAACGTTAAGAAATTGATTGCCATTTCGATGGATAAACTGAGACGCGAAACAGTTCGATCTGCAGCTATCAATGCCTTGTGGCAGCTAAAACCTGCCGAAGCTACACAACCGATGCTGCTACTCATACTTAGCGATGAAACGAGTGCTGTTATCCGAGCAAACGCAGTAAAGGTTCTAAGCCGTATTAAAGACACAGAAACGCTTCCTATCCTTTTTTGGGTTTTGTCCATGCAATTCGATGAGATTTCCGATTTTCAGCGACACATGAAACGGAAGTATAAAACCCTTGATGCACTTAGATCACATCTTGATTCTCTGAATATTGAATGGACAACAGAATATCGACGTCCCTATTATCGGATTTGGGGTGAACTCAAACCTATTCCCAGTCTGGTTCGTAGTGAAGCAGCACGTGCACTCGGTATTTTCAAAGGAGATACCGTCGTTGAACCGCTTGTTAACGCATTAGCAGATGATCAACGTGCAACGGTAAGACGCAGTGCTGCATGGGCACTCGGTAGAGTAGGTGGTGATATTGCAGTTGATTCTCTGATTACCGCTCTAAAAAAGGACAAACAAGGGGTTGTGCGACAAGAAGCAGCAATCGCTTTAGGCACTATCAAATCGACAAAAAGTGCAGATCCACTACTTGATATTATCAGGAATGATAAATATGAAACAGCGCGTCTTGAAGCATCGAAGGCACTGAGAGAAATTGCCCCTACACTTGTCGACAAAGGACTCGTTGAAATCGTCAAAAAGGGGCGCGGTAGTTTTGAGGATGGTCATGAAGTTCAATCTGTTCAAAACGAGGTAATTGGAGCACTTCTTATAAATGGGAATGAAACAACGACCAATTTTCTGCTTGATGCCCTAAAATCTGTTGATGACGAATGGACTCACTGGGCAATTATCTATATGCTTGGGGTTATTCATCATGCTTCAGCATTAGACACAATGCTTGCCGAGTTGGAAAATCCAAGTTATGTGATAAGGAAAGAGGTCGTTACTCGTCTGGGTGGTTTTAAAGACCGAAAAACAGTGGAACCTTTGATTGAGGTGCTTAATAATCAGGATGAAACGGTCTCTATACGTGCTGCAGCCGTTGCCTCTTTAAATGCACTTCGCGATGAACGCGCAGCACCTGCACTCCGAAATGCACTCAATGATGAAAACAGTACTGTTCGGTTACAAGCAGTTATAGCGTTGGGAAGTATTAAGGATGCAAAAGCAGTTCCAAGACTTAGCAGTATCGTAGAAAATCAGTTAGAGGCAGATGCTATCCGTGCCGCTGCTGTTACCGCACTCGGTAACATCGGTGATGCGAATTCGGAAGACCTACTGCTCCGTGCAGTTGATATTCGTATAGGCAATATTTCCAATAATGCCATCACTGCACTCGGAAAATTAGAAAGCACAAATGCCGTTCCTCGCTTGATTGCGATTTTGGAGGATAAACAGATTCCTTTAGATGCAAGCACAGCCATATTGGCAAATGCCTCTCCTCGCATAAAAGCTGCGGTGGCACTCGGTGCAATTGAGGGAACAGAGGCAACAGAGGCACTCGCTAATCGCATCATTGATGACACGGAATATATCGTTGCACTTGAAGATGCAGCAAACAGACGCAATTTGGCACTTAACGATAGAAAACGAAATTGGAGTTGGGAAAGAATTGTCAGATCAGCGAAAAAGCTAAACCTACCTGAATTCATCGCGGATAAAATGCAGGTGCGTGTGGATGACACATGGGAAGGAAATCCAATCAGGAATGCAGCGTCCATTGCATTGGCACGTGCCAAGTCTCTTGATCTTTCCCAGCTTAGGGAAGCACTTTCCGATGCAAATGTGGATACCCGAAAAGATACAGCACGGAAAATAGGTGAAACTGGAACTATGGCGTTGGTACCAGACCTTGTCCTTGTAGCAAATGGAGAAAATGAGAACAATAAAGATGTCCGACGATTAGCAACACAAGCTTTAGGTGAACTCGCAGATGTTTCCACATCTGACGCACTTATTGAAATTATGAATAACGATGAGAACCATATAGAAATCCGCAGAGATGCTGCGCGTGCCCTCGGCAAAATCGCGGACGACAAAGCAGTTTCTGCACTCGTTACAAAATTAACCGAATTGCATACTGAACAAACAGAACGGGCATTCCGTATTGATATCATCAGAGCACTCGGTGATGCAAAAAACGAAAGTTCAACACATATTCTGGAAACAGTATTAGAAGATGCAGACGCAGATATTCATTTTCTTGCTGCATTTGCCCTCTTTGAGATTACTGGTAATGGTTACGGCTATGATCGGTTATAATTGATTTTTTTAATAAGGAGATTTTATGGCATTTTTTGAATTACGTCAATATCGAACCCAACCCGGACAACACGAAAACTGGGTCAAATACATGGAAGAAACGGTTATACCGTTCCAGATATCCAAAGGAATGGTCGTCATCGGTAGTTTTATCGGTGAAGAAGAGGATGACCTATACGTCTGGATCCGACGGTTCGAAAGTGAGGAACAGCGCGAACAACTCTATGCTGCTGTTTACGAAGATGACCGGTGGGTCAACGAGATTTCAGCGCGCGTCGGTGAACTCATTGACAGATCGAAAATCGTTGTCACCCGACTTGAACCGACCTCAATTTCGCCTCATCAATGATAAGATGGAGATGTCTGTATGAACGCTGAAGAAAAATATCTGTTTGATCTGTGGGGATATGTCAATTTAGAAGGTGTTTTAGGTGAAGATGAACTTGCCCAACTCAACGCGCTGATTGATACACAGAATTACCCTGATCCTGCGGATGATAACATCCATTCACAACGATTCGGTGGCTTTCTAAGTTGGGAGGATGACGCTTTTAGGAATCTCCTCAACCATCCACGTATCATGCCGTGTTTAGCAGAGATCGTCGGTCCGAAATTTCGCCTTGATCATGTCTACGGTATCTTGATGATTGATGGCAACCCTGGTGGAACGCTCCACGGTGGTGGTACCCCTTACGATCCATCACAATATTATGTTTTCCGTAATGATCGGATGTATAACGGTTTAACCGTAGTCTCATGGGCATTGACAGATATGCTTCCAAGGCATGGCGGTTTCTGTTGTATTCCCGGCAGCCATAAGAGTAACTATCCATGTCCACCACAATTCCGTCCTGTAGTGAAAAACGAAACCTGTATGGCACCAGTGCATCAGAAGGCGGGTGATGCCGTTATCTTCACAGAAGCGTTGACGCACGGCACTTTGCCGTGGACTGCAACACATCAACGCCGCTCAATTCTGTTCAAATACTCCCCAGGACATGCTTCATGGGGACAAGGTAGATATGACGATGCACTCCGTGAGTTGATGACAGAAGAAGATCAGAAGTTGATGCTGGAACCACCATACGTTGCACACCGCAAACCTGTAGTAGAATAGCGTTGTTTTCTGTGATAACGCGCAATCTTATGTTGTTGACCACAATTGTAAATGAAAAAGATTAAACCTTATCTATTATTTTGGTTATTTGTAAGCATAATCTTAGGATTCATCTTAGGATCTTTCTATGGTAATGAAAATTTATTTATCGCACTTATAGTGAGTATGCTTCTTGTCGTCAATCCGATAATCTTACCCAAAATATGGGAGTTTGTGTTGGCGAGAATTCACGAGATAGCAAAGGTTATAAAATAGGCTAAGCGTATATTTCCAATGTGATTGCAAGTATACCTTTGTCGTAATTCAATAAATTGAGCGGTTAGTTTTTTCTGTTTTTGTGTTACCAATCCGCAACGCTGCCGTCAGTATCATAGTAGTATTCGCCACCGAGTTCTTCAGAATAGGTGTCAAGTGTCTGTTCCGCTTCTTTTTCATTTATGTCAAACCCGAGTCCAGGTTTTGTCGGAAGTTCAATGTGTCCATCTGCAACTTGCCAATCTTCAGTGAACAACCCGTCACCTAAACCGGCATCTATCTGTTCTTGGATAAGGAAATTTGGCACAACAGCATCAACATGTAAGGAAGCAGAGAAAGCAACTGGTCCAATAGCACAATGCGGTGCGATATGCATATAATAAACCTCTGCCATGTTCGCGATTTTCTTGAGTTCTGTAATACCACCTGCATGGGAAGTATCAGGTTGTAGATAAGCAACTGCCTGTTTCTCAAATACTTCACGGAAACCCCATCGGGTCAACAAACGTTCACCTGTCGCAATTGGGAACGGCACATGGTCAGACACTAATTTCAGCGCATCAACATTCTCTTGTGGGACAGGTTCTTCAACAAACATCGGACGCATACCTTTGAGTTCATGACAGATTTCAATAGCAAGGGCAGGTGTCATTTTTCCGTGAAAATCAAATGCAAGTTCAACATCGGGACCGACCCATTCTCGCATCAAATAGGCACGTTCAACAAAAGCATCAATCACCGAGGGAGGCTCATGACCACGCCATTTGCCACCAGGTCCGCTTTTAAACGCTGTGTAGCCACCTTTTTGTTGTAAAAAGTCAAGACGTTCTTTTGCAGAGGATTTTCCTGCGTCAGTTAAACTACCGATTCCCCAATGTGCATAAACACGGATTCGGTCACGAACTGCGCCACCTAAAAGTTGATAGGTAGGCACACCGTGATATTTGCCAGCAATGTCCCAGAGTGCTTGATCAATCCCTGATAGAGCAGACATCAAGATATTGCCACCTCGAAAAAAAGCGGATCGGTAGACATGTTGCCAATGGTGTTCAATACGTAACGGGTCTTTACCAATAAAATATTCTGCAAGTTCTTCTACTGCTGACCAAGTGCTTTTCGGTTTACCTTCAAGTGTAGTTTCACCCCACCCGACGATGCCAGTGTCTGTTGTAATCTTTACAAGACGCATCCGATGACGTGGATAAAATTGTTCAATAGTTGCGATCTTCATTGAAATTTCCTTTGTATGTTTTTGTTATATCGCTTTCAAATTAACTAATAACCAACAACCATAATAGGAGTAAACATGCCTTCACAACCTAATATACTCTTTATGATTGCCGATGACCATCGTTGGGATGCCATAGCAGGTTATGGGGACCCAACGGTGAAAACACCGACCATGGACTCACTCATGGCACGTGGGACAACGTTCCGAGAAACCCATATCATGGGGTCTCTTGTTGGTGCAGTCTGTGTACCGAGTCGTGCTGCTGTTCTCACCAGTGCTAACCTATTCCGAAGTGGCGGTAACCAACTTAACCGAGATTTGGCTGTTTGGCCACAAGTCATGCGTGAAGCGGGGTATCGCACATTTTTTAGTGGTAAGTGGCATAATGACAGACAGACGTTTACCAATAGTTTTGACGATGGTGCTACTATTTTCTTCGGTGGAATGGGCAATCAATATAAAGTGCCTATTTTCGATTTTGATCCGTCAGGGGCTTATCCGAAAGATAACAGATATATCGGAGATAAATTCTCTACAACACTGTTTACAGACTCCGCCGTGGATTTTATAGAAAACTATGACCAAACAGATCCATTTTTCGTTTATCTCTCCTTTACTTCACCGCACGATCCACGCACGCCGCCGGGTGAATATGCAACGATGTATAAACCTGAAGACGTCCCCGTTCCAGAGAACTTCGTTGCCGAACATCCTTTTGACAACGGAGAGATGCGGATTCGGGATGAAGTGTTAGCACCGTTCCCACGCACTCCAGAAATCGTACAGCAGCACATTGCTGATTACTACGGTATGATTACCAGCCAAGATGCCGAAATGGGTCGTGTTTTACAGACCTTAGAGGCAAAAGGACACCTTGATAACACTATCGTAATCTACACTGCTGACCACGGACTCGCTGTTGGACAACACGGGTTACTTGGTAAACAGAATTTGTATAGCCACAGTATTCGTGTACCATCAATATTCGCTGGTCCTGGAGTTCCCGAAGGACAATCAGTGGACGCATTGACCTATCTTTACGATGTATTCCCCACCGTGTGTGACCTTACCAACGTTGATATTCCGGATACAGTGGAAGGTTACAGTTTAGTTCCATTGATGGAAGGTTGTGTTGATAAAGTTCGCGATACGGTTTTCGCTGCGTATAAAGACATTCATCGCACTGTGAGTGATGGTAAATGGAAACTTATCCGTTATTATGCCTCTGAAGAGACTGGTAAAGGCACAAATTACCTCCAGTTATTTGATTTAGAGGAGGATCCTTGGGAAACAAATAACCTTGCCGAACAGCTGGAACACGCGGAACGTGTCAAATCATTGGCTACTGAAATGAAAAGATGGCAGACCGAAACCGATGACTTTATGAAAGATGTGCCTATATTGCCCTTGTAAGCCAATTATTGCTTGTTGGAAGAATGGGAGGTTGGAAGGTTAGCATCGCTTTTCTTCTGCCTTTCCCATTTTTCTTTTAAATTAGTCAAATTTCGTCTATAAGGTTCACGTTGACCAATTGCAATCAATCGCGCAGCTTGTTCTGCGGTATCCGCAATTAGTTGAAGTGCCTCTTCAACTGCATCGTCAAGAGACATCGGTGTTTGCACAATGCCTAACATCGCATCAATCCCAACATTATAAACTGCTTCTGCACCGTCACCAATACCCCCTGCAATCGCTATAACCGGGATATTGTGTGCTTTTGCCACCTTCGCAACACCGACAGGGGTCTTGCCAAAAGCAGTTTGAAAATCCAATTGTCCCTCACCAGTGAAGACAAGAGAGGCACCTTTCATCCGCTCCTTCAGATTAACAGCATCAATCATAATATCAACACCAAGGTTCAATTTTGCCTTGAGAAACGCCATCAGACCAGCACCTAACCCACCCGCAGCACCAGCACCAGGAATGTCATTATAGGATTGTCCAAGTGTCCGAGCCAAAACGTTGTCATAATGTACCAGATGTGCGTCAAGCGTCTTCACTATTTCGGCAGTAGCCCCCTTCTGCGGACCATATACATGTGATGCCCCTTCAGGTCCCGTCAACGGATTATTGACATCACAAGCGACAATTGTTTCCGTTTCCGCAATTGCGGGATGTATAGTTGAAATATCTACTGAGTCTAACTCACCCAGTCCACCGCCACCTCGCGCAATCGGATTCCCATCTGATTTCAGAAATTTGACACCGAGTGCTTCTGCCATACCTACCCCACCATCATTTGTTGCACTCCCACCAATACCGATGATTAACTTGCGGCAACCTTCTTCCAAGGCAGCACGGATGAGTTGTCCTGTGCCGTAGGTTGTAGTTAGCAGTGGGTTTCGTTTGTCAGGTGGAACAACCGTAAGTCCAGATGCAGATGCCATCTCAATTACTGCAGTCTCTTCATCCGCAAGGATACCGAATTGTGCATCAACCTCGTTACCGAGTGGTCCAAGCACGCATTGCGTACGAATATGTCCACCAGTGGCATCAACAAGGGATTGCACAGTACCCTCACCACCATCTGCCATTGGAATTTTTTCTATAACGGCATCAGGAAACACACGTCGGAGTCCTTGCTCAATAGCATTCGCGGCTTGTAGCGCAGTGACACTTCCCTTGAATGAATCTGGTGCGACAACAATTTTCATGACCGCAAGTCTATCATACGCAACCCGTTTTGTCAAGATTAGGTTTTACACACAGGGTTATTTATGGTAAACATTGAAATTAAAGAGACACATTTCTGTAGAAGCACCCTCCGGGTCGCGATTTCTTATCCTGAAAATCTTGTAATTCTGGTTCAGACAAACACAATTTATAGTAAACTTTTGAATTAATGGGACATTTTGATATGTAGGAGGGAACTCCGATTCCCGACTATCAGTGAGTTTTGTCGCGATTCGGAGATCGCTCCTACATGGACTTTATATTATTATTTTTAATGTTAACTATAGTTTGTGCCGTTCAGCCCCAGCGGGGCGACAGGTGTATAGTACCCAATGCATAGAATGAGCAAGCCCCAGCGGGGCGACAGGTGTCCAACGTACTTGTCAGAATCCCAGAATGC
>JAPOQK010000054.1 GCA_026710795.1 Candidatus Poribacteria bacterium
AAGGATCATAACTTGCAGTCTCATACAACCGAATGTGGTATTGAATGATTTTATCACCCATCATTCCAACTCAAGCATTTGAGTGGATAGGACACCTACAGGAAGTAGGTGAATGCTTTCCTATCCGAATGATAGGAATATCATACCACATTTATTGAACAAAATCAAGCGTTTTTTGATAAATGGAGACGTTAGCGGTGTTTCATCCCTAACCTAAAGGATAGGGCTTTCACACCGAACGTTTGGTAAATCAATTCCAGATGTTTATCTATTGTTACGAAATACCATCCCAATATTTCCACATATCTTCGGGAGTATCAAACTTAATTTCATCAAGGTCTGTTCTACGGTATCTACCGATAAGTGCGATCCTGACATTACGTCCGCAGTTCGGTCCTGCAGTGTGGCTCATTTGGTGATGCCAGAAACAGACATCTCCTCCTTCACCAGTGAATTCATAACATTGTCCTAAATCAAAAGGAGCAACGCCTCCGGGAAGGCTATCCAAGTCGTGGTGTCTGAAGTATTCAGCCCAGATTTTATGACTTCCGGGCCATATTGTAAAGCCACCCCCATGTTTTTCCACAGTATCAATATATACAGTTGCACCGAGTGTAAATGAACCGACAACGCCTTTTGGTACGCCGTTGGTCGGTGTATGGTAACCGTCAAGGTGCCCACGGGGTTCACGATATTCTCTTTCAGGATCGGGAAAATTGATATGAGGACCTGCGCCGCCTCCTGTATTTAGTTTTCCCTTTCCTACCATCTCTTCAGCCATTTCAAAAACACTGTTGCCGTAGATGGTGCCACGTATAGCATCATCACCACCAATCGGAGCTGTCCGATATCCTTTTTTGATCCAGGACTCAGGGTCGTTTCTGTCTTCTTCAAGTGAATCCCAGACTTTATCTAATGCGGCATCAATTTGTTCTTGACTTAGCGCGCCTCGAACTACTAAATAACCGTTTTCTTTGAAAAATTCTTTATCTGCGTCTGATAAATGTGGCATAGTATTGTGTTCCTTTCAATCTAAGCGTTGACAATAAAACCATTCTCTTTGAGTTCTTTTTGATAGGGTTCTTCATCTATCTTTAACCCGAAGCCGGGAAGGTTAGGGATATTTACGTGTCCATTTGAAATAGTGTAATTGGAGTCGTCAATTCCGGGTGTTGTTGCATGATCCCATTCGACAAACTCAAATCGTTCTATCTTAGCAGCGAGGTGACCTGTTACGAAATTACCGTAGTAACCACCGTAGTGATGTGGTGCTGTACCGACATTGACAGCATCCAATTCTGGACCCAATTCCAACCATCTTGTAAATCCGGGATGGAAGATGTCGTATTGAACGATGTCCACCAACCCATCCTTTGCCCAGTTGATTAGATGTGGTGATGCTCCACCTTCACCATCAGCAATTTTTGTTTTAATTCCTTCAGCGTTCAACCACTCCTTCAACAAACTGTATACTCGTGCATCTTCGTGAAATGCCTCTTCCATCCAATAGACATTTGCGTCTGCTGTTCCACCTAATACCTGCTTCGTAATGTTGAGATTGTAGCCGTTATTTGCGTCAATTAGGATTGTTGCATCAGGTCCCACTGCATCACGGACAGCATTTATCACATCAATATCGCGTTGTGTGCCTTTTTCAAGTGGCAGGTGCATTGCACCACGTCCAACCTTGATCTTATATGCATTGTGTCCACGTGCCTTCCCTTCAAGTGCTTCAGAGGCGATAAGTGCTGCTGCTTCTGCATTATCTTCTATATGGAGATCGTCAATATATAGAGAGGTATCATAACACGGTGCTTGGAAATCACCGTCTTCTCCAGACAGCATTGCATATACAGGTTTTTGTTCTAACTGCCCAACGAGATCCCACAACGGGTATTCCATGAACTGATATTCTTCTTTAACACCATTTTCTGGGTCAAACGCATCGCTCAACTGGAAACCGACGATTGCTTCTGCCTTATCTTGTGATATTGACGAAAACCCGATTCCACTTACACCGTCTGATGTAGTTATCCTTGCTATGGGTGGACGGACATGTAAGCCGTGTTCACCGAGTCTTGAGTTGCAGCCGGCTTTTCTTGGACGTTCACCTGTTAGGCGCGCCCATTCGATTCGTTCTATTTTAGCATTTACCAAAGATGTTCTCCTTAATATACCTGATTTTACTACATTTGCGTTTGAAGTAATGCAATACTTTTTGGGTCTAATTTATTGTAGTTTTCAATTTCATATTTGTTGCCATCAGCATCTTTTAACAAAACTCGACCACTTTCAAGGGTCACGATATCGTATCGAGTACGGATTCCGAACTCTACATCGCCTTGTGATGTTTCCACATTCCACGTCGTAACGCCAAATTGTCCATCAAGCGAGTTTATTTTAGTTATTTTCGGCATAAAGTATCTTTTTTGAAGCTCTTCTGTAAGGACATCGCGTGATTGTGGTGATAACTTCCTTACATCTTCAACTATACCGATTTCATCTCCCTCATCATTTACAAGTGCAATGTATTTGTTGGTTTCACTGACGGGAAAACTTCGCACAGGTTCAACCTTCGTGTGAGTTGTACCGTCAGGAAGTTGGACAACAAGTTCTGCAAATGCGTTCCGTCCAATGTTAACTTTGTTTGCGTCAATGAATTCTAATTCGTCTGCTACCTTAATTGCTTCATTCATCAGCGTACCTCCTTTTATCAGTTCATGAGTCTACCATGCACGAATTTTAGATAATTCAGTCTGTTTTTGACACAAATTGGCATAAGTGCCAGCTTTTGCGATTAGTTCTTCATGTGTCCCAATTTCGTCTACCTCACCTTCTTTCAACACGATGAGTCTATCGGCATATTTTAGGGTTGACAGTCGATGCGCGATTGCAAACACTGTTCTCCCTTGCACCAACCGTTCCAATGCTTCTTGTATTTTGGACTCCGTCTCAGTATCTACAGATGAAGTGGCTTCATCAAGAATTAGAATGCGCGGGTCTTTCAAGATTGCCCGTGCAATTGATATGCGTTGTCGTTCACCACCAGAGACGCGCGCGCCTCGTTCACCAACCATCGTGTCGTAACCATCGGGGAATTTGATGATAAAGTCGTGTGCATTTGCGGCTTTAGCAGATGCGATAATCTCATGTCGAGATGCTCCCGGTTTTGAGTAACCGATATTTTCGGCGATTGTCCCAGCAAACAGGAACGGATCTTGTAACACGACACCAACCTGTTGCCGTAGTGCCTTTAAACGAATATCTTGGCTATTATGTCCATCAATTTCAATTGTGCCTTCATTGGGATCGTAGAAACGTGTAATGAGATTGATGAGTGTACTTTTTCCTGCACCACTATGTCCAACTAATCCTATCATTTCGCCGGGTTGTACTTGGAAACTTACACCATTTAGGGCATCCTTTTCGCTATCGTAAGAGAAATAAACATCTTTGAATTCGATTGCCCCTCTAATATTCGCGAGTGCAACTGCATCCCTTTTGTCTGCGACGCTTGGCGGTGTATCCAAAATTTCGAACACCCGTTCTGCTGAAGTGCCTGCTCGGATGAATCTTTCATTCATTTGGCAAAGTGTATACACAGGACCAAAGAACTGCATCATGTATGATTGAAACATGAACAGGGTGCCGAGTGTTAAATCACCTTGGAATATCTGCCAACCTCCAACAAACCAGATGATGATAGAACCGGAATAGGTAATAAAATGCATCATCGGACGGTAAAGCGTCCCAAGTTTTGCTGCGTTCATTTCACCAGTAAAGACCTGATGGGTTAGTTCGCTAAACCGACTTATCTCATACCGTTCTCGTGCAAAAGCCTTCACAACACGTACGCCAGGGATTGTGCTTGCGAGAATTGTACTAATGTTCGCGTACCGTTTCCATAATACATGGTACACTTTGCTCATCTTTTTGCCAAAAACGATAGTAAAGATGATTAGGCAAGGGACCGGAATTAACGTCCATAACGCAAGTTTCCAATGTTCAGAAAACATGAAAGCACACATAAAAATGATAGTGAATGAATCGCCAACAATATCTTGTAATCCGTTAGCGATAAAGTCTCTGAGTCTAGACACATCATGTGTGATTCTGGACATAAGATTGCCAGTGTCGCGTTCATGGAAAAAGTCAATGGAGAGTGCATTAAGATGTTCGTAGGTCTCGTTTTGGAGGCGTCGGGTGACATTCTGTCCTACCCATGACATCATATATCCACGGACAGATGAAGTAACCATTGTAAAGACTCTAAGACCAACTATCATTAGAATAATAGTAATTAGGTGTCCAAAACTCCCAGCGAGTGGCATACTACCGAACCATTCGATTAACGTATCTGCTATACCTTGGAGTCGTCCCCAAGATGTTTCTGGGAGTGGTTGTCCTGTAGAGACAGCAGTTCCAACTGGCATCAAAATATTGTCGACTACTTCTTTATTTAAAAGAGGAGGTAGGACATTGAGAAACCGGATTACCAGCATCATTAGGAAAGCAGGAATGATGACGTGTAAAAATGGCACAGCATATTTGAGGAGTCGGAGTATGAGTTTACTTTTTTGAACACAGTTTACACAGACACCGGACCAACTCGGTATAGGTTCACCACACTTCTCACATCGGCTTTTGTCACCGCCAGGTTGCATTCCTGGAGGACCACCAGGTCCGCGACGTCTGCGTCCAGGTCCGCGCCTTGCATGTTCCCTGCCTCCAGTGTCAGTTTCATTTATTGAAGATAGTTTTTCCAATTCTGATACAGCAAGGTTGAATTTTGGGGTTAATCTTTTGGAATAGCGTGCCAATTCAAAGGCATTTTCAGAGGTGGTAATCTTGAGTATGTTATTTCCGTACATCTCAAGGATTTCAATGTCTTCAACGGAGGTGAGAGCCACCTCACGAATGTCGTGTCCAAGAACACCGGTCTGATTGAAAGCAATCAGTCGTTTGTCTGTAGCTAATAGCCAATCTTTTCCATAAGTGCCGTCAAACCTTAGATCAGTTGAAACAGCGATATTTACTTCTTCACCTGATTCAAGCAATTCTTGTGCCCGTTTTTGTAAGAGTTCAGGGACTTCTTCCTTTGTCGTTAACTCATGATTCCCCTTTTTTCGGCGCGTTCTACCACCATAAGAACTCATTCCCATTCGGCGTGAACTACCGCGTCCTGAACCTGACATTGGACCGTGCATAAATCAGACTCCACAAAATTATGATAATCGCAACTGAACCTTAAATGCTTTTACATGTTGCATAATTGCTGTCAAATTGATATAAGTTTCACTAAATTTGCTTTCCTTTTTAACGAATTATAGCGTAAAAGGTTGAAGAAAACTTTGCCCTATACACAAGAGACTATACATAAATTTGAGGGTTCAGATTTCAGTATGTATTCCTTTGAGTTTCTAATTTACCTTGAGACATTCAATGATATATGCTATTATTTCATCAGGAGTTATAGGTATTGCGTAGCTATATATCCCAAAATATATATTTAAACTTAAAGATATGTATAACATTAAAGATGTGAGGAATAAACATGCAGAGCCACGAAGTAGACTATGAAATAATTGGAAATGACATACAGGTTGTTGAAGTAGAACTTGATAGAGGCGAGACAATCGTTGCTGAAGCGGGTGCTATGAACTGGATGGAAGAGGATATTACATTTGAAGCTAAGATGGGTGATGGCACCGGTGGCGATGATGGTTTGATGGGTAAGTTCTTCAGTGCTGGTAAGCGTGCACTCACAGGTGAATCCTTATTTATGACCCATTTTACTAACACAAGTAGCGACAAAAGACGTGTTGCATTTGCTGCACCTTATCCTGGTCATATCATACCTATTGATCTGGAACAAATAGGTGGCGAGTTAACTTGCCAAAAGGATGCGTTTCTATGTGCTGCGCTGGGTACAGAACTAAGCATTGCATTTTCAAAAAGATTGGGTGCAGGCTTTTTTGGTGGAGAAGGATTCATCCTACAGTTGCTACGTGGTGATGGCATGGCTTTTGTGCATGCAGGTGGGACCGTCATCAAAAAGGAACTTGCCAACGAGACCCTTCGTATTGACACTGGTTGTCTTGTAGCCTTTACATCAGGAATAACCTATGACATTGAAAGGATCAAAGGATTAAAGTCGATGTTTTTCGGTGGTGAAGGTTTATTTCTTGCGACTCTTGAAGGCACAGGTACTGTTTTCCTTCAAAGTCTACCTTTTTCCAAGTTAGCTGATCGAATTATTCAACAAGTTCCAAAACGAAGCAGTTAACCGTGGTAGTTTCTTTATTTACTGTTTTCTATAAGCAATAAGATGATTGATATTATATTCCGTGACTACTAACGGATTGTTTATCACCAATGCAGATCCAAAAAATCGTAATTTGTTGAGGTAATCTGCTGCATGTTGCTGGTTTCAACATCTAAGATGAAGATTTCGTTTGTGCGTCTCCCATCCTTATTACCACCGATGAATGCAATCTCGGTTCCATCTGGGTTCCATGTTGCATCACGACCACGGTAAAGACTTAGATTCCGGTAACTCACGAATTTGCCCTTCTCTACTGTTGCAACGCATATCTCTCCTGATGTATAAAACAGAACATGATTTCCATCAGGTGACCACTCCTCAATATGATCACATGGAGGTTCGTTGCGTTGCAGAAACCATGACCTACCCATACTGACAACATCAGGTTCTGCTATGGCAAGAAATCCATCGGTTTTAAATGCAATCCATTCTTTGTTTGGAGACCACTCGGGCCATTGTATGCCCTCCGGTAATATTTCAGCCAACCTCCTATGAGGGGTTTTAACTTTATCACCTTTCACATTCCAATGTAGCCACCCTTTTGCCCATTGCATTGTCCGCCATCGTTTTATTTTTCCTTCAACCGTTACTTCCCAATTTTCCAAGCGATCTTTTGGACGGTCAATTTCTACTACAACAAGAATGGCATTACTTGCTGGAGACCACCAGAAATCGTGAATGTTGTACTGTTTTTTAAGAAGTTGCTTTTTTTCAGAACCATCACCCCACATGACATAAAGCTGTTTGTCCTGATTCAACCCTGTGATGTATGCGATTCGTTCCCTATCTGGTGACCATCTGGGTTTACGTGAGACATTATCGTCGGTGAGTCGTTGGAAATCCGTTCCGTCCGGATTCATCGTACAGATATTAAATTGATAGAATTCCCACCAATTGGATGTATCCCGACCTTTCTGTAGAGTTCGTGTTGCAGCACGGAAACCGTCCTCATGCAATAACGGTTCACGGACGGTAAAGACCAATCTACCTGAAATATCTTGAGCAAATACAACACTATTAATAATAAGAACATAAAATACACATTTGAATATACATTTGATGATCATGAGTTAACCTACAAACATTGTGATGTTAATGTGTTCAAGTTATCATTATTGATCGAATATCTAAACGACGATGTTGATGAGACGATTCGGCACGACGATTACTTTACGAATTGGTTTTCCATCAATAAACCGTTGAACCCGTTCATCTGCAAGTGCGGCTTCTTCTATCTCTTTATCGGTAGCATCTGCTGGAAGTTGTAGACGATTGCGAAGTTTTCCGTTAACTTGTGCGACAATAGTGATTGTGGCACTTTCCAAGACACTCTCGTCGTATGTTGGCCAAGCACCGTGTGCGATAAAGCCAGTTTCACCGAGACGGTGCCACAATTCCTGTGCGATGTGTGGTGCATAGGGTGAAAGTAGATGTAGGAAAATCTTTATTGTCTCTTTCGGCAGTGACTCTGCTTTAGTTGCAGTATTAACAAAAATCATCATCTGACTAATCGCAGTGTTCATTTTGTCAATAGACTCAGTGTCTTCTGTTACTTGCTTGATAGTTTTGTGAAGTTCACGCCAGAGTTCAGATTCTGTTGTTCCAGCGGCATCAGTTAACTTTTCATTAAGTTCGTTGTTATGATGATTCACAACAAGTCTCCAAACACGGTGAAGGAATCCATGGACACCTTCAACACCTGCATCCTGCCATGGAGCACTCTTAGTCACCGGTCCAATAAATAGTAGGTATAGCCTAAGCGAATCAGACCCATATTTGTCAATAACATCATTTGTATTGATGACATTAAACCGAGATTTAGACATTTTTTCCATTTGCACGTGAAGCGATTTACCTGTAGATTTTGTGACTGCAGTTTCTTTGTCCCTTTCCACTTCGTATGGATAATAGTATTTACCTGCATCATCTTGGAAGGATTCTGCAAGAATAGTGCCTTGGTTGAGTAGTTTTTGGAACGGTTCCTTTGTGGATACTAAACCGATGTCGTATAGCACTTTATGCCAGAACCGTGCATAAAGCAGGTGTAGCACAGCGTGTTCTGCACCACCCATATATTGGTCTACAGGCATCCAATACTTTTCAAGTGCATTATCATAAGGTACCTCTGTATTATGTGCATCCAAAAAACGAAGATAATACCAACATGAACCTGCCCACTGTGGCATGATGTTTGTTTCTCTGGTTGCGATTTGACCATCAGGAAGTTTTACTTTCAACCATGACTCATCGGCGCGAGCGAGTGGTGGTCTACCATCTTCTGTCGGTTTATATGCATCAATTGGAGGGAGTTCTACTGGTAATTGATCGTCAGGAATTTGAACAATAGTACCGTCATCAAGATGTGCAAGTGGAAACGGTTCACCCCAGTATCTTTGTCTTGAAAATAGCCAATCCCTTAGACGATATTGAACCTGACGAGTTCCTCTTTTTTCACTTTCAAGCCATGTGATCATTTTCTCTTTAGCATCGTCAACCTGCAACCCGTTGAGAAAATCGGAGTTAACGCATACCCCATCACCTTCAAAAGCCTCCTCTTCAATTGGCTTTTCACTACCACTGATTACCTCAACGATGGGAATGTCAAAAGTTTTGGCGAATTCATGGTCGCGTTCATCGTGTCCCGGCACAGCCATAATAGCACCTGTACCGTAAGTCATTAGGACATAATCTGCCACCCAGATTGGGACAGGTTGGTTGTTACACGGGTTTATGGCATAAGCACCGGTGAAAACACCTGTTTTTTCGGTGGCAAGGTCTGTGCGTTGGAGGTCGGTTTTGTTAACTGCATCGTTGACATAAGCATTAACAGCGACTGCAGCGTCTGCATGGGTAATATCAGACACGAGCGGGTGTTCTGGTGCAAGCACGCAATAGGTTGCTCCAAAAAGTGTATCGGGACGGGTAGTGAAAACGGTGAACGTGGCATCACTATCTTTGATGTCAAATATAATTTCTGCACCATCGGATTTGCCAATCCAATGCCTTTGCATTTCTTTGAGTCCATCGGGCCAATCCAGTAGATCTAAGTCTTCCAATAATCTATCGGCATAGACTGTTATTTTTAGCATCCACTGGTGCATAAGACGACGTTCAACTGGATCGCCGGTTTCTACGTATTTTCCATCCTTAACTTCTTCATTGGAGAGGACGGTACCTAACGCAGGACACCAGTTAACCGGGACTTCGGCAAGGTAGGCTAAATCTTTTTCATAGAGTCTTAGGAAAATCCATTGTGTCCATCTGTAATAGTCTGGAAGGGATGTATCAATTTTACGAGACCAATCGTAGGAGAGACCAATTCGTTGAATCTGTTGTTGGAAAGTTTCGGTATTCCGTTTTGTGATATGTGCTGGATGTTCATTCTCACGGACTGCGGTTCGTTCAGTTGGCAATCCAAAAGCGTCCCACCCCATAGGGTGCATGACATGATAACCTTGCATGCGCTTATAATTAGCAAGAACATCTGTCGGAACATAATTCTTAGCATGACCTATATGGAGTCCTGCTCCAGAAGTGTATGGAAACATTCCAAGTACATAAAATTTTGGTTTCTTTTCTAATGTCTCAATATCATTTGGGATTTTGAATGCTTCCTGTTCTTTCCATTTAGCTTGCCAGTATGGCTCTATTTCTCCTGGGGCATAACTGTGGTTCTCCATTACGCGTGTTCTCCTTATTTACTATTATCGGTCCATTAAGTGCAAAATGTATTAATAAACAATTTCTGAAACTATGCTATACTTAATAATCGTTGTAGAATTTTAACACAAAATGATATACTGTGTCAAAACTAATCCAAGTCATATGGTTGAATATACGGATACTGAAAATGCGATTAGGACAGTCAAAATTTGTTGTCAACAAAACTCACAGAAATTTCAAAAAAATGTAACAATTTAAGATTATCCTTAAGTCACTAAAACAAGATTGAAAGTTTTCTATTCAAGTTACAGTATAGGAGAAGAATAGCATTGAAGATTGATATTTCTCGTCGTCAGTTTCTAAGTTATGGAGCAGTAGCAGTAGCATCTGCAGCAGTTGGCTTTGGGTTTTCTGGTGTGAAAAGAAAACTAATAAGACATATCCCCGGTTTTAAACCTGACCCTCCCTATAAATTTAAACCGACCCGAAATAAACTCCTTGACCTACCAGAAGGTTTTGTGAGTCATGCCTTTTCACGAACTGGTGAGAAAATGGACGATGGACTATGGGTGCCGGGAAAACATGATGGTATGGCAGCATTACCTGGACCTGACGGTAAAACAATCCTTATTCGTAATCACGAATTGAATGCAACTGACAAAATTGTTGGACCATTTGGATGGAATAATGAAAAGTTAAATTTGGTTGACACTGATAAATTTTACGATGCTGGCTTTAAGACAGCTCCATCTCTGGGTGCAACGACGACACTTGTCTATGATACACGGACAGGAACACTTGATACACATTTCTTGAGTTTAGTAGGTACACTAAGGAATTGTGCTGGTGGTATAACTCCTTGGAATACGTGGGTAACATGTGAAGAAACGGTACAAAAAAAGGAATTTACTTTTGAACAGGACCACGGTTATAACTTTGAAGTACCTGTGACTACGAAACCGGGATTAGTGGAAGCTCCTGCTCTTAAAGCGATGGGTCGTTTTAATCATGAAGCCGTCGCTGTAGATGAAAAGACTGGAATTGTCTACCAAACTGAAGATAGAAACGATGGCATGTTCTATCGCTTCATACCTGTAGAATCGGGACAACTTGCCAAGGGTGGCCGTTTACAGGCATTAATAATCAGAGACATTGCGGCTGCTGATACTCGAAACTGGAAGACACGTTGGCAAAAGATCGCATCGTGGACTTATGACCCTATTACTGTCTCACAGAAAATGGCTGTTTCTTGGGTGGATGTTGAGAATGTTGAATCCCCTGATGATGATCTTCGTAAGCAAGGAGTTGAGGGAAAGGACGCTGCGATGTTTGCTCGTGGCGAGGGTATATGGTATTGTGGGAATTCGTTTTATTTTGCCTGCACAAATGGTGGATTTGAACAGAAAGGGCAAATTTGGCGTTATATCCCAAGTCCTTATGAAGGCACAAACCGCGAAGATAAGGACCCTGGAACATTGGAACTCTTCCTTGAACCGAATGATAGTAACCTACTTGAAAATGCGGATAATTTGACGGTTGCTCCGTGGGGTGACTTGATAATTTGTGAAGATGGTTCAAAAGACCAGTATATCGTTGGTGTAACACCTGATGGAAACACATATCAATTTGCGCGGAATGCGTCAAACACTTCAGAGCTGGCAGGTGCAACTTTTTCTCCTGATGGTACAACACTCTTCGTAAACATTCAGAATCCTGGTGTCACAATTGCCATTACCGGACCATGGCACGAAATACGTCAACGCAAGTTGGTATAATTACATTTCCATCCAAACAATCTCTTTCCTTTTTCTTGACTAAATTCAATTAAACGTATAATATAGTAATAATTGTGGTAATGTAATCTCACTAGTACATTTCTGCATTGATTCAATTAACCTAAAGATGGCAAAAACATGACAAAATAATAAATGAATAAGGAGTTAAAAATGAAAATTATTACATTTACAATCGCTATTCTATTCTTTGTATGTCTCATGGTACAACCAGAACTATCTGTGGCTGTTGACGATGGTATTGTAGCGTATTGGGCATTCAACGAAAATGGTGGTAATACTGCAAGTGACTCATCCGAAAACGGGCATGATGGGAGTTTGGTTGGTGATCCGCAGTGGGTAAATGATGGGAAATACGGTGGTGCACTTGAATTTGACGGAGAAGGTGATGAGGTAGATGTTCCCTACCATGCGGATCTGAATCAAGAAGTCTTTACTATATGTGCATGGGCAAACGTGAAATCAGGAAGTACTGGACATCGTGCTGTTGTTTCTTCTCGTGCTGACTTTCCTCAGCGCGGGTACATCTTTTACGCGGAACCTGGTAATTCATGGCAGTTTTGGATTGGTGCTGGAGCAAACAGTTGGAAACCTGCTCAAGGTCCTGCTGTGAATCTTGATGAATGGGATCATCTTGCTGGTACCTATGCTGATGGTAATCACAAGTTCTATGTCAACGGTAAATTTGCTGCAGAACAGAACTTTGATATTTCTGTTAATCCCGAGGAAGAATTTCTCATAGGTGCAGGGGCTAACGAAACGCCAAATCACAATTATCGGTTTGTGGGTAAAATTGATGAAGTGCGATTGTATGACCGTGTTCTGGATGAAGATGAAATCGCTGCTGTTATGGAGAGCGAGTCGTTAGCAGTAGAAGCAACTGGTAAGATTGCTGTTACTTGGGGACAACTGAAGGGGAAGTAGCGGAAAAATAGTCTGTTATCAATACAACTTACAAGAACTTTATAGGGCGAGGCATCTGTGCCTTGTCTTATATTTTTTGTAAGTCCGTAGTATGTTATGAACCACCCTCAATTAGTTACTAAATCTCCATGTAAGCACTCCGATTGAGTCTATAGAAAGTAATACTTTTCCCGTTCCGCTTCTGGCATACGACCCGGACGCGTTCGATACCAGCGAAAGTGTTCATAGTGCGCGGTATAGTGTTCGCCATCTCGACTGTCGTTGTAGCTCAGAAACAGCATTCTACGAGCACTATTCGATTTGTTTGATGCCGCCGCGTGTGGTGTAAAACAGGTAAAGATTGCTATGTCTCCCGGTGCTAAGCCCACGTAAACATGTTCCTCATTAACAAGTCGTTCTGGGTCAATTGAGCCTTTATCAAGTGAACCCGATTCATGCAAAAATCCTTGATGATAACCCGTCCACAATTCTGTGCAGCCGTTCTCTTTCGTACTCGCATCAAGCGCAACTGAAACCGTCAGGAGACTTTCTGGGAATCCTTGCCACCAATTGTAATCTTGGTGGCATCCGTTGCCGTGGCTATCAGGGGGTTTGATGATGAGTTTATCCTTGAACAAAACAGCTTCATAACCATCATACAGAGAAGCTAACCGATCCATGATTCGTCTGTCCCGAGCGAGTGCAGAAAATAGCGGAGAGATGTTTACAAACGGGTCAATTTTCCAAGGACGACCATCTCCCAACATCTCAAAGCGAAGATTATAATTCGGATCTAACTGAAATTCACGATTCAATGAAAAAGCGCGATCGACAAGTTCTTCTGCCTCTTGGCGATAGACTTCAATCTCTTCAGGTTGAAATACATCGCGGAGAATAAGAAATCCTTTTTCGTAATACTCGTCAACTTCAGCCGTACTAAGTGCAAAAGGGAGTTGACGTTGTTGTGCACCATTCCAACATGGTGTCCCTGTTTCAGATGGTCGTTCAACACTTACCATCATTGCCTCCTATCTATTACTTAATCCGATATTATTGCCAATTTACTGATTGTATCAATAGTAATACCAATTCTAATATTTATTGTCCCATTACTGGATTCAACCATTGTTATTGATTGGAAATCTTTCTTCTGTAGGAGCGACCTCCCGGTCGCGACCAGGAAATCAACGGTATAAATGCCATTGGCAGAATACGCGTTTGGTATTCTGCATGATTCACCGGGTCGATCCTACAAGAAGTCCTCAGCAAATGGCACTTTATTTATTAGAAATGGTATAAGATTGTGTTTGAAAGTGTCAATAGCATACATTATCTATGAGTGTTTGTCAAAACTTTAGGACATCTTACAAATTTTATTTTTGACACATTTCTACATCTGTAGTATAATAACGTATATACTTATTGATCTCAGGGGCATATACTTCCCGCACAGAAGGAGCCAATATATATAATGGCAGATATTATCAAAGGTGCTGTTCTCGGTTATGGGGCAGCATTTAATATGGGTAGAGCACACGCGAATATGATGCAGGGTACAGAAGGCATCACTTGCGTTGCGGTGTGCGACATTGATCCAGAACGGACGAAGGCAGCGAAAAATGACTTTCCAGATATTCGCACCTATAACTCAGTTGAAGATTTAGTGGCAGATGAAGACATTGACCTTATAGCAAACGTCCTTCCACATAGTTTACACTGCGGTCCGACTGTTGCAGCACACAATGCAGGCAAACATGTTGTCGTAGAAAAACCGATGTGTATAACTATTGCTGAAGCTACAGAAATGATAACTGCTGCAAAAGAAAACGATGTGATGCTATCAGTCCACCACAACCGACGTTGGGATGCCGATTTTTGGACACTGCGTGAACTTGTCCAATCTGGTGTCATCGGGAAGGTGTATTGTGCTGAAATGTGGAGCGGCGGTTACGGTAGACCGAACCCAAATTGGTGGCGGAGTGTCAAAGCAGTTTCTGGTGGACAGTTTTATGACTGGGGTGCACACTTCCTCGATTGGTTACTCAACATTCTTGATGGTCCAATGATTAACGTCACAGGATTTTTTCAACCGAACCTCGTCTGGAAAGACATAACTAACGAAGACCATGTGCAGGCAGTAATTCGTTTTGGTGAAGGTGAATTTGTTGTAGATGGTGCATCAGCAAACATCCAAATGTCAAACATTGCGAAGGTTGGCGGACCTAAATGGAAGATGCTTGGTTCACACGGATCTATTGTTTCTGAAGGTGGACAATATCACATTTTATCGGAAGTTGAAGGACATCCGAAGGAGCAGAAAGTGGGACACCATGGGAGACCTGGACCCAGATATTATGAAAACATCGTTTCTCATTTGAACGATGGCACTCCGTTGCTCGTGACTCCTGAGTCCGCTCGGCGCGTGATTGCGGTCATGGATTTAGCAGAAAAATCCTCTAAGACACATCAATCTGAAACAGTTCCCTATGAGTTTGAGTAGACTTTGTTCTACAAACACGATCAGAAAGAGCGGAGTGTATGCTCCGCTTTTGTCATACTAATTATTAAAAAATAACAAACAATTAAAATTTGTGGTGGGTCAATGTGCCTGTCCATGTACCAGCACATAAACATTATACAATTTGGCATTAACTCACCTCTATGAAAACAGTCGTTTTTGAAAAAACACAACAGTTAGTGATACAAGACAAACCTATTCCCACGCTAAACACAGGGGATGTACTTATCCAAATGGAATTATGCGGGATTTGTGCTTCCGATCTTGCGGCATTACGTGGTGATGTATCAGACTATGCACCTCCTGTAGTCATGGGGCATGAACTTTCAGGAGTGGTTGTTGAAAGTCGACATACAGATGTCAAGATTGGAGAACGGGTTACGGTGAATCCCATGCTGTCTTGTGGAGTCTGTGAGTATTGCAAAAATGACAGAGACAAATACTGCGATACAATTGAAGGTATCGGACATGACATAGACGGAGGATATGCTGAATACATAAAGATGCCGAAACACGGTGTAGACACAGGTAAATTGATTAATGTGCCAGACACCGTCCCACCTGAAGACTTACTCTTTCTTGAACCGTTAGGTTGCTGCATAAATGCCATGGATGAAACGATATTCCACAACTCCGTAGCAATCCTTGGAGCTGGTCCTATTGGGTTGATGTTCACACAGTTAGCGAAACGCGCAGGTTTAACAACTTACGTAATTGACCCATTATCTCACCGTAGAGAAATCGCTGAAACTGTTGGAGCAGATACTGCTTTTGATACCTCTCCTGAACATATTGAACACCTTCAAGAAATCACAGAAGGTGGCGTAGATACTGTCATCTCTGCCACAACAAATAATGCAACTGTGATTAATCTTTCATTTCAGATTGTTCGCAAGGGTGGATGTATAAACTTTTTCGGTCTTGCCCCTGATGGTGAAGAACTTTGCATTAATTTGGAAGAATTCCATTATTTTGGACACAAACTGATGGCTTCATGGGCATTTTCCCGTGCAAGTCTTGAAAAATCCCGCCAACTTCTATTGCAGAAAGCAATCAACTTTGAACCTTTGCTAACCGATAGGTTCCCTATCAGACAAGGTTTAGAAGCGTTTGAAAATGCAATTGCTCAATGCGGAATAAAAACAGCATTGCATCCCTAAGATGCTTCTTCCTGCTTATTCGTCGTTAATCTCCTACGAAATCTGATATTGCAATTCCGATAATACTTGAATTGTCAATTATATCCGACGGAAATCGTCATAACAACATATCATGATACCTTCAAAAACATACGATCCAAATGACGAAAGTTGCCATAAGAAATGACTGACGAATAGTAACTTATCCATGAAAGACACGTATTTAAATGAGGTATCATCTTTTCTACATATTGTCAGACATTACATTGATGGTAATATGAATGTAGTCCTATACTGATGCCTTAGAATAATAATAATATAGTTGTCACTCTTTATTTTTGGATAACATAAGTCATGTCCTTACATTAAATATGGCAATGAATTAATAGTTTTATAGGATAACGAAATTTGATATAGCGTTTACATCTACCAACAAATAACCTTAGGTAATAGGAGCAACATAGTTTCAGAAGTATTTCATGTTTCAGAAACTTGTTATATAGGATATGGTTCTTGGTGCACATGTTACAACCGCGGGGGGAATACATAACTCAATAAAGAATGGTGAAGATCTTGAATGTGATGCAATTCAGATTTTTCTTGCTAACCCGAATCGCTGGGAATCAAAACAACCTACGGATGAAGTAAAAGAGAAATTTTATGAAGCATGGCGAAACTCTCCTATAATTCATGTTATTGTGCATGATATTCACCTTAGCAACCTTGCATCTCCCAAGCAGGATGTGTTAGAAAAATCGCGTATTCAATTCAAGAAACAGATGACACTTTCCCAAGAAATTGGAGTGCAGTACATAGTTACACACCTTGGTTCTCATCTTGGTGAGGGTGAAGAATTTGGATTGAAACAGTTAAGCGATAGTTTTGACTACTTATTTGAACACACAGAAGCACCGGATGTAATAGTTCTCCTTGAAACCACAGCCGGTCAAGGCACAAATCTCGGTTATTGTTTTGAACATATCCGTGATGTAATTGGGATGTCAAAATACTCTGAACGTTTTGGAGTTTGTCTTGATACATGCCATGTATTTGCTGCAGGCTATGATATTCGAACCGAATCAGATTGTGCTGCTACCTTTGATAAGTTTGATGAAATAATAGGATTGGATAGATTAAAAGCATTTCATATCAACGATGCGAAATCTGAATATCAGAGCCGTGTAGACAGACATGAACACATTGCGGAAGGTAATATTGGAGCAACAGCATTTTCCTATATTCTTAATGATTCACGTTTTGAAAATACACCTTTGATCATTGAAACACCAAAAATGAACACAATGCATGGAAAAAATCTTACAACTTTGCGAGGCTTAATAAACAATAACTGATGATATATACAATATTTGTCTAAAACAAATACCATGTTCTGAATAGGCTACGACTATGCAAATTGGATTATGGGAGGTTGCATTCCTTTTCCTCCTGTTATTAGGTATTATCTTGGTAACCCGAATAACAACACAAATACAGATCAAACGCGTCTGTCCTGATTGTGGCTTAGTAATACGTACAAAAGTATCGATTTGTCCTACGTGTGGACGCAGTTTGGTAACAAAACACAATAGGAGAATCTAATGGGAATTGCAATTGCACCACTTGAGATACTGATATTATTGATGGTATACGGTTTAAGTGGAATAGTGATTTTTGGATTTATATTACTAATAAACCGATATATATCAATTAAGCGTATCTGTCCAGACTGTGGTTATGCATTACGAAAATTAGAACCCAATTGTCCTTCGTGCGGACGTACTTTCCCAACAGATAGTTGAGGTAAAAATATAATGTGGAGTTCATAAAATTATTTGGAGTTTTGGAAATTTCGGATAAATGTTTTTAATTACCTTCATAATTGTTCTTGTTGTAAGTAAATGTCAATTGTTTGTCGTTCAAACTGGAAAGTTTGTCTTCTCTGACCGCGAATTAGAACTTCGCTCTTAAGAAAAACAATACCAGTGTTGACGAATTTATCAAATATGAAGGTAACATCATGTCAAAATCAATAAACAAAATAGATGGAGTGTTCTGTCATCTTGTGTTAATACTGAGTCAAATGCACTGACAGAACTTGAGGGAGAGAAAAGTGAGAAAACTAATATGCAATATGAAAATAGAATGGAAAAAATTTCAACTACAAGAATTACAAACTTAAACCTAACGAAATCAACAGTTGAATCGGGATATGATACATTAAAAAGAATCATAACTTCTCTGTGTCAATTTCTAACAATAGTATTAATTCTGTTTGTAGGTATCATCGGTTGCTCAGATGTTCCCTATACAGGACCGGTATTGACAGTAGACCATGTTGATCGATTTTTAGAATCAACGGGAGAAGATACTGTTTGTCTGCAAGACGGGTTTGATACCATTTGCCTGAGAGTACTGGAACAAGAGGAAGGCGAGGAGGAACCCCCAACCGTTCATATATATCCTGCAAGTGTTACTTTTGTGTTCCATTATGAAGACCGTCCTCTTTTGCAAGCGGAAAGAGTCATGGATACTACAGATGTGATACAGCAATTAATTGATGCTGGGAAAGTTCAATTACCACCAGATGCAGTTGGTAATTCAGAAAATAATGTTGATTCAAACTTATGGAACATTGAGATTTATTATCCAGAATCATTCCCAGAAGCAAATCGGGGATTAACACCAGAGACAAGTGGACTTGACATCAGGGTTCGTGCGGGGTCTGAGTTGAGTGCGAACGTGAAAGAGGATCTTAAAATATTAGACTTTGAACAGTTTGACAAACCTAATGGTATCAAGGGTGTTAGATTCTCCGTTGAAACGAAAGAAGTTGATCTAACAATTCAAGTTAACGGTATAGTATCTGAATTTACCGCAAAGTTCTACATGAAGGCAGATGGAGTCGCATCTGAAGAAAACGCCTATTCCTTCGAATTACAACCCAACGATAATCCATAGGGAGGAATAAAATAATGCGTAAAGGCATAAATCGTTTCCCTAGTTTGTCTTATCAAGTATGTTTCAAAATCTTGAAGGAACTTTTTTCTGGTAATAAGAGCATTCATTATACTCAAGAATATATTGGAAACGGTAAATCAGTCGTTAAATCTGATAGAGTAAGAAAATATCAGGACAAACACATTGGTGGACGTATGAAATTGGGTTTTGCTAAGGCTATAAAGGTTGTCACAATTTCTTTTGGAACAATCGTAAGCATTCTTATTATATTATTCAATATCATTGGTTGTTCAGATATGCCGTATACAGGTTCAATGTTGCAGCCAGGTGATGTGGATAAGTATTTTCAAGACCATGGTAATGGATTGGTATGTCTACATAATGGAACGGAATCTGCCTGCGTTACTCTCGTGCCAAAACCTAAAGAAAGTTCCTTACCTGTCATTCATATCCATCCGTCAAGAACTATATATGTCTTCTATTATAAAGGTGAAGTCATTATGGAGGCTGAAAGAATTTCTGATAACAAAGACTTGATGGATGAATTAACAGATGATGGATCAGAAACTATCACTTTACCTGAAATTGACACTGCTCCTCGAGATGACAGTGTTGGCGGTCAAACTCCTGTTAACAACAATAGTGGTAATGATAATACAGCACCGGAATTCACAGAAGGGGACTATACAAGTCGTGATGTTTTGGAAAATAGATCATTTGGTGAATATATTGGATCGCCTATATCAGCAACTGATAACGATAATGATACATTGACATACGTACTCAGTGGTACGGATCAATATTCCTTTGATATAGATCAATCAACTGGACAGTTAATAGTTAACTCTGCTTTGGACTATGAAACAAAAGACACATATACAGTAGTAATTACTGTTTCTGATGGTAGTATAACAGATAGTATTGAGGTTACTATTTATGTATTAGATATTGACGAGATTCCTCCTGAGATGAATACTGGTGGAAACAGTGGGAATAACGGAAACAACGGGAATAACGGAAACAGTGGGAATAACGGAAACAATGGAAACAATGGAAACAATGGAAACAACGGGAATAACGGAAACAATGGAAACAACGGGAATAACGGAAACAATGGAAACAACGGGAATAACGGGAATAACGGAAACAATGGAAACAACGGGAATAATGGGAACAATGGAAACAATGGGAATAATGGGAATAATGGGAATAATGGAGACGAAAATGGTGATGAGAATGGAGACGAAAATGGTGATGAGAATGGAGACGGGAATGGAGATGATACTACCACCACAACAGAAACCAATCCACCAAACCCTAATCCAAATCCTAATCCTAATCCAAACCCAAATCCTAACCCAAATCCTAACCCGATTCCTAATCCCACCATCCCTGTTGGGGAAACGGATATAGGTACACACTACTACTATGATTCTCTTGACCCCGTTTCAGGAGATGGGTGGTTGGTGCAGATATATTATCCTGCAAACTATAACGGACCGCGGAAGTTGCGGGAAGACCCTGCAGGGTATGGGTTTGTCGTTACACTGAGTGATGGCGATATACAGGATTTTGCACAGACTGCAGTTGACTGTTGGGACTATAACGGAGATGGACAATACGACAAGCCCTGTAACGAAAAGGATAATGCCACGTACAGCGTTCAGATCTACGTTCAAACTGGTGAACCAATAATTATGATTACTGTAACATGGCAACCACCGTATTCTGGTCGCACTCAAACATATACTCTTGATAGAAGAATTAACTTGGCAGAATATGGAACTCCTTTATGGAACGAAGACCATACAAGCCAAGAAAATTAGTCTGATGATTTAAATAAGAGAGTAACCTTTGAACTATACTTTCTGAAGCGTGGTAAATATGGACACAGCAAGGATTCAGGTCAAAGCAGGTAATGGTGGTAACGGCTGTATCAGTTTTCGACGAGAGAAATATGTACCCCGAGGTGGTCCTGATGGCGGTGATGGCGGACACGGTGGACATGTCATCATTGTAGCTACACTCGGAATGAGTACACTGATTGATCTGAGACATAACCCTCGTCAGATTGCTGAAAACGGTGGACACGGTGCTGGAAAACAACGAGATGGTGCTGATGGTGCTGATCGTATCATTAAAGTTCCAGTCGGTACGATTGTAAGGGAATATGAGTCGGAGGAAATGCTTGCCGACTTTACTGAACCTGATCAAACCGTAGTAGCTGCACGCGGGGGAATAGGTGGTAAAGGTAATTCCCACTTTAAAAGCAGTATTTTTCAGACACCGCGCGTCGCTGAAAAAGGTGAACCCGGTGAAGAACGTGAGATCAGTCTTGAAGTCAAACTCATAGCGGATGTCGGTTTAGTCGGATATCCGAACGCTGGCAAATCAACACTTTTAGCACGCGCATCTGCAGCAACACCTAAAATTGCTTCTTACCCTTTCACAACACTCATTCCAAATTTAGGTGTTGTACGTATTGATCAAGAACAGAATTTTGTGCTTGCGGATATCCCTGGATTGATTGAAGGTGCACATAAGGGTGCTGGATTAGGACATCAGTTTTTGCGACATATCGAACGGACCAAGATGCTAATCCATGTTATTGACCTTAGTGCCACAGATGGACGTGATCCTATTAAAGATTATGAGCAGTTGAACCTTGAACTCGGTCACTATAATGATAAGTTGACAGAGTTACCACAGATCATTGCCCTAAATAAGGTAGATATGCCTGAAGCAGAAGCAAATTTAGATCACGTCAAAGCATATTTCGGCAAACGTAAAGTTTTCCCTATCTCAGCAATCACGGGTGAAGGTGTTGATGCATTGATGCAACAAACCTACCGTTCTTTACAGTATCTGGAAGCTAAGGAACGTAAGGAAGCGGAAACGACGATTACATTTGAAGATGAACTGCCACCTGAACCGCGAACACGATTTGAACTGAATCAAACTGAGAAAGGGTTTGTCGTAAGTGGTACAGAACCAAAACGTGCTGTAGTTATGACCGATATGGAAAATGAGCAAGCATTGATTTTACTATTCCGAAAATTGAAAAAGATGGGAGTAATAAACGCTCTTACCCGTGCAGGCGTCAAAGAGGGAGATACAATACAGATAGATGAATATGAGTTTACATATAATCCAAGAACAATGAAATAACGTAAGCATGGAACCCACCGATTTTATTTTTCCTCAGAAACAACCTAATCCAAAAGTTAACACTATTCATAATATGCAGGTTCATGGTCGTGAATGTATATCCAATGTCAAACGTATCGTGGTAAAGATTGGTAGTAGCACGATTTCAGACGATATGCGCATCAATGACGCAGCACTTGATGGCTTAGTCCACGATTTAGCGACAGTCAAACAGCAGGGGATAGAGGTGATACTCGTTACCTCAGGCGCAATTGCTGCAGGTTTACCTCACCTTGGACTTAGCACTCGTCCCCAAACTTTACCGGGACTACAAGCTGCAGCTGCGGTAGGACAAATACGATTAATGACTGCTTACGCAGAACGTTTCCAACACTATGGACAGTGTCCTGCTCAGTTGTTACTTACACAAGATGACTTTTCTGATAGGAAACGTTACACTCGTATGAATGACGCAATGCATACGCTGCTTCAGCTCGGGACGATTCCTATCATCAATGAGAATGATAGTGTGTCAGTAGAGGAAATAAAGGTTGGGGACAACGATACTCTTTCGGCATACGTTACAAATCTTGCACAAGCGGATCTTCTCATCATTTTATCAGATCAACAAGGTTTTTTCACTGCTGATCCGAGACATAATCCTGATGTGGAGTTGATTCACACTGTCAATGACATCTCTAATGAGATTTGGCAGGCTGCAGGGAAAGCAGGTACGGAAAGCGGTACCGGTGGCATGATTACAAAATTACGTGCTGCAGAGATTGTAACCGCTTCCGGTGAGATGATGATTATTGCTTATGGAAGAGAACCACTTGTCGTTACTCGCCTACTTAAAGGTGAACTTCTTGGCACGCTATTCCTTCCAAATACCCGTATTTCAGGTCGTAAAAGATGGATTGCCTACTCACGTCCACCTAAAGGTTATCTCATTATAGATAATGGTGCCCGTAATGCACTAATTCAAGGTGGTAAAAGTCTACTTCCTGCAGGTATTCAAAGGGTTGAAGGACATTTTAATTACAGTGATACAGTTTCATGTTTTGCTGAAAACGGTGTTGAAATTGCTCGGGGTTTGATAAACTATAACTCAACTGAGACTTCAAAACTTGCAGGTAAACAGACACAAGATATAGAAAGCATTCTTGGTTACCATGATTATGATGAAATAATTCATCGTGATAACCTTGTATTACTTAGTTGAGATAAATGTATAGGTTATCTCCCATCATTCTGTTTGATAGACCTTTTCATGGGTATGGAATCCATCTTGTATTACGACTTCATCAAGATTGTCTTTATCAACCTGTATAGGTGTGAGTAGAATGGAGGGAACATCAACTACACCGTTATTGACAGTCTGATTTGCGTTTTGAACAGTTTCTCCCTTTGCAAGTGCAACTGCTGCGTGTGCTGCCTCTTTTGCTATTAGTTTTATGGGTTTGTATACTGTCATTGTTTGTGTGCCTTTCACAATCCGTTGACATGCAGCAATATCGGCATCTTGCCCAGAGACTAATACCTTTCCATCAAGATTTTGCCCTTCAAGTGCTTGGATAACACCTCCGGCAGTACCGTCATTGGAAGCAACAACAGCATCAATCTGGTTATTGGTTTGCGTTAAGACCTGTTCAGTTTTGTTGAGTGCGTCCCGGGGATCCCAATCAACCGCCCAATGTTTTTGGTCTGCCACGAATTTAATGTCACCGTTGTCAATTGCCTGTTGCAATGCGCGCAATTGCCCTTTCCGTAGAAGCTGCGCGTTATTGTCCCCCGGGTCTCCACCAAGTAGGAAATAATTACCTTTTGGCTTGTGTCTGATTAGGTATTCCGCTTGCAAATAACCAACACGTTCATTATCAAATGAAATATAAAGGTCTGGTTCACTTTCACGAATAAGTCTGTCATAAGCGATAACCTTTATACCTTCTGCATGTGCTGCTTTAACAATTTGTGATGCGGCAACACTGTCTTGTGGAATCACCACAAGAACATCAACACCTTGCGTAATCATGTTTTCAGCTTGTTCGTTCTGTTTGCGTTCATCATCATCCGCAGATTGTACGATTACTTCTGCCCCCAGTTTTTCAGCTTCTTCAACGAAAATGTCTCTGTCCTTTGGCCAACGTTCAACCCTTAAAGAACTTATGGACAGTCCTATTTTTATTTTTTTCTCTGATGTGTCAGCGCAACCTAACAACATTACAGAACTACATAGCAAAGAAATCAATACAGGAAACATAGCATAGACTATTGAATTCCTATAATATAGACAGCGACTGATTTTGCCGTTCATTGAGAATCCTCCATCATAATAACGTCTCAAACCAAGAAATGGAATGTTAAATGTTGGTTACTTTTGTGACTCATCCGAAGATATTGCCTTTAGTAAATCACCCCGTTTCAGGTTCCCAATTTTTTCTACTATTTTTACCATTGAGAGTCTATCATTGCGTATCTCTACAACAGCGACTGTTGCTATTTTCATTAGTTTGTAATCAAGGATTTCACCTGTATCAACATCACGGATTGGCTCTCCATCTGTGTAGACAGAAAAACGTTGATCTATCGCCAACCCACGAGCAGAGCCGGCATTTATGAAGATAATTTCTGGATTATCATTATCTACATAGGTGATTTTAATTGGACGTTTGACTGCTTCTTCTATAACTTTTTTCTGTTTTTCTTCATCAGTCTCAACAGGTGTTTCCCATGGAGTAAGAAAATTCGGTCCATAGTTATCTCTAAGTGCAACGACTGTCTTTTTAAGTGATTCATTCGTCACCATACCAAGTAGTGTTCTGTCATACTCAGGTGTAGCAATTTTTATTTTATTAAGTTCTGTAGGTTTGGTGATAGGTCGTTCATATTTACCGTGTTGTTCACTTAATTGACCAAAACGCAGTTGTGAACCAGATTCTGTAATAGATGCTTCCACACCAGCGATTTGTGTGCCTGCAAGACTATGAACAAGTGAAGCTTCAATAGGTACAGTGGCAATTTCACTGCCAGATGCTTCGTAGAATTTCATTTTCAGTTTGACAGTAGCTTTATTTCGATACCCAACTGCCGAAATTCCTCCCATGTAACTTGTTGTTAACGGTACTGATTGTGTTTCACGGTTGCTCTCTGTCAAGGAACGTGATGCGTTGGCTTTCATACGTGGCATACCAAATTTCTGTATCTCTCCGATGACAATTACATCCGCATTCAGATGTTTTGCCAGTTGTGCCATTTGTTCCTTGTTTAATTTCTTGAAACTCTGTTGTGAGAGGTTCATTTTTGCCATTGCATCCAGTAACTCGTCGCGAGAAACTGGTTGATATACAGTAGTTTCAGCAAGTTTACGTTCAAGCATAGTGGTAAATCCTGCTTCCAAATCCCAATGTTTTTTTGTGCTAAATATTTTACCAATAAAATTCGGAATACAACCGCAACCAGTTGGGGAATCAAAATTACTATTATCTTCAAAATGAAGAACTGCAACACGTTTCGTTGACGGGTGAGTATTGTTATTGGCAGTAGTTGTCGTAGTATTCCCATAAGCAACAATATTTAGAACAAGATATATGCCTAATATAGTTATCAATTGAAAGAAAAAAGTGCGTTTCATTTGCATACCTTCTTATGTAATCATTGTTTATCATAGTAGTTTACCAACATTCATATCATATAGCAAGTAAAATCAAGGTTGTGTAGCACCTTAGGGTGTGTAAAGTTTTTTGGATAAAGAAGGAATGGAAACACCATGCACAAGACTTCGGACATCATATTTGACTGTGAATTGTTTGTGTTTATCTTGTAATTTCATTAGATTTTTCTTCAGTATAAAAAGGTTACCGTTTTGTGTCTAATTTCTGCATAACGGTAACTTTTGGTATTTTTCACTGGTTTTAGTTCCTGTCTGGGTTTATGGGTTGTTTTCATCGGTTTTTTTAATATAAAAAAAAGAAAA
>JAPOQK010000025.1 GCA_026710795.1 Candidatus Poribacteria bacterium
ATTCCTAAAGAATGGCCCCGTTATCTCAGTATTGATTGGGGATACCGCAACCCGTCAAGTTGTATCTGGTGGACTCTCACTAAAGACGAACGAATCTATGCATACAAAGAGATTTACAAAACCAAACTCACACAACCCGAATTTATCAAGATGATAGAGGATAATCAAGATGAGGATAGACATCCCGCTTATGCTGCAGTAGATAGTGCGGACCAAGATGCGGTGGAGCAACTAAAAAATGCAGGTTACCGCGTTCAAGAACCAAAAAAGTCTCGTGCAAAACAGATAGACGTAGTCAAAGAGAGACTAAAAGTTGACGAAACAGGTAAACCCTCAATCTTCTTTCGTAACAGGCTTGTGCATCCCCCGGATCAAGAACTGAAAGAGGCATATCGTCCCATTGAAGTGACCGATGAATTCCTAACGTGTGAATACTTAGAAAACACGGACGGCACAGACAAAGACGACGAAGCAATAACGCGTGACCATCACGGCATAGACAGCACAGCCTATTTCATCTTAAGTCTCCAACGTCCACGGACTGTCGGTAGTGGTAAATTCATCGGTGGTGCTGTCACCATGGGCAAAAGCTTCTAATATAATCCCTATCTCGTAGGTCGGAGCGAGCGTAGCGACCTCCGACATGTGTGTATAAATGCACCTTTTTTCTTAACCAAAATCAAGGAAAACACAATCCTATGAAAACAACACCTCTTTGTAGCACAAACAGTTAGTATGTGCCTCTTCCATCCGCGTAATCCGCGATTTAGACAAAAGATAGGCTAATCCTATGAAAACAACATTGAAACACAAAGATGTCTCTTATTCTGAAAATCCTAAAATCCCGGGAATGCCAAAAGGCATTCATACCGTTGATTTGATAATCTTGGTTCAGACAAAAACATTGAAACACAAAAAGACCTCTTATCCTGATAATCCTGGTTCAGACAATCAACCTAAAAACTATGCGGGAATGCCTATTACCATGTCGCTCCTACAGAATGTAAGAGGTGGTAAATGACATAGATGCATCGGTGTATCGCGACAGGAATGTCGCTCCTACAAGAAGAAAAATAACCTTGCAATTTAACCGATTTTAATGATAGTATAATATAGATGTCAACATATAACAGATTTGTTGCGTTACACTTGGATATATCAAATATTTCATAGGAGCAGAATAATGTTAAAAAGAATAACAGAACTCATGGCAGTATTATTCAGCACTCTCTTTGTTGTAACGCTTGTTGGATGTTATATTGACGCTGCTGATGATGATGATGAAGTTGATCGTGAACCACCAGCTGTACCTCGTGGTGTGACAACGATCACGGGTGATGATTACGTTATCATTAAATGGTATCCAAACGGTGAATTCGACTTGGATGGTTACACGATATGGCGTAGTGAGAACAACAATGATTTCGACTCAATAGCAGAACTATCTGCTAATGCTACAGAATACACAGATAGAGGTGTTAGTAACGGTCGGACATATTACTATGCTGTGTCTGCTATTGACTATGATGGTAACGAAAGCGAACTCAGTCCCGAAGACGCATGGGATACCCCGCGTCCAGAAGGACGAAACATTATATTGGATGATTTTCAACTTGAACCTGATCGGAGCGGTTTTGATTTTTCAAATACACGCAGAGGAGCTATTCCTTGGGATGACAGGTCAACCGATGTTTATTTTGGCTTAGATACTGTAGTAAATGTCACCTATCTCTATTCAGATAACGATACAGCGATGCAAGATTTAGGTTATCATGAGAACTTTGATGGCATTGATGTTGTACCAGAATTTGGTTATACGACACTTTTTGTAGAATTGATTGAAGGTCATATCTATGCCTTTTATACCCCAGATGGCAACTTCGCTAAAATACATGTACGTAGACTCACTGAAGACGATGTGGAATTTGATTGGGCATACCAGACCGATCCTGAAAATATACAATTAGCACCAGCACTGCCCATGAAATAAATAATGAACTTTATTCTAAATTGCAATGAACATAATTCACTGGGCATGATTTCGGTGTGCAACCTGAAAGGTGAGGTAGTGAAAAAATACCTTCTGTTTTCGTTAATTGCTTTATTAGCAGTATTTTATATGCAAATCGATGCATTAGCAATTGAGCATCTTCCTCCTAAAAAGAAGCAAATATCGAATCAACAGGTGACACGTAATATTCAAGATGCAGATTCAGATGATGCATATCCGCTCTACCGTAGACATTCTGAACAATATTACCCAACACGTAGTTCACGGAAAGCATCGCTGTTATCTGCATCTATGCCCGGATTAGGGCAAGCGTATGCTGATAGTTATATCAAAGCAACGCTTTTTCTCACAGCTGAGATAGGGATCTTTTCTCTTGCCAGTTATAATATTGCACGTGCATTTCATTATAGAAACCATGACCAATTTCGTACTGGATTCCTTGATGAACGAACAAACACTTTCTTAGACAGTGACCAAGTCCGCTCCAGAATGACTGACCACAGTATCCGTGGCACATTATTTCTTATCACTGGCATAGGATTGCATGTCTGGAATATCCTTGATGCCTCAAAAACTGCTAAAGCGTATAATAATCGAAGAATTTCCGTGCAAATGCAACAAACACAACATGGTATGCATACGTTAATTTTTACTCACCGATTTTAGTCGTAGTAAATATTTACGGTGCTGAGTTTATATATTGTTTATGTTTTACGCATTTCGGTGTATACCTACATGTTTAGGAATACATCTTGGTGATTATTGAGTCATAACGCGGAAGATGGTAGATTCTCTGGAGTTGATAGTGTGAAGTATACTAAGTGTTTGATTATAATCTGTATCATAGTAGGTGTATGTTTTCCGCTTTTCGATATTACTTCTGAAAAAGCAAATTCAGCGGTTCGTGCTGAACAGAACAAAGAAAATAATGAGATTTCGCTTATAGAGGTAGATAATGTTTCAAATCAACCCCTTAGAATAGGCGAAAGATTAACATATAATATTAAGGTGTCATGGGTGCCAGTTTCAGCAGGAAAACGAGTTGACCATATAGAAAAGAAAATTTCGTATCAGAGAAAAAGCGTTTATCACATTACATCTGAAGCAAAAACAGGGTCAGTGGCATCAAAAATACACCGTTTTCAAAATAGGCAATCCACTTTTCTTAATTCAGTAGGGTTCTTTCCACTTAGTTTCAGAAATCAACTGGTAGACAAAAAATATACTGCACGCGTTGAAATCAATTTTCAGGATGACAAAGCGGAATATGAAAAGATCTCACAGAATAAACCTAAAGACCCAGAAAAGCATGAGAAAAAAGTGATAGAGATACCTTTTGGCACACAAGATGAACTCTCTATGATTTATTTCCTACGGTGTAAGAAATTGGAACCCGGAAAAAAATACTTCTTTCCACTGATAATTAAAGCAAAAGTTGTGAAAATTAGTATCAGTGTAGCACAAGGAGAGAAGTTAAAAATCAAAGGTTTAGGACGTGTTAAAACGCTTGTCGTAACTACATCACACGGATATCAATTATGGTTGACTGATGACAATAGACATATCCCTGTCAGAATTGAAGCGGAAGCTAAAATAGGCAAAATGAAAGCAAACTTAGAAAAAAGAGAATTTGTAAAATAAATAGATCGCCGGTGGTGTATTATCAATATGTGTATAATGTTTCTTACATTTTCAATGCAACATTAATTACACTGCCGAACGATAAGGAATGGTTTGTGTTAGAGTATTTACGAAAAACGGATATATACCGAAAACTGGTTGAATGCATAAATAACGGTGAGAACCCTCCAACCCTTAGAGGGTTACGTAACGCATCATCCTCCTATTTCTTATCAACACTATTAGAAGATTTGCCGGATAGGTCTTTTCTTGTCGTATTCCCTACACATCGTGAAGCGGAGCAGGCATTAGAAGAAGCACGCTCATTTCGTAACTTATACGATAAAGAACTCAATTCGGAGTTAGCATCATTACACAACGATCTGCATTTCTTTCCTTCTTGGCAAAATACGTTACTTGAAGGGATTTCACCTACAAAAAATATCTCAGTTTCGCGTATGCAGTGTCTTCATTCCCTGATTGCCACCAAATGTCAGCATCACTTAGATAAAACCTTCAAGGTTCAATCACGAAATGTTGTGTTTACAACGATTCGGGCATTATCCTACAGACTTACACCACATCAAACGTTAGCTTCAGCATGTAGAACACTGAATATAGGTGATGAAGTTGAACTTGAAGAAATAATTACATTTCTGGTTCGAAGCGGATACCAACAGGTTGATCTTGTTGAGGTGAAGGGAGAATTTGCACATAGGGGTGATATTGTAGATGTATTTCCGTTGACATCCGAAGCACCGGTTCGTCTCGATTTTTTTGGTGATGAACTTGATGAAATCCGTCTGTTTGATCCTACATCCCAAATGTCTATAGAAAAGGTAAATTCCTTACCTATTACACCAATGACAGAAGTATGTCTTGCTGATGTTTCTATTTCACATTGGAAATCACAAACGGAACAACTTATGGATCAGGAGGATAATCATCCAGATTTTATCAATCATATTCGGGAGATGACCAGTAGATTTGAAAACTTCATTGCAAGTAAGAAGGTAGAAAACATTAAATCCAGTGGAGAAGAACCGATAGAAATTGACGGTGTTGAAGTCTTCCTTTCAATGCTATACCCACAAACTGATATATTGACAGACTATATTCCTGAAAACACAGTTGCTGTATTTGTTGAACCTGGTTGGCAAAAACGAGAAGTTGAAATGATGCGAGAACAGCTACAAGAGATTTATGACCGGAAAACAGAAGAGGGAAAACTTCTACCGACTCCTGATAATCTGCTTGTTCCTGTCAACCTACTTGAGTCTCAATTGGAACGGTATACTAACATTCATATCTCTTTAGCATCACAGACCTCAGATCGTGAACAAAAGAAGGTTGTTACTGATGCTAATCATGATAAAGATATATTTGAACCACATTTTGACATTAAACCGCTTGGTCTGGGTAGGGGCAACTATCAGATGGTTATTGATCACATCAAAAGGTGGACATTAAGAAATTATCTTGTCCATGTCTTTTGCGAAACACCACAACAGTCCAAGCGTGTGTTGGAAATGTTAATTGAACGAGATCTACCGCCTGAGCAAATTTTTGTCTCAGTAGGTTATATCTCTGAAGGTTTTTTAAGTGATTCACTCAAAATAGTTCTTCTATCTGAAAATGAGATTTTTGGAAACCGACAACGACGTTCTGTTACTCCAAAACGATATAATAGCGGTGCCCCAATCTTGAGTTTAGTTGATATGAAGGTTGGTGACCATGTTGTTCATGTGATGCACGGTATCGCTATTTACGAAGGCATTCGACGTATGGATATAGATGGTCAATCTCAGGATTTTCTTATCCTAAGATATAGAGAAGAGGATCGTTTATATGTGCCAACGTATCAAGTTGATATGGTGCAAAAATATATCGGCAATAAAGATGAGTCTTATGAACCGAATATAGACTATCTTGGAGGAAAATCTTGGCAGAACAGGAAAAAACGTGCCAAAGCTGCAGTAGAGGAAATGGCAGAGGAACTGTTGAAACTATACGCAGCACGACAAGCAAATGAAGGCTATAGATTTCCAACAGAGGTGCCTTGGGAAAGCGAATTTGAAGCACTTTTCCCATTTCAAGAAACAGATGACCAACTCCAAGCTATAGAAGATGTAAAAGCTGACATGGAAACGGAAAAACCGATGGACCGGTTAGTGTGTGGTGATGTTGGCTACGGTAAAACAGAGGTAGCATTGCGTGCAGCGTTTAAAGCTGTCATGGCGGAAAAACAGGTTGCACTTCTTGTTCCAACGACAATCCTTGCGCTACAACACTATGATACCTTTGAAAAAAGGTTCAACTCTTTTCCTATCCAAGTTGAGATGCTAAACCGTTTTCGTAGTCGTAAGGAGATACAATCTGTCAAAGAGAAACTTAAGGATGGCACCGTTGATATCGTTATCGGTACACATTCATTATTGTCAGAATCTGTTACGTTTGATAATCTTGGATTGCTAATTGTTGACGAAGAACATCGTTTCGGTGTAAAACATAAGGAAAAAATCAAGCAGTATAAAGAGACTGTAGATGTACTTACGCTTACTGCGACCCCGATTCCCCGCACACTACACATGTCGCTTGTTGGCATTAGAGACTTTAGTATTATCAATACTCCTCCTGCGAATCGATTACCGATTCAGACGCAGGTGCTACCATATAATGCTAAAGTAATCAAAGATGCTATAATGAATGAGTTATCGCGAAATGGACAAGTATTTTTTGTCCACAACCGAGTCCAGAATATCTCAATTATTGCGCAGACCATACAGGAACTTGTTCCTGATGCACGTGTTGCTATTGCACATGGACAAATGCCAGAACGCGAATTGGAAAATGTTATGTTAGAGTTTGTCCGTCATAAGCATGATATACTTGTTTGTACGATGATTATTGAATCTGGATTAGATATTCCTAACGTAAATACCATTATGATAAATCGTGCGGATGCATTTGGTTTAGCACAATTATATCAATTGCGTGGTAGGGTTGGACGTGCAGACGAACAGGCTTTTGGATACCTATTTTACCCGCAGGATAAACCGATTACTGAGAATGCACAGAAACGTCTTCGTGTCATAGAAGAATTTACCGATCTTGGTTCAGGTTTTAAAATTGCGCTGAGAGATTTAGAAATACGTGGTGCTGGAAATATACTTGGTGCACAACAACATGGTCATATTACAAATATTGGTTATGAACTTTACTGTAAACTACTTGATGATGCAGTCCGAAAATTGAAGGGTGAAAAGGTTGAGGAAGAAATTGAAACCAGTATTAATTTACCTATTGAAGCATTTCTGCCAGATGACTATATACCCGACAGTCGCCAGAAAATATCTTTATATAAGAAAATATCTGCACTAAAAAGTGATAAAGAGAAGCAGGGTCTTACTAACGAACTTAAAGACCGATATGGAGACATACCGGAACCAGTGGCTATGCTTTTAGAAGTATCAACAATCAAACAACTTTGTCAGAAATTAGGAATAACAGCTATTGTTGCTGGCGGAGATAAGGTTAAAGTTACATTTGATGAACATAATCCTCGAATAGATGTAACAGAATTTGTGGAGACAGTATCCAATAATCCACGTCTACAACTACGACCGCCAGCTCAACTATTGATTAGTATTGAAAAATTAACTGGAAAAGAATTATTAGTCGAATTGCAACGAATATTGACTATGTTTATTGTATCTGATTAAATATCTTATCGGTATGAGTAAATCTAACCGATATTAAAGTAAGGAGAAATTCAAAGTGAAAAAAATATTATGTGTTGTTGCAGTTGTTTTTACAGCATGCCTTCTCACATGGTCACTTGTCAGTTCGGACAACCATGAATCTTCTGAGGGTGAAGTTGACAAGAGTCAAATCATTATAGCAGAATATAAGTGGAATGGTGAATTGCATCAAATCTCACTGGCAGACTTGGAGGCGGATATTGCGGAATTACCGACTTACCGACAACGCAACTATGCGACTAAAGAGGGTAAAGCAGAATATTTAGAAGACTATATTGACAAGAGACTTAAACTACTCCAAGCAACAGAAGAGGGTTTTGATAAACTGCAAGATCATCTTGATAAATTAGAAGACTATACACATCAACTGATGGTGGAAAAACTTACCGAAATAGAAGTTGATTTGAAAGTCTCTTATACGGACGAAGACTTACAAGGATATTATAAGGCACACATGTCTGAGTACATCGAGGATGCAACAGTACGTGCCACCTGTATTACACTTGATGACGAAGATTTAGCGTATGAAACTTTAGACCAAATAAAAGCTGGCACTGACATTGTAGAGGCAGCTAAGAAGCTAACTGAAGATAAGAAATTCGCAAACGGTCCAGGCATGAGTCAAGATGATCCTGGCAACACGGGTTTCTTTAGAAAAAATGCTTCTCCAAGTTGGTCTGAATTCATTGATGCGGTCTTTGAAATGGAAAATGGGGAAATGACTGATTCTGTGTTTGAAACAGATGTGGATGATGTTACATATTACCTAATTTTCCGCAAAGAGGAACAGAAACCTGAGCGACAGAAAGATTTTGAGGAAGTTAAATCTGATGTTGAAAGGAAAGTTGAACGGACAGCGAAACGTGAACGTATTATCGAATGGGTGGATGAAATCACGGCAAAAGCCAAGTTGAAGACATATCCTGAGAACATTCCAGAACCCGTTCAACCAGAAACACCTGAAGAAGAATCAGAAACATCAGACAAATAACTCCAACCATTACCACAAGGAGGTAGAATGAATGTTAAAATATAGAAGTCTGTCAATAATCTTACTATTCGCTATTCTTGCCACGTTTCCCTTCATCTTAAGTTGTGGTGACAAAGCAATTGGCGCGGATGGAACTGTCATAGCAGAATTTGAATGGGAAGGGAAACACCGCATCACACTTGAAGAGATGATGCAGGAGATCAGCGAACTTCCAGAATACAAACAGCGTCAGTACAAGGACAAAGCTGGACTTGAAGAATACATGCTTCTCATGGCAGAAAGCCGTCTAATCCTAAGTCTTGCGAAAGACATGAAACTCAATGAAGATGAAGAAATACTCAAGAAAGTAAGAGATTATCTTCAGGATTTAATGATTGAAAGGATTACTGAACAGGAAGTTGATAATAAACTTGTTTTGGATGAAGCTGATTATAAGAAATATTATGATGCACACAAAGAGGATTATATGCGACCGGCACAGGTTAAGCTGATGTGTATCACGTTACAGAATAAAGAACGTGCAGATGAAGTTTTTGCAGAGTTAAAAGCAGGTAAAGACATTGCTGTGGCTGCACAAGAACTTTCTGATAGAGGAGAATTAGTTGGACCCGGTGCCAACCCCGCAGCACCAGGTGATACTGATTACATTGGCAAGAACACATATCCTACTGGCACTGAACCGTTCATGGATGCTGCCTTTGAAGCAGAACTTGAGACACTTCATCCATCAGTTATTGAAGTTGAGGTGCAAGGTGAAAAATATTTCATGATGTTTGTTAAGAAGGAAGAAAGGGATGCATTTCAAAGACCATTTGATGATCCGGAAGTCCGTAAAAACGTTGTTAGAAAAACTGAACGTGAACGTCGTGACTCTCTGATGAAAGAATGGTTAATGCAGCTTAGGGAACGGGCTGAAGTGAAAACTTTCATTGACAGAATTCCAGAGGATAAACCTGCAGAACCCGAACAGGAATCTGAAACTCCTTCAAAGGAAACTGTTCCAGAGGAATAGATTCATATTCTGCTGTGTTTGTAGTAGACCAGTTTATTATATATTTACTTTTACAAATGCGGGGTCGTTGTGCCCCGCAATACTGATACATACGCAAATTCATCACAGATTGCCTTAAATCATTCAGTGATTAATGTTCCAACATCGGAGGTGCACACATGAATCCTAAATCATTTATTTTAGCCTTGGTAATGTTAATTGTTGTTTTCAGCATTATATTGCCTTGCGATGCGAGGATATTTGATAGAATAATAGCCTACGTCAACGATGATGTCATTACGAAACGTCGACTTGATGTATTGGTTAAACAGCGCGCATTTGAACTTCAACAGGTTGAAGGATACAGTGAACGAGAAGCACTGATAGAGGCAGAAAAAGAGCGTGGTGACCTACTGGATAGGCTTATCCGTCAAATGCTGTTGTTAGAGGCTGCGTTAACCTTGAAAGTTCAGGTGACAGACGTTGAAATTGAAGAGCAGATTAACAAACTTAAGGGACAATACCAAATTCCATCAGATGAAGAATTCGAAAAATTACTTAATCGTGATGGTTTAACTCTTATTGCTTTTCGTGAACAACTACAACGGAACCTGATGACAGAAAAACTTGTCATGGGTAGAATATTACCTCGTCTACAAGTACGGGATAGTGATGTCCAAAAATTTTATGAAGAAAACAGGGATAAACTTCCAACTAAAGCAGATAGAATAAGTTTACGTCAAATCTTCATTGCATTTAAACCGAGTGAATCTAATAAAAAGCAAACTTATGATACTGCCAAAACAACACTTGAAGAGATTAGATTAGATAAAACACAATTTGAGAACATAGCGAAACGCATCGCTGCCAAATATAAGACCAGTGCTCAAGCTGGTGTACTCATTGAAACCACACCTGCTGAAATTCTTACATTTCCCAATGTGTATTTAACTGCCCTTGCTAAACTTAAAGATGGAGAAATAAGTGAATTAATTGAAGGTGATGATGGATTTCATGTGTTCATGGTTGAAACCCGAAGTGATGATAAAATAATGTTTAGGCATGTAACTGTTCCCTACATTTTTAGTGATGAGGAGATGCAGGCTGCCCAAGAAAGTGCTGAAGAGATAGTCAAAAAATTGGAAGCGGGAGAGGAGTTTACGGAACTTGCTAAGACATACTCCGATGACTCAGAAACGAAGGAGAAGGGTGGAGACATTGGCATACTTACCATTACTACTCTAAATCCAGAAATCCGAGAAATTGTAGAATCTCTTGAAGTTGGTAAATTTAGCAAACCGTTTGAAACTGAAACAGGTATATACATTTTCAAAGTTGAAGACCGAATAGTTCCTGAATTAACAGGACAGGAAAAGCTACAAATAATTGGTATTCTCCGTCAACAACTCTTTGAAAAAGAGTGGACAGCCTATACCGATTCCCTGATGGAAAATGCATATATAAAAATAAAACCTGAAGCGGTACCTACCCAAATATCTAAGGACAACTAACATAGAATTGTATGAGTGAGAAATCTGTGCAGAGAAACGATGATAACCTACCTATTCATAAAATAAAACCTGTCGCATCAAATCTGTTCCAGATACTATATCACAGATTCATAATAGCAGATAATCGTCATACCATAAGCAGGCTTACTTGTAGTCTTTTGTTGACTTTCGTAGGATTAGTCTGCTTATTGTCATTAAATCCGTCTATTATTGATGCTCAGGAATCTCAGCAAGACGAACAAACCCAACCAATACAGCCTTCTGATGATACAGATCAATCTGCCAATTCTGCGAGCGAAGCATTAAATCCTGAAAATATGGTTCCTGATCCTGATACAGTGCTTGGTGATGGTGATGAAGTAATTCTGCAGGATAACTTCGTGCAAATACATGGAAATGCCCTCATCAAATTTGACGATGTAGTGCTACGTGCAGATCATGTTTGGGCAGATTTCAACGAGAATATAATGCGTGCTTCTGGTAATGTATATCTTAAGGTGGGTAATGAGGAAACTTATTCCGATGAACTTGTATTTAATCTTGAAACCAAAAAGGGGATTGCGAGAAACGGTTATACATTTAGCGATCCGTGGTACTTTGGTGGGAGTGAAGTATTCAAAATAGAGGATAATAGATCCTATATACGTGGTGGTAGTCTCACGACTTGTTCGCTGAAATATCCTCATTATCACTTTAGTGTCTCTGAAGTTATAATTAAGATGAACCAAGAGATGATTGCCAAGCACATAGTATTACGTATAGGTGGAATTCCTCTCTTTTATTTTCCAGTAATTCGGCGCGATTTACGCAAAGACAAGGTGGCAAAGATTATCGTAAGAGTGGGTACAGATAGTTATCAAGGACCTAATATCGGTATAATTTTGCCATTATCGCGTCAAAGACGTTATGATGGTGCACTCATATACGATAGAAGCGCACGAAGAGGACAAGGATACGGTTTTGAAGGAAAATATCGATTTAGTGACACACAATTCAAGGAGATTCATATTCCTATTCCTCCAGATGCTACGCCTGCACAACGTACAAAATTGGAAGAAAAGGCGAAAGAAATCTATGATCGACTTGAAGGAAAATATGACAGATACTGGCTTAAACAACTTTTTCTGGAATATACTATTACCGACGAAGATGCTGCACGAGCAAAGGAACAGGCAGATAATATCCTTGTGCAATTGAATGAGGAAAACGCTGACTTTACACAAATTGCTCAATCAGAATCTGATCATACAGACACACGTTACGATGGTGGTGATATGGGTTTCATCGCACAAGGTGAAGTAGATAAAGAGGGAGATCCATTACTTGATCCAATCTTAGAAGAAGCTGCGTTTTCACTCAAAGAGGGTGAAGTTAGTTCAGTATTAAGAACAGAATCTGCATATCATATTCTCAAAGTGGAACGTGTGCTTGATATTTACGGTGTCCGAGAGGTAAGACTCCGACGGATTGATATTGCAATTTCTGCAAGCGATGAAACACAAGAATCGGTACGGACTGTTGCAGATAAAATTCATGAACGTGCCATTGCAGGAGAGACTTTTGAGCAACTTGATGATGAGTTTTCAGAAGTAACATTATCCGAAATAAATGAAGGTAACGGATTACCACTGAATGAAATGAATACCGGTTGGCAGTATTCTGTGAGACGGTTGGAAAAACCTGGTGATGTAACTCCCCGTAGTCCTGTGTTTTCTCCTGAAGGTCTATATATCTTCCAGTTAATCAGAAAGGATGAAACCCCAGAATTTGAGGAGCTTGCGGAACAGTTTGAAGCAGAATGGAAGACTTTTGAAGCAGAGGTATATGCACCACCGAGTAAAAAAGAGGAGACAACTACTCCTGAGACATCTGAGGATTCTACTGATGTAGATAATCCGACACAACCTGTGTCAACAGAGAATACAGATGAATCTTTACAGGAACCGATTACTGAGGATGTAACTGAGGTAGAGGAAGCCTCAGCACAGGAAGAAACAGCCGTTGGAGAGGGTGCTAATGAAGATGAAGATGAAGAAGAGGAGATTAATGTCTATCGGAAACACGGTTATCGTGGACGATGGCAAGACCCAAGGCAAGTTGCCTCAGAAGCACAGAGTTTATATGCTGGTGAGTATAGTCGCGTTTTGAAGACAGATAAATCGTTCCGACTCATCAAAGTTGATAAGAAACGTAGTTATTATGGTGATGTATATCTATATGGTGCAGATGAGTATTCCTTTAGTAGACAGGACGCGACACGTATCGGTAGGCGTTGGAATATGCGTTGGGGACATAGACAATCATTTTACACACCATGGGATAGTCGTCAAGCAGGACGTCGACCTCTGAGTTTTGTTGGTCGGACTGCGTGGCGCGCCATCCATTATAAAGAAGAATTAGGACTTCAGAGTGAGTCTTCCCTGAATACTTTTGGTATATTGACATACGGTTCAGCAGTTTCTGCTGCAAGTGATAGAGACGTTGATGAAGATGGTAATCTCAAATATTCCTCAGAAACCATCGGGGATATAACAAGTAGACTTGAAGTTCGGCATGTATATGATCTTACTGGTGAGAAGAATACTGCGCTACAAAAATTACCGCAATTGACAGTTAACTTCTCAAGGATGCGGTTTAGTAGACTTCCAGTTTTTGAAACCGTTAACGATGGGTTGGTAGTTGTCTCCGAAAAACTGAAGTCAGATAAACCGATTCTCTCGCTTCTTGCTTTTCCTACCCTTGAGGATACAAGTTTTGATCTGGATATGGAATTTGGTAACTTCTATAGACAGTCTTACCGTGGTAAGCACGGAGAAGAGACAAATGTATTTCTTCAAACATTTGATTTAGGGTTTGATCTTCGTAAACAATCTAATCTACTGATTAGTCCTTTACGCGAGATTAAATTAAGTGGTAGTCTCAATACAAACGCTATATGGCATGCAAAAGATCAGGATAAAAATAAGAACATTATTCGTGGTGTGTATAGTGTTAGAACCACAGCAACAAACACATTATTCCGAATTTATAATATTAAACTAATTCCAAGTGTTAGAAAATTGCGACATGAGTTTCAAAATTCACTTACATTTGACTATCAACCTCCTATTGATAAGGATAATAATCTTTACCCATTTGGTCCGAGTACTTACTTCTACGAGCGTAAAAGACTCACATATAACTTCAATACAAATTTTGAAATAAAAACCAGACGAAGTCAATCTGCCCATCGTATTTTCTATTTTGATACTCGTTTAACAGCTGATTTTACGGAATTTGAATCGTTATATAGACGTAAATATGAACCTATAGAAAGTGATTTTACGATTGTTCCTCTTCCGAGTCGGAATCTAAATATGACCTTTCGTGTAACTCACGACCCAAATCCACATCCAGAGGATGGACAAAGATTCAAGATGGTTGGCGTGCGGACGAATGTAAGATATACACGTAAAAGTTGGTATGTAAGTTTTGGCAATTCCTTCAGCAAACGACATACTTCGCTACGTGCCTCCCGAACAATGACTGCTAATGGACGGTACAGATTCAGCAAAGATCTTGAATTGGATTTTAATCTCATATATTATCCGATTGAAGGACAGTTTTATTCTCAACGTGTCAGTATCAATCGCAACTTACACGATTGGAATTTGCGTATTTCGTGGAGTCGTGTTGGTATTAAACGGGATCCACCGTTTGATAACGTTCGACAAGACTTCACATTTCAGGTTAACTTAATTGGTGAAACCGCAGTTTCTATGGGTGTGGGTTTTGATGCGACTACTGATACATGGGGTCTTCACACATTGCCTGCTGGTGTGCCGTATAATGCGTTTGGTTCAGGGAATTCGCTTGGACGTTCCTTCTTCTAAGAGACATATTTTAAGGAAAGAATATATGCTTCTCAAAAACCGAATCTGTATCGTGACAGGAGGAAGTTCGGGTATAGGACGTGGAATTGCGCTTGAATTTGCACGCGAAGGTGCATATATTGCCGTTGCGGATACACAGGAAACCCCACTACAAGGAAAGTATCACGAAAAGGATGTTACCAGCACCACAGTGCGGGAAGTGGAGAAATTAGGAGCAAAAGGAATTTACATCAAAACCGATGTTTCAGACGAGAATCAGGTAGAGCAGATGATTCATCGAACGGTGGAAAACTTCGGTGGATTGGATATCCTCGTGAATAATGCTGGCATCCATATTCCTGGCAGTTCACAGGATATTACTATATCTGAATGGGACAAGGTAGTAAGTGTAAATCTACGTGGCGTATTTATAACAACGAAACTTGCTATTCCCCACTTAAAAAAGTCAGATTTTGGTCGGATAATCCAAATCGCATCTGTCCATGCTTTTGGTGGAGGTGCGGGACCTGCTTACGCATCTGCAAAAGCTGCTGTTGTCAACATGGTTAAAGATACCGCTTTAGAGGTAGGTAAAGACAGAATAACCGTAAACGCAATCTGTCCGGGATACATTGAGACAGCAATCCAAGATTATCTAACTCCAGAACAGATAGAGTCATCATTAGAAAAAACGCCAATGCAACGTTTAGGTCTACCCAGAGACATTGGACGTGCAGCAGTATTCTTCGCATCAGATGAGGCAGAATGGATTACAGGCACTTCCTTACTCGTTGATGGTGGTGCAAGTGTCAAGGCTTAATCTCTCAGTAATTGATAGTAATTGACTAAATGTCGGACAAAACACACACTACAGCCGTAGTTCTCATCCCATCAGAATCTATTCAATCACCTATACAAAACATACGCAAGAAACATGATCGCAACTATATACGTTGGATGCCTCATATAACTCTACTCTATCCGTTTGCCCCACAGGATAAGTTTCAAGAGGTAATACCATTACTATCGGCAGCTGCACAACAGACATTACCGTTTACTGTAACACTTACATCATTTAATGCTTTTCACCACAGGAAATCCTGTACTCTATTCCTTATCCCTGAACCCAAAAACAACGTTGTTAATTTACATGGTAAGCTCATCCAACATCTGCCTGACTACGACGACACAGCAAGATTCTCTGGTGGGTTTAACCCACACCTTTCAGTCGGACAATTTCAACATAGAGATATCAATGATGCAAAGCAAAGACTTCAAAACGAATGGAAACCGATCAAGTATGAAGTGGATTCAATATCGCTTATCTATAGGTCACGAGAAACGAATGACAGGTTTGTTGTAGCAGAAAACTTTTACTTTAACAAAGGAGTCAACAATTGAAGATGAAAACTATTCCTCTCTATGGTTTAATCTTACTATTTCTTATTGGAATGTCACTTTCAGGTTGTGAAAATGTAAGCAAGGTAATTACATCCGAAGCAGCCTCAACTATAAAGGTTGGAATCATACAACCCTCCGGACTTGCGCCAAGTTTTACAAAAGGTGCGGAACTTGCTAAGACTCAAATTAATGAGAATGGTGGATTATTGGGAATGCAAGTTGAATTTATAGTGATGGATAATCAGGGAATGCGTGATTTTCCAGATCCCGACGAAAGCGTTAGAATTGCAAAAACACTAATTGAACAGGAGGAAGTTATTGCTATTTTAGGTCCTCTGCTTTCTACAAATTCAACACAGGTTGGACCCGTTGTTACTAAACTCAAAACACCCATTATTACCGGTTCATCAGGACATAAGGTAACAGCTACAGGTGAATATGTATTTATCGCTGTTGCTCCTTCATCAATACAGGGGGCGACAACAGCACAATTTGCCATTGACCCAAACGAACTAAACGCAAAAACCGCTGCAACAATACGACAAGAAGGTGATGTTTATTCTAATGCAGTTGCAGATGCCTTTGAAGCCAATTTTAAGGGACTTGGTGGTGATGTTGTTGCTACCGAATACTTTGCACACGGGGATAGGAATTTTGATGTACAACTGACCAATATAAATGAGGCAGCACCAGATGTCTTGTTAATCGCTGGTTTTATCCCTGAAGTGCCATTACTGGCAGCGAGATCAAGGGAAATAGGTATAACAGCAACTTTCATAGGGACAAACGCATGGGATATTCCCGATGAATTATTCAGTGTATTAGATGACAACACCCCTTTAGAAGGTGCTTTTTTCACAAGAGACTTTAGCATTGAATCACCTGATGCAGCCCCGTTTGTAGAAGCTTACACTGAAATGTATAAGGAACAACCCGATGGTCCGGCTTCGTGGGGATATGATGCTATGTCTCTTTTGGGGATCGCTATAAAAAATGCAGGGACACTTGATACCACTGAAATAAGAGATGAATTAACTAAAGTCACTGACTATCAAGGGGCATCTACTATTTCACATTTTGATGAAAATAGACATCCTGTCAAAAGTCTATTGCTCCACACTATTCGTGATGGTGAGATTGTATTGTATAAGAAGGTTGATCCATAGCGATGAATTATTCAATATTGTCAAGTATATTCGTGGAGAGTTTTGTTTAACTTTATCTCCCGCGAGATCTGCCTTTTTGTGAGGTATGTCTTGTACCAGTCCATTCCTTCATTGTATTGTATAGTGTAGGATGCAATTACAAGTGTATTCATTGACAAATACAAGATGCAAATGTATAATTACATTGTAAGTAAAGGAGGTGGACATCTATGTCCGAACGGAAAGCGTTTTTAGAAAAAATTCATATCAAAAACTTCCTGAGTTTGCGTAATGTCACGCTTCCGTTTAAGCCTTTGACAGTGCTTGTTGGACCGAATGCAAGTGGGAAGTCAAATGTTTTGAATGCATTGAGTCTTTTCAACAGGATGATAATTGTAGAAACGCCCCCTACTGTTGAAGTAATCAAAAATCGTCATTGGTCAGGTGAAATAGACTATATTTCTTACTTGTTAAACGTAAACATAAAAAAAATGCAACTTCAATATGAGCTGAAAATCCAAGCATCTGATGTTAACAGTTTTTCCTTCGAAAAATTAATAGTTAATGATGTACTAATCATCTCAATGCAGAAGGGATTTGGAAAGGTTTGGGATGAAGATGGTGAAAATGAGAAAATATACAAATCAAATAAACTTGCTTTGAGTTCCAATAGTAATGATGGAAACAAGTCAATTACTAATACACTAACAGAATTTTTGAAAGAATGGTCTTTTTATGATTTTAAACCAGAAGTCATTAGAGGATCTTTCCTTTCCTTACCTTTTGGAATAGATCCGGTTATGCCACATCCTCCACAATGGTTTAGCAAACCTCCAAAACTCGATGATGAAGGTTTGACACTAACAAATTTACTCATTTATTTACACGAAAATGACATAGAACTATTTACTAACGTTAATGAATCGCTCGCTGCTTCTACGAATTTTCGTATAGACTGTCATATTAGCAACGAGAATAACAATCTTTACCTCATAGATGGGAGTGAGAATAGAATTCCTTTAGAAAGAGCATCTGATGGCACATTACGACTTCTTGCATATTACATCCTGCTGAACCAATCGGAATTACCATCGCTTATTGCTATTGAGGAACCTGAACGCAATCTGCACCCAGGTGCATTAAAACACATTGCTGATGCCCTTGAAAAACTTGCAGAACGAACTCAGGTAATTATTACAACCCATAGTTCGCAACTTCTTGATGCATTTAGTCCAGATACATTATCAGATTCCCTCGGTGTTTTGCTGTTACGAAACCGCTCTGGACTTGGCACAGAGGTAATTAATCTTGAGGAAATCAAGGACAAACGAGAAGCACTTGATGGCTGGATTGGGGATTTCGGAATTGGAAGTGCCATTTTTGATAGTGAACTGCTACAAGACCTGATGGAGGAACCGGTATGATAAGTATCAGGATATGGAACGTTGAGTCGGACAATGGTACCAATGCAGTTGAATTTTTGGAGGATGAGTTTTTTAAATCACGCCAGCTTGGACACATGGCAATCCGAACAGTTGGAAGAAGTGCCCTCCGCAAGTGCCACAAAAAAGGTGCGCCATTGGACGACAGTTTGAAAAAAGCGATCCAACTCTACCTTAAGCAAGATGATTATATAGTTTTTGTTACTGACGTTTCGACATCAAAGTCAAAAAATAATAATCTTGTTCAACACATTAAATATGTTGTTGAAGAAAACGATTTTACTGACAAAATATATTTTGCACATGATATTCCAGATGGAGAATCAACTGTGCATACTACGTGGCATGGTCTTGTTTCGGATTTTCGCGCTGAAGTTGAAAGTGGTCGCAAGCAGATTCAGAAGGAATGGGATAGCACTATGGCAAGTTTTCACGATGCTTTTGCGGACACACCAGAGGAAGAAGTGATACGTGATTTTGAGGATGCACTTGCAGAGGTAAGACGTGAACGAGAATGAACAGCGGTGGCGCGTTTACCGCGCAACATTTGATACGAACTTATTTGTTCGAGCTCTTATTCAGAAAGGAAACCTTCCTAACCATCTATTATCACTTTGGCAAGCGGGACGATTCGTCTTAGTTTTATCTTTCGCTATAATTGATGAAGTGAAAAATGTCTTATCCCGTCCTAAGATTCGAAGAAAATATCAGTATAAATTGGACGAAGTAGATAATCTGATTGAACTTCTGCACCAAGCAAGTATTGTTGAGATTACTTCTACATTTGAATTATGCCGGGATTCTACTGATAATATGTTCATAGATTGTGCTGTGTCTGGACGAGTCCAATTCTTGGTATCAACAGACAATGATCTCATAGATGATGCCGCACTTAAACGAGCTTTATTTGAATTTGGCGTTGAGATTGTTGAACCACCATTATTCCTGAAAAAAATCGAGGCATCATAAACTGATACACCAATTTCAATGATGATAATACCTTAAATGAAACATTTCTACCAATTTCTCCCTATCATCATCCTGTGCCTAAGTTGTTCACCACAACCAATAGACATCCCCGATCCGAATTTGGCTGAGGCAATAAGAACTACACTTGGTATAGATTCAAACGAATCCATACTTCAAAAGGATTTGGACGAATTAATAACGCTGACAGCACCGAATGCAGGAATTACAGGATTATCAGGACTTGAAAATGCGAGGAATTTAATAAGTCTGCAACTTGATAGGAATCAAATTACAAGCATAACACCTTTAGCAGACTTAGTGCAACTCACAGATTTAAACCTACGCATGAACCGAATTGCAGACTTGGCTCCACTTGTGAGATTGACGAAACTTACAAAATTGGAGATTAGTGGTGATCAAATCAAAGATATTACACCGCTACAAGATTTGATACAGCTCACCGAACTATCAATCTCTAATTGTCAAATCACTGATATTTCGCCATTAAGTGATTTAAAACACCTTACGAATTTATCAATTTCAAATAGTCATATAAGCGATTTATCCCCACTTACCGAGTTAACACAACTAAAAGTCGTATCACTTACTTACGGTAGAATTAGCGACATTGCCCCACTTAAAAACTTAACTGAAATTACTGGGTTATGGTTGGACTCAAATCAGATTAGTGACATTACACCGGTAAAAAGTTTGACACAACTCACTGATTTATGGCTTGTATCCAACCGCATTAGTGATGTTTCCCCGCTTAAAAATTTGACGAAGTTAACCAGTTTATTAATCTCATATAATCAGATTAAGGATATAAGTGTAGTTGAGAACTTAATGAATTTGAGTGATTTAGGGATAATAGGGAATCCAATACAAGATAAATCTCCTGTGTATCGGCTTCGTAAGAAGATTCCGAATTTGAAAGTCAAAATGTAATACTTTCCAAATTACATTGAAACTCCTAACAATCCACGAGTCAGTTGAAAATCAGTGTTTCCCTTACTGTGTAACTTAGGTGTATATCTTCGCGAGGCAACCTCCATAATTAACGTCAACATCTCATCAATATCAACTGATGTCGAATCCATATCCTCACCATATTTGACAATTGTATCAGCATCTGTTGAAACTTGGAGTAGTGGTACCATTTCATGCGATTGTAAGGGTGCCCCGATGATGTGTACCAGTGCCATTTCTATACCTGTCGCACTCAATCCTGTCAATGTCTCTGTTGGTTGATAGGTTGGAGATTCCATGATGTGAAAACCGCTTTTTAGAACCTTTTGACCATACGCCAACGTTGGTGCTGAAGCAAGAGATTCAGACAAGAATGTAGCGTTTGATGGGACAACGACCGTTCCACCCGCAGAAACGATTGAACTTATCACACGCAAAAGCGATAGCGATAAATTTTCAGTTGATTTACCAGTAGAAGTTATCCCGATGCATAGATGTTCCAGTCCTGCATCAACAATAGGAATATTTGACTGATTAGCGATTTGTTCGGAAAACCAAGTATTAACTTTCTCAATTACTGCATCAATACCGCCATCCAACTGTACACTTGCCCAACCATAATGTTCAGGTGAGATACCCAGTTTCTGAATTTCATATCGGACATGGTCATTATGTGTTTTCTCACAACCGTGTTCCAGTAACAAACCAATCGCTACTGTCGGATGTGTCAGATGTCCGATCATAGTGCGAGTGTATATCTCTTCGGAACGTCCCCCTGACACTCCACATCCTTCTGTATGTGCAAGTGCAACAAAACGGGAAATACCCTGTGTCTTTCCAATACCTTCATTGTTGCAACGATGTGCAATCATCTGAGCAATCTGACCAGAACAGAGACTTGTTGGTAAGATGAGCGCGAGTTGATCACTCCGACAGCCGTCTGCAGTCTGAAAAGCGCGAAATGTGTATTCAGTTTGATTCTCAACTTTATCCTCTAATGCAATCTGCACTGGTTCACCAGACAGGACTTTGGATGTTTCAAGGAAAGGTGTTAAATCAGTGGGACCGGTTTGTTTCCAATCCCTCCACAGAGAAACTTGTGAATGTCCTGCCTTTTCTCCTACTGACTGTTCTCCCGATGCGACAATTACTGTCTGATTAAGCATCGCTTCACCGAGTTGATCCATCGGTGTTCCGTCAAGATATGCTCCAGCATTTACATCCATGTCCTTTTCAAGCATTTCGTAGCGATCTGTTGTTGTAACAATCTTTATTGTTGGAACAAAGGGGAAATTTGTAATTGAACCATTTCCAGTGACAAAGAAGATCATATTTGAACCGGATGCCACCTGTCCAGCAATGCTCTCTAAATCGTTTCCTGGACTATCCATAAAATAGTATCCCGGTTTGTCCATTAACTCACTATATTTGATTACATGGTCAAGACAGACATCAGGATGCCGTTTCATTGCTGCGCCGATAGATTTTATGGCGATATTATATAGACCTCGGAAGTTATTTCCACCAGAAGGATTTCCTTCTGCCGAATGACCATGCCATCCAACGCGTTCCTTAAATGTCTCTATAGTGTTGAGGAATTTCTGTGCTGTTTGTAAATCTTTGACGTTCTGGAGAAGATACTCCTCCGCACCGATGAGTTCATCGGTTTCTGCGAGGTTGGCACATCCACCATAACGGATTACCTCTTTTGCCACATAAGCAGCCAACGGATTACCTGAAACACCTGAAAATGCGTCAGATCCACCACATTGCAAAGCAATCTTAAGATGTTCTAATGATTGTTCTGTACGTGAGAAATTGTTGACTGTGTCTAACCATCCATTGATAATCTCATTTCCTCTTGCTAAGTTCGTATCAAAAGGACCTTGTAGACGAAAAAACTTGTGAATGACGTTATTTAGGTCATATCCTTCGCGTAGCATGTAATCGTTGAGCATGTCATTTGTGACTGCTTCAGTGCCGTAGTCAACAAGAAGTATCGCACCGATATTCGGATGCACTGTAAATCCTGCCAATGTCCGTAGCAACAAGTCTATATTATTCGGTGTTTTGTCTTCTCCACCTTCAGTGTGGGTTACTGAAACGATACCGTCAATATTGGAGAAATTATTTGCAGATTCCAAACATCTGTCAGCAAGACGTTTTGCAAAACCGGATGTTCTTGCTGTTGTACCCATCACAACAATGTAGTTTCGTGTTCCTACTCCACGCTTTCCGTTGCGTTTATATCCGTGAAAGTATCGTTCTTCACTATGATATTCTATCTGTTTTCCCGGAATAAATGATGTTTCATCCAAAACATAAGGTTCCATCTTGTCAGTAAAGTTAGGAGTGGTAGGCAACTCAAAATCCAGATTTCGTATTGATAATGAATCTATCATCTTTTGATTGCATACATAATTGCCTGGTGTGATAGATTGTGAAGCATATCCGAAAGGCAATCCCCATGATAATAACGGTGTCCCTTCATCAATAGGTTGTATAGCGAATCGATGACCTTCCAATACTGTATGGGACAACGAATACAGGTTTTCATTATGACGAATCTGTGTTCCTGCATCCAATCTCTGTGTAGCAATTGCGACATTATCATCATCGGAAGGTAACCGAGCAACACTAATAAAGTTGTATGTCATGGTGCCTCCTTACAATTATAGTTTAACGACGATAGATACTTACCTCAATGGCATCTTTTTTCACCCATGGCAAGTTTATTTCAAACCAATGGGTTTCAGATTCATAATGGGTGCGGACATGTTCAAGGTAATCTGCCATAGCGTCTGCCCCTATTCCAACGTTATCTGCCAAGACAGTTGCTGGATTTGTTAATTGGGATTCAATAGCCTTGAAACAAGGGAAATAGTTATCGAAATTATTGTCAAGAAGTAGAAAATCCACGGGGTCTGTTATGGAATTTAGGACTTCTTGTGCATCTCCGATGTGAGAATCGACGAGATCTGCTACACCGGCACTTTCAAAATTCGCTTGTGCTTGCTTTGCTCTGTTTGCATCTATTTCTATTGTAATTAGACGTCCACTTCCAATTTCCTTCAACACCCGTAACATATACAATCCAGAATACCCAACAGCCGTCCCACATTCAACAATAAGAGAGGGTTTTGCTTTCTCCACACAGTTTGCAACGAATTTTGCCTTTTCGGGTCCCAACATCGGTATTCTCTCTTCTCTACATTGTTCTTCTACCTTTTTTAATACATCATCAAACATATAATCCTCCTTAGAAAACATAGTATAACCATTTGGATTTGACACCGATTAAATTGATATGGTAATATTTTTATACAGTCTGGTAGCAAATGGAATAGGTTTATCATACACGAATTGTGTATTAGGGTCAAGATGTTGGTGAATAGACTACGAAATACCACAAATAAAATTGAAATAATTTGAAACTGAATTTGATGTAAGGTGTGTATTAGTTTGTAAGCATCTCCGGAGGTGTCTGATGTCAGAATTAGATGATGAATTAATGCAACGCTTTCAAAAAGGCGATGAGGAAGCATTTAACCTTATAGTACGCCGTCATCAGCAACCGCTGATCAATTTTATTGCAAGATTTACCGGAGATAAGGATAATGCCGAAGACTTGGCACAAGAGACTTTTATCCGCATGTATAAAGCGGCAAACCGATATAAACCGGGACGTGCTCAGTTTAAAACTTGGATGTATTTTATTGCAAAGAATTTGTGTAAAAATGATATTCGAAATAGAGGACGAAGGGAACGCTATCGGGTTGACAGCATAATAGGTGAAGGCAATTCTAACAGTGATAATGGTGATGAGATAGATCTGATTGCAAGTGCACCTGCGGATGTATCTTTCCAACCTGAAGTCGCTGTTGAACGTAAGGAACTCAACAATGTAATCCAGGATGCAATTGCAGAATTGCCAGAACAATATCGATTTCCTCTTATCTTACGGGATATTCAAGGATTAAGTTATGGGGAAATCAGCAAAATACTTGAACTGCGAAGCGGGACGACTAAATCACGTATTAACAGAGCACGGTTAATGCTTAAGGATAAATTAAAACCATATATGGAGATGTTATGAACTGCCTACAAGTTGAAGAGAACTTTTCTGCACATTATGAAGATTTGCTTGATTATGAGACCTTACAACGTTTTGAGTCTCACATGACAGAATGTGAAGCATGTCAACAAGAGTATACGCAATTTAGAGAATCTGTCAATGCATCACAACAATTACCTCAAGTTGTACCTTCATCTTTATTTCTATCTACCCTACAACAACGTCTATCTGAAGAACAACGCGAGAAGATTACATTTTGGCAGAGACTACAACTTTTGATTAACACACCTAAATTGGCATTTGGTGTTGTTATGATACTAATTTTAGCAACTGCAGGAACTTTTATATATCAAAACGATTTATTCAATTCTGATATTCAATCCAATGGTGGTGTTGATTATATAACTACATCGGATTCTCAGTCTCCATTAGACAATAACGACTTATTGCAACCTCGTGGATTTAATAGTGTTGATCCAATAACTATTTTCCAATCCCAACCTATGCAACAGCACTATATTTTGAAGCAGGTAAGTTATACCGCTGCATCTACAGCAGGTGGATTATAAATCTATGAACAGTTAATGATACCCACTTGAGAGGCTATACACATGCGTATTGATAAATCAAATAAGAAAACAGATATAAGCAACATACACAATCATCTATATAAGGCTCTGGTAATTTGTCTGTTGATATTTCTCTGTGCAGCGATACCGAGTAATGCAAAAGAGAATGTGCTACAACAACTTGAAAAAGAATTCAAGAAAGTAGTATCCACAGCAAGTCCTGTTGTAGTGAAAGTCATAGCAACCAGAACTCCCGCCTCTCAATTATCAACAAACATGCGTAAAAAGATAATCCCTCAACAAAATATCAGTTCAGGTATTATTTTTGACAAGGATGGACATATTGTTACAACAACCTTTGATATGCTTCCGACTAAAATAGAAGTGATATACAACACCAAAAAACGTGTCCCCGCAAAAATAATTGGAATGGATGATTTCACTGATCTTGTTGTTCTTAAGACAGAACATAAATTACGGCATCATGTTAAACTTGGCGATTCAAAAAAGATTGATACCGGTTCATGGGTTGTCACTGTAGGGAATTCACGAGGACAAAAACCTATCATCTCATTTGGTATTGCGAGTGGACGTGAATTCTTACCTGATCGTCCATGCAGTGATTTAATCAAAATCAATGCCCCAATATCTCCTGGTAACAGTGGTGGTGCTGTGGTTAACACATCTGGTGAGGTAGTTGGAATGATTCTTGGGACACTGAGCGAACCTAACATACAAAATCCTTTTTCTGTGCAATTTCCGTTGCCAATGATGAATAGACCTGAAATTGTTTTTGCTGTCCCAATAGAGACGGTAAAATCTGTTGCTACTGAAATAATAAAACATGGTAAGATGCCACGAGGTTGGCTCGGTGTGAATATAAATACAAATGAGTTGGGTGTGTTCGTTACGCGTGTTACAGAGAATAGTCCAGCGCATTTAAGTGGAATATTACCACAGGACCTGATTCTTGAATTTAACGGAACACCTGTGAACCATTATTCCCATCTTTTTAGATGTGTTGGAATAACTCCTCCGCATACTGAGATCAAGCTTAAAATCCAAAGAAACGGTCAGGATAAATATTATCATATAAAACTGGGTGAACGGTAGAAAAAGTCTTTTTATTTTAACCGGTTGAACTCATTTATATAAGCAGTTGCTATTTCTTTGTTCCCCTTAATAATCAGCAGATTTTCACTATTGCGCATCTCAGCGTTTTTTGAGAGGTTATACGAGCCGGTAATTACTGTTTCCTCATCAATTATTATCACTTTATGATGCATGGTGCCTGAAGTCTCATCTATTTTTACATCCATTCCAAATTTTTTCATCGGCTCATATTCTGAGTGTTTTGAAATCTGCTTCTCATCAAATACACCTTCCACTGTAATTCCATCTTTAAAACGCATTCTCATTGCATCACCAATTTCATTGTGTGTAAAAGAAAATACCATGAAATAAATGGATTTTTCCGCTGAGGTAATCTCACTCAATAGAGGAGAAATCGTATCATTTTCTGGTGAGAAGTATGTATCAATCATTGTTCCATCATTTAACGTAATTTGTGGATATGGGTTATGTGGATTTGATGACTTTCCAAACTCCTGTGATACAAACATCTCACGAAATTCTTGTGTGAAATTAGCAGCCAACGGATCGGAATCAATCCAGACGGCGTTATTGTCGTTCTTATACGCGCCGTTGTAGGTAGTATTATATGAACCTGTCCAGACATATCGTCCATCAACAATAAAGAATTTGTGGTGCATATAACCTTCATTGTCACCATCATCTCGGACGGTGATACCCGCTCTAAGTAACCGTTGAATATCTTCTTCTTCCACATTACTATTTTCTGTCATCACTTGCACATTTACCCCGTTGTTATGTGCTTTAATCAAGGCGTCTGTTACTGGGTCGGAATCCAGATGGTAAAGGGCAGCATCAATTTTCTCAGTTGCTATGTTAAGCTTAAGGACGAGTATCTTCTCTAATGAAATATCACTATTTGTACTGTCGCCATCACTGAAATATACCTCTAATCCACCTTGATGTGGGATTACATATTGTTTGGTAAAATAATGTCTGATTACAAGACCGATTACAACAGCAAAAAGTAATATTAGAAAGAAAGGTATAAACCTTGAGTTTCTGCTTTTCGGATTTTTCTCTGGTTCACTATTCATTTCAGATTAGTCCTTCATAGTAGACAACCATTATACACCCCACCTTTTGCGTGAGTCTTCTAACGATTCAATCTTGGCATCCTTCTGTTTCCAAACATAATGCCCTTTCGGTTTTTCACCAATCCATCGTTCATCTATTTCATCTGATGCAAGTTGATAGCGAGTATCTGCAGTAATGCGAATTTTATCGGAAGTGTTGACGAGGGAGGCATGCATTAGAAACATACTGAATATGATAACATCACCAGGGGCAAAGGTCGTGGTTGCCCAATGTCCTCCATATTTTTCTATAATTTCAATTGGATTGTCACTAAAATGTCCTTCAATAAGATCACGGTCAACATCTGATTGTCCATAAGTTTCACGTACCTTATCAAACCGGTTTGAACCGATGCAAAAGACAATCGGACCCATATCTAAAGTCACATCTCCGAAAGGAGTCCAACAAGAATATAGGTTTTGCGTTCCTCTTCCCATAAAGACGATATCGTAATGGATTGGAGAACCGGAACCGGGACCTGCAGTGCGTAGCCATTTGAAATCAAATGTCCGCGCCTCACCACCAAGAAAATGCTGAAAAAAGCTCATAATCGGGTTCCCTTCAACAACAGCTTTAAACTCTGGGAGCTGCGTTAATTCAATGTTACCCATTGATCCTGTTGAAGTTGGATTGGGATATTCGGGGTTAAAGATCCCATCCATCAAAGGTGTGTTTGGTGCAAGCATTCCTTTTGATTCCAGTTTTTCAAGAATCTGTCGTCTCGCGGAAAGGACTGCATCTTTGTCGTGTAACTCACGGATTAACAGATAACCATCTTCCATGATCCGATTTTGTAATGCTTTGGGATCATTCAAGATGTCATTGCTATCTCTTAAATCTGTGCGGACATCAACTTCATGGTGTATGAAGGGAAGTATCATTTTAGTTCCTCAGTATCTTTTTATGTCATACATTATTATGATGATATCTATGTCAATTTGATTTCATTGACAAGAAATAACATATTGTAAGTTGTTTTGATGTATGTTTCATGTTATTACATATTGTGGTAATTGGCAATGTAAAAATAAAAAATGCGGATACAAATTGTTATATCCGCATTTATTAAATAATAATACCATAGAAACTTGAATGATCACCTTTTCTTTAGCGATGCCCACCGTAGTGTCAATGGATTATGAGTGGAATGCGCTTTTTCATTGGTTTGGTGATTTTCAGAGGAATGAAGTACATCATGACCATTTAAGAACAATCCTGAGGGATACTCGCTATTGTTCTCGTCATTCACAAACCAATCTGGATGTTCATTGACTACATAGATATGAGTATGTTCAACACTATGTGGATGCCAACCAAAATCACCATGTTTGTGTTCCCATTCATGTGTATGGACAATTCCACTGTTTCCCATGATGAGTTGTCCGGTGTATTGTAGTGTATAAACATTGCCCTCACCAGAATGCTCAATGTCTTGTAAGTCTAATTTTTCAAGAATTAATGAAGCAATCTTAGTGTCTGATTTCCTTGCGTAAAGCACAACGTGCTTATGACTACGACCATCATGTGTATGATTTTCACCAGTTACATAATTAATCTTTAGATTACAAGTAATCCAATCGCTGTTCACTTCTTTATGTTCGTGTCCATTCCACAATTCTATTTCATTATGGACTGTGCCTGTTGGAAGTGAATTATCAATAGCATGTCTATGCATTTTATCATCTGTTGTATGTTGGTGATATGTTGTTAAGTAAACATCGTTATCACCGTCATAGTGTTGATTATGTCCATCATGTGCAAAAACGGTCATTGCTAATAATGATGCAGCTAATATAATGAGGAAACATGTTGTGATGTAATTTGCTTGGGTTGAAAGTTCGTTTTTCATTTTTTTCTCCAAGTTGACTTTATATTCGTGTAGTAGATTGAATTTTCTTAATGTAATTTAACACTCTCTAAATAAGCATTCAATATTTCGTGGGTTAAACCTGTTTCTACTGAAATAAGTTTACGTCTTTAGGAATTATCTTAATATCGGGTTAAAACAAAAAAGTTCGGTTAAGAAACCGAACTGAATGATCTACAGAAATTGTAGATATGACATCAATCAAATTGATGTTTCTTATCTATAATATGTATGAGAGACAATTATAGAGGTAGAGATGGTGGTGTTTCTTTCAACCATGCATAGTTAAACCGATAATGTTGTTTACTGCTGATGAGGTGAATTATTCCATTTCTACCTTGGCATACAGCAAGATATCCACCGGGTTCAGCACTATTCAATCCCATTATAAATGGACGCCCGTCCATTGTCTCAATTTCACGGTCAGGACCATCATCTGAAATCAGATGGATATGTGTCCACGATTCTCCATCATCATAAGAGAGTGCAGAGAATATACCGGTTACAAGTCGTTCCTTACCGGAGGCATCAATAATTGGCATTGTTTCTGGAGTTTTACGGCTACCAGTAAAAGATACAAGCAAAATAGGACCTTCCTGAAGTCTCTGAAATACACACCTTTGTCCACCCGATACAGGTGGGAAGGGACTCGCGCTGTATTGCCATGATTTACCACCATCATCAGAAACACTTTTTGGCATACGTCCGTCAATGGTATCACCACGTCCATACGCCATCAACCGACCATCGGATAATTCCACAACTGCAGCGTGAATTCCAGCAATCCATCCACCGCTTTTACCTGCGGTAAATTCGGGAATCGGTTGTCCTGCACCCGGATCGTACCAGGTTTCTCCATCATCTTCACTCAACCAGATTGCTGTTCCTCCGTTTCCTCCACTTACTGCATCACAAGCAAGGAGGATAGAACCGTCTTGTCTACGGAAAACTGAAGCGATCGGCATGTGACGGAGTTGATGTTCAGGTGAGATAAAACGCGGTTTTGACCATGTTGCTCCATTATCGTCAGAATATCGCAATACCAGTGCCAATGGTCCCCATGTCGCAGCTGCTGACAATCCATTGAAATGATAGATACGTCCGTCCTCATTACACCATAGACTTGTCGCATGGTTATTTCTATCTGGAGGACCCCAGAATGGTTCTGCAGGATCCCATTCTGTGTGTTCGTATCGTAATCGACTTGCAGCAACCGTTAATTCACGTCCCCGCTCTGTTACACAGGAATACCATGCTGAGAACATATCACCGTTAGGACATTCCACTATTGCAGGTACATGGTTATGTCTTGAAAATAGCGGTCCGTTTGAACCCTCTGGTATTCGAACAAACGGGATTGGGTCAGCAAAATATGCTGATTCTTGTGAGGTTGAGACAACAGACTCTTGGTTTACATCTCGTGACCACATTGCCGTTTTTGGTGCAGGTAAATAAGTAGTTGTATCTGGAATTTCTCCACAAACAACTCGGAAACCGATGTACCAGTGTTTATCTTCAGGGACTGCTCCTATCCGATTTGCTGAACGCAGATAACAGAGCAGTGTTGAATGGCTTCCTCCTCGCGTCACACGATACAAACCTGTTTCTCGTCCACACGGATCAGTCTGTGGTTGTGGATCGTAAGGTCCATACCAATCTTGGCACCACTCCTCAACGTTGCCGTGCATGTCGTATAAACCCCACGTATTCGGTTCTGTTTTTCCGACATGTAGTGGAACAACTTCTTCTACTCCTCGGCTACGTCCTTCATCTGGATACCAACTTTCACAAACATTTTTCTGAAACTCCTCTGGCAATGTATCACCAGTATGGAAATGTGTTGTTGTACCAGCTCGGCAGGCATATTCCCATTCTGCTTCGGTTGGTAACCGATATGGTAGACCTTCCTTTTCGGATAACCACTTGCAGAAATTGGTTGCATCGTGCCAATCTACAAAAACGACTGCTTCATCATCGTCTTGTGAGAAGCCTAATTTACCGCGGAGTTGATTATGTGAAGATTGAAATTGCTCATATTGTTCATTTGTTACTTGATATATCCCAATGTAAAACGGAGTGCTAAGTGTAACCTGATGAATTGGTTGTTCATCCCAATCTCCATCTCGAAGGTATTCCTTATCTGCGGTTACTTCATCTGCAAGATTCGCGTTTGCTGAACCCATCTTAAATGTGCCAGATTCAATTCTAACGAACTGCATACCAATGGAATTTGTGAATGTCTTGTCTTGAAAAATCTGTTGTTGCATAATGTTCTCAATTTGGATTCTTGGAGTTCAATATAGTATGAATATAATGCATTATATCTGGTCAGCAGAATAAAGTCAATTAGAGCAATTAATTTATTATAATAACCCAAGTTGCTACCTACAAATATTAGACATGCGGATACTGTTTTAATCAAAAAAGAGCATTATTCTCGCAAATATTGTAGCGCAAACTGTTAGTTTGCGTCTATTCGGACACAATCTAACAGATTGTGCTACATAGGTAGCAACTTGAGTTATAATAATTGAAGGGTTTCCAAACTCAATTCCCTCATTGAATTATGTTATACTGCCTTTCAAATCTAACTATCCAACTTATAACACAACTCTAAAAGTTTTAGAGTCATTCCTGATTATTTTAGTCATATATAAGCCGTAAATCCAGTTCTGATAAGGATTTGTAGCAAAATACAAAAATCCGAAAAATTACGATTGACTCTAAAAACTCTAAAGTTTGATGTTTTTTACAAGTCTATTGTCGAGAATATATTTAAAGGGTGTATGCATAAATTTATGATGTCTACTGAAGTCAATATTATAAGTTAAATAGAATAGACGGTTCTCTCCTTATTATATTTATTCTTCGGGTAGAAATATGACAGTTGAATGTGTCTCCTACTATGGACTTTTGATTTGTTTTTCAGTTCGTAGACATGCTATAATCAATAACAGATAAGGGGTTTATATGCTAAAACGCAACGGTTATTCAAAATTAGCATTACTGATGTTCGAAAATACTACGGATGTAGAAAGCCTGAAAGTACAACTAACATCAGAATATTCTGAAAACGATCTGATGTCCTACCTACAAAACGAAGATCCACTGGTTGGTCGGGCTGCAGCGACTGCACTCGGAATAGTAGGTGGAATGAACGTAGTTCCTGTATTAGTGGCAAACCTTAAAAACGAAGACTTTCGCACCTCACTCATTACCGAAGCAGCCTTGTGGAATATATGGTCTCGTTCAGGAGATGAATCCGTAGATGAAATGCTCATTGTAGGTAAGAAGTATTTGGCGGATGAGAACCTACTGGAAGCGGTCAAACAATTTTCTTCAGTAATAGAAGCATCTCCGGATTTTGCTGAAGGATATAACCAACGCGCAATTGTCTATTATGTAATGGAAAGATGGAACAATGCACTTGAAGACTGTTTACAGGCAATAGAACTTAACCCGCATCATTTTGGGGCATTTGCAGGTATGGGACATGTTTATCTCAGATTAGGGCAAATTGATAAGGCAGTTGACGCATACAGAAAGGCGTTAAAAATCAATCCGAATCTTGTCTCTATTGCCAATACACTTCGACAACTACAGCATGTGTTGCATGAGGAATAATACTGTTGATCGTTACAAATTTGAAACTTTTTTCTAATGTGACACATTACAGGATAACTTTTGTTTGCTTCTGTATTGCGAGTATTTTACAGTTATTAACCTATCAATTGTTAACTCTCGCTAAACTCGGTTCATCTGCAGTATGTTTCGCCTTTGCGCAGACTATCGTTGTTCTTTTGGTAGCACCCTATCTTGCAGCCTTAAGTGTAAACGTTGATAAACAGTCTATCTACAACTCACATTTACTCTTACTTTCACCTACCCATATCGGTAAAAGCCTATTAGTACGTTTAGTATCAAGTCAAGTTGCTCTCATGTGCTGGATTGTTCTATCAACGGGATTGTCACTTTTTGTTACAAACCTTCCTGTTATAAAGGCAGTGAAAATGATAGTCTTGTTAGGATTGTGTAGTGTATCTGCTGGAGCAATTGGCATGTGGTGGACGCAGACATTAAAGGATGTTATTTTTGGTTCGGTATGTACATATTTTATTTATGGAATATTTGTTGTCAGTGCATTTTTGTTAATGCCAATTGAAAGATATGTTGACAACCTACAACCGATGATTCAGCCTGTTCTTCACTTAAACCCGCTAATTGCTGTGTGTAATATCTTTGAGGGATTGGATATTTTTAGAATACCATTACTGTATAAGATTACACCGATTACATTTTATGATTATTCGTACCCATTGTGGTATATAATTCTTATTTGGCAACTGGTTATTGGTATATCCTGTTATTTGTTGACATGGGGAATGTGTAGATCATTAAATATATCTACTATATATTAAAGTATTTTTGACATTGAAATGAGAGATTCCATGAATAAATTAAAAGACCCAATCATTAGTGTATCGGGGGTACGTGGACAGGTCGGTATATCGCTTGATGCACGTACGATTACCCAGTTTGCAATGGCATTCGGAACATTTGTCCGTGGAAAAACCGTTGTGATAGGACGAGATTCACGTACGTCAAGTCCTATGATTCGGCATGCAGTGCTTGCTGGACTTATATCTACTGGATGTCGTGTGATAGACGTTGGGTTATGTCCGACCCCTACTGTGTTGATAATGGCAAAGCACCTGAACGCAGCTGGAAGTATTACAATTACAGCAAGTCATAATCCTGTAGAGTGGAATGGTATTGAATTTGCCTCTGAATCAGGTAAGTTGATGTCACAAATTGAACGTGACGAATTGATGGGTATATTTGACAAGGAAGATTTTTCTCTTGCTGCATGGGATAAACAGGGAACGCTTGAAAAATACCAAAAAGCAACTGATTATCACCTCTCACAGATACTTAATTCCGACTGGCTTGATGTTGATATAGTCCGTAACGCTAAGTTAAAGGTTGCACTTGATTGTGGCAATGGTGCTGGGTGCGTTATTAGTCCTACCTTACTACGAAAACTTGGTTGTGAGGTAGTTGAAATAAATTGTGTATTAGATGGAGACTTCAATCGTCCTGCAGAACCTACACCTGATGCATTGGACGACCTATGCAAAAAAGTGCTAAAAACAGATGCGGATATAGGATTTGCTCATGATGGTGATGCTGATCGTGTAGTAATTGTAACGGAATCTGGACGACCACTTAGTGGTGAATGGACTATGGCATTCGTAACAGATTTTATGCTCAAAAAGACCAATGGGGACATAGTTGCGACTGTTATTACAAGTCGGATGTTAGACGATATTGCAGCAAGACATGGTGTGTCATTGCATCGCACCAAGATTGGTGTTGGTTGGGTAGTCGAAAAGATGCATGAGGTAGACGCAGTTATCGGTGGTGAGGGGACCGGGGGTGTCATATATCCCACTCTCAACTATACAACGGATGGTATGGCATCAATAGCGGCAATTATACAATACATCGCGGAAAATGAAAGTACAGTGTCAGAACTTGTTGATACGATGGCAAAATACGAAATGTGTCGAAAAAAAGTAGAGATCCCATCGCAAGAGGTAGCAACTAAACTTGTTGATCTCGTAGTGAGTAGTTATGAAGAAGAATATTCATCAACTACAGAATCCGTACCACATCTGGATTTTACAGACGGTATCAAATGCATTTGGAATGATCGTTGGATCAACATACGTAAATCAGGTACAGAACCAGTAATACGTGTTTTTAGTGAAGCACCGTCTATATCTGAAGCAGAAGCACTTTGTACTCGGGAACTTGAACGTCTACAAACGTTAATGAAACAGATAAACCTTTAACTGCGTTATTTGTCATAAATATATACAATAAAATAAAATAGTAATATACAAAACAAAACCCACTATTTTAACGGTTTGGAGAAATTATGTCTTTGAAAATTGCCTGCATCGGCGGAGGAAGCGGTTTATCCGCGCTCCTCAGTGGTATCAAGTATTATGCCGATATGGAATCGGGTGACGAAAGGATTATTGACCTTGACAGTTTGTCTGCTATCGTCACGGTATCTGATGACGGTGGAAGTTCTGGAAGGTTGGTTGAGGAATTTGATATGCTTCCACCCGGTGACATCCGTAGGCTGTTATATACACTATCCGATGCCGAAGAACTTGCAGGTCTTTTTGAATACCGATTTTCCAGCAATGGTGATCTCGGTGGACATACGGTCGGTAATCTTTTATTGACTGCACTCACAGAGATTAAAGGGAATTTCCCAAAAGCGATTCAAGCAGCCTCACGATTACTCTCAGTTCGTGGACAAATCATTCCTGTTACTTTGGATTATACCATCTTATGTGCTCAACTTGCTGATGGGGAAATTGTCCGAGGTGAGTCTACTATTCCTATACGAGAAAATAGAGAACCGATTAAGCGTGTCTATTTTGAACAACGTGAAAACGGTAAAACTCCGCATGATATGAACGAAGTGTATGAATGTCAAGCACACGAAACAGCGAAAGATGCGCTTGTGAACGCTGATGCCATAATTATCGGTCCAGGAAGTCTGTATACCAGTATTATGCCTAATCTTGTTATAAAAGGCATCGTTGAAACTATACAACGTTCTAATGCTGTAAAAATATATGTGTGCAATGTAATGACGCAACCCGGGGAAACCGACGGTTACGCTGTGACAGATCATGTAAACGCTATTCTCGACCATGCAAAAATACCTATTAACTATGTATTGGTAAATAACCAACCTGCACCTAAGGAAATAATGCAAGGGTATGTCAGGAATGAGTTGGTTTCTCAACTTACCCGTATTCGGTCATTATCTGATGAAGGTCTATCTATGTTATCTAAAGACAGCGAGCAACTTATGGAAGTGTTAAATCTTGCAAAAGACATTTCGCACCTGTCTGCAGAAACAATGCAGGTAGCAGATGCATCAAAAGTACAAGTTTCCTATAACCGTGAACAGGAACGGCTTGAAGAGGAAGGTATAACAATAGTTGAAGCGGATCTTATCAGAGACATGGTTGTCACAGAGATTGGAACATGGATGGGTGGAGAGCAGATGAACGTTATACGACATGATCCAGAAAAGTTGGTTACAAATCTGGTAGATATTTTCAAGAATAATCCAAAACTGGGTGAAGCAATTAAACAAAAAAGAGGGTAATTTTCAAAGAAAACTACCCTTATTAACTATTACGGACAATTGTGTTATTGCTTTATCTAAATTATAGTTCCAAACGAGAGACATTATTAGACTTTATGTGAGAGGCAAATATATCACAGATATTCGATAGGTTGTCAATGAAATTTTCCCAATGAAATTCTTCCTCTTGTGCTTGTACTGCAGCAAAATACACAGCCAATTCATAATAACCTAATTTACAATCATCTGTTAGATGAGTATCTGAAGTATGTGGAGTTTTATTTTTTTGCATTCTATACCTCCAAAAAAGTAAAAAGGTGTTCTCCATAATGGAATAACGTCACTCTGGAATAAGGGTTTCAATTTTTTGGATATTGTCTTATTTCTTCATTTAATCCAATGTATAGGTTAACGTTTCACGTAGATAGGTATTAAACATATTCGTAGGAGAATTCATGGATCATCAAAAAACTAAATCGGAAAATATTCAAAACAATCCTAACGAGAACAACAAAAGTCCTTCTGATACCAATTTTATCAGACAGGAAATTGAAAAAGATATTGCATCAGATAGATTTGAAGGTAGGGTACATACTCGATTTCCTCCAGAACCAAGTGGATACCTTCATATCGGTCATGCAAAAGCAATCTGTATCAGTTTTGGTATCGCAGAAGATTTTGGTGGTCTATACAATCTAAGATTTGACGACAGCAATCCAATAACCGAAGAGCATGAGTTTGTAGAGGCAATCAAACGTGATGTTCATTGGCTTGGATTTGATTGGGATGTACGCGAATTCTATGCTTCTGATTACTTTGAAACACTTTATGAATATGCTGTCAAACTTATAGAAAATGGGAAGGCTTATGTCTGTGATCTGACGCCAGACGAAATGCGAACATATCGTGGGACATTAGTAAAGCCTGGCAAAGATAGTCCCTACCGTGATCGTTCTATTGAAGAAAATTTAACGTTGTTTGAGGGTATGCGTAATGGTGAATATCCTGATGGTTCTCGTACGCTACGTGCCAAAATCGATATGTCTAATCCTAATTTAAATATGCGTGATCCAGTGATGTATCGCGTTCTACGTACACCACATTACCGGCATGGAAATAATTGGTGCATCTATCCCACCTACGATTTTACACATGGACAATCCGATTCAATTGAAGGTATAACACATTCCTTATGTGATGTGCAATTTGAAGATCATCGACCGCTATATGACTGGTTTTTAGAGTCATTAGAAATATACGCTCCGCGACAGATTGAATTTGCTCGTTTGAATCTTAGTTATACGATACTTGGCAAACGGAAACTCAAAGTATTGGTTGAGAACGGACATGTAGATGGGTGGGACGATCCGAGATTACCAACACTTGCGGGAATGCGTCGTCGTGGATATACGCCAGAAGCTATCCGAGATTTCTGCAACCGTATCGGTGTTTCAAAAGCAGATAATCTCATTGAGATTGGACAACTTGAATATTCTATACGTGATGATCTTAACCGCCGTGCTCCTCGTGTGATGGCTGTTCTTAATCCTGTAAAAGTAGTTATTGATAACTATCCCGAAGGTCAGGTAGAAATGTTGGATGCAGATAACAATCCTGAAGATGAAAATGCAGGAACAAGAGAATTACCTTTTACCCGAGAAATTTACATAGAACATGAAGATTTTATGGAAGATCCACCGCGTAAATTCTACCGGTTGGCACCCGGACGAGAAGTAAGACTCAAACATGCTTACTATATTACCTGCGATAGTATAATTAAGGATGAAAACACAGGTGAAATCGTTGAGATCCACTGTACTTATGACCCAGATACACGAGGGGGTTGGTCTGAAGATGGTCGTAGGGTTCAGGGAACTCTGCATTGGGTATCTGCTGAACATGCTGTTGACGCTGAAGTGCGACTATACGATGCACTCTTTACTGAACGAGAACCAGAGAATTCAGCAGAAGGGACAGACTGGATAAAATTCCTCAATCCAGAGTCCTTAGTAGTATTAAATAATTGCAAAGTTGAACCGAGTCTATTGAGTGCTGCACCTGAAAGTCGTTTTCAGTTTTTACGAATTGGATATTTTTGTATTGATCCTGACACATCATCAGAAAAACTGGTATTCAATCGAACAGTCGCACTACGAGATAGTTGGGCAAAAATTCAGAAAGGACAAAAATGAGTGATACCGTTGCTCCAAATGGTCAAGTAAGAGTACGTATGGCACCTTCACCTACAGGTTTTTTACATATCGGAGGTGCAAGAACAGCATTGTTCAACTGGTTGTTTGCTAAACATCACAAAGGTGCATTTATACTTCGAATAGATGACACAGATATGGCACGTTCCACTGACGAATCAATGCACGAAATCTATACTGCGCTGAAATGGTTAGGACTTGAGTGGGACGAAGGTGGAGATAAAGGAGGACCCTATGCTCCTTATCTACAATCCGAACGAAAACCCATTTACGAAAAATATGTCACACAACTACTTGATAACGGTAATGCCTATCACTGTTATTGCACTGCTGAAGAACTTGACGTGATCCGCACAGAAGCTCGTGCTGCCAAGTCAACACGCTCATACGATGGTCGGTGCAGACATCTATCACAAGAAACCGTTGAAAGTTATATTGCAGAAGGTAGAAAACCGACCGTCCGTATCAGGATGCCTGACAATCATATCCGTGTGGATGACCTTATACTCGGTTCACGAAACATTGATCCTGCCACCCTGGAGGATGAGGTAATTGTGCGTTCTAACGGAATGCCTAACTATAATCTCACCTCTATTGTTGATGACGCTGAAATGCACATTACACACGTCATCCGTGGAACAGAACACCTAAACAATACCCCAAAGCAAATTGCCATAGCCAATGCACTCAGTTTAAACCTACCCCAGTTCGCTCATATTCCGTTGGTACTTGATGATTCCGGTAGAAAACTTAGCAAACGTCATCATGGAGATCTTGTCGCTGTTAACCGCTACCGAGAGCAAGGGTATTTATCCGAAGCGATGCTTAACTTCGTTGCCAGACTCGGTTGGTCTTATGACGATAAACAGGAAATCTTTTCTGTTACTGAACTGATAGATAAATTTGACCTTGATCGTGTAGGTAAAAGTGGTAGTGTGTTTGACATTAAGAAGTTGGAATGGCTCAACGCACACTATATCAACGAACTTGATATATCAGCACGGACAGATGCCGTGATGCCATTTTGGGAAGAAGAGGGTTTGGTGGTTTCTACTACAAACCGAGACTGGTTGGAAAATATAGTAGAAGCCGTAGGTGAACGTCTTACAACGTTTCAAGACATTGTTCCACAAACACGTTATTTCTTTACCGATGATTTTGAGTATGAGGCGAAAGCAGTCAAGAAATGGTGGGGAAGTTCAGACGAAAAGAAGGAAAAAACTTGTGAAATATTGACAAATCTATCTCAGATTTTACAAGATATACCGGAATTTGACCTTGAAACCATTGAATCTGCTATATGGAAATACACCGACGAAAACGACATCAAACGCGTTGCAGCCATGCAGTCTATGCGGATTGCAATGACTGGGACATCGTTCGGACCGAGTCTTTTTGATATTGTTATCCTTCTCGGTAGAGACGATGTGTTGAAACGGATTGAGAAGGCGGTAACGTCTATATAATTTTATCAATGGTAAAGTTTAGAAATAATTCTACATTGCTTCTGTTAATGATTTTGATGGGCGCACTTTCTCTGGCATCACATAACTGCTGTAGGAGCGACCTCGAATCAAAGCTAAATGCGCTTATAGCATTTGTCGGGTCAATCCTACATGTAAAATGTCTAATTAATTTCAAAATTCACCATAGTTACTAATACCACTCCTGTCATAATAATACCAATTCTAATAATTATTTCCCATTACCGGATTCAACCGTTATTGTTGATTGGAAATCTTTCTTCTGTAGGAGCGACCCGGGGAATGCCTTAATGGCATTCATACCGTTGATTTCCTGGTCGCGACCGGGAGGTCGCTCCTACAAATATTCCTCAGCAAATGGCACTTTATTTATTAAAAGTAGTATAAATCTACGTCCAGATCACATTGAAAGCTGTAAAACAAAGTGTTATTATATTCGTTATAGTACACATATATTCCCATTTAATTTCTTATTTTTTATCTCCACAATTTCCTATTTCAGAACCATATCATTGTGCAAAACATAAAATAAATTAATTCAGAGGCAACGTAAAAATGACATACCGCAACATATTAGACAAAATCAGACTTGCATTTCCACAACCCGTATCAGATACCATCCATGATTCATACTTTGTTCATTCCATGATGCGTGCCTTAGACCAGGTAGATGATCTCAAAACACATCTGCCATTTCTCGGTAATATCGTTAAAGCGGATTTTCAAGCAGCGAAACAGACGAAAATAGCAGATTCTATGTCTACCGTTGAAGAGGTTACTTCAGAACTTGTCGGTTATCTACAAGGGATGACGATCTTCGGTCACCCCCGCACACAGCAGAACGTCGTTGCACCAACAACAATCCCAAGCCTCATAGGTGTCCTTCTTGCATCACTACATAATCCTAACCTTGCTTGGGATGAATTTAGTCGGCTTGTGGCATTAGCGGAAGTTGAAGTAATTGGAATGACATCGCAATTGATCGGATATATTCCTGAACAAGCAAGCGGTGTGTTTACCTTTGGTGGAACAGGTACAACTCTTTATGGCGTTAAAATGGGATTAGAAAAGGCATGTCCGGGTGCAATAAAGAAGGGAATACCTGATGATGCTGTCGTATTCGTATCAGATGCAGGACACTACTGTGCTGCAAACATCACTGGATGGCTTGGTATTGGCACAGACAATCTAATTACAATACCGACAACAACAGAAAACGAGATCGACCTTGAAATACTTGAACAGGAACTGCGAAAGGCACTTATTGATGGAAAAAAGATCGCAGCGATTATTGCTACGTTAGGAACAACAGATGCATTTGGTTTAGACAACTTAACACAAATAGTAACTATGAGAGAAAAACTCGTTGATGAGTTTGAACTTGACTATCATCCACATATCCATGCTGACGCTGTCATCGGATGGGCATGGTCAGTATTCAATGACTACGATTTTGAAAATAACACTTTAGGATTTCGTCCGCGTACGGTACGCGCATTAGCAGGCGCGTGCAGACGAATACAACATCTTCATCTTGCCGATTCTGTTGGGATTGATTTTCACAAAACTGGGTTTACTCCATACATTTCCAGTCTTGTACTTGTGAAAGATAAAACTGATATTGAACGCTTAAAACGTTCTCGTGAGCAGATGCCGTATCTATATCATTTTGGACAGTATCGACCCGGTATGTTCACGCTTGAAACCTCAAGGTCTGGAACAGGTCCGCTTGCTGCTCTTGCCAATTTAAGATTGTTTGGTGAGGAAGGGATGCGTGCTATCCTTGGTCATATCGTAGAAATGACACAACTCTTACGTGAACATTTGGAGGGTCATGAAGGGACAACCGTGTTGAATAGAGGGAATTTCGGCACAGTCACACTTTTCCGTGCATATCCCATCGGGGTGGATACATTTGAAATCAAACGGCAAGAATTTGAGGATGTTACCTATAAAGATAGTTTGCTTGCACATAACTCCTACAACCACGAAATATTCAAATATGTGAATTCTGAAGCGATGGAGGGACGAGGAGTTTTTATCTCAACTACTGATTGCTATCGTCATACCTCTTACGGAGAACCTATTGTTGCGCTTAAGTCATTTATCCTGTCACCATTTGTTGATGAAGAGGATGTAAAATCGGTTGTTGATAAGGTTTTGGAAGCAAGGGAACAGATCAGTTGAATTGTAAATCAGCACAAATGGAGGTGGCGGGAATTGAACCCGCTTCCGATGGAAATTGAAAACAACCACGTTTTCGTCCACCGTCGAATCCTTTCACCCCCATGCGTAGATATAATGGTAACATCATTTTATCCGCAAAATCAAGTGAAAATATAATCCTTCTGCTTGGACAATACCTAAGTCATAATGGATGGGTTTAACATAAGAAAACAACCTATATAAACAATGCATAATAATTTAGAAAGTGTGATAAATACATAGAAACCTACCTACCACAAGAATATGTCCCAACGAATATTAAATACTCCTTTGAAGCTGATTTCAAGATATGAATGGTGTATCATTGAACATTCCTGCAATTATATGTAAAGATTGTTTGATAATTTAATATAATACTTGTATAATAATACACAATAAGACACATATTACTATATGTCGCTGTATATTCTATAGTGTCTTTTTATTATAGTTTAATATGTCTGCAATGTGATTTGAATCTTATTTCATATAATTAGTTTATGTTTTTCAATTCTACAATATAAAGGAACACATTCATGAAAAAGACCTTGTTTTGTGTTTATTTAATACTGTTTTTATTTTCAACATTTTATTTACCTAACATTTTTGCCCAAGACTCTCCACAATGGCACCTGCCAATAGGAGCAACAAAACGTCTTGGAAAAGGATGGATATATGAAATTCAATATTCACCTGATGGTACCCGGTTTGCAGCAGCAGGTTCCGTAGGTGTTTGGATTTATGATACTGTAACGGATGAAGAAATATCTCTCTTTTCTGGTGATGGGTATGCAGTCTCAGCAGTCACATATTCACCTGATGGACAGATACTTGCAGGTGGAAGTATAGATGGGACAATCCGTTTGTGGAATCCTGATAACGGAGAAATCCTACACACGCTTGATCGTCATTGGGCAAGTGTCAGAAGTCTTGTTTTTAGTCAAGATGGTACTATACTTGCAAGTGGTAGTCGGGATAGGACTGTCCGTATTTGGGATACTGAAACTGGAGAACTTTTGAATACACTAAGAGGGCATTTAGATGGATTAAACTGTATTGATATAAGTCCTGACGGTAGTACTCTTATCAGCGGTGGAAGAGACGATACAATTGTTGTGTGGGATCTCAATACAGGAGAACAAATACAGACTCTTTCTGTGCATCGTGATAATGTACAGAGTGTAGTGTTTAACCCTGATGGAAAAACTTTTGCCAGTGGAGATCTGAATTCATTAATCCATATATGGGATACAGATACAATGACGGTCAAACAGACACTCACTGGACATACTTCGCATATCTATCACATGGAATATAGTCCAGATGGCAATATACTTGCAAGTGGTAGTGAAGATGACACCGTCCGCTTATGGAATGCTTCTACTGGTGAACATCTACATACGCTTTTAGGACATACCGCTGATGTGTATGGACTTGCTTTTACACCTGATGGAAGTGTTCTTACGAGTGGTGGATGGGATGCAACAATGCAATCATGGGATCCTCTGACAGGTGAACACTTGGAGACTATCACTGGACATACTGATGCCGTAGTAAGTGTTACTTTCAGTGCTGATGGAACAATTCTTGCAACTCGGAGTTGGGATAAAACTATCAGGCTTTGGGATGCAGATACTGGTCAACTTCGACATACACTTATTGGTCACCAAGACGATGTGGATATTGTGGTTTTCAGTCCTGATGGTAGAACACTCGCAAGCGGTAGCCAAGATAACACTGTTCGTTTGTGGGATGCCATCTCTGGTGAACATATAAAGACATTGAGAGGACATTACTCCTATTTGATAAGCCTTGCCTTCAGTCCAGATGGGAGTATTCTCGCAAGTGGAAGTGAAGACGACAGTATTCGTTTGTGGAATGTTTCCACAGGACGATACATCGGTGGTTTATGGGAACATGAAGCAGGTGTTGAAACATTAGCTTTTAGTCCTGACGGGACAATGCTTGCAAGTGGTAGTCGTGATGATAAGGTTATACTGTGGGATCTCGAAACACGCGATCCAATACATACTATCAGCGAACATGAAGATGATGTTTGGACTGTTGCTTTCAGTCCGGATGGAACAAAGCTGGCAAGTGGTGGACAGGATACTGTTTCTCTTTGGGATGTTGCAACTGCTGAACTACTGCAGACATTCCGCAGACCAATTCAATCTGATATAAACGTAGCTACACCAGAGGAATTGTCTGGAGATGCACCCACTGACCTTCCAGCAAATGCTACAAGTATTGTTTTTAGTCCAAATGGGAAAATACTCGTAACTGGTAGTTATGATGCCACTATACGTTTATGGGACGTAGAAACAGGAGAACAACTTGATATACTTGAAGGACACAGTTTTTCTATTACAAGTGTAGCTGTCAGTCCAAATGGTACAACGATTGCAAGTGGAAGTTTCGATGGCACTGTCCTATTATGGGCATTCCCACTTCCAATGAGCGTCACACAAGTTCTGACAGTATTGGTAGATGTGAACAAAGACGGTACTCTGAATATTCTGGATGTAGTGCTTATTGCCTCAAATTTCGGACAAACAGGTGACCATCCAGCTGACATCAATGGTGATGGAATAGTAGACATATTGGACCTATATTTATTAGCAAATGCAATCAATAACATTGAAGCAGCACCATCCTTTCAAGATGTATCAAACGGTCAACTATCACAATCGCAGGTGCAACAGTGGTTGAATGTGGCGAACCAACAGTCGACACAAATTGCATTTACCTCAGAAATAGATATACCTACATTCCATCGAGGTATACAGGTTTTGGAACAAATATTACAATCCTTAGTTCCAACAACGACTGCATTACTTCCAAACTATCCAAATCCATTTAATCCTGAAACATGGATACCGTTTCAATTAGCAATACCATCTGATGTTAATATTACCATCTATGCAGCAGGCGGTACAGTTGTCCGAACGTTAGATTTAGGACACAAGGCTGTGGGTTTATATCAGAACCGTAGCAGTGCTGCATATTGGGATGGAAAAAATGAACTCGGTGAATCTGTATCAAGTGGTGTGTATTTCTATACGCTTACTACAAGTGAATTTTCTGCGACGCGGAAAATGTTGATACTGAAATAATCATTAGAATGTTATTATGTTTTCATTAAGGTGGAAGGTATAATGCCTTCCACCTTTTTTAATGTGTAACATTTTCACTTAAATATAAAGTGAAATGGTTCTTCATAATTTCACAAAAATGCATCCATTATTGCGTAACATTGAACCCAAACAAGTTTTCAGATAATGTCATCTAAATATGCAAAATGGAGGATTAATGACTTTAAGTCAGATTTTATCTACAATTTCAGAGGAAGTAAATACAAGTTCCATTAACTCTTGCACACAGAACCTTGAGAAAATTGGCAAAGCACTAATTTCTTATGAGAAAGAACATAACAATTTACCTGAATGGCTGTCAGAACTACACCCAAATTATTTGACAGATTCAACAGCCTTAATCTGTCCTGCTGATGAAGACAAAGGTATTCCAGTTTTAGCTTATAATACAGACCCTAATTTACCAGTAAGTTATTACTACGACTTTGACCCGGATTATCGTGAATGGACAAACGAAGAACGCCGTGTATATGATGATGCGAATCCAGTTGTTAGATGCAATCACCATGCGAACATAAACTCAGAATCAACATTTGTAAAAAGTCTTCATATAAATTTGAGTTACTCTAATTCTATATACTTATCAGAAGTATTTTGGTATAAATGTCCTGAAAAAATGTATGGCAGCTTACAAGCAGCAGTCATAGCTTATGAAAAAGCACTTGAACGTGTTTCTGAAGATCCAAATTTCTTCAAACTTTATCCAGAACTTATTCGTCTATATGTCCTCGCTGAAAAAGAAAAAGATGTAGATATCCTTATTGAAAAATTCAAAACAGTTATGAAACCTGATGAAGACATCATGCGGTTTCGCGACTATTTCACGCTACTTGAGATGTTACGGGCAGGAAACAAACATAATGAGTCCCTTAAGCTCTGTGAACATCTTGAAAGAACAGAACAAAAGAACATTTGGCTGAAGAGTCTTTATCGAGAATTTGCAGTCACCTACGAAGAACTGGGTAATAAAGAACTTGCTGATACATATTTTCATAAGTATGATTCTAAACGTGAGATGTTAGGAAAGACTGCTCCTGACTTCTCTGTGACTGATATGGATAGCGTTCCAATTTCGCTAAAGGATTTTCGTGGAAAAGTCCTTATATTGGATTTTTGGGCAACTTGGTGTGGTCCTTGTATAGGTGAAATGCCGAATGTAATGAAGATTTACGATACTTATCATGAAATGGGTTTGGATGTCATTGGAATAAATCGTGATAAGGATGAAGAAGAACCACGAGAATTTCTCAATAAATATCAGTTGCCTTGGAGACAGATATTTGATGGAGCTGAAGGACCCTTGAAAGAACTTTACCGAGTTGGAGGTATTCCATCTCTGTGGCTTATAGACCGAGAGGGAACTATAATTTCTTATGGAATAAGAGGAGCAGAACTGAAAAAACGTGTTGACGAAATTATTGATGAGAATTCATCAATATAGGAATAATAAGGATTTTATAATTCTGCTGTTTGGAATACTGTTTCATCTGCGACTTGTATATGAACAGGAGTCAAATATTGACGAATTGCTTCAGTAACCACATCTACCCCAAGTCCCGGTAGTTCTTTAACCCGAATCATTCCATCTTTATCGACAGGAAATGGTTCTTTCACCAACTGTTGGGAAAGTGCTGAACCTGCTGCAGGATATTCTATTAATTTGAATTCAGGTTTTGTTGCAAAAACATGAAGGGCAGCAGCAAGACTCAGATGGCTTTTAAATGTGTGATTGACGTATTGTATCCCGTGTTGTTCAGCGAGTTGACACACTTGATAAGATGGCATAATACCACCAATACGTCCGGTATCGATCTGTACATAGTGAATACCACCATTGACAATCACATCTTCTGCCATGCGAAAGGAATTTGATCCCTCACCTGCCGCTATTGGAATGGCAGGATTCATTTCAGTTAATGAATTATATGCTTCAATTGCATCTGGTGCAAGTGGTTCTTCCAACCATGTTGGTGCAAATTGTGCGAAGGCTGCAGCACGTTTATATGCGGTTTCATAATCCGTTCCCCAAACAACACCAGCATCTATCATAATCTGTGTATCTGGACCCATCCCTTCGCGTGCTGCACGGACAAGTGCAATGTCGTTTTCTTCTCCGTATTTACCCATCGGTCCCCAGCCAAACTTCGCTGCACGATATCCTCGTTTTTGCAAATCAAGTGAAATCTGATATGTCTCTTCAGGAGTGTCACCAAAAAGGACCGATGCATAAGGTAATTTAGGGTGTGGTGTATCAGAGGAGTCAGTCATCTCTGCCAGAAGTTTGTAGACAGGTTGATTTAATTTCTTTCCGATAATATCCCATAATGCGATTTCTGCACCGCTATATGCGTGTTGTATCTGTTGAATGTCCAACCCATTCCGCAATACTTTCTCACTCAATCGCACCACATCTGACGGTTCAGCAAGAGTCTCTCCAATGAGGGAAGTATGGATATTGATAATATTACCGTGTGACATCGGACAGCAATAAACCGCTAAACTAACCAATGGAGATGCATCACACTCACCCCATCCTTCATATCCTGTGTCTGTTCGGATTCTAACCAAGAGCGTATCTTGAGTCCCGTCTGCAGCAGATGTAATATCTGGCATCTGAAAATAGAAGGGGTCAACAGAAGATATTTTCATTCTTCATTAGATAGACTATCTTCAGCGGTTTCATTATCTTCCGTTGGAATTGCATTAGCTGAAGTATCATTATGTTCTATTGTTGAAACTGCAACTGTCCGCATAACGGTAACAATAAACCAACCTACCAATCCTGCGGCAGCACCAATACATACTGCTAATGCAGCACCTCTCGGTGTTACAAATTCATCTAACGTTTCTTTGTCAACCGCACAGGTAATATTATTGATATTCTTCACAGAAATCCCACGGTTCTCACCGTATTGCACATATTCTAATGTGGGGGGTTCGTCCGCCTCAATTTTTACATTTGCGTTCCATTCATCGGTATTCACAGAGATACTGCTCTCTCCCTGTTCACCGACCCATGAGGCTTTGACCCCTTTAACGCCTTCATCATCTCGAATGGGTTCTACACGAGTACTCGACAGAACACGACCAAGAACGTTAAGGGTCAAGTCTTTTGATCTTGATAATGCATTTTTCAAATTACTTGTATCCATGTTAATATACCTCAATTAATAAATTATCCAATTCACATTTTCTCAATTATCGTATAATCAATATGATATGGATGTGAAAAAACCTTTTGACATAGTGTCGTAAAATACAATAAAATTGCTGATATAGATGAGTTGTACTCATTATTCCAAGAGTGATGTTGATAATTTGCGTATATAATCGTAATTAAAAACTACTCGGACTATATTCTTACTAACATATAACGATATCACATATAGATAGTTAACACAAAAAGGACAATTCCCTTCATTCTTAAGCAACGTAATTTCTATGAATATTCACAAAGATATTGACGGACTCTTTATCACAGCAACTGGCACAGAAATTGGCAAAACAGTGGTTGCAGCAGGAATTGCTGCATCACTTAGATATGCTGGTATTAATGTCGGAGTCATGAAACCAATAAGTTCTGGTGATACTTCAGATGCGGAATATTTGAAACATGTAAGTCAAGTTGATGATCCACTTAATTTAATAAACCCAATTTCACTACGATATCCGTTAGCCCCGTCAGTTGCAGCAAGACTTGAGAAAAAAGAAATTGATTTTGGAAGAATTGAAACAGCATATTTTGAATTAAATAAGAAATATGATTTCATGATAGTAGAAGGGGTTGGTGGTGTTGCGGTTCCAATTAATGACGATTTATTTGTTACCGATCTTATTCAACACCTAAATCTACCAATCCTAATTGTTGCCTTGTCAGGTTTAGGAACGATAAACCATACGGTGCTAACCGTAGAGTATGCAAGACAGCATAATATTGAAATAAAAGGAATTGTATTAAATCAAAAATATGCTGATACTACGGGTCTTGCTGAACAGACAAATCCAGACGAAATTGAAAGATTAACTCATGTGCCTATTGTTGGTAATGTTCCTAATGACGAACTCTTAGCCTGTACATATCCAAATCTACAGTATGTTACAGAATTGTTTAATCATCATATTTATTGGAATAAACTACATTTGTAACCATTATTGAAAATTTGCGTTTTCTAATTAGGTAGGAGCCGGAATAATTATATTAAACTCAATACATTTTATGATACAATCCCGTGTTGGTTCAATGTTGGAATATATCTGGTATGTATTGCTGCGCGGTAATCTACACTATTTATATCAATTGTATTTATTTAATTCATGATTATTCTTAATGTGAATATGTATTGATGGGTGATAGGATTACCACAAAATATCATAACTCCAAACACTAATCTTTGAGTAGTTCATTTAAAAGAGATAACAGTTCTTCGTTTCCTGCAGCAAGTTCATAAGCACGTTTCTTTTTGTTTTCACGAGTGTTTCCTGCATCAGTAGAAGAACCAGGTTCCCATAGTATTTCCAGATTCTTTGGTTTCAACCGATCATAAGTTATTTTTGCAAGTGCATACGGGTAATTATCCGGAATTAGGACAATCCAATCTATTGTTTCGCCACGTTCTGAATATTGTCTATCAACAGTAAGTCTTGATTCTTGATGTGGTACATTTTTCTTTACCCACTGCTTTCGTCCGAGTGAGTCAATTTCAAAGGTTCCTACCTCAAGCCAATTACGACCCGCGCCGTTAGGTTTTGTTGTAACTTCAATGCGTGGCATGTTGTTTTACTCCGTCCTTGGAATGTTGGCATTCACTTACTATTTGGTAATTACTACAGATAATATGCAAATATTAGCATGTTATCTGATATATTTCAAGTCTATATCTTTTGTTTAGTGTTTACTTACAAAGACATTAATTAGGAATAACTTCCACAATTTAATTGGTCGATAGTCAAAAAATCAGATTGACAAGTTAATATGATTTTGATAAACTCAATTTGAACAATTCAATACGAATATTTTCTTGATATAGTGTCTTAATATAATACAACCGAATGCAACAGTATAAAAAATAGAGAACATACCATGCAAATTGAAATGCGTTATGGTCACGGCACATTAGCAGTAGAAATACCTGATAATAATTTGGTCAGTGTCTTGGAAACTGCTCCCAGTGTGCCTTTAGAGGATTATGACAGAGCGATTTCTGAAGCTATATCGTATCCTATATCCAGTGTATCATTAGCAGAAATAGCTAAGGGAAGAGAGTCGGCATGTATTGTAATTTCTGATATTACACGACCCGTCCCAAATCAAGTGATTCTTCCACCTATTCTGAAAACACTTGAACAAGCGGGAATTCCTCAGGAAAAGATAACAATTCTGATAGCCACAGGAATTCATCGTCCTAATGAAGGGGAAGAACTTGAGAAATTGGTTGGTCAGGTAATCATGAATACCTATTGCATCGTTAATCATTTTTCACAAAAGCAATTAACACATGACTATCTTGGGGAAACCAAAAAGGGCACACCTGTTTATATTGATAAGACTTACATGGAAGCGGATCTGAAGATTGTAACGGGATTAATTGAACCGCACCTTATGGCAGGTTATTCTGGTGGCAGAAAAGCCATCTGTCCTGGACTGGCATCAGTTGATACGATGAAAATAATGCATGGACCTGAATTGATGGAACATCCGAAATCTGCAGTTGGAATCTTGGATGATAACCCATTTCACATAGAAGCAACAGAAATTGCTTTGATGGCTGGTGTTGATTTTTGCCTTAATGTTGCAATTGATAAACAACGTCAGATAACTGGTGTATTTGCGGGTGATTTGGTTGAGTCTCATTTAACAGGGGCACGATTTGTTGAAAAGTTAGCGAAAGCAACTATCCCTGAACCTGTAGATGGAGTGGTTGTCTCAAGTGCAGGTTATCCTTTAGATTCAACGTTCTATCAAGCAATTAAGGGTTTACTGACTGCGGTTGAAATAGTTAAACCGGGTGGAACAATTATGCTTGTTGCAGCCTGTAATGAGGGGATTGGAAGCAAACCCTTCACTGATTTGTTATTCAAAACAGATGATCTTACAGCATTTGTTAAAGGTCTGTACAATCCAGCTAATTTCGTAATTGATCAGTGGCAATTAGAAGAATTAGCAAAAGTTGCACGAAAAGCAGATATCCTGTTTTATACTGATGGTATACCGTATCAACATAGGTCAAAACTATTTGTCCAATCATTAAATGATCCGCAGGAAGGTATTGAAGAAATATTGACACGGTACGGAGAGGAAGCACAAATTGCAGTGATTCCTGAAGGACCGTATGTTTTAGCAAAATTAGAAAACACTTGCGAATAAATGCATTAATGTATTCTTACTGTAACTTTACTATGTATCCGAAAAAACAATGTATATAAGGTTAGGGTGTGATAATTATGGAAAATTCAATAGTGAAACTAAGAGGATATAAGGATGGACTACATCTTATTATCAAACCGAAAGTTGCTTTGTCAGAGGTTGAGACAGCAGTAAATGAATTGCTTGATGGAATGAATCCACCTCTATCAGGCACTTCCATACATATTGATTTGACGACTTCACCCTTAACATCTGAAGACATGAAGGAATTAGAAACACACCTAACTGAAAACTACAATCTTGTTGTCAGTGGTGTAAACTTACTTGATGAAAACGAAGAATCTCCGATTTTGGCTGCACCGGCAACCCATAGTATTGCACCAAATATACAAGCAGATGATCAAACTGAATTTGGACAAGCTAAAATTGTTCGTCATACAATTCGTTCGGGACAGACAACATCTTGTCTAACTGGAAGTATAATAATATATGGAGATGTTAATCCTGGGGGAGAAGTTGTTGCATCTGGAGATATTATTGTTCTCGGAACCTTACGTGGAAATGCACATGCTGGTGCTCATGGAAAACTATCATCAGTGATAATTGCAATGGAGTTAGTTCCATTACAACTCCAAATTGGTACGTATGTGAATCGACCACCATTAGGTCAAAAACCGAGAGGATATCCTGAGATTGCTCGCGTTGGTGCTGAAGATGTAATCATCGTTGAGGAATTTATTAAATTCTAAATGAAGGAAGGTTGACTATGGGTAAGGTAATCGTAATTACTTCAGGAAAGGGTGGTGTTGGAAAGACAACATCAACTGCGAACCTTGGTACCGCATTAGCTATGATCGGCAAAACTGTTGTGATTATTGACGCTGATGTTGGGTTGCGGAATCTTGATGTTGTTATGGGTTTAGAAAGTAGAGTCGTTTATACATCTATGGATGTAATTGAAAAACGGTGTGAACTTGAAAAAGCCCTTGTCAAAGATAGACGTGTTGAAGATTTATTCCTACTTGCCGCTTCGCAACGTAACAGAAAAGATGATATAAAACCTGAACAGATGCTTGAAATATGTGAACGACTAAAAGAGATTTATGACTTTGTTCTTATTGATTCTCCCGCAGGTATTGAACAGGGATTTCATAACGCTGCAGCTGGAGCGGATGAAGCCATAATCGTCACAACACCAGATGTTTCAGCAATACGAGATGCGGATAGAATCATCGGTTTACTACAAAATTTGGATATTGAACAAATAACCTTAGTTCTGAATAGATTGTCACCAACACTCGTAAAAAAAGGAAATATGATTAGCAAAAATGATGTCTTAGATATTCTAAATATAGACCTACTGGGAATCGTACCAGAGGATCCTGATGTCATTGCATCAACAAATCGTGGTGTACCTCTTGTACATAATAATGGATCACCCGGTGCAGAAGCCTATATGCGTATTGCACGTCGTATGATAGGACAACGGATACCTATCCCTGAAATGCGTGATGACAACTTTTTTTCTAACATATTGCAATGGTTTTCAAGAAATAAATAGAGGGTTACTATGAATTTCAGAAGTATATTTACTCGCAAGGCGAATACAGGAAATATAGCCACGCAACGATTAAAACTCATCCTTACACAAGATCGATTTGATGTAAGTGATGATTCCATGCAAAAACTACAGGTAGAATTAACAGAAGTGTTGGCAAAATATTTTGAGTTTACTATGCATTCTGTCAAAATGTCCTTAAAACGCGATGGGAATTCTTATGTGTTAATGGCTGACTTTCCATTTAAAAACTCCAAGAAACGACGGTGAAGAATTAGTATTCCAACTAATCAAATTTAGAGAATCAAATTCCATATCGCCTTAGCTACTCCATTATCATCATTGGTAGTAGTGATATAATCAGCGCAGTCTTTAATAGGAGGCACAGCATTTTCCATAGCAATACCGTATCCGGCAGTTTTTAGTAAACTTTCGTCATTATAGCTATCACCAAATGCAACAACTGAATCAATCGGAATATTAAACCTATCTGAAAGTGCTATCAATGCATTTCCTTTAGTAACATCTGGATTCATGAATTCAATGTATTCGGGTTGTGTTTGTGTTACGTATAGTTTGTCACGATATTTTGATTTGAAATATTCCAATAAAGATGTCAATTCTTCTGCTTGGTGGATAATAAGCAATTTTGTTGGTGTTTCACCATCCAATTGTTGAAGTTCACCAATTGGATTTGCCGGAACACCTGTACGCACTTCATATAATTCACTCCAATCATTTTTCTTTACAACATATAGTTCGTCGTTCAGACAGTAATTGAGGTGCAAATTCTGATTCGTACAATCATTGACTATGGCTGTAGCGTATTCAGCAGGGACAGGTGTATGATGGTATACTTCATCAGTAATGGCATGTTTCACCATTCCACCATTATATGAGATAATTGGGTTTTTCAATCCGATCTTATCGCTTATTGGTTTAATTGATCTGTGCATCCTTCCGGATACTAATACCACAAGAATATCGTTTGCTGTAAGTTGCTGTAATGCTTCGCAATTCTCAGGTGATATTTCGTGATTGCTGTTTAATAGCGTTCCATCTAAATCAAAAGCTGCCATACGGCAATGTATTTTCTTTGTCATGTTATTTTATAAGTTTACCAAATTGCCTGTTCTGTCTCCCTATCAAACAGATGCATTTGTTCTTCATCAAAATCCAACCAGATCGTATCTCCAATTTGAACCTGAAACGATGGATGTGTCCTGACTCGCAATAGTATAGGTTCATGCGTCTCCTCATCTGTCCCAAGTATCAGATCAATGATATTTACAGATCCGAGAGGTTCAATCAAGTGGACATCTGTTTTGATTTTTCCCTCTATAGGTTCCTTAGATACCTTAATGTGTTCAGGACGAACACCGAAGACATATCTGTTTTCATTAGAATTTATAGTTAAGTTGGCGTGTTGGCGTGTGGTTAGTTTTAACTGGATATCGGTATGACTAAACTGTAAAACGGTATTTCCATTATTTGCTGTAACTTTTGCATCAAGTAAGTTCATTGATGGCATTCCCATGAATCCTGCTACGAATAGACTTTTCGGTTTATTATAGATTTCATGTGGAGTGCCAACCTGTTGGAGTACTCCTTGATGCATGACAGCGATTCGATCAGCAAGGGACATCGCTTCAATTTGATCGTGTGTAACAAATATAGTCGTGGCACCTATTTCGTGTTGTAGACGTTTTATTTCTGCGCGGGTATCAATTCTGAGTTTTGCGTCTAAATTTGCCATCGGTTCATCAAGGAGATAAACTTTGGGTTGACGCACCATTGCCCTCCCAAGCGCGACGCGTTGCATTTCACCACCACTCAACACGCTCGGTTTCCGATCTAATATATCAGTAATTTGTAATATATCAGCAACCTTTTTAACTCGTTTATCTATTTCCGTTTTGGCAACCTTGACTGCTTTCAACGGAAACGCTATGTTATCGTAGACACGAAAATGCGGATAAAGTGCGTAAAACTGAAAAACGAAGGCTATATCCCGATCAGCTGGTGATAGTTCATTTACACGATTACCATCTATCAGAATATTACCCAATTCAGGATGTTCTAACCCAGCTATTATTCTAAGTGTTGTCGTTTTACCGCATCCCGATGGACCTAAAAATACAACAAATTCCTTATCATGTATTTCCAGATTAAAATCTTTGACAGCAACAACATCCCCGAATCTCTTAAAGATGTTTTCTAACTTGATATGTGCCATACACAATATTCACGGTTTGGTATCGGTATTAATTGGTGGTTCTTCATTTTCAATAAATCGATCAATTGTATTCCGTGTTGCCGGACTTGTGCGGAAGTCTGCAACCCAAGGTTCACGGAAGTACGCCTGTTTTTCCCGTGGCAGGCTATTTAATACCACTGGTGGAATGCGTAAACGATGCCAGTGAGTTGCAAGATGTGAATACGCATTGAGAATGGCAATACGCGGGGTATCACGTTGCCACACAGGACCCGCATGGCACAAGTTTTCTGTAAAGAAAATTGCACTACCAGCGGGACATTCGTAAGTTACTAAAAAGGGACTCTTTTTTCCTTCCTCTAAGGACATGTGTTCAGGATGCATAGGGAAGTTTGCTTTATGACTGCCAACAATGAAATGTGTTCCACCGTCATTTTTGGAAACATCCGTAAGTTCAAAGACAACACGTACCATACCCGCATGTATTTTTCCATTGTTCACACGATAGCCAAATATAGGATCTGCTTGCCTTGGACCTCCACCATGTAGTCCTCCATGTTCCTGTCCTTTTTTGCGCCAGACAGAAAATGTGCTCTCCATACGGATATCTGGACCAATGATTTCATGTAAAACATCAATTACCTTTGGATGATCAATGAGAACACTTGAAGGTCCACCTGGAATTGCTCTATGTTCTGGTGGTAGTGATTCGCGATCATGACGCATTCTATCCAGTTGGTCAACGATGGCATCAACTTCGTCCTTACTTAATATGGCAGGACGCACTAAGAAACCAGATAAATCAAATCGAAATTTTTCTTCATCAGTCATGCAAATATCTCCTATTCTTTTGTTCTGTTAATGTTAGTCTACATATATGCCTAAGGGTGTATGTAGCCTAAGCATTTCTTTCTAAAATCTTATTTTCTTGAATTCCTCAATCTGTGCAGTAATTGCACGTTCTGTTGGAAGCCTTTCAGCACTTGATGCACCATAAAAACCAACTACACCATTGGTATTATTTAGAACATAGGTTGCATCATCCGGTTCAGCGATGGGACCTCCGTGACATATCACCAAGATATCCGGATTAACACCTTTGGCTGCGTCATGAATTGACTGCACACGTTTTGCAGCATCCTCAAGCGTAAATGCAGTTTTTGCACCGATAGATCCTTTTGTTGTAAGTCCCATGTGTGCCACGAGGATATCTGCCCCCGCATCTGCCATCTGTTCTGCTTCAGTTTCGTTGAAGGCATAAGGTGTAGTAAGTAATCCCATCTGATGTGCAGTCCGAATCATTTCTACTTCTGGTCCGTATCCCATGTCTGTTTCTTCCAGAAGTTGACGGAATGTGCCATCAATTAGACCTACAGTAGGAAAGTTTTGTACCCCTGAAAATCCGATAGCATCAATTTGACCTAAGAAAATATCCATCAATCTAAATGGGTCTGTTCCACAAACACCTGCAAGGACAGGTGTGTTTTTGGCGACCGGTAACACCTCGCTTGCCATTTCTACGACAATCTGGTTAGCGTCACCATAAGGCATCATACCGGCAAGTGACCCTCGACCTGCCATACGAAACCTTCCTGAATTGTAGATGATGATTAAGTCAATTCCACCAGCTTCTTCACATTTTGCAGATATACCAGTTCCTGCACCTGCTCCTATAATAGGTTTTCCAGCATCAATATTCGTGCGAAGTTGGCTTAATATATCTTCACGTTTAAATTTCATTAATTGAATCCTTTAACTATACAATTACCAATTGTTCAGATTTTGTAGAATTACATCTTGAGATTTCCCCAAGTAGTTGTCAATTTTCCGTGTGCTGAGACATCAAGAGTGTCATTGACGATTCTTTGAATTTCAGCTTCGGTTAGTGGATAGTTTGCTAACATAACTTCATCCATAATACCAACAAAGAACCTGGGACAACATGCATTGTTTTCACCACCGAATCGTAATACTTTATTTGGTGAACTTCTGCCAACGCCTTTTTGAGAAATAGCAGTACCATCATGTTCTCCATTTATATAAAAACGCACATCTGATCCATCCCACACGACAGCAATATGTGTCCACTCTTTAGGTGTTATTTTACCAAAGGATATATGATATCCGGGATTGTCAGTATCATAAAAATAATATGCAAGATTACCTGCTCCCGGTTCAATTTGCAGATAATAAGTATTTTTGTAGAAGATGGTATTTTTGTTCTCTTGTGGACCAACAGGAAGTTCGTCAATATAGACCCATGCCATCATCGTTATAGCCTCATCCATATCAACTTCATTGGAATGTGGCACTTCAATGTATACAGGTGCAGCTGCGGTTCCAGCCATCTGCACAGCTTTGCCAAGTATTCCAGTTGTCCATTCAACATCTCCGTTGAATTTGCCTACTAAACCAGCAGTTGCATCCTTTGTCTCTTTTCCTGTTCCTTCGTCAAGGTGCCATACATATAACTTCTCACCGAGTTGTTTAACGTTACCTTTTCCCCCAGCCGCAAACACAAACTGACAAAATATCAGACTGAGGATAGTGCTTATTATGATATATCTCCGAGATTTCATTGCAATACCTCCTGCGAATTGTGCTTATGAGTTTGTTGAAGTTAGTTTGAATTATAATCAACATATAAGGATTCAAAGTTTCCGTTTACATTATTCGAGAACTTTTGACAAGGAATATAATGACTATTACAGAATATAGAATTATATTTTTAGTTGTCCCCAAGTCGTAGCAAGTTTGCCACCAGGGGATACGTCAAAGAATACACCGTTGTCCATATCACTCTTTATTTCATCTTGTGTGAGGGCACGCTTATAAATAGATACTTCATCAACAAAACCTACTGCACCCGCAAGTCCAGTTTGAGATTTACCTATCCGAAAAACAATATCAACACTGGTAATTTGTCCATCTGGAGCGTCAAATTCAACATCTAAATCGCCATTAATATATTGACGGATGAATTTCCCATCATAAGTAGATGAAATGTGGAACCATTCATTCAAATCGGGTTTAATTGTCTGCATATTTCGAGTTCCCTTAAATCCACCTATATCAATCCAAGTTTCAATTTGAGGTGCACCTGTAAACTGTGAACTCCACTGGAGAACATAACCACCTTGGTTTCCTGGGGTTCTGCGTCCCATCAAGTTAGAGTCACCTTGATTCTGTTCAGGTAAAAACCATGCTTGAATTGTGAGTTCCTTTGTAATATCGAGTTCAGGCACAGAGTCAATTTCTACATACTTTTCTGTATCTGCAATATGTACACAACTGCCAATTTGCCCATCATTTGACCAAGTTACACCGTGAAGGACTGCTTCAAGGTCATTCCCACTTGCATCCATTGCCATCTCACCTTTTCCTTCGTCAAACGGAAGGTATAACATTAGGTCTTTATCATCGTTTAAGGCATAAGCACATACATTGATACTTAGTGTAATTATTAGAAGAAAAATAGTGAATTTCATTATAAACTCCTTTGCTGTGAACTAATAAAATAACTGTCATTATTTTAGAATCTTGATATCTCAATCTCTTTTGCTGTGATAAATTCAAGTAATGCAGGAGTGCCTTCCTGTGTTTTCTGAATTCCGCGCTGGATAGCAGGAATAATCTGGTCTGGTGTTTCAACTCTTTCCCCATATCCTCCGAAGGCTTTTGCCATATCTGCATAGTTACCTGAAATATCTGTACTTCGGTATTTCTCAGTAGATACTGGCATAATAGGTATCTCAATTGCCATTGAAAAATTATTGAAAAGAACGGAGAGAATAGGTATCCGTTCTCGAACTGCTGTTTCAAAATCCATACCTGTAAATCCGATCGCAGCGTCTCCCCAAACATTTATACAGAGGGAATCCGGTTTAGCAAGTTTAGCACCCATAGCAAGACCGAGACCGTAACCGAGTTGAGTTGTTTTTCCCCAACCTATGTATGTGAGTGGATTTTCACATTGCCAAAAAGGAGAAAGTTGATCACGCGGACTGCCAGCATCGTGTGTGATAATTGTGTTCTTTACATCAACGGTATGTAATAGATCCCAAATAACCCTATATGGAGTCATTGGTACATCTTCAGATGTAAGTTTGGGTTTCCACTGTTCTAACCATTCTGCTTTCACTTGACTAATTTCTTGAACAATAGTATCGTTTCTGTTTTCAGATGTGTCACTTATTCTATCGTTTACCGCCTCTACTAAACCTTCTAAAATCAAACCCGCATCACCAACAAGTGCATTGTCAACAGGAACATCTTTGTTTATGTCAGCGGGATCTAACGTTGCATGGATGACGCGTTTTCCCTCTGGTATAGAAACCCCAAAGTTTGTTCTACTGAAACTACAGCCGATACCAAAAAGTAGGTCTGTCTTTTGAAGGAAGTGATGTACCGGTTTAGGAATTGACCGACCACCAGAACCGAGTGCTAAAGGATGATTTTCTGGAAAGGCACTTTTCCCTCCTAAACTTGTTGTAACCGGTGCAGAAAGGAGTTCGGCAAGTTCACGGAGTGTATCCCATGCTTGCGCATAATGGACACCTTGTCCTGCATAAATTACCGGACAATCTGCTTGAATTAAAGCATCAGCAACTGCTTCAATTTCTGTGCTACTTGGACCGTATCGCAATGTAGGAACAGGTTTAGGATCAAAGGGTTCAGGCACTTCTTGTCCCATCATATCACCAGGAATTTCCACAAGAGCAGGTCTGGGTCTACCGTTTCGCACTTGTGTGAAAGCGCGACGCATGACTTCTGGTAATGCCTCAGGAACAGTAAGTTGTTCACATGACTTTGTTACATGTTGGTAGTTCAGCGCAGAATTGAAGTTAGGTTGTATCTGTGACAAAGTGCGTGAATATCCCATCGGTAGTACGACAATAGGAGCTGAATCTCCATAAGCTTGTGCGACTCCACCGAATGCGTTTTCGGAACCAGGACCGCTTTGCATGCAAAATACACCAATCTTCTGTCCTGAGGTAATACGGCTCATCGCATCTGCCATGTGCAACCCGATACGTTCTTGACGGACGATAATCGGTCTGATATCAACTTTCGCAGCGGCTTCAATTATAGGGTTGACAGGATACGCGAATAGATATTCCACACCCTCAGACTTAAGTACCTTTGCAACCGCATCAACAACTTTCATATAAAACTCCTAAAGCTCAGTATAAGGGTTAGTAGGACTACCATCGTCCATAACAAGTGGAAAATGATCGCCGGACAATTTTTCTCCATTGTTAACTGCTACAAATCGTTTCATGACATGATTACCATTTTCATCATAGAGAGTCTCACTGGTCATATAATGTACTGCAATCGCACGCCTTGGTTGACCACTGTTATTGGCATGTGAACCGTGCCATGTTAATGAATGGTGGAAATGAACATACCCTTTTTTTACTGGACACATCTCAACATCCAACTCACGATCTTTAAATTTGTCTGGCATGGAATGAATATCTTTGATTGAATGTAGAAACGGTATCTGATTACCCCATTGGTATGAACCGGGTACCATCCGCATACAACCATTACTCTCATCAACATCATCTAATGCGACCCATGCAGTAACCTGACTCGTTTTTGGTTTGAGTATGGGCCAATAAGGTGAATCCTGATGCCACATATTTACACCACCAACCTGAGGTGGTTTATACTGTATTTGGTCGTGCCAAACGCGTACTTCAGTTGCCGATGTCAGTTGCCCAATTTCCTCTACGATGATAGGATTATAGACGAGTTTGCGATAAGCCGGACTCGCTTCCCAGATATTGACAATTTGCCATACCGGAGTTTCTTCCCTACCACCAAGATTAGCAATATGTACGGGTTGTGGTATATCTTCTTTCTGGTAGTCATCAATCACACGTGTCAATTCTGAACGTAATTCCTCTACTTGTTCGTCATTCAAAACATGACTTCCAAGGAGAAAGCCCTTCTCACGAAAAAGATCAATTTGGGCTTGGTTAAGCATCTTTGTCTCCAATAAATAATTGCATCATAGTAATTTATAATTCTGGATTGGTCGGCACTCCAGATTCCATCACAAGTGGGAAATGATCACCCGATAACACATCTCCATCATTGACCGGAACAAAAGGTTTCATTAAATGATTACCTTCCTCATGATATATTGTTTCATTGGTCATATAATGTACTGCAATTGCACGTCTCGGTCCACCACTGGTGTTATCGTGTGAACCGTGCCATGTCAAAGCATGGTGGAAATGGACATGTCCTTTTGGCACTGGACAGAGTTCTACTGACAACGCATTATCTTCAAAACGTTCATGCATGTTATGGATGTTTCCGACAGAACCCAAAAATTTCATTTGCGGTCCCCATTTATATGAACCGGGTACCATCCGCATACACCCATTACTTTCATCAATATCGTCTAATGCGACCCACGCTGTTACCTGACTTGTTTTCGGCATAAGTATTCCCCACAGTGGAGAATCCTGATGCCACCCATTGATTCCCCCTACCTCCGGTGGTTTATATTGTATTTGGTCGTGCCATACACGCAATTCCGTTGCTGAGGTAAGCTGGCTGATTTCCTCTACGATGATGGGATTATATATCAGTTTGTGGTAGGCAGTACTTGCCTCCCAAATATTAACTATCTGCATGACAGGATTTTTTACCTGTCTACCAAGGTTGGTAATACGTACAGGTTGCTTGACATCAGGTTTTTCATAATCATCTATAACGCGTGCTAATTCAGATCGCAATTCTTCCACTTGTACGTCAGTAAGTACGCGGTTACCAAGCAGAAAACCTTTCTCACGAAATGTGTCAACTTGGGTCTGTGAAAGCATATTTTTCTCCTAAATATCGTTTTATGATGCATGTTAACACGTTGAATGCTTTCTGTCAATTGGATAATTGAAAAGCTCAGAGCCATTCAGGTTTCTAAATCTTATGATCTTCAATATTTGAAGATATGCTAAAGTATCAACGTTCATTCTATAATTATCCAGAAAAGTTGAAAACTATAGTCAATTTTTGAATTAATGGGACATTTTGATATGTAGGAGGGAACTCCGATTCCCGACTATCAGTGAGTTTTGTCGCGATTCGGAGATCGCTCCTACATGGACTTTATATTATTATTTTCAATGTTCACTATAGTTTGTGCCGTTCAGCCCCAGCGGGCGAAAGGTGTATAGTACCCAATGCATAGAATGAACAAGCCCAGCGGGGCGACAGGTGTCCAACGGACTTGTAAGAATCCCAGAAAACACAGAAAACACAGAAAACACAGAAAATCCCTCTACCTTCTGCGTCCTCTGCGCCTTCAGCTATTCTGACAATCCCGCAATTCTGACAAATCCCCTCTACCTTCAGTGTCTTCTGCGTCCTCTGTGCCTTCAGCGATTCAGACAAAAACATACAACCCACCAAAAACCCTCTTATCCTGTAAATCCTATAATCCCGGGGAATGCCTTAATGGCATTCATACCGTTGATTTCTTGATTTGGTAAATCCTGGTTCAGACAAATCCCCTCTTCCTTCTGCGTCCTCTGTGCCTTCAGCGATTCAGACAATCCCGCAATTCTGACAACTAAAAACTGAAAAATAAACTAAAAACCGAAACATACATGAAACATATTGTTCCGACCCCAACCTACCCCTTCCAACCCACCCAACCACGTGTTATAGTACTACCACTATGAAAAAACAAACCAACAAACCCAACATCACCGTATTCGTAGGTCGGCGCGAGCGTAGCGACCTCCGACATCTTACATTCTGTAGAAGCGACCTCCGACAAATAGCCAAAAAACCGACCAGAACCCAGCACATAATAAAGTTACCAAAATTATTTTTTTTCAA
>JAPOQK010000107.1 GCA_026710795.1 Candidatus Poribacteria bacterium
ACGAATACGGTTATGTTGGATTTGGATGTGGTTGCGTTTTTCATAGTGATAGTATTATAACACGTGGTTTGGGAGGTTGGAAGGGGAACGTGGGGGTCGGAACAATATGTTTCATGTATGTTTCATGTATGTTTCAGTTTTTTGGTTTTTTGTCAGAATCGAGAAAATAATCCTGTCCAGCATGAAAACTGGTTTAGGTGATGCAAAAATATTTACACACCCATCAAACAAGCAAGGATAGGATGATCATATTATTTCTACTGTCATTTATTCAGTGCCAGTTTTATTATGAATAATTATGGGCTGGATCAACTTTTGAATTTACGTCCATTGAGGTCATTCTGGTTTGACTATTTTGAACATAACCTCGCCAGGTTTGACGTAACCCAATTTTTTTCTGACAAGACGTTCCTTGGTTAAGGGGTCATTTTTTAGTAGCTCAACACGCTTCTTGAGTCTATCACGGTCAATTTCAAGTCTTTGAAGTTCCTTTTGATAACTTTCTGCGACTTGCTGTGCTTCTTGCCAAGCCTTATAACCGTTCATAAATTGCTTCACGCTGATGATGAGCAAAGCTGTAGCAACAATAAATAAGATAACGCGAAAGATACGCATAAACTACCTTCAATAAAGTTTGCTGGGACAGCACAAACACTGTCCCATTAAAAACAGGTATTTACCGAAAATCTGCTAAATTATAGAAAACTTTCTTACCAGAAAAAATAGCACTATCACCAAGTTCTTCTTCAATACGAAGGAGTTGGTTATATTTACAAACACGATCTGTCCGTGAAAGTGAACCGGTTTTTATTTGTCCAGCGTTGGTCGCAACAACAAGGTCAGAAATTGTGGTATCTTCTGTTTCACCTGACCGATGTGAGACAACAGCCGTATAGTTGAAACGACGCGCGAGTTCAATGGCATCAAGTGTTTCTGTCAATGTTCCTATCTGATTGACCTTAATCAGAATAGAATTCCCAATCTGTCCATCAATTCCTTGCTGTAGTCGAGTAGTATTGGTTACAAAAAGATCGTCTCCAACAAGTTGCACCTTATCACCAATTGCGTCGGTTAGATGCTTCCAACCATCCCAGTCGTTTTCGTCCATGCCGTCTTCTATGGAGACGATAGGATATTTTTCACAGAGTTCCGTGTAAAAGCCAACCATCTCTTCTGGTGATTTAGTCGGTTGTGCCTCTGCCTTCAATTCGTAAGTGCCAGTGTCTCTATTGTAGAATTCGCTTGAGGCTGCATCCAACGCTAATAAAATATCTTCACCAGGAACATATTTAGCGCGTTCAATGGCTTCAATAATTACCAAGATGGCTTCTTCATTTGAACCCAAATCTGGCGCAAAACCGCCTTCATCACCAACTGCCGTGTTACAATTTCGTTCTTGCAGGACAGCCTTTAGACTGTGAAAAATCTCAGCACCCATACGGAGTGCTTCGGAGAAGCTGTTTGCCCCTGCAGGCATCACCATAAATTCTTGAATATCAACGTTATTATCGGCATGCGAACCACCGTTTAAGATATTCATCATCGGCAACGGAAGTTCTTTTGCATTTGTTCCACCGATATAACGAAAGAGGGGTTGACCGAGTTCGTCTGCAGCAGCCTTTGCCGCAGCAAGAGAAACACCTAAAATTGCGTTTGCACCGAGATTGCTTTTGTTATCTGTACCATCCAGTTCACACATGATAGCATCAATCTCATTTTGCGCAAATACATCCACTCCAGCAAGTTCCCCTGTAATGACAGTATTTACATTTTCAACTGCCTTCTGAACACCTTTGCCTAAATAGCGATCTGAATCTTTATCGCGAAGCTCAACCGCTTCATGTTCACCTGTAGATGCACCTGACGGGACAGCAGCGCGTCCAAACGCGCCTGATGCTAAATTAACGTCTACTTCAACCGTAGGGTTACCTCGTGAATCCAGTATTTCTCTTCCGTGTATATAAATTATTTCTGACAAGTTGCTTCTCCTTTTGAAGCGTATCGTTATATAATGTATTGACTTTTCATGATGTAATCATATTGCACTTAATTCAGTTTCCTAAAGACTATTCTTCAATCACAGCATCAGCAAGCAAATACGCCGATGCCAAATAGATAAGGCTTGAACCTACCAACATATTCAACCAGAAACCTTCTTCCAACCCACCTGTTACCAAAATAGAGACTGTGCATTTAGTGCCACCCATAATAATAGGAATCACAAGTGGCAGAAGTATGACAGAAAGTAGACTTTCGCCACCATCTGTGCTTGTTGACATACACGCTAACAGCACACCGACAGCACAAAAACCGAGTGTACCAATACTAAGCACACCGTACAGTTTTAGAACGATACCTATCGTCACCCCATCAAATAGATCGAAAAATTGGAGTGCGATAGGAGTAATCACTATTTCCAATAGAAATAGGAAAATGACATTGCTGACAACCTTGGAAAGGTAAATATGACTCGCATCAACACCAGTGAGGCGTATACCGTGCAATGCTCCGTGTGTCCGTTCAATTACGAATGAACGATTCAAGGTGATAATCCCAGCAAAAACAAATGCTGTCCAGAGAACACTTGCGGTTAATTTTCCGCGTTCACTTTTTTCAGGGGGAAAATTCGGTCCGAACGCAAAAGCAAAAATGAGGACAACGAGGACGCTAAAAACAAAAATTAATGCCAACGTCTCTTTTGAACGGAATTGGAGTGCAAGGTCCTTGCGAATCAACGCGGCAATCTGACGGAATGCCTTCATGTTTATCTCAATTTGAAAGAACTATCTATGATCGCTTTCAAGCTACGGCTGTCAACCTTTCCTCGTACATCTGTACTAACGTATTTTCAGAAATCTCGTCTTGCTGTGCAATCTCTTCTAATTCACCGTTTATCATGAAGAGAAATCTTGTCCCTACAAGATAACCTAATTCGGTGTTGTGTGTTGTAATGAGTATGCTTTTACCGTTTTGTTGCTCTTGTGCAATACGATCCAGAACAAATTGCTTTGCGGAAGCATCAAGTCCAGAGAAAGGTTCATCAAGTAACAGAATTGTTGGATTATGGAGGAGAGCTCTTGCTATCATAAAACGCTGCGTCATACCGCGTGAAAAGATATGAAGCGGTTCGTGCACAAAATGCTGTAAACCGACTTCATCAAGAAGCGTCTGACAACGGGTTTCTAAATTTTCAACCCCATACATCTGACCGAAAAACTTTAGATTTTCAAATGGGGTTAACGTTGGGTACGCCAAATGCTCATGTATGATAACCCCTAACATGTTTCGCACTTTTGCGTAGTCCGCGATTGCGTCTGCACCTTCGATTTCAAGTTTTCCAGATGTTGGTCGGAGGAGCGTGGCAAGTATTTTGATGAATGTCGTTTTACCAGCACCGTTAGGACCGAAAACCGCAACTACTTCACCAGGGTTAATTGTGAGGTTTGCTTTTTTTACCACCGCACGGTATCCGAAATGCTTCGTGATTTGGGATGCAGAAAGACGCATAATGTGTAGGTGTAATTTATGATATTGTTGGACCTTCGTGATACAAAAAGAAAGGGCAGGTGTTATACCTGCCCTTATAGTTCTGTTTTACATCATGCGTTTGATAATTGCAGATCCCTGTTCAGGTGTAATACCGAGGGATTGATGTGCCATAGGACCGGCTTCCAGAACAGGTTCCATCTGATCCAATGACTGACTACTTGTATCGTGATAGAACAAACCGAGTTGAGTATCATGTCCTGTTTTGACTGCTTGTTCAAGTGCCGCTGCTTTGTCGCTCGTATCATGATTTTCAAGGAAGTTGACTCGTTCCTTCCAATAATCAAAAATTTCATCACCTTTCCAAGTTATACAAGGACTGATAACATCAATGAATGCAAATCCTTTGTGGTGCATGCCGTTAATCATCAATTCTGTGAGTTGCTTTCTTTCAGAACTATATGCTCTGGCGACATAAGTAGCACCTGCGACGATTGCCATTGCGACCGGATTGAGCGGTGTTTCTATATTACCGAATGGTGTGCTTTTAGATGTTTCACCGACCACAGTGGTAGGTGATGCTTGACCAACAGTCAACCCATACGTCTCGTTGTTCATCACAATATAGAGAAGATCAACATTTTTTCTCATGGTATGAATGAAGTGGTTGCCACCAATACCGTATCCATCCCCATCACCGCCTGTTACGACGACATTTAACTCATGGTTAGCCATTTTAGCACCCGTTGCTACAGCAAGTGAACGTCCATGCAGGGTATGCATACCGTAAGTACGGACAAAGCCGGGGAGATTAGAGGAACACCCAATACCGCTAACAGTAAGGTGATCATGACTACCACGACCAAGTTCAGCATAGGCAGTTTGTAGTGCAGCCAGCACACCGAAATCACCACAACCTGGACACCAATCGGGATTGACACTTCGGTAATCTTTCGCTGTAGGAGCACCTTTAATAGGTCTTTCTTTTTTTGCCATCTGATTCTTCCTCCTTTTAGACAACTATTTCTTGATAAGGAACATAAAGCTCAGTTTTACCGATGAGTAGTTCACGAGCACCATCAGCGATATGGTGTGGCATAAACGGTTCTCCATCATACTTGCGGATATGTCCGTCTGCATTAAAGCCGGTTTCACCTCGCAAGAACCGTGCAAATTGACCTGTGTAGTTACACTCAACAATTATAGAGCGTCCCGAATTTGCCAGAACTTCATTCACAACATCTTCGTCAATTGGGTAGAGCCATTTGAAATGTATGTGGTTTGTTACAATACCATCATCATTTAGCATTTGGACTGCTTCACTAATGACACCGTGTGTGGAACCCCATCCAATAAGCGTTACGTCCGCATCTTCAGGTCCTTCAAATGTCGGTGGTGGTAGATGTTTAACAATACCTTCCATCTTCCGTTGCCGTTTTTCCATAATATCGCGACGTTTGTGTGGGTTCGTATATTCATCACTAATTAAACCGCCGTCTTCATCGTGGTCATCAGTAGCAACAACATGTACGTGACCTGGAACACCAGGTATAGCACGGGGTGAAATACCGCTATCTGTAATCTGGTAACGTAGATATTCCTCTTCCATTGGTCCGAGTTCAGTTATCATTTCACCACGGTCAATTTCTGGTTGCCAGTTAATTGTATCGGGATCAAACGTCGCAAATCCCATTGAAAGTGTGAGATCTGACAGAACCATACCGGGACATTGGTACTTATCAACGAGGTTGAAAAGCTCAGGTATCGTATCAAAACCGTCCATGATACTGGTAGGTGCGACAATAATCTTCGGGAAATCTCCTTGACTTGCCCCGAGGAGTTGCCATAAGTCGCCTTGTTCAGTTTTCGTGGGCAAACCGGTAGAAGGTCCTCCGCGCTGCACGTTAATGACAACAATTGGAATTTCCATCATGGCAGCACTACCGATTGCTTCTGACATGAGCGCAAATCCACCACCGGAAGTCGCACACATTGCCCGACATCCTGCGTGGGCAGCACCGATAACCATATTGATAACACTGATTTCATCTTCACATTGGCGCACCATAATATTCAGATTTCGGGCATTCGCCGCCATCCAATGTAGTACACCAGTTGAAGGACTCATCGGATATGCGGCATAGAACTTAACACCAGCAGCTGCGCCGCCCATTGCCATGGCTGAATTTCCATCAACGAAAGCGAGTGCGGGTTCCTGTTTCTCAAACGCAGTATCAAATTTCGTGAAGTTTTCAGCAGCATGATCAAAGCCAGCATCTGCAACACTAAAGTTCGCATCCACAACTTCCTGTCCTTTGCGTTTGAGAAGCGCACCGATGATTATATCCTTAAGTAAATTTAAATCCGCACCTACAAGGTTCAAAGCAACACTAAGCAAACACGTATTAAGACATGTTCTCTGTAACTTTCTATCTTCAATTCCGCTGGAGAACTTTTTGTAGGGGATAGGACACAACTGGATATCATCTCGTTCTGGTGCTTGTTTAACATCGTCACTGTTATAGATGAATGCACCACCGGGTCTGACGTTGGGAAGGTGTTTTTCTATACTGTTTTTATCAAGGGCGATAATTAGGTCAATTTCGTCGCCATGGTTGGCAACCGGTTCAGAACTTATTCTGATGGTAAGGAAGGTATGGCCGCCACGGATGAGGGATTGATAGGCACTGTAAGTGTAAACGTATAACCCATATCGGGCACAAATTTGACCCAGACTCTTACCAAGCGTTTCTATACCTTGTCCAGGTGCCCCTCCTACAGCAACTACAAAATCGTACTTTGCCATTTTGGCTCCTTTCAAATTGTAGACAATTTGCTTGCTTTATTAATATTATGTTATTAATTCGCGTGTTCTTAACGAAGTTCGTAAAATTTCCTTTATAAACAATCCTAATGTTCTTCTTTTTCTAATTATACAATATTTACATATCGTTTTCAAGTTAATTTACAGACAACACATCGGTCATAATGTTCAAAAAACCATCTTGTAATCGTGTAAACCTTATATGACTTGTGCTCTTCGATAGATTAACGTCCATTCAATGCTCTTAGAGCTTCCGGTGTCCCGATTTGTTCTAATGCAAAAGCGACATGGTGCTTCACACGATCAGATTCGTCTTCAAGTGCTTTGATGAGTGCTGGTACGGCTTCTACTGCTGATTCACCCATTTTAGATAGTGCATAGGCAGAATAAGTTCGCACTTCGTCCTCGCGATCGCTCAAGGCTTCAATAAGTGCAGGTATCGCGCTGACTGCAGTCGTCCCCATTCCACCGAATGCCCGAACAGCATATTCTCGGAGTTCTTCATTTAGTTTGTTATTTAATGCTTCAAGTAATGCCGGTATTGCTGATTCACCTATACGAGTAAGGGTGCTGATGATCGCAAGTGCTTGATGTTTCGGGGCAAGCACAATTTCATCCATAAGAACAGGAATAACCGGTTCTCCAATCGCTGCCAAAACATCCCCAGCTTCATCCGCGACATCCGAGAGATTATGAGCAAGTGCCTCAATCAGTTGTGGTATAGCGGGTTCACCGATTGTAACCAATTCTTTTTTCGCAGCATCGCGCAAATCGTCATCAAAATCCTCTAAATCTTCAATCAAGTCTGCGATATGTTGTTCATCACTCATTCAATCAAATCCTTACATACAGTAAAATCTGCCGTTAGTTATCTATTCCTCGTTCTTTGCACTGGTCAAGGATTTCAGTAAGACGTTCTGTCTGTTCGTTACGTAATCTGGTATAGACCCGTTCGGATATATCCTTATTTTCCTGCAACGTATCAAGGAGTGTTATGAATTCAAGACGTGTAGAACGTGCATGTACAAGGTCATCATCGGTGAGTTTACGCAGCCAACCCTCGTCCGTTGGCGATGATTGCGAAGCATCGGATTCAGTAGCTGCCCGGCGTGTTCCGCGAAGAGTAAAAATCGCCGCGACAAGGAATCCACCTGCAAGGGCAGCAGCAATTGCTATAAAAATTATCTGTCCGATGTTTGAACTTACCGTTCTGCTTTGTTGTCCAGTCAACTGTTGATTTGAAACAGCTAATCTTAGGTCCGGTGTTTTTCCTATTGGGAATCCACTTTCAGGTGTTGATTCGTATTTTGTATAAACGACTCCATGAAATTGTGTGCGTCCCACCTTCTTAAATAGTTTAGACCGTGGTGCAATGTTGATGCCTTCGGGAACAAGAATTGTAATGTGGTCAGTATGAAAATGCATTGGTCGAGAAAGCTGTATGTCTCGTCCATCAGCGTGGAAAGTGTATATAAATCCGCCTTCCAGTTCACCGGGTTTTATCGGTTCTGTAAGTATTGCATGGTCAGCGTTAGAATCCAGTTTTAGGTTTTCGGGGGAAAGCGGTTTGAATTGCTCATGTCCCTTTGGTAGAGAAAAATAGAGACTAACTGTTTCGTCGTTTTGTGTCATCTGGAAAGGTAAGGTGCTTGTATTTTCAACAACAAATACTTCAATAATGGACAGTATACCTTTTGCTATATCGTCATCGGATGCAAAACCGAGAGCAATGCTATATGTTTTTATTCGGATCTGCCCTGGATCGTCTGTTAACCCACCGACATTGATGTCAACAACAATGTCTGGCACAAATGAAGATAACACCAAATCCTTTTCTTCGTATTCCGTTTCATCATAGGTTGTCGTGATTGAATAGTGGGTCTCAAATTCAATAGGTAGTTTTTCAAAATGATAATGTCCGTTTTCATCTGTTGTCGTTTCCTGTTGTGTAACATTCCCTGCTTTGTGTATATTGAGGGTTACAGGATGGTTAGCAATAGGTTCGTTCAACTTTCCATCAATCAGTGCACCATGAATAATACCACCTTGGTTTTGAGAATGTGTTGCGGGAAGTAATAAAAGAAATGTGAGTGCTACTATCAACAGATTAACGAGATACTTAACGTTTTTAGGACGTTTTGAAGTGTGGTGTCTTTCTGTAGTTATATATGGGTGAATGTGTATCTTCATTATTTGTTTTTTTGTTGTTTGAACTTTTCTATTTCGGCTTCTACATCTGTCTTAGCATTGGCTTCTAATTGACTAACAATGCGAGCCGTTTCTTGCAACAGTGCAGCCCGTAATTCCTTGTAATCCGCATCTGAAAGTTTTCCTGTTTCATAATCTTCATCAAGGTCAGCTAAGGCAGAATAACTCTGTTCACGTTCCAGAGCAAGGGTTTGCATACGTGCTTCTGCAGGATCAATATCTGTAAAAGACCCCATACTTTGAAATAGGGGGTATGCGATATATACCAAAACAACGATGCCCAAAATAACTGACCACAAAAGGAGATAAGAAAACATAACTACCTCTAATTTTGTTCCTTGTATTTTTCAAGTTCTAATTCAATCTGTTGCTGAAGTTCGTCAGAAACCTGTTCAGGGGATTGTGTCAAAGTCGACTCATTTCTGCGAAATCTTTGTAGTATAACATAAACCACACCACCAATAATTATCAGTATAACCGCAGGCATAAGATAAGCAAGAAGATTGATGCCTTCCGCAGGCATGATAGCAGAATACCTTGCTCCATATTTTTCAAGATATTCTATTCGAATTTCCTCCACGGTTTTACCTTTCATTAGAGCGTCTCGAAATCCCTTTTTTTCATGTTGTGCGGTTCCACATTGACAGATTTCATAAGTCATACGTTCACACCCACAATGACAATAAAGTGTCGTCTCCAATTCATGCATTTGGGATTCAAATTCCCCACTATTTACAGTTGCCTTATCCTCTGTCTGAACTTGTGCAATAGCAGTGAAAGCAGATAAAAACATGTAAATAAGCATAAAAGCACTAATTACAGGTGTTTCAAGATAATGTAAGATTCGGGTTATCATTGACTGTACCTATGCATTAGAGGTATTCGCTGGATGCACAGATTTCTGAGCTATCGCGATAAGTCCACCCAATACCATCACAGCAACACCGATCCAAACAACCCTAATCAATGGATTGTGGTAGACCGAAACGTTGACATCAGTCTTATTATCAATCTTTGCTGGTAAAGGACCGAGGGCGACATACAGATTATCTAGACCGATAGGATGTATAGCTGATTCAATCGTATCCTGATCACCTTGTCCAGCTGTAAAATAATAATGTCGCGCAGGTCTCATCGTGGTCACCTGTTTTCCATCCTTTTCAACCTTAAATGCAAGTTCTGACCGATTAAAATTATCGTGTTCTTTCTGAAGTGCGTTTTCTAATGTCAGTTGATAGGATCCTACCTTCATTGAGTCACCAAGGTTTAGACTATCTGATTCAAGAAGAAAATAACCCTTGGAACCCATTATCCCTATGTAGACAATTACGATACCTATATGTATTATATAACCCCCGTATCGGCGTTTGTTTCGCTGAACAAGAAGCCACAAGCCGTTAAGGAAGGAACTCTCCTGACGTTTGGCACGGAGCTTAGCCCCACGGTAAAATTCGCTAAAGATCGCAATAACCACAAACACGCTGGCAAATGTACATAGCACCGAATAAATTGGGATTGATTGGGAGCTAAAGGGTTTGCTGAATGTAAAGAATCGCCAAGCTTGTGTTAATATATTTGCACCCGCAGTTTCAACAACATAAGCAGTAGACACAACTGCATCTGCAGCAGCCTTGGTAGTAACTTCAACAGCAACACTAATAATAGGTGCAGCAGTAGTAGTCAAAAAAGCCAGAGGGAATTCAACAGCAGCGTGTGCTCTGTATGCAAGAAACATCCATGCCGCAACTGCTCCTATCAAACCGATAAGGAGTGGGGATACAAACATACGTTTGAAGTTGTTCGGTGTGATTTTTTTCCACGAAATAATAGGACCGGCACCCGTTAAAAAGAGGAGTAGTAATCCAGGGATAATAACCACTTTGTTGAAAAATTCTTCGGGAACAGATGCCTTTTCACCTTGAATCGCTTCGGAAATTATAGGCCATAACGTACCCCACAGGATAATCAAGGTCAATCCTACAAGGAGCCAATTGTTCAGAACAAACGCACTTTCTCTGGATAAGAGAGATTCAAGACGGTTAGCACTTTTGAGCCGTTGCCAGCGGTATACTACAAGTGCAATCACCCCAGCGGTTGAAGCAAGGATAAAACTTAAAAAATACCCACCAATGTCTGATTGTGCGAATGCATGTACGGAAGAAATTATACCACTTCGAGTAATAAATGTGCCTAATAGTGTAAATTGGAAGGCTAAGGTAATTAGGAGTATGTTCCACAGTTTGAGCATATTCCGCTTTTCTTGAATCATCACAGAATGTAGATAAGCGGTACCGAGCAACCACGGCATAAAAGAGGCGTTTTCTACCGGATCCCATGCCCAATATCCACCCCAACCGAGTTCCTGATATGCCCAATGCCCCCCAAGGGTGATTCCCACAGTCAAAACGATCCATGAAAACAGCATCCATCTTCGGGAACGGAGCACCCAATCGTTTCCGATTCTGCCCGATGCCAGCGCACCAACAGCAAATGCAAATGGTACTGTTAAACTAATCCAACCTATATATAATGTGGGAGGATGAAACGCCATGCTGGGGGTCTGGAGAAGTGGGTTCATCCCTTGACCGTCAGCTGCTACGTGCCCATTGGGAAATCGATCAAGTGGGTTGTAAACTCCTTCAACTAAACCAGTGACAAGGAGAATAAAGAAAAGTTGGACAATTGAAATAGGAATTAGTGCATAATCCGCAAGGGTATCAGTCGCTTTTCTGTTCTGCCAAACAACGATAGCACCAGCAAGAGTAAGCAACCAAAGCCAGAAAAGTAAGGAACCGGACATGCGTCCCCAGAGAGCCGTGAACTTATAGAGAAGGGGTTGGGCAGCACTGGATACCTCAACGACATACATCATTGAGAAATCATCAGTCACAAATCCAAAGACCAGCGCGCTGGTAGCAACACTTATTAGACCAAAAGTAGCAATAACACCGCGCCTACCGCTCTTAACAATGTTAGGGTTTCTCGTGCGTAGTCCAACGAAAGGTATAACAATTGCCCATATCGCAGTGAATACGGAAAGGAATATCGCTGCTTGACCAAGTTCAGCTGCAACACTTTGTATGCCTACCACAAGGTTCTCAATGAACATATTGATCCTCTAATTTCTGACCGTTGTACGGTATAGCAACATTAGTTAAGAACTATCGGTAGTTTTGGCACTTTCCGCACCTTCGTATTTGGAAGCACATTTCGTCGTTAACTTAGTAGCGACAATCAAATTCTGCTGTGCGTCGTATTTTCCCTCTACAAAAACGTTACCACCATCTATGAAGTTGTCGGGTTTGAGACGGTTATATATCACATTGACTTTCTCAGTACCTTCTCCTTCAAGTTCGCGCACGGCAAAGGTTAGCTTAAATTTAGCCGCATCCCACGTAGAACTCCCTTCTGAAATAGCACCGACAAGTTGAACATTTTGATTTGACATAGTATTAGCATTTGCGAGAAGTTTTGAGGGGGTCAATTCCGGCATACTTTCTTTTTTCGTCATAGACAACACTAAAAACGCAAAACCGCTAAGCAAAATAATACTGGCAGCGAATATTTTCATTCTTCTCTGTTTCATTTGAACATTCTCCGTAACAATACGACAACTATTTTACACGCTTCAACAATCTGCGTTAAACGCGCTTGCCATTCATCGTATCTTAACTATAGTTTTGAAAACCAGAAAAACGGATGGGAATAAATTCTCCTCTTTAAATGATACTTGAATTTGAATTCAAAATCAAGTTAAAATGGTTTCATATTGAAGTTATACCTACTTCTTAATATTTATTGTTACATTATCGGCTTCAACCATTATTGTTGATTGATAATCTATCTTCTGTAGGAGCGACTGGGAGGTCGCTCTTAAACGTATTCCTCAGCAAATGACATCTTATTTTTTAAAACGGTATTAATTACACTCCCCTCCTCAAAATATATAAGCATAAAAACTTAAAATGTGTTAAACTAAGTGAATAAGAATATTTACTTAATAGGAGAACATTATGTCAAGATGGATATTATATACGGTAACGATTCTCTGTTTGAATGTTGCTGTTCAGAGTGGTAACACGAAGGAACTGACGTTGGACGATATTTATCCAACGGATAGGGTTTTAGATATACAAATTACAGTTTCGGAGAAAGATTGGAACAAGATTCGGTTTCAATCTCGGAATTTCGTTGAGGCACTAAACGAATCTCGGCAATTTGCACCGATAGACCATCCATATACTTATGTTGAAGCGAGTGTGAGTATAGATGGCGTTGTGTTTCCGAAGGTTGGGATTCGCAAGAAAGGATTCATCGGCTCTCAAAATCATATACGACCATCGCTTAAAATCAAGTTGAATCATATTGACAAAAAAGGTGAGATTGAAGGGTTAAACAACCTTACACTCAATAATAATCAACAGGATGTGACTCAGGTTAGCCAATTTTTGGGGTATGAGCTTTTTAACTCAATCGGTTCACCGGCACCTCGGTGTGCATATGCCCAAGTAACCGTAAACGGTAAAAATCTTGGTATATATTCTCATGTCGAAACTATGCGTCCACCGTTGCTCAAACGGACTTTCGGTAATAATAAAGGTCCATTATATGAAGGGACAGTCGTTGATTTTCACAAAGCATGGGAGAATAGTTTTGAACATAAAAGAGGTGATGATGAACGCGGTCGAGAAAGGATATTAGCGTTGATTGATGTCCTTGCAAAGAATGATGTGACTGAACAAGCAATTGGAGAACATGTTGATTTAGACAGTTTTTATCGATTCTGGGCGATTGAAGGGTTACTCGGTTTCTGGGATGGGTATTCTGGTAATAACAATAACTTTTTTATCTATCTCAATCCGGAGACAGATAAGTTCCATTTCTTGCCTTGGGGAGCGGATTCGCTATTCACAAAGTTTAGTATGCTTGACTTTCAGAGAGATTCACGCAAACCTATATCGGTTAAAACACAAGGATTAATTGCTCACAAACTCTATCAACTTGAAGAAGGCAGAGAACGTTATAGGAAAACATTGATAGACATCCTCGAAAATCACTGGAATGAAATTAAACTACTTGCCGAAGTAGACAGGATTTCTGCCATGATTGAACCGCACATGATACAGGCGCAACGTTTCATACATGAAAAAGAAAGGCGGGGTAAAGAGAAAACCATCTCATTTGAGGAAAAATTAGATGAGACTCGTCACTTCATACGTGTCCGGAAAAGTGAAATTTTATCTGAGATTGCTGACGAAATGCCGATTTGGAAAAAGAGACCTAATCCTCCATTTGTTATGGGACCTGATGGATTTAAAAATAGGTTTTTTGAGTTACCAAAAGACAATTTGTGGGGTGCTGCTCGGTTAGGCGATCTTGATGGCATTAAGCGTTATCTTGCAGAAGGAGCGGATATCAATGAACTTTCTGAACAGACCCAGTTATCGCCTTTGTCATGGGCAACTTTGATGGGAAAGAAAGAGGCTGCGGAATTGCTTCTGCAACTCGGGGCGGATGTTAACGTGCGGCAGGAAGATGGTGGTACTCCTTTACATATTGCTGTATTTTTAGGACGTGTTGAACTTGCCGAACTCCTAATCAAAGAAGGTGCTGATGTTAATGCAAAGAACCGTGGTGGCGATACACCTGCAAGTGGTTTATATGCGCCTTGGGGAATGGTTAGATTCATGACCGGAATGTTTGATATTAAATTAAAACAGAAGGATGTTGAAGCGGGTAGAGAAAAAATTGCCAAGATGCTCAATGTCAATCCTCCATCACAACGACAGGGAGTCGCGAATGACGTATGGGAAGCCGCTTTCATCGGTGACCTCAAAATGGTAAAAAAGGCAATAACTGAAGGAATGGATGTGAATGCCAAGAATCCGCAGTCTGGGAATCCGATGTTACTTACAGCTGCACTGATGGGACACACAGAAATAATCACGTATCTGTTGGAGAAGGGTGCTGATATCAATACCCGGAATCGTGATGGTAATACAGCATTACACACCGCAGCATTTCTTGGACGTGCTGATGTGGTTGAATTGCTCTTGGAACACGGTGTAGATGTCAATGTCCGAAATAATAGCGGGGGTAGTGCTATTGACAACGCAACCCTCGACTGGGAATTCACAGAAGGGATATTGAAATCAATCCAGATTGAGGTAAATGAAGCAGAAGTTAAAGCGGGTAGAGCTAAAGTGGTCAGACTTCTTTCCCAACATGCGAAAAATGCTCCAAAATCACAGAACTTGTGGAAGGCGGCGATAGATGGTAATCTTTCAGCTATCAAAGCAGCTTTGGATAATGGTTCCGATTTGAGTACGCTTGATCCGCAATTTGGAATAGATCCATTAGGATGGGCAGCAATAAACGGACAAACGGCAGCAGTGAAGTTGCTTCTTGAGAGAGGAGCCAATATCCATAATCGACATAGAGACGGTTCAACAGCGTTGCATAGTGCTGCTTTTCTTGGTCGCGTTGAAACAGTGAAACTACTTATTGAAAAAGGGGCTGATATTAATGTCCGAAAGTCTGATGGTTTAACACCTATTGATGTTGCTCAAATCGACTGGGGTTTGACAGAATTTGTGATTGGACTTTTACAGATGAAAGTGGATGAAACCAAGGTTAAAGCAGGTAGGATTGAGGTAATAAAACTTCTATCGGAATAGTTTTTAGTTGCCAGCGGTCCTAATTACTTACATATTGGAGGTGCTTGATGCCTAATACACAGGTGAACCCGGAATCTATGCAAGAAATACCACCTCAAGACACGTTGACAATGGACGAATTTCTTGAAAACGATTTAGAGGGTTATGAGTACGTAAAAGGAGAGTTAGTGCCGATGGCTGCTGCTGCAATTGTTCATGGTGAGATAGGTATCAATCTGATCATACCTTTGGGCATACATGTTCGTGAAAATCAACTGGGACGTTTGTATTCTCTTGAAACGACATTTCAATTGGGTGACCGGGTGGTGAAACCAGATATTGCTTTTGTTTCTGAAGAACGTTTGTCTGATGAAAAATTTAAAGGGTTCCCTGATGCTCCTGATCTGGCTATTGAGATTGTTTCCCCATCAGATAAACAGTATGATGTTATAGATAAAGTGTTAGCCTATCTGGAAGCTGGGACGCGTCTTGTATGGGTTATTGAACCACTTATGAAGACGGTCATGGTCTATCGTTCTGAAACGGATTTTACGCTGCTAAACTGTGAAGATACGTTGTCAGGTGAAGATGTTGTTGAAGGATTTTCGTGTGCAGTGTCAGAACTTTTTGAATAAAAGGACTCATTAAGAGGAAGGTAATATGGCGAAACCAATAAAGTATAATGACATCTTAGATGCAGATGATAGTGATATTTACGACATCCAGACGCATGCTGCTGGTCCCGAAGGTAGTTTACCACTTACGGCAGAGATGCTTCTTAATAAACCGAGTGGCGATATCTTCGGCTTGAGTCACAACACGGCAATGGGGTGGGCACCGACAGAACTACGACGAGAGGAATTCCTTATTCTCAGCACGCAAGGAGGTATCCGGGCACCTGATGGCAGTCCAATTGCCCTTGGATATCATACCGGTCATTGGGAAGTGGGACTTTTGATGCAGGCGGTTGCACATGAGCTTAAAGAACTTGCAGCGATTCCTTTTGCTGGCTATTGTTCCGACCCGTGTGATGGACGAACACAAGGCACCGTCGGCATGATGGATAGTCTTGCATACCGCAATGATGCTGCGCAGATTTTCCGTCGTCTTATTCGTTCTCTACCGACGCGAAAGGGGGTGGTTGGTGTTGCTACGTGCGATAAAGGTTTACCAGCGATGATGATGGCACTCGCCTCAATGCGAGAATTGCCAGCAGTGCTTGTACCGGGAGGTGTGACGTTACCACCGACAACAGGAGAGGATGCGGGTAAAATCCAGACAATTGGAGCACGTTTCGCTCATGGTGAGATTAGTCTGCAAGATGCAGCGGACATGGGATGCCGTGCTTGTGCGACTCCCGGTGGTGGATGTCAATTCCTTGGAACTGCAGCGACATCACAGGTCGTTGGTGAAGCTTTGGGTATGAGTTTAACACATTCAGCGTTAGCACCATCCGGACAGAACATCTGGTCCGACATGGGATTGCGTTCTGCGCGGGCTGTTGTAAATTTAGCAGCGAATGGATTGACGATGAACGACATCGTTACACCGGAAGCGATTCAGAATGCTATGGTAGTACATGCAGCGTTTGGTGGGTCAACTAACTTACTGTTACATATTCCTGCGATTGCGCATGCTGCGGGGTTACAACGTCCTACAGTAGATGATTGGACAGAAATCAATCAGCGCGTTCCTCGCCTTGTAGATGTATTGCCAAACGGTCCGGTAGGACACCCAACAGTTCGTGTTTTCCTCGCTGGCGGTGTGCCTGAAGTAATGCTCCATTTACGCAAATTGGGTGGTCTTCTCAACGAAGATGTAATTACAGCAACAGGCAAATCGCTCGGTAGCAACCTTGATTGGTGGGAAACATCAGAAAGACGAAAACGCGTGCGGGAATTGCTGGAAGAACTTGATAACGTCGCACCAGATGAAGTAATTTTGGATCCAGATGCTGCAAAATCCGCTGGATTGACAAGTACTGTTACGTTTCCACGTGGTAATCTTGCCCCTGAAGGTTCTGTTATCAAAAGCACAGCCATTGATCCCAGTGTTGTTGATGCTGACGGTGTTTATCGATTGACGGGACCAGCAAGGGTTTTTGTTCGTGAATCGGATGCGATTCAGACGCTTAAAGGACAAGGAGAAACGAACATTAATCCTGGTGACATCATGGTGTTGTGTTGTCGTGGTCCACAAGGAACCGGAATGGAGGAGGTATACCAACTCACTGCGGCACTCAAACATCTATCGTTTGGAAAACAGATTGCTCTAATAACGGACGCACGATTTTCTGGTGTATCAACCGGTGCCTGCATCGGACATGTCGGTCCAGAAGCACTTGCAGACGGACCGATTGGAAAAGTGCTTGATGGCGACATAATTCAGATTGAGATTGACACCCGGCAACTGGTAGGGAGTATTGATCTGGTTGGATATGGTAATGAGCATTTCGGTGCCGCAGCGGGTGAACGAGTGTTAGCACAACGACAACCGCGCCCCGACTTATCATCAGACAAGGATTTGCCTGACGATACGCGTCTATGGGCAGCGTTACAATCTGTCGGTGGTGGCACATGGGGTGGTTGTGTCTACGATGTGGATGCGATACTTGATGCGCTATCTTAAATATTGGACACCACCTATTCTCTATATGGCACTTATTTATGCCATATCGTCTATGCAACAGCCTCCAGTCCCGATGCCGAAATTTGAGTGGTTGTCAATTGATAAACTATACCATTTCGTAGAATACGGCATCCTCAGTGTGTTACTAACGATAGCGTTTTTGAACGCACCACCGAAATGGTTACCCGTAGGATGGATATGGACAGTAGCAGCTCTCATCTCAATTCTCTACGGTGCAAGTGATGAACTGCATCAAATGTATGTGCCCGGAAGATTCGCCACGCTCGCAGATTTTATTTCTGATGCAATCGGTGCGATTGCCGGTGTCGTAGGAGTTTATTTTTATTATAAAAAAAAGAAGAAATAAAGGAATTACTTCTTCTGAGGTGTTACTGTACGCAACGGAAACCGCAATCATAGATTGTATTCCTTGGTGAGAGCAGAAAACGATGAAAAACACAGATGTCTTGTGGTGAAGTGCTCCAACCACCACCGCGTAATACGCGCTCAGTTTTAAGGTCCATGAAATTGTTTATTATGAATTCTGGTTCATTCGTCCCTGAACGTGGATTCTTGCGAGGTGATGCGAAGTAGAAATCGTCATCATAAAGATCCAGACACCACTCCCAAACATTTCCAGACATGTCATACAACCCATACCCATTCGCAGGATACTTACCAACTACTGTCGTATCTCCAACATTTCTGTCATAATTAGCTTTCACAGTAGATAGCACATCACCCCACGGATACTTTTTACCTGATAGTCCTCCGCGCGCAGCATATTCCCATTCTGCCTCTGTCGGTAAACGCTTTCCTACCCACATAGCATACGCCATCACACTATACCAACTCACCCAAGTAACAGGATGGTTCGCCTGCCCTGTTGGATAGTTGTTACCATCCCAACTAAACAAGTAGTCACCATCGTGCAACTCGTCCTGTATCCGATCTTTCTGCCAACTGGAATTTTCAATCAAGAACTGCTGAAATTCACGATTCGTCACAGCATGCGTGTCCATATAGAACGCGTCAACATGCACCGTATGCACATGTTGCTCGTAAAAAGACTCAGTATCAATGCTTCCCATCTCAAACTTGCCAGTAGGTATCAACACCATGTTATCGGGATGGATGGTTGCTGTCTTGACACAATGCCCATCTTTTTTAGATAAATTCATTAAAAACAATCCTCCTATGCAAGTTTTTTCTATAGAGAAAAGTAAGTGAACATATTTCACAATCGGACAGGTGCAGCGGATTGTTATAATATAAGAAAATCGATGTCTTGTCAACATTTTAGACAAAAGTGAGCGAGACTTTTATACATCTCAACCCGGAATGTATTTGAGAAACAATTTGACAAAAATTGACTTTTTTTTTACACTCTTAACAACATAACTTGTTTATTGCTACCAAAACGAAGGGTTCGCTCTTAATTCGCTTCTGAACCTTTCTTAACTGCTTTCATCATAGGAATTAACATGCATCCACTTGTTAACTTGAAAGTCCCGGATGGGACAGTCGCTGTTCACTGGTTTGAACAGAGTAGTTTTGCGCTGAAAGATTCGGATGGCACAATACTGCAAATTGACCCTTATTTCCCACGGAATCGTCCTCCCGACCGTTTTATTCACACTGAACCTCCCTTGGATGAGGCGGAACTTCCTACAGATTTTGTATTATTGACACACGCTCACGGCGACCATACGTGTCCAGAATCCATACGGAGAATTTGGGACACATCAAATGCTACGCTATTTATCGGTCCGGAAGAAAGCACACGTCAAATTTCATCAGAAACAGATGTTAATAAAGACAACGTTTCAGAGATTAATGCAGGTGAATCAGCAGAACTAAACGGTATAACTGTGCATGCTGTTTTTGCAAAACCGCCTACTGGTGATCCGTCTGTTGATATTTCCCCTCCTGATGTTACACATTTAGGATATGTCGTTGCCAGCAATGGTGTAAGACTTTACTTTAGCGGTGATCCAATAAATAACTTTGCTGAGCATGATAACCTTATTTCAGCAGTAGCAGCGCACGAACCAGATATTGGTTTCTTGACAAACCATCCGACCGAGGGTGAATTCCCATTCTATGATGGATGTGTAAAAATGGCGACACGCATCGGTTTGAAACATGCAGTGCCGGTGCATCGTGCATGTTTTGTAACACGAGATTATGATCCAAACGAGTGGGCAGGGCAGTTCCCGTCAGGCGGTCCAGAACCCCTTATCATTGAAAGAAATTCACATATAATTTATCCATAATGAAAGAGTTTTAGGTAATAAGTTGGTATGTGATTTCAACCAACCCGTCAAAAGCTATCACTGCGTTTGACCTTGATTAACTATATTTGAGGTAAATAACAAACATGACTCTTACAGAACAAAAAACACCCCTTGTCGGTATTGTGATGGGGAGTGATTCAGATTTAGAAAAAATGGCTGAAGCCGCGAAAGTTTTAGAGGATTTTGAAGTGCCGTTTGAGATTACAATCTCTTCAGCACACCGTTCACCGGAAAGAACGTTGGCATGGACAGAAAAGATCAAAGCAGCAGGCGGTCAGGTAATCATCGCAGGGGCAGGACGCGCAGCGCATCTTGCGGGTGTTATCGCTGCACACACAACACTGCCGGTGATCGGTGTGCCGGTTGATGGTGGACCGCTCAATGGTGTTGATGCGCTTTATGCAACGGTACAAATGCCTCCCGGTATTCCTGTAGGAACGATGGCAATTGGATCCGGAGGTGCAAGAAATGCTGGGATATACGCAGTGCAAATTCTTGCCCTTCAATATCCCGAATTGGAAGCAAAACTGCAAGCTTATAAAACAAAAATGAGCGATGGTGTTGCAGAAAAAGCTGCACGTCTTCAAGAAGTCGGCTATCAAAATTATTGAGTATTGTAAACTCAGGGAAATCACCATGGAAACCGAAGAAAAAATAGAGTGGGAAAACGATACAGAACTATTTGATATGATGGAAGAACAGTTATATGCTGCAGTGATTTCGGACGCGCTGGATGCAGCAGGGTTTCGGAAGCAGGCACTACGACACACCATCAGACCGTTGCTGCCGGAAACAGTTGTTGTCGGACGTGCAATGCCGGTGCTGTGCCTTGATGTCTATGAAATACCAGACGAACCGTATCAACAGGAAATTGCGGCGGTGGACAGTCTAAAACAAAACGATGTCATTATCTGCTCAACGAACGGTAGTACGCGTATTTGCTTCTGGGGTGAACTTCTTTCAACAGCAGCACAAGCGCGTGGTGCACGCGGTGCAGTTATTGATGGGTTCATCCGTGATATTCGTAAAATTGTGAGGATGCAATTTCCAGTATTTACGACAGGATTATCTCCCGTAGATTCCAACGGACGCGGAGAGGTGGTAGCATATAATGTTCCGATAGAAATCGGCGGGGTCACGGTAAATCCTGGTGATATCGTGTTCGGTGATGCAGATGGTGTTGTTATTATCCCGCAGGATATTGAAAAGAAGGTGATAGAAGCTGCTTTGGAAAAGGTGCAGGGTGAAAACCAAACCCGAGACGCACTCCGAGAAGGAGCAACACTGAGGGAAGTATACGACAAATATGGAATTCTTTAACGGCATACAACGTATGCCATCCTTAAGGAGAAATATGTGATTTACGAATTGCGGACGTATCAGGTCGTGCCGGGAAAAATGAAAAATCTCAATGATCGATTCGCTAATATAACGCTGCCTTTGTTTAAAAAGTATAATATGAAAGTCATCGGTTTTTGGGAAACAGCTATCGGTGAATCAACAACAACAGAATTGGTTTACCTGCTTGCATTTGAAGATATGGGACATTATCAACGAGCATGGGATGCATTCATTTCTGACCCTGAATGGCAGGCAGCGAAGCGATTAACTGAAGTAGGTGGACCTTTAGTTAATGTAGTGAGTAATAAAATTCTTGAACCAACTGAATATTCACCATTGCAATGAGATTTTGACATTTAATTGTTTCTTAATAATTCGTTAGCTGCCGTCAGTTCAGACAGTGATTACAACTAAACTCTCATCAAATTTATTGAAAAGTTTTCTTACCTTATTGCCTAGATGTGTGTGGCTACGCTACCTTTTCTTTAATCTCACTTCACTAAAATAGAATCATTGAACTTGGATATTTTTTAGTGCTGATTAACGTTATTAAGGCATTGAAGTTGTTATTTTATTTAGACTAAGATTTAGGCATTTTATACTATTATTTTGGTTTTATTTTCAGTTTCACTGTCTATATTCTTTAGTTGAAGCCAATAAATTGTTAACAAAATGCGAAGACAATTTCAGTTTAAACTTCTTAATAATTTAACTTGTAATTTTAATATAAAAAATGTTATAATTCACGTCCATATCATTGATATTTTTGTATGAAATTTATAACATTTTAATAACATGAATAATGCAATTTGCCATCTTAGTTGGTAGGAACATTCGTATGCAATACACCTCTGATTCCCTCTGGTTAGAAATACTTGAAACGCTTGGTGAAACAGCCAACAACGATATTTATCTACATCAAGTCTCCCCTCAGACACTTGACGAGGAAACTTTTTACATTGCTGTTCCTTCCGATTATACACGAGACGAAATTGAAAATAGATTTCTCAGTGACATCAACCAGTTATTAGCAGGTATAATAAGTCCCGGTTGTGAGTTAGTTATTTCCGTAGACACCACTCTTGCCATAATTCCTGAATCTGAAAAAACTGAACTTGAAACTGAAGATATTATTCCAGTAACAACTGGCTTGAATCCGAATTATGTTTTTGACAATTTTTGTGTTGGTCAGAGCAATCGAATATGTCATGCGACTGCTTACGCTGCGTCTCAGGATTTAGGTGGAGAATACAATCCTCTTTTTATATACGGTGGTGTGGGACTCGGGAAAACACATCTACTTCATGCTATCGGAAATTGTGTCCAAGATGTAAGTCCAAAACGGAAAGTTCTTTATGTTACCTCTGAAACGTTTATGAATGAATATATTGATTCCATCATGAACCGGACTTCCGCCCATGGGTTTCGCTCAAAATATCGCAAAGCAGACCTTCTGCTAATTGATGACATTCAATTTTTACAACGTAAAGAAGGGACGCAAGAGGAATTCTTTAATACTTTTAATGATTTATATCTGAACTCAAACCAGATTGTAATGACAAGTGATCGGTCACCAAGTATGCTTGAGAATCTTGAAGAAAGACTCAGTTCACGTTTTGAATGGGGCATGGTCGCGGAAATAGATAAACCGAATTTTGAACTTCGTCTTATGATTCTAAAGCGAAAATGTGAAGAGCAAGGCTTCGATAATATTCCGGACGAAGTACTGCACTACATAGCAGAAATAGTTACAGCAAACATCCGAGAATTGGAAGGGACATTGGTAAGTCTGAAAGCACGAGCATCCCTACTTGATGAAAAGTTAACTATTGACCTTGCCCGTAGCGTATTAAACGATACGGCTACCCTTACCAGAAGTAATTCACGGAATAGAATTGTTACAGCTGAAACAATACAAAAAATTGTTGCGGATCATTTTCAACTGCAAAGCAACGATCTAACATCAGCAAAACGGACAAAAGGACTCGTTTACCCTCGTCAAATTGCAATGTATCTTTGCAGAGAACTGACGCAACTTTCTCTGATTGATATTGCTGAAGTTTTCAATAGACAAAACCATAGAACCATTACGTATGCTTGTGAACAAATTGAAAAACAACTTGAGGACGATGAAACAAAAAAGATTATACAGATTTTAACTGCTGAATTGACTTAAAGAACAGTCGGAAAAACCTTACCGTCATACGATTTCTATGAGTTATTATCAATTAATGATAATAACTTGATAATAACTTGATAATATATTCCAATTCTTGCTAATAACTTGTTAATAACTTTTCTTGAAAATGAGTCATGTTAATAACTTGATAATAAGTCTAAATTTATTATCAAGTTATTATCAACTACAAAACCAATCCCAGACAGAATTCAGAGCAGTTATTAACATATTATCATCCCCTACTACTACTACTACGTACTATTAAATTTTAAATTGTACTTAATAATATAATTAGAGTATTCGGAAAACCATTAAAAAAAAATCGTATAATTATTATAGTGAATATAAAAATTGGAAATTATTATGTTTGATTGTTAGGTAAAAAGAAATGGTAATGTTCAGATGTATTTAGAACGTTTATGTCTTCGAAATTTTCGAAATTATAAGGAGTGTGACATAACATTTCATTCACCAGTAACGTTGATTGTTGGAAAGAATGCAATGGGGAAAACCAATCTCCTTGAATCGCTTTATTTTCTTTGTACCGGTGAATCACACCGCGCTAATTCTACTATTGAATTAATTCGTCATACATCTGAAGGATTTGCTCTTACCGGTTATTTTCGTAGTGATAAAAGCCCTGGATTGCCTGTACGACTTGATGCAGTTAAGCCTCGTCAAGGTGCTTTCCGATTAAAAACTGATGGTGTGTTACAACGAAAAAGGTCTGACTGGATAGGCAAGTTCAAAGTAGTTGTATTTTCCCCAGAATCTCTGGAAATTGTCAAAGGATCACCTACATTCCGCAGGCGATGGCTTGATCTCCTTTTATCACAACTGAATCGGGAATATCTGGAAGAACTTCAACGTTATCGTGATATATTACAGCATCGTAATGCTTTGTTGAAGCGAATAAGTATAGGAAAGGGACCAATTAACGAAATATCGGTTTGGGACGGACTTCTGCTTGAATCTGGGGTTGCGTTGATTGGCGCACGACATACTGCGTTAGCAAAACTAAGCAGTGTTGTAGAGAACACACATCTCTCATTAACGGGAGGAAGAGAACGGCTTTTATTGCATTATACACCAGGACTTGATATCGCAAGCATAGAACTATCCGATATTACATATCTATCGGATAGTTTCGGTGAGGCTTTAGCACGCGCGCGCGGAGATGAACTGCGTCGTGGGGTAACGCTTGTCGGACCTCATCGGGATGACTTTACGTTGGATTTGGAAACGCTGAACGGAAACGAAACACACTTGCATGAAACAGCGCGAACTTATGCCTCCCAAGGACAGTGTAGAACTATAGCACTCGCATTAAAACTTGCGGAATTAGAGTTTATTCGTGAGGATACGGGTGTTGCTCCACTTTTTCTACTTGATGATGTTCTATCTGAATTAGATGTGAAAAGACGCGAATACTTATTAGCGTATCTCCAAGTTGTTGCTGCTCAGACGGTGATTACGGCAACTGATAAGGATGTTATGGGGGACGAATTAACAGATGTACATCTATTAATAGTCGAGGAAGGTGTAATCATTAATGATAATTAAACGTTACATATAGTATATATTTCTATATGACTATAAATCTACCAAGGTTTTATTGAAATGAAACATAAGAATACTGAAAGCAAATATGTTAAAAAATTGACTGTAAAAAGGCTACGCTCAAAGTCGCGGCGCGGGACAATTAGATTTCGAAGCGTTGTAGACACTATGGTGCGTGAGCATGGGTGGTCTGATAAACTTTTTGAAAGAAGTGTTTTTGGTGTATGGGAGTCGGTTGTTGGTAAGGAAATAGCTGTACACTGTGTTCCTGTTTCATTATTTGATGGTGTGTTAAAGGTAGACGTAGCACATCAAATGTATGCTAATGAACTGTCGGCAATGAAACCTGAAATATTATCAGGACTTAAAAAAAAACTTGAAGAGTTGAATTTACGCGCACGACGATCTGTTCAACATAACAAGGTAATTGATATTAGGTTTCATTTTAACCCGAAAATTGCTACGGAAAGAAACGGTGAAGATGGAACTAAACCTGAATCAAGTCAAGAACCGACGCACGACATGCGTAAGAGTGCTAAATCTGTTTCACCTGAGATGATGGAACAGATTGAAGCAGCTGTTTCCGGAGTAAGGGATTTAGAGTTACGAGATGCGTTACAAACACTTTTTTTAACACTGTGTGGTGATACAGAGACTACAGAATGACAAATATCGATTCAACATACAAAAGGTTGTGTTTTTTTCACAAAATAGATATAAAATAGGTTGCGTAAAAAAAGAAAATATGCTATAATTAGATATAGAATAAACCTATTTTTGTAGATAGCATTGACAGAGTTTAATTCACTTCAGATTTGATGTTAAAACTGTTGTTAAAAGATTTTGAATTGCTATAACAGACCGCTAAATATTGTTACGAATCGTAATAAATTATTAAATTAGTTTTTATATCTTTTAATTCAATGACAACAACATAATTTGTCAGAAAGATGTGCGAATGAAAAAACGAAATGATCTTCCCGCGTTATTCACCCAACCTTTGTTTCATCTATTATCCTTACGATTGGTAAAACTGATACCTAATCCAAGCTACAGAGAACTTTTACCCAAATTAGCAACGTCTAATAATCTATAAACGATCAAGAATGGTTATGGTAGTGTTTTGCTGACCATTTACCGAATAACTTAAAATGAGGATTTATATATAATGGCTAATGACTACAATGCATCTTCTATTGAAATATTAGAAGGGTTGGAAGCTGTTCGCTTGCGTCCTGGTATGTATGTTGGAAGTACTGGAACTGCAGGCTTACATCATCTTGTAATGGAGCTTGTTGACAACTCTATTGATGAGTTCGGTGCTGGATACGGATCAGAGATCAGAATAACATTGAATGCTGATGGAAGTGTTACTGTTTCGGATGATGGACGTGGCATTCCTGTTGGGGAACATGAAACTGGTGTTTCCGCGCTTCAAATTGTAATGACGACGCTTCATGCGGGTGGTAAATTTAAAGGACGTGCGGAAGTCGGTTATCAAACCGCAGGCGGTCTGCATGGTGTAGGAGCTTCATGTGTAAACGCACTTTCGGAATGGCTTCGAGTACAGGTTTCGCAGGATGGTAAACTTTACGAACAGCAGTATAAACGGGGGATGCCGACCAAAGATGTAGAGGTTATTGGAAAGACAAAAAACGGTGGGACAGAAACAACGTTCATGCCAGACCATGAGATTTTTGACACGCTTGAATTTCAAGCTGAAACTTTAAAGGGAAGGCTACGTGAATTGGCATTTCTCAACCGAGGAATTCGTATCCGATTCAAAGACCTAAGAGCAGTAGAAACCGAAACAGAAGTGGAAGATAATCAAGAGGAAACCGTATATCACTATGAGGGTGGCATCGCTTCTTTTGTCCAATTCCAAAACGAAAATAAAGAGGTTCTACACAATACGCCGATTTACTTAGAAGGTAAGGTAGATGATGTTAAGGTAGAAATTGCAATCCAATATAATACTGGTTACTCAAAAGAAGATATATTCTCGTATGCGAATAATATTCGGACAACAGAGGGCGGTTTTCATGAAAGTGGATTCAAAAGTGCTTTAACGCGTACCTTCAATAACTATAGTAAAGATAACGATTTATTGAAAAACGTAAAAATTTCACTCACGGGTGAGGATATCCGAGAAGGAATTATGGCAGTTATTAGTGTCAAAGTTCCTGAACCTCAGTTTGAGGGGCAAACAAAATCTAAACTCGGAAATACTGAAGTAGAAGGTATCGTGATGAGTATTGTGAACCAACAACTTAAGCTATACTTAGAGGAACAACCCGCACTTGCAAAACGTATAATTAGCAAGAGCGTTCAGGCAGCACAAGCGAGGGAAGCAGCACGTAATGCTCGCGATATTATTCGTCGAAAAGGAGTATTAGACTCAGCATCAATGCCCGGAAAACTCGCAGATTGCTCCGAACGTGATGCGGAAAAAACAGAGATATTTCTCGTTGAGGGAGATTCTGCCGGTGGTCCTGCCAAACAGGGACGTGACCGAAATTTTCAAGCCGTCCTTCCTTTAAAAGGTAAAGGTATCAATGTTGATAAGGCACGGCTGGACAAAATTTTGAAAAATGCACAGATCGTTGACATTGTTACTGCTCTTGGGACTGGGATTGGTTCAGATGATTTTGAATTGGAAAAATTGCGGTATGGTAAAGTAATTATTATGGCGGATGCTGATGTAGATGGCGCACACATCCGGTCATTACTGCTGACTTTCTTCTTCCGGCAAATGCCGCAGTTAATTCATGAAGGACATCTCTACATAGCACAACCTCCACTGTTTCAAATTCGTAGGGGACGCCAATCGCGATATCTTCAAGATGAAGAGGCTTTAGAGGAATATCTACTGGAATCAGCTGCAAGTTCCCAAGAGATAACGAATAAGAGACGCGAAAATCCCTATACGGAAGAGGAGGCGATTGCTTGTGTTAAGGCTTTATCCACTATTGAAAAATGTCTGTCTGAAATGGGGCTACGCGGGGATAGAACACGTCAAGAATTGATAACATATCTATGGGAACCTATTGAAGAGCAACATATATCCGAAACGGATGTCAACGACACACCTGAAACAGAGGAAGATACCATCAGAAATTTCCTTGAATCAGACATAGAAAATCCGGCACAAAGTGAACTTCAATTCGGCGTTGATGAGGAATCAGATAATGATTCAAATAAAGATGATGCTGAAAACACTTTATCAGAAACACCTGTTGTTTTTATATCGCAACTTCAAGGAAGATCTAACGCAGTAATTCATAGTGAACTTGCCCCTCACATTCAGTGCGTTAAAGATCTTGGGATTCAACCTGAAGATTTTCATGAGAATACATCAGAGGATACAGAACTTTTTAATGTGTCCAATAAGTCGGACGATCAGCACACTGCTAATTCTGTGAGAGAACTTCTTTCGCTCCTTTCATCGAATGCAAACAATGGTACGACTTTAACGCGCTTCAAAGGACTAGCCGAAATGAATACGAAGCAACTAAAAGAGACAACAATGCAAATAGATGCACGTGTGCTGTTACAGGTGACTCTTGAGGATGCTGTCCAAGCTGAACGGATGTTCACATTACTGATGGGCGAGTCTGTCGAACCTCGCCGCGCATTTATAGAACGTTATGGGGCACAAGTTGAACTTGACGTTTATGGGTCATAATTGTATATAGGGAAGTTCATAGGTTAGTTAAAAGTACGAAACTTGTAACTGACACATCACTCATAGGGAGTAGTCAACAGTTGACTTACTCCATCAACCAATATAAGAAAGTAACATGCAAGAAGAAAACATTATCAGACGAGCAATCGAAACAGAACTGCAAACATCATACCTCACCTACGCGATGAGCGTAAATACCAATAGGGCAATCCCTGATGTAAGGGATGGTTTGAAACCGAGTGCACGCCGAATCATCTATGCTATGGGAGAGATAAATCTCACGAGTAGTCGTCCCTATGATAAATGTGCTGCTGTTGTTGGCGAGGTAATGAAGAATTTTCATCCGCACGGCGATGGACCGATTTACGGCACGCTCGTAGGTCTCGCTCAAGATTTCAGTACCCGCTACCCTTTAATTGATGGACAGGGCAACTTTGGATCTATTGATGATGACCCTGCAGGGGCAATGCGTTACACGGAGTGTCGACTTTCAAAGATTGCTGAAACACTCTTACGGGATATTGATAAGAATACTGTTGATTTTCAACCGAATTATAAAGAATCATTAGAAGAACCTACCGTCCTGCCAGGTCTACTTCCGAACCTGCTTGTAAACGGCACAGACGGTATCGGTATAGGCTATTCAACAAAGATACCACCGCATAACCTCAACGAGGTCGTGGATACGCTGCTGCACGTGCTTGATTTTCCTGATGCGACAGTTGAGGAACTAATGGAATTTCTCCCCGGTCCAGATTTTCCAACTTCTGGAATTATCGTTGGGAAAACAGGGATCAAAGATATGTATACTACTGGTAAAGGGAGTATGACGATGCGGGCAAAAGTGGAAATTGAACCGATAACTCACGAAAAATCGCGCGGAGACCGTGAACAGATTGTTGTTACTGAAATTCCCTATCAGATTAAGAAAAATCTGCTGCTTCGACAGATGGTTGATCAAGTAAATAGTAATACGATTACTGGCATTTCGGATATCAGAGACGAATCCGATGAGGAAATTCGTGTTGTAATTGAACTTAAACGGGGAGAAGTGCCACAAGTTATCTTAAATCAGCTCTACAAACATACAAAGATGCAGCATTATTTTTCTGCAAATATTCTCTGTCTTGTGGATGGAATACCTAAAATATTAACACTACCTGAGATTTTGCGCTACTACCTTATGCACCGTCGAGAAGTAATCAGGCGGCGTACTCAATATGATTTGGCGCGAAATGAACGGCGTGCACATATTTTAGAGGGATACCGTATTGCCCTGGAGAATATAGAGGAAGTGATTGACATCGTGCAAACAGCCAATACTCCACAAGAGGCAATACAACAACTCAAGGAACAGTTTGAATTGACTGATGAACAAACAAGTGAAGTGTTGTCAATGACCTTACGCCAGTTAACTGGATTAGAACGCGAACGTATCAACCAAGAATACGGTGAAGTGGTTGAACGGATTGCTGAACTCCGAGCTATACTTGATAGTGAGGAACTTGTCACCGACATCATCAGAACGGAATTGGAAGGGTTAAAAGAGGAGCATGGGGATGACCGCAGGACTGAGATCGTTTCGGAGATGAAGAGTTTCGAGATGGAAGATCTCATAGCGGATGAGGAGATGGTTGTTACGCTTACACATTCAGGATACCTCAAACGTATTCCGATGGATACCTATCGCACACAAAATAGAGGTGGTGTTGGCATCAAAGGTGGTAACCCGAAAGATGGTGACTTCCTTGAGCAAGTTATTATAGCAACCGCTCATCAATCCCTCCTTTTCTTTACAAGTTTGGGCAAGTGCTATGTTCTAAAAGTTTTTGAAATACCTGAAGGCTCACGCCAAGCAGCTGGTAGAGCAGCTGTGAATATGTTACAACTGAGTGACTCGGAAACCATAACTGCATTTTTACCTATCAGAGAGTTTAATGAAGATTTCTATATTCTCATGGCAACAAAACAAGGTATTGTGAAGAAAACCTCACTTTGGGAATTTCGTAATACCCTCTCAACTGGAATCATAGCGATTAAGTTGGATACTGATGATCTATTAATTGGCGCGCAGCTCACAGATGGAACATACAATGTTACCCTTGTTAACCATAATGGGAATTCTATACGTTTCAACGAAACGGATGTACGGAGCATGGGAAGACCAACGCGCGGAGTACGCGGCATACGACTCGCTGAGGAGGACTTTGTGGTGGATATGGTTTGTTCCGCTGATGAAAACGATTCGCTACTTATTGTCACAGAAAACGGATACGGAAAACGAACTGGACTCTCTGCGTATCGGTCACAGAGACGTGGAGGCGTGGGGTTGACTGCTATTAAACGCTCAACACGTAATGGGGCGGTCGTTTCAGCAAAATTAGTTGCCGATTCTGATGAACTCGTTCTCATTAGTTCTACAGGTTATATTACGCGCATGGCTGTTAACGACATTCGTGTGATAGGACGTACAACGCAAGGAGTGAGACTCATGTCGTTACAGGATGACGAAACATTGGTGGACGTTGCTAAAATATCAGAAACGAATTCTGAGGAGTAGTGTGTTAAACTGCAATATATCGCACTACTTATTATTTTGGAAGGTAAAAGGAGAGGAAGATGAAAAATAAGTTATTGATAGTTATGATTCTATTGAGCGTTTTTTTTATTTGCTCTGTAAAGGTGGTAGCAGAAGCACAAGATAATACTTCAATTGAAATGCCAGAGAATGTCCCATTATCAGAAACATCTGAGAAAGCAAAGCAGATATACATGCAGCTAATGCATGCAGTATATTTAACATATAATAACGATCTGAGAACGGTTAAGGTAAACCTGAGTAAGGCAAGACAATTATACGATGCATTAGTAGAACTGACTCCAGATTCAGCATTTATCTTGTATAAACGGGGGCATCTTCTTAGGGAAATGCAGGATATTAACGGTGCTGAAGATGATACACGCAGGGCACTCGAACTTAACCCTTCTCACATACCTGCAACATGGCAACTGGCACAAATTCTTAAAGACCGCGCTACCCATTCAGGCGATGCAAAAGATTTCAGAGAATTGTTTACGACATTGAAAAAGGTAATTGAATTAGACCCAGACCATTTAAATGCTCATTACATGCTGGCAGATTTGGCATACAGACTTGATGAATACGCAACTGCAGAAATATCCTACAAAGCATTAACTCGAATCCTACCTTTTGAAGCGTTTTTTCATAGACGACTTGGCAATATTTACAATAATATGGGACGGTTGCAAGAAGCCGCTGATGCATATCAACGTGTGGTTAAAATAAAATCTGATGATCTGGAAGTACTTAACAGATTGGGACGCCTTTACCTCAATTTAAAGCAACCACAAGCAGCAATTGACATATATCAACAGTTGGTTAAAATAAAACCAGATGATCTGGAAGCACTTAGAGCACTGGGACATCTCTACTTCACTACTGATAAATTAACTGACGCACAACAATCGTATCAACAACTTCTTGGCTTAGTTCCTAACGACATCAGAGGCAACTTAGGTCTCGGTTTGGTATATCAAGAACTTGCCCAACAAACAATTGAGAAGATAGATGACACCACGTCAAGTGATGTGACAGGTTTATCAACGCTGATTCAGAACGCAGAAACACATCTTGAACGGGCGATTATGTTATCAAAAGAGGTAATCAACAAATCCGAGAATGCAGCACAGCGCAACAATTACCAAGAACTTGTTACTGATGCCCAGTTTGCACTTGCCAACGTCTATATCATTTTTGAAAAACTGGAGAAAGCACAACAGACTTTTGCACAATTGCTTATGGACGATCCAGACCATGTTGAAGCTATGTACGGTATTGCTTCTGTTTATCAAACGTTAGGAGAATTCGATATGGCGGAAACATATCTGCGGAAAACACTTACACTACATCCTACGCACAAATACGCACTCAACGCACTCGGGTACCTCTTTGCTGAACAAGGGACAAATCTTGATGAAGCAGAGTCATTAATTAATCGCGCACTCAAACAATCACCGGAAAACGGAGCATTTCTTGACAGCCTGGGGTGGGTTTACTTTAAACAGGGACGATTTGATGAATCTGTGGATACGTTAGAAAGTGCTAATCAATATATGCCTGATAATGTCGAAATCCTGATGCATCTTGGAGATGCATATATCAAAAATGGCGCACCAGAAAAAGCACGCCGTGTTTGGCAGCAAGCACAATCAATAGCACCTGATAATACTGAAATATTGGAACGTCTCAAGCAATAGTTTTATGTAGTCAGTCCGATAACGATAAAAAATGCGATTTACCATTTTCACGTTTTTCTTCCTAACGCTTATCCTCTTTACACAGGACAGTGAAGCGTTCCGTTGCGGTACACCCCACCTGAAAATGGAAATAGGACATCAACCTATATTGGAAGTTCCAACCGCACCTATACATCCAGCGGCTCCTGCCCTACAAATCGGATTCAAACGTTCATTCTTTGCTATAGACTTTACAAGTAAACAGCAGTATACAATCAATGCAACCCTACGAGCAAGCGGTCCTCACTGCTATATCTTCGTTGAAGATTCAGAATGGCGAGAAACCGTCACACCACTCACTGTACAAACTATTCAGAGAGCCTTTGATACTACTACACCAGCAGACCCGCGCCGCGGGATATATGACATCTTAACGGATGACTTATCCACCCCTCCAGACGTTGATGGAAACCAAAAGGTAATTTTGCTTTTCTTGGATATCCGAGAAATAGAGAACCGCACCATAACAGCAGGTTATTTCATGCCAATTGATCAACAAAGAGGCATCCTTCACCATCCTACTCTCGGACCAATACGAAGCAACGAAGCTGATATTTTATATTTAAATTCCAAATTTCATCGTGCGAATTCTGCTGAAATTGAGGCTGTTATCGCTCATGAACTACAACATCTTATTCATTGGAAGCATTCCCCAAACGAAGAAATATGGATAGATGAAGGATGTGCTGATTACGCAGCATCCCAATGCGGGTATAACCTTTACCAGCATATTCAGGCTTTTCAAAACACACCAAACATTTCACTAACTGATTGGTCCCAGATGAATCAGACACACTTACTGGCACACTACGGAGCAGCATTTCTTTTTATCCAGTATTTACATGACCATTACGGTGGAACAGCAACAGTTGCTGCAATTATAAAAAATCGGTTAGATGGATTTGATGGGATTACACATACGTTGGCAGCACGCGGAATGTCAAACAAATTCTCAAACATCTATTCAGACTGGAAAGTAGCAAACTATCTTAGCACGTGGAACCTGCTTGGAAATGTTAAGACACCTTTTCGGTATCATACAACTATTCCAGTGATAAAACCGTTATTTACGCATGACACATATCCCGCTTCGGGAAAAAATAGACAACTTGCCAATTTCGCTTCACATGCGATTGAATATAAGGTTAACAAGGCAGGACAGGAAGGTCTTACCTTAAGTTTTACAACACAACGGAACACAAACGTAGACATAAAGGTCGCATATCTATATAATACAGGAGAGGTACTTGTGGAATCATTACCCCTGAAGACTACAGATGGGTCCACCTCATTAGATATTCCTACATTTGGAACTTCCGTTCAACGTTTAATGTTTATGCCAAGTTTGCAAGTTGAAAATCAGAGTTTTTCTCAGCAATCTATAAACTATAATTATGATGCGGATGAAGGAATCCTCGGGACATATACAACACACGTCCTTCCCAATCCGGTTCATCCAAATTACTGGGAAATTGTCGCTGTACCAAGCGAAGCAACAGTTGCACATTCACTAACAGTAACCTTAACTTACCAGAATCGCACTCTTCATGATACAAAACCGATGGTGTATATCCGAAACAATAACCAAGTAGTCTATCGTTATGCTTTTCATCTCAAACCTGAGATTATAACAACAAAAGTGACATGGAGCATTACCCGAGGGGATACTATTGTTGACGAAGGAGTTCTTGAAGATTAGATTGTATTGAAGGTTTTATTGTTTTATTATGGACTTCAACATTATTGTCTATAGAAAATCTCTTTCTTCTGTGGGAGCGACCTCCCGGTCGCGACAGGGAAATCAACAGTATGAATGCCTTTTAGCATACCGGGATGCTCCTACAAAACTTCCTCAGGAAATTACATTTGATTTAAAAGATGTAACAAACTTATTGTCCTACCGATGACTATAAACAAGGAGGTATATATGGCAAACACACTATATGCAGGAACAATTGGACAAAGTATTTGGCGGAGTACTGATGTTGGCAAGACTTGGAATCGCGTCAGCAACGGTATATTTCCAGAGGCTGATATTCGTGCAATCGTTGTCCATCCAACAGATTCTAACATACTCTATGCTGGCACTGAAAAAGGTGTTGTCAAAACCACTGATGGTGGTAATAATTGGAAGCATCTGCCGAGTGAAATGGACACTCGCGAAGTTTGGTCCCTCGCTATTCATCCAACTTCACCTGATACTCTCTTTGCAGGCACTTGTCCGTCTGCCTTTTTCAAAACAACAGATGCGGGTGAGACATGGACAAAACTTAACGCTGAACTCGCTCAAGAATGTGAAGGCATTCCTATTATTCCACGAGTCACGACTATCATTATTGACCCAGAAGACCATGATACTGTCTATGCAGGGATTGAAATTGACGGGATGCGGCTTAGCACCGATGGTGGAAAAACATGGTCAAACCGAAGTGAAGGCTTGAGCAGTCAGGATATACATGGATTGACGGTGGTACCGGGTGAGCAGAAAACGCTTGTTGCTGCTACAAATAACGATGTCTGTATCACCACAGATATGCACAATTGGACCCCCTTGAAGGTTCGTGATCATTTTCCATGGCCCTATTGCCGTGCAGCGTTCTATTTGAACGGAGATAACGCCAAAGTATTTATTGGAGCAGGTAACGGTCCTCCTGGAGACCAAGGTGGTATCTTCTATATGAGAGATGCGGATGCAGCATCAGATGCGGATGCAATACGTTGGAATCGTTCAGATATAGGTATAACCTCAAACAGCACTATTTGGTGCTTCGGTCACAATCCAAGTGTAGATGGATTGCTGATAGCATGTAGTGTGAGTGGACAACTTTTCCTAAGTGACGACAATGGAGGTACTTGGGCAAAGTTATCGCACGAATTCGGAGAGGTACGTGCCTTGGCAATTGCATAATAGTTCATAGTAAGTTATTTACAGTGAAAAGTCCCTATGTGGTTATTGTTTATAGATACCACATAGGGTCTTTTTTATTTTTGTCTCATGTTTCCAAACACATCTATACTTACAGTTACCAATTACCTCAAACTACAGGGTTATTGCTAAAAAACAAATAATTTGTCACTTGACTTTTTTCGACAAATTATGCTAAACTTTTGAAATAGGCGGGTTGTGTGCTGAACTCATTCTTTTATTGATTGGAATATCGGAGACTCTCTTAGAGACAGAATAATGAAGTATAAGAGTGCAAGAACTTGCGAAAAGAACATATATTTTGCCCTTCACATAAAATGCACAACATACATACGTTCTGAGACCGACTCACCTGCAAACCTTGACTGAAGCAAGTTAAAAATAGGTTTGAAAAAAGTTTATACAAGGAGGCATATCACTAATATGCGTTTTTTCAGTTTTCTTTTTATATTTATTCTCCTCATTTCATTTGCTGGTTGTTTTGGAGATGGAGAGATTAACATTGACACCCCTCCATCTTTTAGTGGCGCAAAACGAATTGTGATCACCAGGTTCCTTGCTGAAGAGGAAAATGCCCAGCAACTTGGTAAAAGAGTTTATATTAATTTAGCAGACCGTTTAAGACTAATTATGAAAGACAATGAATGGGTTTCTGACCATTCGAAAAAAGTTCAGCCGGTAGCAGATAAAATTAATGAATTAGGATTAACACTGAATGACATCTATGCAGACCCCGCATTAGCAGCAAAAGTCGGGGAAGCCCTTAATGCAAATATCATTATTACTGGCATGGTTGAAAACCCTACAATCGCACGTAAAGATTATAATGAACATCTCATGAAACAAGGCAGGCAAACTGGAATATCAGGTACAGCAACATTTATCCGTACTCGTCAATCTGCAATTGGCAAAATACGGATTAAAGCAATTGATGTGGCAACAGGTGAAGTTCTCTATAACAATAAGGTCACCTCATATCTTAAATACTGGTATGCTTACCAAACACAGGCGAGTGGACAAATCATTTTCAAAGAGGATATTGAGATGCTCGCTGATTTAGGAAATCATTTGCCACTTCGTATTACATATTTGCTTTATCCAACCGGACTAAAAAAAGAACCTGAAGAAAAGATATTGCTGACACCGGAGGTTAAGCTCATAGGCACTGGCGGAGAGGTTAAGTTTAACTAGATTTACCTCAACATAATTACGATGTCGTAAGGTGGGTGGAAGTTAGTTGTAGCTTCTACCCACCTTGTTTTTGTAGCAAATTCTGAAGGTATAATACCAAATAGATAACGCGAGACTCCTATACCTTGCAAGATAGGTAATTCAAAAATATTTGGACACAAATGATTGACGGTTTCATTGTGGTTAAACTGATGTTGAAGTAGAATCTTTGAAAAAATCGCTAATCTGACGTGTATAGGCTTTGCCGTGTTGTAGTAGTTGCGAAGATACATCATAAAGTTCGTGAGCTGGAAGTCCTTCATAAGGGTTGGCAATTTTCTGATAACAATCCAAAGCGTGTTCAAAGAATTTTAACGTTTTCTGATTAATAGCTCCGCTTTCTTGAACAGCACGGAAACCTTGGAATTTTTGGTATGGAGGTGTTTTTCCGCTAAATTCTATGATTGCATTGTTTATGTCTACTGCGCGTTGAACAATCATCAGAAAACAACTTTTCACATAGGAATGTGTCAACCTGCCTGATCTAATATATTCATCTTTGTTAGTGGGAAGTCCGCTCTGCAATTGTTCAAAACATTCATCCATATACACCAATTTCGCTTTCACAGGATTGAATTGACGCTGCAATGGAGTTTTTTGAGTGGTTTTTGGCATTATATACTCCTAAGAAAGAACTTTTACTGTCAGAATATAGTTTTAGACGTTTATTAACACGAAAAGTTGTAGATGCAACAAAAAGTAAATTGGCAGAACTGTATTATATATGATAAAATTCTGATTGTTTAAAGAGGATTTATAAAAATGAAGGCAGTTACAAGAACCAGTGATGGTGGACCAGAAGTCCTACAATTAGGTGACGTCCCTCCTCCACAACCTACCGACACCCAGTTATTAGTCAATGTTCGGGCAACAGCACTAAATCGAGCAGACCTAATTCAGCGGCGCGGAGGGTATCCGCCGCCGCAAGGTGAGTCTGAAATACTCGGATTAGAAATTGCCGGGATAGTATCAAGAATGGGAACAGAAGTGAACGGATTTAATGAAGGTGATAGAGTTTTTGGACTCGTCGGGGGTGGCGGATATGCTGAACAAGCTGTGATTGATTACCGGATGGCGATGGTTATACCTAACAAATGGAGTTTTGAAGAAGCCGCTGCTGTGCCAGAGGTGTTTTTCACCGCAAATGAGAACATCTTCACATTAGGGAGGCTGGCTGCCGGTGAAACAATTCTGATACATGCTGGTGGAAGTGGTGTTGGCACTGCAGGAATCCAGATAGCAACTCACGTTGGTGCACGGGTGTTTGTTACCGCAGGCACAGACGACAAAATTGCGAGCTGTAAGTCACTTGGTGCTATAGGAGGCATTAATTATAAGCAATCTGATTTTGTTGCTGAAATTGAGCGGTTGACAGACGGTGAAGGTGTTGATGTCGTGTTAGACTTTATTGGCGCACCATATCTGCAACGAAACTTGCAGATTCTCAAAACGAAAGGACGTTTATTGCAAGTGGGGTTGATGGACGGTTCGACTACAGAAATAGACTTAGGAATGGTGATGCGCAAGCGGCTGCAGGTTATCGGATCCGTAATGCGTCCACAATCGCTTCAAGAAAAAATTGCTATCACGCAAAGGTTTGAGCAACGGTGGCTACCAGAATTAAAGTCAGCCAAACTCCGAGCTATAATTGACTCTGTTTATCCAATAGCGGAAGCACGGCAAGCACATGAGTATATGGAAGCGAATCGAAATTTTGGTAAGATTATTTTAAAAATATAGCTGCAAATTGGATATGAGAAGTATATTGTAATCTAAAATACACCACACATATATTGAAGAAAAGCGCATCAGTATGCAACTAAAAAGAAATCCAGCATAACTCAATACCATATCATAGTAAGAAATACGTTATAGATTTTTTAGGTTAATAATAATGCTTTCAATTGAAAATAGGAATAGACGATCATTGTCAGTACACCCTCTGTGTGCTGGATGGTTCATTATAGTATCAGTTCTGTTTGTCTTTAGTTTTGTTGCAGTTGCTGATAATTCAGAATTCAACACGCGTATTCTGAAACAAGTGACCTCATCAGATGGAATTACTGTAAATTTTAAACCCCCACCACTCCAGATTACAGAAGTTAAACCAGATAAACATTCTGAAAATACAGCCGGTGTATATCACACAGTGAAATATGCGGAATGTGGTTGGATCCGAGAACCCGGTTTTCCGAGACTACCTGCAACACGCGTTCTTTTGGCTATTCCTGCCGATGCCCAACTAAATAACGCTGAAGTTACTATCAATACGGGGGCTTCGCAAACCCATAATGGCATCAGGTTTCTGCCATATCAAGAAGAAATACCGGTCAGCATAGAAAACGTTACTGTTGATGACGGACCAATACAATCTGGTAGTGGCATGAGGAATCACCAAAATAACAATAAGGTCAATCCTATATTCGGTAGCAGACTATATCCGGAAGTTCATGCTCGTATAGAGATGGACGGCTACATCCGTTCTCAGCGCGTCGTCAGTTTGGCTTTGTATCCGGTCCAGTATAATAACACAACGCGTGAACTTCGATCTTATAACAGTATTACAGTCACCATTCCATTTAAAACGCAGTTGCCGCCTCGTGAAACAGGGATTGCCTTCAATCCTGCACCATCGAATGCAGACCCCTACGAACAGTCCTTTGCCCAACATATTCTTAATTATGCAGACTACCACAAAGTGTTCAATGTTGACATGGAGAGGGCAGCCATGTTTCGTCGCAACGCGGGTACACTTGCTGCAGCACCTGCTGCACCAGGAATGACCGACAATACGGCTCAGACTCGTTACAAAATCTATATTGGTGAAACTGGTGTATATCAGATTACCGCTGCATCTCTTAAGACAGATTGGGGTATTGACCTTATAGGGACTGACTCGAGCAAACTTCGTCTAACACACGCGAATGAGGAAATACCTATCTACGTTAGTGGTGCAATAGACGGACGATTTGATCCAGAAGATACGATTGTATTTCTTGCACACAGTTCTACTGATCCCGAAAGTCCATTTCCAAAGAATGCGTATACATTATGGAATATCTATTGGTTAAGTGTGGCTACCGAAGCACAACATCCAGCACGCGTCCCACAAATTGAAGCAAGTCCAAGTGATCCAACAGCAATTCAAGTGCCGACCTTCCGGTCACGCGTCATCTTTGAGGAGGACCACCTCTCCAATAACCTTGAGTTCGTTCACCCAAACACCGTTTCAAATGGGGATAAGCATAAATGGTTTGATGCTTTGGATTTTTGGTACTGGGATGGTATCAAAAATGCAAGCGATATTGGAGAATTGCGGCTGGAATTTCCTATCCATGATGTTGCAAAAAGTTTTGATCCTCCGAAAATACAACTTGTCCTACAGGGCGGCACACCTGTTCCTCATGAAATTTTGGCATCTGTAAATGGCGTGCGAATTGATCTCGCAAAGTGGGACAGCCAAGAACAAATAACCCTCTCAAAAAATCTACGCGTTTGGAATAACCTAAGAGATGCTGCAAAAGGCGAGGAAAATGTTCTCTCTCTAACACGGGTTGATACGAATTATGAAGAGGACACAACACGTTACCCATATCACATATACCTCAACCGATTTTGGGTTGACTATACCCGCCTCTTTTTGGCAATGAACGACCAACTCCGTTTTGGCACTCCCGTCAAAGCAAGTCAAGAGGATGAAAAGAAAGGTGTTATACACCAATTTCGCATTGACGCTTTTCTTAACCCGCAAGTGTCGGTTTTTGAAACAGATGGGAACACGCTTACAGCAAAACTTCAAGGTGTAAATATTTCCCGCTATGTTACTGATGATGTCATGCGTGCACGCCTTAGAGCATTGAATAACGGGGATCTCAGAGGTGTACCAAATCACACATATACCGCGACTTTCCAAATTCCAGATACTCGGACAACTGAATTTATAGCAATATCTGATACCGCCCTTCGTAAACCTGTGCAGATTGAAACTGTCCTACCCAGTGAATTACGGAACCCACTAAATGGCGTGGATTACCTCGTCTTGACCCACACCAGATTTAAAGACGCAGCCGACAGATTAGCAAACTGGCGTTCAACTGCACAAGGGGGTGGATACCGCACAAAAGTTGTTGACATAATGGATGTTTACAACACTTTTGGCGATGGAAAAGTTCATCCGAAATGGATAAAGGATTTTCTGACCTATGCATATCAAAATTGGACACAGCCAGCACTCTCATATCTGGTAATCTTAGGGGATGGCACATTCGACTTTAGGGGTTTAGATAAAGACATCCATCTTGAACCACCAGAACTGGCAGGATATATACCTACCCATTACATTACAACGGATTCCTTCGGCAGAACCTCCGCAGACCATTGGTATGGTACTGTCTCCGGACACGATGAATTTGTAGATTTTTATCTCGGCAGATTGAGCGTGGAAACAGTAGATGAGGCTGAAGGTGTCGTAAGCAAAATTATCGATTATGAATCACAACGACCCAACGGTGCTTGGAGACGACGAATTATCTCTGTAGCTGATGATGAGGTAAGCAATTCTGGGGATCATATCTTTAAAAAGAGTCTTAACGAAATTGCCAAAGACCATACCCGACTCGGATATGAAACTGTTGAAATATATCTTGAAGATGTCATTGACGAAGTTGAGGCGAATCCAGACGACTTTCCGGGTGTTTTCCCACGTCATGTGGCAAAGAGCAGAATTATTGAATCCTTAGGTGAGGGAGCGGTCGTTGCACAATATGCTGGACATGGTGGTCGTATCGTGTGGGCACACGAAGCCATTTTCGATAACGCTTCCATTGATAAAATTGAAGAAACCAAGCATCTACCGTTTATGTTGGTTCTGAGCTGCTATAACGGCTATTTTGATTCCCCAGGCGAACCGAGTATGGCAGAAAAACTGCTACGGAAAGAAAGAGGTGGTATCATTGGAATGCTCAGTGCTACCAGACTCACTTACGGCAGCGGCAACGAAGACCTTAACAGAATCATTTTTAATATGCTTTTCCAACGGGATGTTCGGCAACTTGGTCCTATTAGCTTTGATTCGAAACTTGAATATCTCCTGACTGAAGGTACATCGCAGCTCGATATTATGCTTGAGTACACACTCTTTGGTGATCCCGCAATGCATATCGCTATGGCAGATTATGAAATCCTGCCCACTATTGAGACGAAAACTGTAAAAGCAGGTGATATACTCAAGATCGCACAAGGATATATTCAGGCAGCACAATATGATCCAGTGTCAAGAAAAAAACATTTTACACGAAATACCAGTTTTAATGGTGAACTCACAGTCAAAGCAATTTTCCCGGGACAGCAAGCTGACGGTGTCGACAAAACCGGAGCACCGAGGGAATTCTATTCTGGTGATGTAATTGTAACGGAGACGTTTCAAGTACAGCAAGGTAGATTCCCTGCTGTAGAAATTAAAGTGCCGGAAAACATCTCAGCGGGAGACGCACATGTGGAGTATTACGCTGAAAATGCAAACGAGATCGCTGTCGGTGGCGATGGATTCACTGTTGAAATACCAAAAATACTCGACATAAAACCACAACTGGTTACCACGGAATCTGGTGAGGACATGATTGATGTTTCCGTGCGCGTTTCTGATAATGATAAGCAAGTGGTAGCTGTCGTTTTAGAATGGAGGAATCACGAAACTTCTCATAGAGAAAAGGTCTCAATGATCCCTACTGAAAGCGATTTGGACCCTAACGCTCCAGCAGTATCCACAGCAAGATGGTGGAAACTACCCGCACCTTTACCGGCACCAACTGACGGTTCCGCTTTTCGCTATGATATTGAGGTGACTGATGCAGACGGTTTTGTTATCCTCTCCGATTATCTCAGATTCTATCCGTATATATATCCGAATCTTGCTGTGGTTACAAGACGTTCTACTAACATTGGAGAGATCCATTATAATTTCGTTGGAGAAGATGACAAGTTGAATGGACAGTTTTTGTCCGCTGATATTGAAGTTACAGGCAACGCTAATACGCTTGTATCTGTTGCTTCTGAAGGTGATCTGCTTCAGACGTTAGGGGTTTCTGATGTTGAGGTGGAAGTCGCATTTTTTATTGGAAATCCTGATATAGACGATAATGGTGTCATAGATGTTGATGCCAATATACTTGGGAGCACAGAAATAAAACCGGACGATTGGGTTGTTCGGAATCCATTACATCAACGGTCTAACGCTTATACACCCGACCCATTGAACATCAATCCTATTGCGACTGTCGCAATTCCAGTAGCCTTACGTAACGGCATACATGATGTGTTTATCTGTGTTGACCCAATTTTTGGTGAAGAGGATGAACCCGGAAAATTACTTGAAAATAATGAACGAGATAATATCGGTTATAGGCAGATCACTGTTTCCGGTAGCATCGTTGGAGAAATACCGACTCACCTTAATAGTGTTGATGGCGGATTACGGATAATTGCCCCCGCAGGGGCAATTCAAAATAAAACTTCGGCATTGTCTGTGCGTCCGATTGTTTCAGACACTACGGACGATACTTACGCATACTTTATTAACGGAACAGGAAAGGTGAGAAATGATGCTCCTGCAACCCCTTTTCCTATTAGTGGAAATGAAGGAAAAGACAACGCCACGACCGAAATGCTTTTCTCCATAGCATTGCCAACTCACTCATCCCTACTTGGGTATACGCTTCATTTAGGTGAATCCATTTCTATAGATGAATGGAACTCCTTTAAGTTACAAGCACCAGTGACCGTTGAGCTTGATTTTGATTGGAATAAACTCAGACAGGAAGTAATGCGTGAGATTTATGGGAGTGAGACAGATTTATCAATTGTTACACCAAACATGGAGGAAGGTCTGAACACTGCTGTAGCAACAAGAGCAAAAAACATCAAGGCATATCTCTGGCTCAATGCCTTAGCCAACTGGGTCCGTCTCGATTCTGAAATCAAAAAACGTCCAAATGGTGAGATCAATACATCTACACGAGTGGCAAAAATTCGATCTGAAAATATAGGTGATGGGATACTTAACGACATTGATATTTCTTCTGAGAATCCTGACACAGGTGTTTGGATGGTGCTTTTCGAGTCGGCGAGGACATACCGTCTTTTATATTCACCTAATACATCCGATGAAGAAAGTGGAGTAAATGATAATACGACGGGACCTCAATTAGAAGAAATCCAAAGAGGCATTTCCACTTTTCCTTTCAATAATCTGGGCACAACTCTATCTGAGACCAATCTTGGATTTACTATTGACATTGAGTATGGAGATACCCCTTTTCAATTCGGTGATGTACTACGTTTTAAAATCTCACCACTTACGGTTCCGGGGGAAGGAGAAACGCAATATTATTCTTCCTCTTTTATTAACAGAAACAGAGGTAACGGTTCGATACAATATCTTGACTTAATACCTGATACAACAATGCCACAAGACACTTGGCTCATCATATTTGTTACGCCAACACAGTATAAGATTGAGGGAAAAAATAACGGGGTCTTGATGAGAAATGGAGAACCAATCTATGGAACAGTCGGTGAACCTTTTGAATATAGCGATTACGGCTTGAGTCTACTGATAACACAAGGACCCGATCCTTTTGAGGTTGGTGACAGGTTCTTATTTGACACGAATACGGTGGGAACAATTCAGGCTACCACGACGTATTTAGGGACGATGACTTGCTTGCGGAGTGAAGATACGCTACCCCCTGACATTCAAATAACGATTGGCAATCAGGACCACTTTGTTTCTGGTGCCTCAGTTGACTCCGCACCTCTTATACAAGCCACGCTCACCGATGCACGCGGTATTGACTATATCACGCGTCCTGTTCAACTTGAATTGGGGCATTTTGGAGAGTTTGAACCTATTGCTGATACTGATTATAAACTTACGCAGCATCCAGGTTCAACGCAGCTGGTATTGACATATAGTTCACCTGAACTTGAACCTCGTGAGTATCAACTCCGACTTACTGCCAGCGATCTTGATGGAAACATGGGTGAAAGTGAAATAAACTTTCAGATACATCGCACACTTCAATTAGTAGAACCTCTGAATTATCCAAATCCTTTTGCACGAGAAACAACATTGACATGTGAATTGACGCGACCAGCGGAGTCACTCACTGTCAAAATCTATACTCTTACCGGACGGCTTATCAGGCAAATAAAAAGGGAAGCACCATCTGGGTTTATACAATTTAAGTGGGATGGAAGGGATGACGATGGTAACGAAGTTGCTAACGGGGTTTATTACGGTAAATTTATTGTAAAAAGTTTTGATGATGAAGATGATCAGACACACATTCTGAAGATGATGAAATTGAAATAACAGCTGGCGACGGTCAGCAGTCAGTTACTTCAAATGATTATTGCATGTGACGACTCTGACATTAAACTGACCATTGATGGCTAATAACTGATTGCTGTATAAAAAACATGAAAAAATTACTTCTCATATTTGCTCTATTTATATATATAACACTAACTGCCGTAGCTGAACAACCGTATACAGCAGATTTTCTCACATTAGGCACTGGTGCGCGTCCATTAGGTATGGGAAGCGCATTTACCGCAATTGCAGATGAAGCGAGCACAACCTATTATAATCCGGCTGGTATTTCACAGTTGTCGCATCATGAAGTCAATTTTATGCATTCAACACTTGTCGGTCTTGCTGCTTATGATGTCGTCAGTTATATATACCCGTTTTCACAAAAGATGGTTTTCGGAATCAGTTGGTTACGTGTCGGCGTTGACGATATACCAGTAACAGGTGTCCCTGTTACCAGCAGAGCAATTGGTCCTGACAACCGCCCTTATATTGTTAACACCTTTAGCAATACAAGCAATGCAATACTACTTAGTGGTGCACATCATCTCAAAACATTACCGCGTGATGTATCTATCCATCTCGGTGCCAACCTAAAATTGATCTATATTGATACATATCTTAATGCCAATGCTATAGGTGGTGGAAGCGATCTCGGTCTTCTTGCCCAAACCAATCAGGAAAAACCAGCTGCATTTTCCATCGGAATCGTTGCGAGTGATTTTCTCACTACCAAACTCTATTGGAACACACCACCAGAAAACGAGGGTGAATCCCCTCACACAGAGACACTATTACCACGTATCAAAATTGGGGTGGCTTACCATCAAAAACTCTCTATTTTCGACAGTAAACTCACATTAGCTGCCGATGTCGACACTCGGAACGACTACGAATTTCATACAGGTGCGGAATATGTTCTATTTGAACTGTTGGCATTGCGTTGCGGGTTTGATGGTCGAAACGGAACTTCACGTGCAATGTTTTTCACTGCGGGTGCTGGACTCCAACTCCGATTCGTCACCGGTGCCGCGTTTCACGTTGACTATGCTTACCAACGACAACCCGATTTAGGCATCAGCAACCGTCTCTCTCTCCGTATTCTATTTTAGTAGTTTATAGGTTAGGTTTGACAAATTGAAACTAAAAATCAGCGATCTGTTCCAAGCAGGAGCCATCAATAGTTGATTGCTGATAACCACAGCCGTTATGGACAAACAAACTTCCCCAAAATCTTCCCACATGATGCCCCAGTCGCATTCGGAACATTGCTAAAATTTCCATGCACCGCTTCGTTCGCGAGAATAGCAAAAGCAATTGCCTCTTTCGCATCACCAGAAACACCTGTTTCCGAAACATCAACAACAGAGATCGGATCAAAGGCATCGGAAAGACCGCACATCATCAGTGGATTCCGTGCACCACCACCACTGACATACAAAATGTCCAATGGCGTTTCTGCCTCAACAAAATCCGTATAATATCGGTAGATACTTTCGACTGTCAATGCTGTTAACGTAGCAAGTCCATCATGTTCTGATATTCTATGTTCTTTAATCTGCTGCAAGCAGACATCTGCGAAAGTCGTCCCAAACATCTCCCGTCCTGTCGTTTTCGGAGGCGTTAATTCAAAAAACGGATGTGCAAGCCATATATCTAACAGGTTTTTACACACCGTTCCTTGACGCGCCAGTTCTGAGTTTTCATCAAATTGCTTTACACCGTCAGTAATCTTTTCAACGCATGCGTCCAAAATCATATTGCCTGGACCTGTGTCTGATGCATGGACTGCTTCTATGCCACAACCTGCTGGCAGTACTGTCAGATTAGCAATCCCTCCGATGTTCAACAATCCGATTGTCTTTGTTGCGTGATGAAATAGCAGATAATCAATATAAGCGATCAGCGGTGCTCCCTCACCACCCGCTGCAACATCTGCTACACGGAAATCAGCGATAGTTGGTATGCCAGTCTCATGTGCAATCACCGCAGGTTCACCTATCTGAAGTGTCGCGGGAACTTCTGCTGAAGGCATGTGGTGAATCGTTTGTCCATGAGAACCGATGAGATCAACCTGAGGCGGTGGTACACCGACCTTATCCAGCACTGTTAAAACACTCTCTGCGAATAATTTTCCCAACATGAAATTCATCGTGCAGATTTCATCAACCCGTGCCGTTTCAACACTAAAAAGGTCAAAAATACGCGATCGTATCTCAGATGTATATGGAATCGTCTCAAACGCTTTCAGCCAGATTTCAGTAGTCGTTCCTGACCCGGCAACTTCAACAAGGGCAACATCAATCCCATCGGCAGAGGTGCCGCTCATTAAACCGATAATTAGTTTCTTCTCTTTTTGTATCAGATCGTAAAATGGTTTCATAAATTTATGATAATACAGAATTGCTTCGTGTGACGACTAATATAACAGATACGGTTCACGGCGTTCACGGAATCTTTCCACATCAGCAGACCAAGACTCAATAATCTCATCCATAGGTGTTCCTGCTAACAACACATCACGCAAAGACGCGTTACCAGCCAGTCTATCAAAATGTGTCTCTCTAAATTCAAATTTATTGGGGTATTCATCAATTAATAACCGCATCATCCATACCGCAATTTCAACAGATGCTGCCTGTTTCTGGTCGGTGATATGTATGGAAACACCGTGACACACTTCCTCTTTATATTTAGAAAATTGGGGCGTAAACGTAATCGGACGGAATAGGACATCTGACAAACGAAGTTCATTCAATCGCGTTGTGAATTTCTGATTATCTATCCACGGTGCACCAATATATTCGAAAGGCTTTGTCGTGCCGCGTCCTTCGCTTACATTCGTTCCTTCAAATAAACAAGTTCCCGGATAGAGTGTTGCAGTTTCAAGCGTCGGCATATTCGGGGAAGGTGGCACCCAGAATAAACCTGTTTCGTTATGCCACATCTCCCGGTGCCATCCTTCCATTTGAGCGATCTTGAGCGGAAAACGACAACCTTGTTCAGTGTAGAATAGGTTTGCAATCTCACCGATTGTCAGTCCGTAACGCACTGGAACAGCATACGGTCCCACGAGGGACGTGTAGTCGGATTCTAACATCGGTCCCTCTATACAGATACCACCGATTGGATTTGGACGATCCGCAACAATGCACTCAACACACATACCAGACTCCATCGCGATATCAAGTGCTTTCATCGCTTCCAGTAACGTGCCAAGATATGTATAATACCGCGCACCCACATCCTGTATATCGTAAATAAGCACATCAATGTCGTTTAGGATTTTATCCCATATAATCGGTGTCGTCCCGTATAAACTATAAACCTGTAATGTTTGGTTTTCATGGTATTTAGAATTTGCTATCTTCACCCCATCCTGCGCTGCACCCCACAACCCGTGCTCAGGTGAAAAAAGCGCGACCAAATTCGCACATTCGCTTAACAGCGTAATATTCTGTGTCAAGTTTTCGTCAACACCAGTGTGATTGGTTATCAATCCGACAGATTTACTGTTAAGCCATTCCTGCTTGTCTGTCAATAGATGCGTGATACCGAGTTTTATCATCCGAAGACAATCCTATGGAATTGGTTCCGACATTCAATGATACCAGTCCGTTGCGCATCCGGATGAACCCGATTTGTCAATAGGATAGCAGCCAAACCTTTATCAAGGTCAATCCGGATTGAGGTGCCAGTGAAACCAGTATGGTACATTGACCCATCAGCAAGAATGTGCCAACCGATACTCCGTTGTTCGGACTCATCAGACGGTGTCTGTGGTGTAGCAAATGCCTTCACACTATCAGAGGATAAAAACGTCCCACCATCTTGGAGTATCATCTGACAAAAAGTGGAGAGGTCTCTGGCATTAGAAAACAACCCCGCATTACCAGATACTCCACCCAGAAAATTGGCGTTTTCATCGTGTACTTCCCCGATGATAACACCTTCTCGCCAGTTATGACCGCGGTAATAACGACCGTGCTGTCCTGATTTTACCATTCTACGTTCAAAACTATTTGAGTCCTCTGTTGCAGCACAGTAATCGTGCATCTGAATTGGAGGGTTGTATAGGGTACGGTTCATTCCAAGCGGTTTGAAAATCGTGTCATGTGCCAAATTGTCTAACGATTCTTCCATGACGGTTGAGATTAGTTTCCCCAAAAGGATATACCCTAAACAACTGTAGGTTACCTTTTCACCGGGTGCAGCTTCAAGCGGCATGTTTCCCAAGTGTTCTGTCACATCTTCAGGGGATTCCGTTTCAATATAGATCGGCTTCCAAGCGGGTAATCCGGATGTGTGTGTGAGAAGGTGACGACACGTTATATGCGGTTGTTTGAATGCTGGTAGATATGTCTGTGCTGGCGCGTCTAATGCCAACTTTTCGGATGAGACCAACTGCATCGCGAGTGTGCCGATGACAATCGGTTTTGTCAAGGAGGCAAGGTCAAACAACGTGTCGTTGAGCATCGGTGCTTGCTCAGGTTTTATGATGCGGTTTCCGAACGCTGCGTGATAGATAATCTTATCTTTTTTGAGGATTGCGACAACAGCACCGGGGAATATCTGTTCGGTTATTTTTTCTTCAATGAGTGTTGAAATTGCTTGGACATTCATCTATCATAAGTCTATCTTATTTTATCCACGGTGTCAATAGGGTTGTCATCGGTATACAATTGTCATAAATTACTATGGTTGATAGGGAACTTAGACAAAACGTACAATTCTTTTGTTCTTGCCTTACCTAAAGATGTTATGCTAAACTATAGCAAAATCGTGGATTTCAATTTAATCTTAATAGAATAGAAACCAGAACAGATGTCATCTATAAAAGACCCATCTAAAGTGCTATCAGAGATATTGACAACAGAAAAACCGTGGGGACGTTTTATTCAATACGTCCTCAACCAACCGGTAACCGTCAAAATTTTGGAAATCCATGCAGGAGAGCAGGTAAGTTATCAATATCATCACCATCGGAGTGAGTTATGGATACCGCTTGACGAAGGCGCATGCATTCGGCTTGAGGATGAGGTATTACATCCCGATCCGATGGAACCGGTTTTCATTCCGCAAGGTGCAAAGCATCAACTTATTGGAGAAGCACAAGATTATCGGATACTGGAGATCGCTTTTGGACACTTTGATGAGGAGGACATTGTTCGCCTTAATGATAAATATGGAAGGGCTTAAAGGTACGCTGTCATAGTAAATCTTAACCCAAATTGGCAATTGAGGAGACAACAATGTATTACCTGAAGAACTATCGGATATTGATTTGTACTGTTCTGCTGTTGCTAAACTTTATCATGTCAGGGTTTGGACAAGGAGAGAAAGCGGATACCCTCGTGGGACATTGGACATTTGAAAAGGGGGTTGAACTTGAAGATTTAACAGGTAACTTTGTAGATATAACACTCATGGGGGCTGAAATTAAGGATGGGCAATTAAATATTGACCTCAATAAATGGGCAATTGCAAGTGGATATGACGGTCCAGATATAGAGGAAAAAACATTGGTCTCGTGGGCAATCATGGATAACCTTGACGTACAAAAAGGTTCAATATTAACCATTGATCGCCTCTCCGATCAAACATTTGATGGGATTGTATTTGGTGAACGCCAAAATCATCGTTGGATGGCAGGTAGTGGGTGGTTTCACCGAACGGAAGATCCTGAACCCGGTTTTGAGGAAAAGGAAACCGGGGTGTTGGTTATGATCGCAATTTCGTATGAAAATGATAACGGCACAGCACGCGTGAGGTTATACCGTAACGGAGACAAAATCGGTGACTACACATTTGGTCAATTCGTGTCTTTTGCAAACAACGATGCCGAGGCAATTTGGGGAAAACGTCACGGTGGGTTAGGTGGAGGTCCTGGTGATCTTGACGTGCACATCGAAGATTCACGTATCTATGCTGATGTCCTCAGTCAAGCGGAGATTAAAAAGTTGATACCAGATTCACTTGAAGTAGATGCACAAGGCAAAATCGCTACTACTTGGGCGAGAATAAAGATTAGGTAGAATTAATTCATTGGAGGTAATAAGAACAATATCAATGAGTTCACAGACAAAACAGATAGAGTTAGGAAGCGATTCAGACTTGAGACTGAAAATGCTTATCTGTGCAGAGACAGATGTAGATACACTGGTCAATGAACGTTTGGAAAATATACAGACACTGTTTAATGAAGAGGTAAGCGCGCCCCTATCGGCATTAGAACAAAACCTACGCGCATGGACCCGTAGTCATCTACAAACTGAACACATTCAACAAGTGCTTGACCTATCTACTAAAGCGAAAGACGATTTTTCGGTTTTGGTGACTGTCGGGATAGGTGGTTCCGATTTGGGGGCACGCGTATTTCACGAAATTGCTAATCATCCATATCATAATCTTCTGTCAACATCCGAACGGGGTGGTGCACCAGAGGTATACTTTACAGGTGATACGTTTGACCCGCTTCGGCTTAAAGCATTACTTGATATGCTGAAGTCTCGCAATTTGCTACACAAAACGCTTTTCAATGTCATCAGTAAATCGGGGAAAACAGGTGAAACCCTCGCAACACTAATGATTATTCAGGAGAGACTCAAACAGGAATTGGGGGAATGGCGAAACCAGATTGTGGCAACAACCGGTTTGACTGACAATAGTCTCCTTTACCAATTTCATCAAGAATCATCTTTCTACGGAATACTACCAGTTCCCAATGGTGTCGGTGGTCGTTTTTCCGCATTTTCTCCTGTCGGCTTATTCTTCTTAGCGATGACAGCAGGTAGTGGTGAAACACCAGAGGATAGGATACAAGCTGCGGTTGAAGGTATACAACGTGCGGATAAGAACTTTCAACAACCCTATGCGCATCCCAATAACAGCGCATATCACCTTGCACTATGGCTTGACTCTGTTGAGAAATATTATGGGGCAGGTAGTATTGTCTTCTATAATTATGCTGATAACAGTCGTCTCGGTGAGTGGTTTGTTCAACTCTATACTGAATCTATTCAGGAACGCGGTATTGGGTCAAATGTTATTGCAGCGAAAGGACCCACAAGCAATCACTCCATTCTAAACGGTATACTTGCCGGTCCAAAAGATAAGGCAGTCCTTTTTATCCATTGGGAAAATCTTGGTGATGACTTAACAATTCCGAAAGGAAATGAAGGCAACGGATTAGAAGCGTTTGAAGGACTTTCAATGAACGACAGTCAAACTGCCTCCTATCGTGGAACAGAGATGGATTTCACTGATAAAGACATCCCAAATGTTACGCTGACTCTACCAAAACGGGATATTAGCAATCTATGTCAATTGATGCGAACTCTTATGGATACAGTTGCGGTTAAAGGCAGGTTACAAGAACTCCACCTCACCGATGGTGAGTCAATGCCTGAAAAAGAATTGACCTACCACCAATCGGCTGTTGAAGGATATAAAAAGCGCACCGAACAAATTGCACGCGAAATGAAAAGGTCTTAGTCATACTTAATATCTTTCTGTATTCGTTGTAGCCAATTCTTTACACGTTCAATGGGAACTGTTGGTATGAGATTACCCCAAAAGATTATCAATAAATTATCCGCAATTCGCCTGCAAAACAAGATCTTCTTCACGTATAGTTTGGTTTTCCTACTGATGTTTGCTGTTATTTTTGGCATTTCAAGTATTCTAATTGACCGCACTTTTAGTGAACAACTGGACAAAGATGTGTTTGAGATACAATCAAATATTTCCAGCAAATATGCTTTGTTTGTTGAAGATATCCAAACAAAGGTTCAAGCAAAAGGTGAGAGTAGCAGGGTTCGTACAGCCGTCCAGAAAGCCAAAAGTGGTGGTAGTCGATATATTTCTGAACCCGATTTTGATGTCTTTGAATGCGGTAACACCAAAGGGATATTGGTTTTGAGTAATCGCGAAGATGAAAATCGTATTGGGGAAAGAGTGCTTGAAACTACAAATGTCACAACAGACCCGTCATATAAAGAGGGAAAAAGCACAATTCGAGAACGCGTGATTGAAACAGATGATGAACCACAATTGGTAGTTGAGGTGACCCGGTGGTGGGATTGGGGATTTGTTACCGGTGGAAGTTCCCTTCAAAAATGGTTAAGTGTTAAAATGTTGGACCAACCCTCTGAACATCCGATTCTTCTTGTTAAACGAAAGGGTGAACAAGAGGAGTGGATCCCATTAAATAGACCTGCATACAAAACACCGAATATTAAGATGAAGTGGGAGAAACAGAAGCAGATATATCAGGAAGAAGGTAAATCTGATGAGAAATTGGTGGTTACCTTGAGGGATTTACAAGAACCGGAGGACACAGATACAATAGAGGTAGAGGAGCAAATCACTACCTTTACTATTGTTCGAGCAGACATCTTGAACACACCTTTTCCTGTTGTGGAATTAATCATCGCCTATTCGCATCAGTATCGTATTCAGTGGCAAAATCAGATGCGGATTATCCTATTATGGAGCATAGGCGGTTGTGCAGTAATAGTCTACTGTATCAGTTATCTTGTCAGTCGACGTATCACTCGTCCAATTGCTCTACTTCAGCAAGGAGTAAGCGAGATCGGGGCAGGTAATCTTACTTACCAAATTGCCGTTCAATCTAAAGGAGAAGTCGGTGAACTCGCAGACGGATTTAATCAGATGGCACTGGCATTGAAACTAAGCCTTGAGGAGCATAAAGCAGCTGAGAGAATCGCTGTGTGGCGCGATGTCGCACGACAACTTGCACATGAAGTCAAAAACCCGTTGTTTCCAATTCGACTCTCTGTTGAGAACTTACAAGCAGCCAAAAACCGACCAGAAATCTTTGAGAATATATTTGAAGAGTGTACAGAGACAATTATTGAAGAAGTCGACCGTATACGTGAACTAATAGATGAGTTCCACCAATATGCACGGTTGCCTGCTCCTGACCGACACCTGACTGATTTGAATGATATCGTAGATGCTGTTCTAAAATTGTATATGAAATTGTCTCAAGCACAAAACATTACAGTCGAAAAACAGACGAGTGAATTACCCTCTCTCTCCTTAGATAGAGAACAGATGGAGCGCGCAGTTGGAAATCTTGTCAAGAACGCAATTGAAGCAATGCCAGATGGTGGAACGCTTACGCTACGGACTTATGTTACATCTAATAATGGCAACCTTATTTCTCTTGAAGTTCAAGATAATGGACACGGTATGTCCGAAGAGACACGAAAACATCTTTTTACGCCAGACTATACCACAAAAGCTTATGGAACAGGTCTCGGGATGGCAATTGTTCGACGAATAATAACCGTTCACGGTGGAGAGATCGCTGTAGCATCGGAAGAGAATATCGGAACCACCATACGGATTACTTTTAATGAAACCTCATACCTAACCGAAACGATACCTGTTCTGACATCATCTGAACCCATTAATTAGGTGCTGTATGTTGGTGATTAAGAGATCTTTTGAACAGATAACATATAAAACGTTACCAATGTAGAGGAAAAAATATGAATACGATTCTCATTGTAGATGACGAAAAAAATATATTGAAAATGCTATCACAAGGGTTAAGCATCAAAGGCTACAAAACCTTAACTGCCGCGAGTGGAGAAAAAGCGTTACAAATATGTACATCTCAGGATGTTGATCTCGTGCTGTTGGATATTATGATGGAAAACGGGATAGATGGAGTTGAAACTTTGATAAAATTGCTTGAACAACAGTCTGATCTCAACGTAGTGATGATGTCCGCTCAGCAAGATATTGAGATCGCCCTTAAAACGCTGGAACTCGGGGCAAAACGGTATGTCACAAAACCGGTCAGTATGGATAAAATCTTATCCAATATTGAGCCGTTTTTAGAACTCTCGCGATTAGCAAAAGAAAATGAAATCCTAAAATCACAAATTACAGATGAAGATGAGATGGTGGGGGAAAGTCCTGCTATTTCCAAGTTACGCGCAGAAATTCGACAGGTCGCTGCAAGTAACCTTGGAGTTCTCATCTCTGGGGAAAATGGAACTGGTAAGCAACTCGTAGCAAATGCAATTCATAGATATAGCAAACGTTCTGACAAACCCTTTATCCCATTAAACTGCGCAGCCCTACCCGAAGAACTTGTTGAAAGTGAACTTTTCGGTCATGAACGCGGCGCATTTACCGGGGCTGATTCGATGCGACAAGGACGCTTTGAACTGGCTGACGGTGGAACACTTTTCCTTGATGAAATCGGGGATATGACACTAAAGGCACAGGCAAAAGTACTACGCGTGCTGGAATATGGAGAGGTAGAACGACTCGGTAGCCAGCAGATTCGAAATGTTGATGTCCGAATCATAGCTGCAACTAACAAGGATCTTCAAGAAGAAATAACACGAGAACAGTTTCGGACAGACCTATATTATCGTCTCAAGATCGTTCCTATTGAAGTGCCACCGCTCCGTCAAAGATTAGAAGATATCCCTTTGTTAGTAAAATATTTTGCAGAACGGTTGCAAAAGAATATGGCTTTTGCACCGAAAACATTTGCATCAGAAGCTTATGCCGTTTTCCAATCTTACAACTGGCCCGGTAACATCCGTGAACTAAAAAATATCGTCGAAAGATTGCTCATTATGGTCAACAGGGAAATCATTCTCCCAATCGATGTTGTGGAAATCTTACCTGTCGAAAAGGATCAAACACAAATATTGGATGCCGCCGCAGCTTATCAACCGAATATGCCACTCAGTAAAATGGTCGATTCAGCTGAAGCCGAATGTATACTTGCAGCATTAAATGAAAATGATTGGAACATACGGAAAACTGCCGAAGTGTTAGAAGTTGAGAGAAGTAATCTCTACAAAAAGATGAACAAGTACGAAATTACGCGTCCCGAAGCAAGTTAAAGGTTGTAGGCACGATTCGCGTGCCGAAAATTTATGACACGCATTCAACTCATTATACTGGTTGCCTTGATTATTATAATTGGCGCACTTTCTTATCCACCTTGGGCACAATATCGTAAAGTCAGCCAAGCAGATATTGATGTTGAAATACTCGCTACAGCGATAAAAAAATATTATAGGCACACACAGACCTATCCAACAACTTTAGATCAGTTAGTAACCGACCCTGATGTAGATGGATGGCGCGGCACCTATCTGCAAACTGTTCCCAAAACACCATGGGGAGGAAACTATGTCTTGATGCCAAAGACCTATAAAGTTGGAATTGAAAAAGATCACCCGCGTGTGCCAGCAAAATATCGGTTAGGTGGAATTGCTGAAATCAGCAAGGTATACCACGCTGATGCTAAACAAGGCGAAAAATATTGGTGGTAATCTGTGGACGAAATCTGGATACAGGTCTTTATATTCATCTTTGGTTTAGCAATTGGCAGTTTCCTCAATGTATGTATCTACCGCATCCCCCGTTCAGATATGTCAATTTCTTCACCCCGCAGATCCTTCTGTCCTGCCTGTAATCAAACGATAAAATTTTACGACAATATCCCGCTATTGAGTTATCTGCTTTTACGAGGAAAGTGTCGGAATTGCAGCGCGAAAATATCCTCTCTCTATCCAATTGTTGAACTTGTTACGGCAGTGCTGTTTCTTGTGGTGTTTTATCGCCTTGAGAAAACATTTGATCTTAATTTGATATATGCACTCATTTTTGTTACGTTACTTATACCGATTGCTGTTATTGATGCACAGCACTACATTATCCCAAATGTTATAAGTCTCACAGGATTGGTCCTTGGATTGGGAATTGTGTCTGCAATCGCTTATCAGCGCGGTAGCATTGACTACCTACGAACAGGACTTATTGGATTTGTAGTAGGTGGATTAGTGATATGGTTAGTTGTGTTTATTGGAAGTGCAGTTATGCGGAAAAAAGCGATGGGAATGGGGGATGTTAAACTCATGGCTATTATAGGTCTGTTTCTCGGGGTGTGGCAAGAACCTACTTGGTGGCAAAGCATTATAATGGTTATAGCGTTGTCTGCCTTTAGTGGTGCTGTTATTGGCACGCTGCTTATCGTAACTGGCAGAAAAAGTCGTCAAAGTCCGATTCCTTATGGACCCTTCCTTGCTGGTGCAGCAATCGTTGTTATGCTGTGGGGTTATCCCCTCTGGGAAAAATACTTGCAACTTGCTGGATGGAATTAGACACAGTAGCAGCCACATCCCAGTACGTAGGTCGGAACAAGCACAGTGCATGCCTCAGAAAATACTTAAAATGAAATATCCCGTCCACAGATACGGAGTGTAAAATATTAACGCTAAACTCAATATCTAATAAGGAAGAGATACATTCGTAGTCGCGCAATTCATTACAACTCTTACATTCTGCAGGAACGACCCGGGAATACCACAAGGCATTCTTACCGTTGATTTCTTGATTTGTAAATCCTATAATCCTATAAATCCTGGTTCAGACAATTCCCACACCTCTTTGTAGCACAAACTGTTAGTTTGTGCCTCTTCCTTCAGTGTCCCTCAGCGTCCTCTGCGCCTTCAGCGATTCAGACAATCCCGCAATTCTGACAAATCCCTCTGTTCTTATCCTGTAATCCTATAATCCTGTAAATCCTGGTTCAGACAATTCCCACACCTCTTTGTAGCACAAACTGTTAGTTTGTGCCTCTTCCTTCAGTGTCCCTCAGCGTCCTCAGCGATTTCAGTGATTCTGACAATCCCACAATTCAGACAATCCGTCTTCCCTCAGCGTCCTCTGCGCCTTCAGCGATTCAGACAATCCCGCAATTCTGACAACTAAAAACTGAAAAATAAACCAAAAATCCGAAACATACATGAAACATACATGAAACATATTGTTCCGACCCCCACCTTCCCCTTCCAACCCATCCAATCCCATGTTATACTACTACCACTATGAAAAACAAAACAACCCACAAACCCAACATCACCGTATACGTAGGTCGGAGCGAGCAAAGCGACCTCCGACATTTTACATTCTGTAGAAGCGACCTCCGACAAATAGCCAAAAAACCCACCATAACCCAGCACATAAAAAGATACCAAAAACAATTATTTTTTACCCCAAAAAACCGCAAAAAAACCGACTCCAACAACCCACAAACCCAGTCAAACACTCAATTCATACCAACAACACGAAAAAGATACCAGAGATGTCGCAAAACAACACCGATTGGTATCTTTTACAAAGGAGATAAACCCATGAAATTACAAGACATACATAAACAATTCGCCGTCAAATCCTTCGCAAAAATGATGATACGAGCAGAAATCCAGAGAAATTTGTAAAAAAAATGAATATACTATAGTAGGTTTTACAAATAACTTTACATTATACTATCGTAAAGGAAATTCCAATTCCCTACCATCAATCTGTTATTGTTGAATTCTGAAAATAATTAGATATTACACACTTAGACCTACGGACTAAAACTGTCCAAGTAATTGTAAAATCTACTATAATATACGAATAAAATACCAATATATATCCAATAAGACATTTCACTTTTTAATTTGACACCCACAAATAGATACTATACAATTAACAAGTGTTTAGAATATAGGATTATATCGGTGACACGAGTTGAGATAAGTTAGAATGAGGTATAAACACAAATTCACCTATTGTGTAGTGCGTAGTTTCTGTGCCTAAGGGACTGTATATGGGTTTTCTAAGTTTCATAGTTTCATGTCTTGCAAATTGTGAAGGTAAGTCAAGATAAGAAAAAGACTAAAAAGGAGCAAAATAAAAAAAGCGAAATTCGCGTCACATTCCTTGTCCTGACTGAATTCTTAACGTCACTGTGACGTGCAAAAAAGTCACAATTTATAGCACATACTGATAAACGATGTAACGGTAAATTAACGGATATAGGTTTAGCTTCTCTCTATCCGACCTACAAGAGATTATATTGAATTGTGAAAAATATATCTGAAAAAAACCGAAAACTATAGTGAACTTTAGAATTAACAGGACATTTTGAGTTGTAGGAGGGAACTCCGATTCCCGACTATCAGTGAGTTTTGTCGCGATTCGGAGATCGCTCCTACAGAAATGTGTCTCTTTAATTTCAATGTTTACTATAAATAACCTTATCCACAGATATTCTAAGTTGTATTCATTAAGAGTATGTAGTACAATATTTTTCAAAACCTACATGATCAATGAGGAGGGATTTTATGGACGTAAAAGATGCAATCATTTCAAGACGATCCATTTTCAAATTCAAACAAGAACCCGTTCCAAAAGACGTAATCGAACAAATATTCAGTTACGGGATATGGGCACCGAATCACCACGTCACCGAACCGTGGCGGTTCACCGTAATAGGTGAAAAAACGAAACTGATCCTTGCACAACGTTACAGAGAGATCAAGATGGAGGATACACCAGACCACGTTGATGCTGTCAACCTCGCAAAGATCGGTGAATTGGCTTACGAGAAGTTCATGTCCAAGCCAACAATAATTGCTGTGTCCTGCATACAAGACGGAGATGAACAACGGCAACGTGAAGATTACGCCGCAGCCTGTTGTGCAATGCAGAACGTCCAACTCGCTGCGTGGGATGTAGGGGTCGGCATGCAGTGGAGCACCGGAAGAATTACGATGGAAGAGCAGACCTATAAGTTGCTTCGGATCGATTCATCGCAAGAATACATCATCGGTTTTTTCTATACAGGTTATCCTGCTGAAATAAAGGAACCGAAACGGCAACCAGCAGCAGATTTTATCCGCTGGGTTGCGTAGTAGTTGTCGGTTATAGGTTATCAGACAAGAGTGTATATGTCAGTAGGAGGTTTTCGACTACTGAAAGTGAAGTAGTGAACGCTCTGACTACTGACAACTATTAAAACTGATACGCAGCTTTAGCATTTTGCCAGAAGAACTTCTCTTTGACTTCATCACCCTTCGCGGTGAAATAGTCATCAACGATCTTCTGCACAACTTTATATTCTGCGAACCGCGCGGATACAGGCCAGTTGCTGCCGTAGATAAGTCTGTCTTCTCCAAATGCCTCCCATAAAACATCAATGGTAGGCGTGTAATAGGCAATGTCATCGGGAGCAGGTGTTTGTCCAGTGTGTTCTACTAAGCCTGATACCTTGCAGTAGACATGTGGATAACGTGCGGTTTCTTCAATAGCAGAAACCCATGCTGCATCAGGAGGATTACCGTCGACTCGTACCCCAGCAACGTGATTAATCACAACACGTATTGAAGGGATGTGTTCAACCAAGGTTGGTACGAGTCTTAGGGCATCAGGATTAATCAATAGGTCTAAGGAGAGTTCTTTTTCAGCCAACTTTTCAATGTTTGCTAAAAAGCCTGTATCACCGACTGACTGAAGGTGACCACCACCGAGACGTATGCCTCGGAATAGCGAATTGTCAGCAAACCGATTTAAGTTGTTCTCAAATTCCGCATCATTAGGATTTAGATTACCAACGAATCCGACAATAAACGGTTCATCCGCTGCAAGGTCAAGAATCCACTGGTTGTCTTCAAGCCATCTACTTGCTTCAACAACCACGGTTCCTGTAACACCTTCAGGCGTAGTGAGTTTCTTGTATTCGTCTGGCATAACAGTGCGATAAAGCAGTTCATCATTGGGGTTCGGCCACGGCACGCCTTCCGGGCGTGTTGGGTCGTAAAAATGTGTATGTGTATCAATAATCATCAATGCATCTCCCTTAATATTGTAAGGCAAGGTTTCAGCACCTTAACCAGAATAGGTGTTAATGTTTCAACGCTGCTGTTTGTGATAATTCTAACAAGTTTTCTTTACGGTTGTTCTACTCCTGATGAGGAACAACAACGGGAGAAAGAACTTAAGCGGGAGGCTTCAAAACTTGAAATGGGACAAGAACTCAATCCCATTGATCCAGAAGGACATATTTCCTTAGGAAAAGTCTATCATCAATTGGGTGAATATGAGAAAGCAATAGCATCTTTTCAAACAGCAATATCCCTTGACGAAAACCATCAGCATGCATATAACAACTTGGGTTTAGTTTACGTTGACATGCGTCTATTCCTGCTTGCCATAGATATGTTTAAAGCTGCCCTTGAAATCGTTCCTGATAACCCCGCTTTCTTCAACAACCTCGGATATGCTTACGACCTGTCCGATAGATTTGATGAGGCAGTGGAAGCATATCGTAACGCTATTGAGGCAGACCCAGCATTTGTAGATACCTATTACAACCTTGCGGATGCTTACCTTAATCAAGAATCTTATGTGGATGCTATCCAATATTATAAAGCGGGAATAGAGTTGGATGGCGGTGACGCTACGGTCTACTTTAATCTCGGTCTCGCTTATGAAGAAACCGACGAAGTTCTTAATGCGATCCAAGCCTATGAAAAAGGCGTATCTTTGGATGCTGATGAAATAGAGGCATACTATCGCCTTGTGCTTGCCTATCAGAAACAGGGAGATGACCTCATGATGCGTCGCTATATAGAGACTTTTCTAAAACGTGCCGAAGGCATACCTCGCTTTCAAAAACAGTACGCAACGATAAAGATGCTTCAGGATTTGGAAAACAAATAAGAATGACGGTTCATCTACCTTTAAGATAATATTTTATAGGATATACCTACTTAAATCTTGATCTTTAACGATTTCTACCAGTTCACCTCTGACATAATCTGCATCAATAGTAGCACTTTTTTCATCGAGATCGGGGGCATCAAAAAACAGGTTTTCAAACAGTTTTTCCATAATTGTATGCAGCCGTCGCGCACCGATATCTTCAACAGATTCGTTTACTTGAAATGCAAGTGCGGCGATTTCGTCAATGGCATCATCGGTGATAGTTGCTTCTATTCCTTCAGTATGGAGTAATGCCGTATACTGTTTCACTAATGCGTTTTTCGGTTCTGTTAGGATACACTTGAAGTCGCTTTTGTTAAGGCTTTTTAACTCAACTCGAATAGGGAATCTACCTTGGAGTTCAGGGATAAGGTCAGATGGATTAGAAACGTGAAAAGCACCAGCAGCAATGAACAGCACGTGGTGTGTGCGAACCGATCCGTATTTTGTAGCGACCGTGCTTCCTTCAATAATAGGTAAAATATCGCGTTGTACACCTTCGCGTGAAACATCTGGACCTTGTCGGGATTCGCGACCTGCAATTTTATCTATTTCGTCTAAGAAGACTATACCAGAGTTTTCAACCCGTTCAATCGCATCACTGATGACAGCATCCATATCAATTAACTTTTCAGCTTCCTCTTGCATCAATATCTGCCGTGCTTCAGAGACAGGCACCCGACGTTTCTTCGTCTGATTAGGAAGAATATTACTGAACATATCTTTGAAGTTGATATCCATTTCCTCAATGCCACCCGGAGAAAATATCTCAACAAATGGCATACTCCGGGTTTTCATGCTGATATCTACCTCTTTTTCTTCAAACTCACCATTTTTCAGTCGCTGTCGTAATTTATCACGTGTTTTCAGGTGCCGTTCCCGCTGTTTTTCTAATGCTTCATCTTGTTCTTCAGTTATATCTAAATCAAATGGCAATTCGATTATATCTTCATCTATATCAATATCTTCATTTTCATCAATATCTTCGTCTGCTTCAGGATCATCATTGGGTGTATTATTGCGCGGGTTTTTCAAAGCACGAGGCATCGGGAATAAGTTGTCTAACAGACGTTCTTCGGCTTTTTCTAATGCTTTTTCTTCAACAGCAACAGCCTGTTCCGATTTTACACGACTGACTGAGATTTCTGTGAGGTCTCGGATCATTGATTCCACATCGCGTCCAACGTAACCAATTTCTGTATACTTTGAAGCTTCAACCTTGATAAAAGGAGCATCAACGAGGCGGGCAAGTCGGCGCGCTATTTCAGTTTTACCGACACCGGTTGAACCGATCATGATGATATTTTTTGGTGCGACTTCATCTTGCATATCCTCCTCAAGCATCTGTCGGCGCGCGCGATTGCGGAGCGCAATAGCAACACTCCTTTTTGCTTCAAACTGTCCGATAATGTATTTATCGAGTTCTTCAACAATCTGCCGCGGGGTTAGCGCGTCTGCTAAGACTTTTGTTTCATCAGTTTTATTCTCCAAAGTAACCTCCTAAAATGGCAGTCGACACTTATGGAATGCCGTAACCAAGATAACAGAAATCCTATATATTATTATTCTATTCTTCAGTCTCAATAGTTTCAATTTCAATTTGTGCATTGGTATAGATGCAAATATCACTTGTAATTTGCAACGCTTCAGCGACAATCTCAGAAGCGTTTAACGAGGCATATTTTAGTAATGCTCTGGAAGCAGCAAGCGCAATAGAACTCCCCGAACCGATAGCGAGTACATCATCGTCAGGAATGATAAGATCCCCATTACCTGAAATAAGGTATCCATCTTTGGCATCAACAGCAATCATTAAGGCTTCTGTCCGTCTAAGAATACGATCACTACGCCAATCTCTCGCGAGTTCTACCGCAGCTTTCTGAAGGTTGCCACGGTACTGTTCTAACTTTTTTTCTAAGTTCTCATATAGGGTCAGGGCATCCGATGTAGAGCCCGCGAACCCAATAAGAACACGATCCTGATATATCTTTCGAATTTTGCGTGCACTATGTTTGATAGCCGTATCTCCTAAAGTGACTTGACCATCTCCTCCAATTGCAACATGTCCGTTTCGTCGGACTGCTAATATTGTTGTTGAACGCATTCTCTTCCTTTCAAGTAGGTCAAACATGTCTATTTCTAATTATGTAACTTTCCTAAGTCTGATTGTTAAGGTGCAAAAAGTTTACATTAATGCATACCAAGTTTCAGAATGATCACCGACACTTGCTTTTCCTGTTAACTCCGCCAAAAGACAATAAAACTCAAAAACATTGTTATACCCATGAAAAGACCACACCTCATCCCTGCGATTAAGGCAGGTTGTTTACGATGATAATAGTATGGACATAGAATATAGGTAAGCAAAAAGGTAATTGGCATAAAGATTGGCACTGCGGCAATGTTTGGAATGTGGTCTACACGCAGAGCATTCCATTCCCATAATTCTTTTCCGAGTCCGTAAATAACTACGCTCCCAACAGCCGCAGTAATTCCTGTTATCCCTGAAGCAACAAAACGATGGAGTCCAAACATTTGAAGTCGGTGGTAGCAGTAAACGGCTAATGTTACAAGAAGCACCCACGTCAAAATAAGACCAATCGGGGTCGTAACGTTTCCAAAAAAGTCTGAACTGCGGTATATAATTAACCGAACTTTCTTGGAAAATAACCAGTCCATCGGTAGGTATGTTGCTATTGCAGTGAAGCCGAACAATACGCTCTGCCAAAGTATGTCTTCCGATTCATTCTCAGCAATATTTGGATGAGTTCGAATGAGATAAACGAACCATCCGATTGCAAGTAGCAGGTTCGGATATAGCAACCAAATTACACGGATCTTTAACGACCTGATCGGCAATAAAAACACTAATAAGAACGTTAAAAACGTGGTTAAGGCTACAGTAAGTACGGCTTTATCTGTTTTGAGATTCATTTGTTCTTTAATGGCGCAATTTGAGACGTGTAACTGGACGAATAGTTTATTGGAAAGTGATGACCAGTTGCTGTTCGGTAAGTTTGGCTCCTGTTGCTTTAGTGCTTGATAAACTTCGGGGTAGGGCAACATGTCGTTTAAAGCCGCCAATGGTAACGATTAGTTCATCGCCATGCTTGGTGAGATTGACTTCTTGTTTTGTCAAAAAAGGAAGTTGCATCACAAGTTGGTAAACTTCACCAACCTTCCGAAATTGATACGGACTCTTTTCTGAAAAAATGTCTATGGGATCAATCTCAGAGTAGAGTATATTCCCCAATTTATGTAGTCCTGTTTCTCCTAATATTTGATTGTTGAAAAGGTCTACTTTCCAAATTGGTACATCCGAAAAATAGTTTTCAGCTTCCTCAATGTATAACTGTTGTGTCTGTTTCCAAACTTCAAAAAACTTCTCTTCAACTCCATCTGGAATGATCCGATTGATAATAACAGCATCAATACATAATCCATAAAGGCAAAAGTACATAAATGCTCGTTGTGTTTCCTTGATAACTATCTTTTCTGGATTTGTCACAAGTCGGACAGTTGTTATTTTGGGATTTGTAAGGACTGTATCAATCCCTTCAAGCTTTGTAAAGAGTTCCTGGATATTTTGGAAATAAGCATCCTTTGGTATTGGGACAGAACTGACAGTTTCTATTAACGGTCCTGCAATTTTTGCGAGGTTTCGTTCTAATTTGAAGATGCGATTCATATACCATTCAAGCGTAGTAGGAATACTGACGAACCGCAACGATTCACCGGTTGGTGCACAGTCAAGTATAATTACATCGTAAGTGTTTTCTCGAACATATTGGTTGATATAGAGAAGCGCGCAGATTTCCTCCATACCCGGAAAAACTGCAATTTCCTCTGCGACCAGACTTTCTAAGCCTGAGCGATTCAGCAAAGAACGAATGTAGTTGTAGACTTCGTCCCAGTATTCAACAATGGCTTCTTGAACGTTAATTTCTTGTATCCAAAGATTGTCATTGATTTGTATCTGTTTTTCGTTTGATTTTGCAATGAGGTGTTCTTCACTGTCAAAAGAATCGCGGAGCGAATGCGCAACATCGAGTGAGATAACGATTGTTTTATGTCCAAGTGATGCCAACTTCAAACCTGTTGCTGCAGAGATGGTTGTTTTACCAACACCGCCTTTGCCTGTATATAGAATAACTCGCACTTTTTGGTATCCTAACTATTTGTTTGTTTTGGTAAGTATATCTTAATATATCGTAATATGCAAACATATCATTATATAGTATAATAGGTTGTGTTGTAAGGTGTGAGAAACATAACAATCAACCAAACGTGGCTATATTTTATTGAGTTTCACAAGCATAATCTAACCTACGGAATTGTGAGTTCTAAGTAGTATTTCAAGGAAAAAGATAGGAAGAATAGGATGGAAAATTACTTGTGAATTTCGATCAAAGTTAATATTGCATGAGTTTACGGAAGGGTATAAACACCCCATCGTACTTTTACAATATCACCGGTATGCACGAGACGTCCAAGTTCATTTTTTATTGCTTTTGGATGTCCTTCAATAGCTTCAATAAGTTCGGCAGTTCTTTTCTCACCGTCAGTAAGGAGTGATATGATTTGTTCACGGAAAGGTATTCGAAGTGGTTTCCCCCCTCGTAGTTTCTGTAGGACACGGTTCGCTTGCCTTGAAGAGCAACCCAAGACATATTCCACTTTTTCTCTGCTGGTTTCAACAGTTAAATTGTCCCGTTCTGTTTCGAATTTTTCACGTGTTGTTACCACTTCAGGTAGTTTATCGAGCCTTCCAGCAACTTCAAAATCCTCCCAGTCAAAAAGGATTGTTTCTTTTCTGTCGGTAATTTGTGGCAGTGCCATACTGGAGAGTAATACAACTTTTTTGTTTGGTAATTGGTCCAATTTAGTATTTTGAACTATGCGCGCAAGTTTAGGAGTAACACTTTGTTCATAAACACTCTGAACCCGTTGGTCTATATACTGTTCGGATTCTGTGTCTTCTTCATAAGATAGAGGTTCTTTATCGTTTCCAAACAGAATCTGTGATCGTTCCCAAATGACCTTCTGTGGTAGAGTCGGTGTGCCAATTATCCATACGACATTTGCTTCTTCAAAAGCGGTATTCAATCCTTTTAGATCTTGGAAATGCGTCACGAAAGATACGTTTTCCTTTCTATCAAGATAGGATAACTGTGCAGCAACCGACTTATATGTGATAATTGCATGATTAATGTTCGGATCCTGTTCAATTTCCGCATAGATACCGTGGAAAAAACGCTGTCCTATTTTAGAAATACCGATAAAGTCTAAGTTGTCATTGTATTCTAATATGGATTTCTGTGGATAGAAACCGGTACGAATCTGAAATACCTTGTTACCCTTAACCCATGTTGTTGGTTCGGAAAGACGCACCTCAATTTTTTCATCTGGGAACGCCCTACGGAGATGTTGTTCAGAGAGGTTAACTGACATTAACATCAGTCGTTTGACGTATGGATGTAGTACCGGTGGCATCCAGAACATTAACTTTTTACCTGTCCACCTTATAGGTGCGTCCGCATCCCGCGTATAGTGGGAAAAGAAAAATTTGAGTTGATGCCAATACGTCCAGTTTATGTCTGGACTGATCGTTGGCAATCTCTGAATATCTTTGACGGTTCCTACGCGGTAGATCCCTAATTGGATGGCTTGTTGCATTGACATTACAATTTTGATATTTTCGTCAAGTGCAAATGACGGTAGTGGGTGGATGGGTAATTTTCTTTCAGTGAGTTTTTTTGATGCGTTATCGTCAAGAGGAATGTAAGCAGATGTGCCTGCATCAAAGTTGATGCTAAATCGTGCTAATTGTTCTCCTGTGGCTTCATCAATAAAACCTTTTTTGACTATTCTGCCCGGTACGTTGACTCGGCACATCTGATGTATTAGTTCTTTTTCTTGCCATTCAAATGCTGTTACTACTGACCGAATTCGTTTGACTGCATCTGCATGGGGTATATCATTGATTTTTACTGCATGCATTAATGCCTTTGCAAAGTTCCCTAATGCAACGCCTTGCCAGTTGATACTCCATTCATTCAATATTTTATTGGATATTTCACATATTGGGAACAACTTGAATGCTTGTGTTCTGTCAATGATGCAAAGCCTTTCGGTGTCATCCATCTGTTTTAGGAGATTTTCAGCCATTTCTGCGTATTGTGGGTCGAAAAATATTTCGGGGAGTGCCATTATCTGTGTCTTAGCACGATTTAATGAGGCGGGTTGTGATAGAAATCCGCGCTGCTGACAGGCGTTATAGACCGTGCACTGCGGACAGATACTCTCACGAGCATCACCACCTTTTTCTTCAATGGCATCACATCGTTCGGGATCTTCACAGACATTACCCAACTGGAAGGGTGTTGTCATGCGAACGTCGGTAGGTATCTTCTTTACCTGCTCCCACAGGTATATGCGAGGTTTTCAGCGTTCGTACAATTGCAGATTCTGGTTTTGGTAGCGGTTTTCCAATTCTTCTGCAAATTTGTAAGTTGGTACATTAAGACAAGTTGCGCCGACGTTATGGACATAGGGATCGGCTTCATAGTTGTTTTCTGTGCCTACATCGGCTATTAGTCCAAGTATACGATCTGTGTTGTCAAATATATCTTGTGTCTGAACGCCGTTGATTTTTATCTGTTTTGATTTTTGCAACAGAGGGGAAGGTCGTTTAATCGCTAACGGACTAAGTTTACCTTTCCGGACTGTGAGGATTGTGTCAGATATAGGCATTCCAACAAGAAGTGGTTGCGTAACAATTCCTGTGTCATCCCATACATCAGTTATTGGTGTTGGTATGGTTGGAAGTCCTATATCAGTTGACGATGCGCGTATCCATACAGTGTCTTCGTTTTCCCATAATGAGATGTATCTGTCACGAGGAACATTGTCAGGTGGACTCCAAAGATATGATTCATTATGCTGTCGGACATAAGAGAAACCTCGCTGGATAAGAGTATCTTTTGCGAGATCAATATTATGTGAACCCAATGAGGTAGGAACTTTTGTGATAGCCTTGTCTTCTTTTATTTTCTTAGGTGCTGGTTTATGGAGTTCAGCCCGTAGTGCATCAATAGGTGCGAAGACTACTTCTTTGTCAATGACAGGTGGATCTAATAGGTTTCCAAGCAATATTTCATACCTTGCATCCCATCGACTGTAACCTTTTTCACCATGGATCTTGAGATAAATGTGCCTACTATACGGATTGTCGGTTGTTGGTGCGTGTTTGTAGATATACGGTTTACCGTCCTCGGTGTCTGGATGCAGGTAATCTGGTATTCTACATGAAAAGCGTATACCTCCAGATTTTGACAATGTTAGAAGGGGTGTTGATACAGCATTTGTAAGTGTTTCGATACAAGTAAGTACTGCATCGGGGAAGTCACAAATTGATTTATATGAGAAATAGAAGTCGTGCCATCTTGCCCCGTCAAATTCGGAAGGTATACCAGTATACACCTGAATTCCCCATGACGCGTGCCATCGTCTCATTCCCCAATCTTGTACCCTTTGGCGTTTAAAGAATCGATCTCCTCCTAAGGTCCTTGGACCAGTATCATTATCAGGAGCCCGTCCTATTGGCATGAATGAGATTTGTGCGTTTTCCATGTCACCCAGCAGCAACGGGTATTTGTACGCACAATATACTGTTAAGTGGTAAGGATACCCTTTATTATATAGGGCGGGTTTTACCACTGTTTTTCTCTGCAGAAGAGGTTTTTTGCGCCGTTCGTGACACCGTTGAAAAATATAATTTAAGGAATCCATAGCATAAAACGAAAATTATGTAAATCTCAGTTCCAAATAGAATGACACTTTTTGGTTAAATAATATTTATATAAATGGTTTAAATCAACAGTGTACCAAATAATTAAATTTTAATCAAGTAATTTTTTTCGAACTGCAAAGATATTTTATAAAATATCTTTGTGTTCACTTTTTGTATATTTTTCGGTTATTGTGTTTAGTGCTCCATAGATGTCGGTTTAAGGGAATGAATCCAATTATTATGGGATTTCTACCGTTGATCTGCCTGAACTCAGATTGTAGGATCGACCTACCGGTCGGGACATAACACATTTATGTGGAAAATGGATAACGGTCGCGACCAGGAGGGTGTGTAAAGCTTTTTGTATAAAGAAAGGAATGGAAACACCGTGCACAAGACTTCGGACATCATATTTGACTGTGAATTGTTTGTGTTTATCTTGTAATTTCATTGGATTTTTCTTCCGTATAAAAAGGTTACCGTTTTGTGTCTAATTTCTGCATAACGGTAACTTTTGGTATTTTTCACTGGTTTTAGTTCCTGTCTGGGTTTAT
>JAPOQK010000040.1 GCA_026710795.1 Candidatus Poribacteria bacterium
AGACCAATTCTACCAAAAGTTACCGTTATGTCAAAAAAAGTTACCATACGGTAACCTTTTAAGGAGGAATATTCCGATGAAATTCAATGACATACACAAACAATTCGCCGTCAAATCCTTCGCAAAAATGATGACACGATCAGAAATCCAAGGTAGGTCAAGAGAAGAAAAAGAAGCAAAAATAAAAAAGCGAAATTCGCGTCACATTCCTTATCCTGACTGAATTCTTTAAGTCACAGGTGACGTGCAAAACGTCACAATTTTTAGCTCATACTGATAAACAATGTAACGCTAAATTAACAGATATAGGTTTCGCTTCTCTCTACCCGACCGACAAGAGATTATATTGAATTGTGAAAATTAACATAATAAAATCCTAAAACTAAATAAATCTGCCTAAGGAATATGCCTTCTTGACAACTGTATACCATTTTGGTACTATAGTATAAATATTTAGACTTCTATAAACCCTTTGCATGATTGAGGGTGTTATATTGATAGGAGAAACTTGTGCCACACACATATAAAACTTGCTTGATCGGATGTGGACGTATGGGTGCAACCATTGACGATGAGGTAGCCAATCGTCCTGATAGTTTTATCTGGCAACCGTTCTCGCACGCTGCTGCTACTGTTGCTTGTAATAGAACTGATCTTGTAGCGGTGTCAGATGTATTTGAAGAAAAAGCAGAATCGATCAGGAAACGATATGGAGCAGAACGTGCCTATACAGACTACAAACAGATGATTGAACAGGAAAAACCGGATATCGTCTGTATTGCAACTCGTCCTGGACCCCATGCAGATATAACTGTATTTGCTGCAGAAAACGGGGTTAAGGGTATCTACTGTGAAAAACCGCTTTGTTGCTCTATGGAAGAAGCAGATATTATAGTGGATATAGTTGAAAAGCACGGTGTAAAGTTTAATTACGGTACACAACGTCGCTATATGCCAATCTATCGTAAAGTACGAGAACTTGTAGATGCAGGCGAGATAGGTAATGTCCAATGTACAATCGCACAATACGGAGCCGGTTCTGCCCTATGGGGATTGACACATGCAGCTGACATGTTACTTTTCCTCGCAGGTGACCCAGAGGTAAACTATGTACAAGGATCCATCTCATGCAAGGATTCCGATTGGGATGGTAATCGTTTGAACGTTGATCCTGCTATTCATTGTGGGTATATACATTATGCAAACGGAGTTCATGGATATAACACTGCTGGTACTGGACCCGAATTTGAGGTATGTGGTACTGGTGGAAAAATCCGTGTCCAAAATAACAGCAGAGAGATACAATTTCGGAAAAAAGATGGAACATTCTATGAAGATAAACCGTTTCCTGAGGTATCACGTGCTACTGGAACAGTTATGGGAATAACAGACATTGCTGAAGCACTTGACGAAGACAGAGAGACGAAAGGACCTGCTCATCTCGCACGTCGCAGTCAGGAAACATTAATGGGAATGATTGAATCTCATCGGTTGGGTGGACAGCGCGTTCCACTACCAATGGAAAACCGTTCTCTCTATGTAACACGGGACAACTGGTAAAGTCTGTATATATCTAATATAACCTAAGGTATGTTAATATCGTTAGACATACGTTCACTTGATACTGGTTCTGGATGTAGTTATTACCGTAGTTCATATTATTAGGCTTCAACTTATTCCTATATTTGCACAAAATGATAATATGGATTTCCATATTGTCAAAAATACAGAAAAATGATAATATGGATTTCCATATTGGCGAAAATAGGATAAAACATCAATGGAAAAATATAAAGCGGGGACATATAAACAACAAGGGGGATATAAAAGTTTTACACCATCCTACATAAACCAATATTTTGCATGGGAAAATCCCACAATCGATGTTCTTTTAGAACAAGCAGGTAGACTATTAGGAGAACTCAACGCTTATACTGATATTATTCCAGATGTCAATTTTTTCATCAAAATGAATATCTCTAAAGAAGCAAGAGACTCTACTCGAATTGAAGGAACCAAAACAGAACTTGACGAAGTTGTTTTACCACAAGAAGAAATTGATCCAGAAAGACGAGATGATTGGGAAGAAGTCCAAAACTATATTGAAGCAATGAATTTCGCAATAATTGAACTACCAAAGATTCCTCTTTCAATGCGACTTCTTAAAGAAGTACATAAAAGGTTACTCTCTGGTGTTCGTGGAAAAAATAGAGGACCTGGAGAAGTTCGTAAAAGTCAGAATCGTATTGGCGGTACGTCGTTCGTAGACGCGATATTTGTACCACCTTCCGCTCCAGAACTACCGGAACTCTTAAGTGACCTTGAAAAATTTATACACAATGAATCCTTATATATCCCAGAACTGATTAAAATTGCTATAACACATTACCAGTTTGAAACCATTCACCCATTCCTTGATGGAAACGGGAGATGCGGAAGACTATTAATTATCTTACAACTCATAAATGCAAATATACTGAGAAAACCTGTCCTCTATATGTCAAGCTTTTTTGAAAAAAACAGATTTACCTACTATGACTCACTCACAAGGGTACGCTCAACAAATGATATAGAGCAATGGATTACATTTTTCCTAAACGGAATAGTTGAAACCGCTCAACATGGCATTGATACATTCAAGGCAATTATTGCACTCCAGAAAGATTACGAAACAAAAATACTAACTTTAGGTTCACGGACAAAAAAGGCACAGAAACTACTTCACCTTATGTACACATCACCAATAGTTAATGTGAGATCTGTAGAAAGAGAGTTAGAAATGGGTTACTCAAGTGCCAATCGCCTACTAAAATCATTGATTGAACTAAATATAATAGAGGAAATCACAGGACATACTCGTAACCGCCTATTTGTTCTTGAGAAATACATCAATCTCTTTCGAAGTTAATATAATTCGGTGTTGGAGTGATCTCCAAATAACGTTTGTAACACAAAATCAGAAAATACCGGTAATTCTTTTACCATGATCTCACTGTGATTTACCTTGCTACTACCTACAAATCCTGCTAAAATACGCATAGCATGATTGACAACAATTTATACCAACTCCATAAAGAACTCCGTTCACTTCTGGGAACTCGATTTATTACAGACAGAACAGTACGAGAAACACATGCAACGGATGCTTCCTACCACAAAGGGTCTATTCCTGATGCAGTTGTATTTCCAAAATCCAATGCTGAAGTATCCAAGATTGTCAAATGTTGTGATAAATATAAAATTCCGATAATCCCTTATGGAACTGGAACTGGTGTGGAAGGTGCTGTTGTATGTATAGAAGATGCACTTTGTGTATCACTAAACGAAATGAATGAAATAATTAGTGTGAGTACAGAGGACAGATATGCAACAGTCCAATCAGGTGTTACACGGAATCAATTGAACGCTCATCTTACAGAAATTGGGACGCGACTACACTTTCCCGTTGACCCTGGAGCCGATGCTTCATTGGGTGGTATGGCAGCAACACGTGCCTCTGGCACTTGTGCTGTCCTCTATGGTACAATGCTGGATAATGTTCTTGGATTGACAGTAATTACTACTGATGGAACGGAAATTCAGACAGGTGGAAAAGCAATAAAATCGGCTGCTGGTTACGACCTAACCCGTCTATTTATCGGTTCAGAAGGAACATTGGGTATTATTACCGAGATAACTCTCAAATTAGCGCGACTTCCAGAAACTATATCAGCAGCAATCTGTTCGTTTCATACGGTAAATGATGCTATCAACACCGTAATCAATTTTATGAATGCAGGAATCGAAATTGCCCGTATAGAACTGTTAGATGAAATTCAAATGGATGCGGTTAATAACTATTCCAATTTAGACTATGAAGTAGCACCGACACTGTTTCTTGAATTTCATGGATCAACGAATACTGTCACGGAATACTCCGAAGATGCGGATAGAATAGCATCTGAAAATGGTAGTGTTGATTTTCGGTGGACAACCGACGAAAACGAACGTAAACGATTATGGCAAGCTCGATATGATAGTTACTTTGCAGCACTCAATCTCAGACCGGGTTCGGTCGGATACGTCACTGATGTGTGTGTGCCAATCTCACAACTTGCTATGTGTATAACAGAAACAAAATCGATCCTTGTAAAATCAAACCTACTTGCAACAATGCTTGGACATGTAGGTGATGGGAATTTCCATGTAGTTTTTCCTTTGGAGCCAGGGAACAGTGATGAATTGGATGAAGCACAACAGATCAGTAATCAGATAGTGGACATAGCTTTGGAAATGGGTGGCACCTGCACTGGAGAACATGGTATCGGTTTAGGTAAAAGGGCAGCTTTACAAAAGGAACATGGTAATGCTGTTGACATTATGCGTACAATCAAACTTGCTTTAGACCCAAAAAACATAATGAATCCTGGCAAAATTTTTATATAGACACATAATCTAAGAACTATAATTTTCAATATATGTCTAACAATTACACTATTCTAATAACGGATTACGCGTGGTCATCTATTGAACCTGAAAGACAGATTCTGGCAGAGGTTGGAGCAAATGTTATCGTTGCAGAATCAGGTGATGAGGATGAACTTATTTCGCTTGCACCCACAGTAGATGGAATACTCACGTGTTGGAAACCTGTACGTGATTGCGTAATTTCTGAAGCAAGTAAGTGTCAAATCATCGCTCGTTACGGGATAGGACTTGACAACATTGATGTTGCTTCTGCAACAGAAAATGGGATAATCGTAACCAATGTACCTGCATATTGTGTAGATGAGGTATCTGACCATGCAATGGCTCTTCTTCTGGCTTGTGCAAGGAAAATACCGCAATATAATGCATCAGTTAAATCTAACAATTGGGACCAGAACATTGGACACCAGATGTATAGATTACGTGAGAAGACATTAGGGATTGTAGGTTTTGGACATATTGGAAAGGCACTTATTCCAAAGGCGATGGCATTTGGATTAAGTGTGAAGGTTTGTTCACCACGCACATCTTCAGACATGGTTGAGGATCATGGCGCAGAAAAAGTCTCCTTTCAGGAATTGCTGACAACATCTGATATTATCACGATCCATGTTCCCTTAACTTCAGAGACACAGTATATGTTTAGTAAAGATGAATTTAAAGCAATGAAGTCAACAGCGTTTCTTATCAACACTGCCCGTGGTGGTATTGTAGATACCTTAGCCCTATCTACAGCACTACAAAACGGTGAAATTGCAGGGGCAGGTATTGATGTCTTGGAAACTGAACCCCCACATAAAGACGAACCATTACTTCATCTTGATAATGTAATCATAACACCACATGCTGCGTTTATTTCTGAAGAATCTATCATAGAGTTACAGGAAACCGCTGCTAAGTCTGTGGTACAAGTATTATCTGGAGAAATGCCAGAATCGGTTGTAAATCCCTCAGTTTTAGAACAACCAAACCTACGTGCAAAATCGTTATTGAAGGAAACTATATTAAATCTATCAAGCACAACATAATTTGGAGAACCTATATGGAACAACTTCCTGATGCTTCAGGACATTTTGGTCAGTTCGGTGGAAGATATGTACCTGAGACTCTTATGCCGGCACTACTTGAATTGGAAGATGCATACACAACACTCAAGGACAACCCAGATTTTCAAAAGGAATTACAGTATTATCTCAGTGAATATGTTGGTCGTCCTAATCCCCTCTATTATGCTGAAAGACTAACAGATACCCTCGGTGGTGCTAAGATATACCTCAAACGAGAAGACTTAAATCACACTGGAGCACACAAGATTAATAGTGCCATAGGACAGATATTACTTGCGCGGTGGATGGGTAAAAAACGGATTATTGCTGAGACAGGTGCTGGACAACATGGAGTAGCAACTGCTACTGTAGCAGCAAAGTTCGATATGGAATGTGAAGTATATATGGGGGAAGAGGATATTGAACGACAAGCACTAAACGTATTTCGAATGCAGTTGATGGGAACTAAGGTAGTTCCAGTAAATACCGGTTCGCGTACACTCAAAGATGCAATCAATGCATGCTTCAGAGATTGGGTTACAAATGTTCGCACAACATATTTACTACTCGGTTCTGTTGTCGGAGCACACCCATACCCAATGATTGTCAGAGACTTTCAAGCAATCATCGGTGAGGAGGCAAGAACACAGATTTTAGAACAAGAAGGAGGCTTGCCAGATTGTATAGTTGCATGTGTAGGGGGTGGTAGTAATTCACTTGGTATGTTCTACCCATTCTATAATGATGAATCAGTGCGTCTTATCGGTGTAGAAGCAGCGGGAGAAAGTATCCGAAGTGGAAGACACGCTGCTCCATTGACTGCTGGGAGCGTGGGAGTATTCCACGGAGCAAAGTGTTATTTATTACAAGAAGAAGATGGTCAAATTACACCAGCACACTCAATATCCGCAGGATTAGATTACCCGGGAGTCGGACCTGAACATAGCTATTACAGAGAAACTGGTCGTGCTGAATATGTCCCAATAACTGATAAAGAAGCGGTTGAAGGATTTCAATTACTATCGGAAACTGAGGGTATCATACCAGCATTAGAATCTGCCCATGCAATTGCATACCTACGTGAACTTGCACCGAAACTTGGTACAGGCAAAACAATTGTAGTATGTCTCTCAGGACGTGGAGATAAAGATGTCTACACTATTGCCAAGGAGTTGGAGATTACATTGTAGTTATCTTTAAAATGTTATATGGATATATCTATACAATATTGCTAATTATCCAACTGTAAACGGGGTTAACAATGATAGGTGATACCTCAAACTCAGTTTCAAAACAATCCAATCAGAAAAAGCTCGGTAGACTGATGCGCTTTCTCTCACATAAAGATGGTCCTTTGAGAAATTGGAGATATTTTCCTTCAAGGTTACTACTTAGAAAGTTGCGATCAGATTCTGCGGAAATGCGGGCTTATGCTGCTGAAGGATTAGGTAATGTGGGGGATGTCCATGCGGTTGTGCCACTTATGAAGGCATTATCAGATAACAATACTACAGTCAGACGATTTGCTATCTCTGCACTTGGACGGTTAAGGGACTCGCGGGCAATCGATGGTCTCATTCCGTTTTTACAGGACGTTGAACCCGATATGCGATATGCTGCGGTGGTTGCATTGGGAGAATTGGGTCTGACTGAAGGTCGAGTTGCTAACCCTCCTATACAGGTCATTGAAGCATTGATTAGCAGCGTTGCCGATTCAGATAGATCGGTTTGCTCCGCTGCTGTTGTAGCATTGGGTAGAATCGGCAACCCGCAAGCAATATCTGCACTCAATACATTAGAGCAAACCACTGAAAGTGAATGGATTCGTAGATATATCAGCGAAGCATTACATCAAATAAATGAACAGAACGAATAATATTCTGTGTTAGATTTAACACTATGGTAGGAAATTGATTAATGTTGTAGAATGGAAAAACATGATTTTGACTGCAGTGTAGAATATATTTCAGTCATTATCCTGTTGTATCAGAGTCCCTGTCATCTCTCCCTTTAAACACAGCATATAGATACCAGAATGCTGGAACTACAATAACCGCACCAATGACAACTATTATAAGTACTGGACGTAGTACAGAATTGGACACAGCGGTGTTAGAAAAGGTTAGATTTGGGGTAACAATATAGGGGAACTGTGCAAATCCCCAACCGAATATAATCAATGTAACTTGTATTGGAACAAGTACACGTGCAAGTGGATAATGTCGTTTCCAGATTGCCCAGATTGCCCAAATTGCTACTGCACCCGTCAAGAGATGAAATGGCATAGACCAGATACTATTTCCCAGACCTTTTCGTATAGACGGTGCTCCTTCTGCTGAGAGAAGAAAACTGACACCTGCCATTATCCCTACGCAGATTGCTGTGATAAGTGCACGTAAACGAAAATCTTCCTGTAATTCAGGATTATCGGTTTCAAGTGTAAGGTAAACCGCTGCAAGCAGAGCACAAAGGGTTAAGGTGAAAACTCCTATGGCAAAGGGAAATAGGGCAAACCAAGACGAGATAAAATCGGTTTCAACAATACCAGTTTCCACATTTGCATGTATAGTACCAGATGCCACAGCACCTAAGGTAACACCTAACATGATTGGCGTTATAATACTTGCGATTGCGAAAAGACGACTCCATCGTAGGTGGGTTGTCTCGGATTGGTCATCATAGGTGCGAAAAACAAACGCTGTTCCCCGAAGTACAATTCCAAACAACATTAAGGTTAGTGGAATATGTAATGCTGTGCCTATCGTTGCAAATGCAACCGGAAATGCTACAAATAAAAGAACAACGATTACAATCAACCACACGTGATTTGCTTCCCAAATCGGGGCAAGGGCATGTGTGATAATTTCACGCTGATCTTTAGCGCGTCTACCTGTAGCGAACAGATCCCAGATGCCACCACCAAAATCTGCACCACCTGTCAGCATATAGACAATTAGCGAGATCAACATCACACCTGCAATCCAATATTCAAGATTGAACATTATTATCTCCACATAACATACATATATAAATCACTATCAACAAAGTATAAGGTTATTCATATATGAAAATTTGTCGACGTAGGAGGATAACCACGATAATTGAGAGGAAAATGTATAGGACTGTAAATCCTATGAAGGGTACAATTAAATGCGGCATTGGAGTTACTGCATCTGCTGTACGCATGATGTTATAGATTACCCAAGGCTGCCGTCCAACTTCTGTCACTGTCCATCCTGCTTCTATTGCGATAAATCCAAGTGGTGTACAAAATGTGATAAACCTGAGATACCAACTGTTGATAGGTAATCCTTTACGTCTCCAGGTCAACCATCCACCAATAATCCCCGCAATAATCATCACAAACCCACAACCCACCATAATTTGAAATGCGTAATGTACGATAGCAACGGGTGGACGGTCTTCAGGAGGAAATTCTTTGAGTCCTTTTATTTCTGCATTTATGTCAAAATGGGTAAGGAAACTGAGTGCTTTAGGTATTTCTATAGCGTAGCGTGTTACTTCATTATCTTCGTCAGGTATTCCACCGATGCGGATGGGTGCACCACGTTCAGTTTCCCATTGTGCCTCCATCGCAGCAAGTTTGACAGGTTGATGTTTGGCGAGACGTTTTGCACTAATGTCACCAGAAATCGGTTGAAGTATTGCGAAAAAACCGCCAACACTCAATGCTATCGCAAACGCTTTTCTATGAAATGCATTATGTGGATCGCGTCTCAGGAAGTAGGCATGTATTCCAGCAACAGCAAATCCGACAGCAAGAAAGGCAGCGATGGTCATGTGTAGAGCTTGACTGAATGAGGAAGGATTCAGCATCGCTGCAACAGGGTCAATATTGATTGCCTTACCAGCTTCAATCTGAAACCCCGTAGGTGTATTCATCCAGGCGTTTGCTGTAACTACAAAAATACCTGACAGCATCCCACCCAGCAACACCATCATACCAGCAAACCAGTGGACAGTCTTCGGGACTCGGTTCCACCCATATAGATAAATACCCAAAAAGATTGCTTCTATAAAAAATGCTAATCCTTCCAATGAAAATGGCATACCGATGATAGGTCCAGCATAAGCCATGAATGTAGGCCACAATAAACCGAGTTCAAACGACAGAACAGTACCAGAAACCGCCCCCACAGCAAACATGATTGCAGTTCCCTTGGACCAACGCTTTGCAAGTGTGAGATATGTTTCATCCTTAGTCTTCAACCATAGTCCTTCTGCAATCACCATCAGAAGCGGCATGGCTATACCGATTGAGGCAAAGATAATATGAAATGCAAGGGACATCGCCATTTGTGCACGAGCTGCCAACAAGTTTTCCATAGTATTATCCTACACACTTAATAATTAGTATGTGAAATCCGATTATAGACTTATGATATTAAAGTAAAGCAAGGACAAAATAAAAAATAGGCGGGTAGACTACCCGCCTGTAAATAGCATCCTTATTATTCTACCCAAGGTTCAAGTCCAAGCAGTTTTTTACCTAAAGGGGTTAGTTCTGCAGTTTTACCTTGATGATGTTCCTTCTCTTTCTGATTTTTACCGAGTCCTGTGAGACGTTCTTGCCATCCAGTAACCCTGTTCTCACTTGTATCCTTCCCTTCATTGGGTGCAGGTGACATTGTTATATACTGAGCCATGCGTGGACGTTCAGCGGAATTTGGACTGCTTCCGTGGGGTAATGCACTATGCCAGATTACCAAATCACCAGCGTTACCTGCGATAGGTAGAGCATCTTTCTGATATTCACGGACAACATGTCTTGGATTACTGTCTGAGGGTAGGTCATTTAACCACGATTCCAACTTCTTATGGAACCTAGGAATACAGGTAAATGCACCCTGATTGCTGGGAGTATCAGCAAGATATAGAACACCTTGTACTTTTAACCTTACGGGCATATCATCTAAGGACATATCCCAATGTAGGTAAGGACCAGGGAACTTCCAATCATCGCGTTCAGGTGGGTTCATACTTGCACGATCAAAACTTACCCAAAGTTTCTCATTATTCCATATCTCTGTAAACGCTTGATGTACACGCGGATATTGTCTGTTATTCCATAGTGCTTGGTGTTGATATATTTCTACCATTATCCCGCGTCGTGGTGGATCGGTAGGATACCAACTTACTGGATCGTCTCCATCCATTTCAAGAAAGTCCCATACTGCTTGTTCTGCGGCGCGGCAGTTTTCATGTGGAACTGCTTCACGCACAACCACATAACCATGTTCATCCCAAAATTCTAAATCTTCTTTACTAAGAACAGCCATAAGTTTCTCCATTATACGATGGACTATACTATGATATTGTCCCCGTTGGCACAGTGTTAATTACATAAGATACATGTTATGTTCGAATAATTAGATTATACTACAAATTGTTTAAACTGTAAAATGTTGTCGAGCATATTCAAGTCGTTCAGGTACACCGATATCTATCCAATCAGTTTCGACTTTATGAACATAGAGATTAGACAGTTGAGGAAAGACATCCCTTTCAATAGAGAATACCTCCCTTTTTGGAAAGGCGTTTACTATGGAACGATTGAATAGAAAAACTGCCCCATTTGCACAACCTGGACGTGCTACTTGCTGTTTTTCACGAAACTCAATGATGCGACCTTGTGTATCAGCGATAATTTCTCCATAAGAGGTAAGGTCTGAAACAGAAACACCGAGTAATAACCCATCCATTTCAGGACGCAATTTTAACAACATATCTGCTAAAGAGATATTTTTTAATATAATGTCACCATGTAAAACAAATACGGGAAAATCTTCAACATAACGAAAAGCATTCTGTATTGCACCACCGGTACCTAATGGTTTTTCTTCTTTTGCATATAATATGTCAACACCAGCATAGTTTTCACCGACATGTGCCATTAGTACGTCATGTAAATGTCCCGATGCAAGTATTACCTCATTTACCCCAGCCGAAGATAGAAGCTTAAGTTGCCACTCCAAAACGGTTCTTCCACCAATTTTCAAAAGCACTTTTGGAAGTTGTTCTGTTGTCTTACCCAGTCTTGTGGAAAGACCACCACAGAGAATAATCGCTTGCATGTAGTCCATTCCTTAGTGGGATGAGTATGTGTTTTTATACCATATTGGGTTCTGGTTGAAAATCAAAGGCACTTTCAATCTGTTCAAGTCTAAGCACCTCACACTGGGGAGATAGAAGAATTGCAATCACATCAAAACGACATGGGGAGTCTAACAGATTTTGAGTTTGGAGATATGCTAAAGCGATTTTAGAAATTTGCTGTTGCTTCTGTTTAGTGACTGCGTGTTGTGGTGTTCCATATTTTAAACTCCGGCGTGTTTTTACTTCCACAAAAACAATGCTATTTCCTTTTTTTGCTATTAGGTCTATCTCACCACGTTGGTAACGATAATTGTGTGCAAGTATCTGATATCCGTGTGTTTTAAGATGATCTGCTGCGACTGTTTCTCCAATTTTGGCAATATTGGGTTGCACACCGCGCATTTTATTTTCCGTTTATTACTTAAGTTGATGTTAGTTAATTGAGGAACTACACTAATCCGCGAGTAATTTGAATGTGCTCCTATGTATCACAGACGCACCGTATTTTGCAATAGCCTGACGGTGTTGTTTTGTTGGATAACCTTTATGTTGCTGAAACCCATAGTTTGGATATGTATGATGTAATTCAATCATCAGTTTATCTCGTGTTGTTTTAGCAATAACTGATGCAGCAGCGATTGAAATACTAAGGTTATCGCCTTTTGGAATTGCTTCTGCAGCGATATCTATATCTGGCAACTTGGAGCCGTCAACAAGGAGATAATCAGGTTTTGGATTGAGTTGTTTCACCGCCTTCTTCATTGCATGCATAGTTGCTTGCAGGATGTTTATATGCTCTATTAGTTTATTATCTGATGAACCGACACCAACTGAAATGGCTATATCATGAATTTCATCAAACAACTCTAAACGTTTATTTGGTGTCAATTGCTTTGAATCCTTTAAACCCTCAATATGACAATCAATCGGAAGGATGACTGCAGCTGCCACAACCGGACCTGCCAGAGCACCTCTACCCGCTTCATCTATACCAGCAATTTGCATGTACCCCTTCTCTCTATAAGTAAGGTCAAAAGAGTACATTTTGTTAGATTCTGCGTTCTTTGACACGGGCAGCTCTTCCAGTGCGGTCTCTTAAGTAATATAACTTTGCTCTTCGAACAGCACCATATCTGACAACGCTGATACTTTCAATATTGGGTGAATGCAGGGGAAATGTTCTCTCACTTCCTGTTCCAAATGCAACACGACGAACAGTAAAAGTAGCGCGTGTGCCACCGTGTGCCCGACGAATTACAGTGCCTTCATAAGCTTGTATTCGTTCCTTCTGACCTTCTCGGATACGAGTGTTTACTCTTATAACATCTCCAGGTCCAAAGTTAGGAATATCACTTTTCAAATATTGACTTTCAACTGATTCAATTAAATTCATTCCTCAGTTCCTCCTTTCTATTATTTATGTATGTCGGATGTGTATTTTGTTCAGCAACAATATTGTGTGAACCTTATGCCATCTTGTTGATTTGCTATTTGGCTTTGTTTACGATAGCAAGTTCTTCATCCGTAAGTTCGAGTTCTTTTAGTAGATCTGGTCGACGTTGTGCTGTCCGTTTTAATGCTTCAACATACCGCCATTTCTTTATGTTATCATGATGTCCACTTAGCAATACCTCAGGTACTTTTAGACCTTCATAATCTGCAGGACGGGTATAATGCGGATGGTCAAGCAAATCTTTACTAAATGAATCCTCATGTGCGGACTCAAAATCTCCTAATGCCCCTGGTAAGACGCGAGCAATAGCATCAAGTATCACAAGTGCTGCGATCTCACCACCACTCAAGACATAGTCACCGATCGAGATCTCTTTCGTTACGATTTTTTCACGTACCCGTTCGTCAACCCCTTTGTAACGACCACATATTAAGATCAGGTGAGTTTCCAGAGACAACGCTTCAACCATGGGTTGTGTCAAAGGTATTCCCTGTGGTGTTAAAAAGATGAATTGTGCGTCAGATTCAGCATTCAGTGTCTCGGCAGCAGCAAAGATAGGTTCAGGTTTGAGAATCATCCCTGCACCACCGCCATAGGGATAATCATCAACAGTTTTGTGCTTATCGGTTGTCCAATCCCGCAGATTATAGACATTAACACTGAGTCCACCGTCATCTTGAATTCGCTTTAGAATACCTGTTTGCAATGCAGGTGCGATTATTTCAGGAAACAGTGCAAGAACATCCATTTTCATTGTAATGCATGCCTATAATCGCTATTCTACTGGTGACGGTTCCTCAATCAACTCAAGAATCACCTTTTTGTTTGCTTTTAATCCCGCAGTATATAGGAGAGTACGAATTGCTTTCAATGTCCTACCATATCTACCGATAATTTTACCTAAATCCGCTTCAGTGACACTTAACTCAATTATCACGACTTTTTCCCCAGTCACTTCACGGACCGCTACATCATCTGGATAATCAACAAGGGATTTTACGATGTATTCAATAAGTTCTTGGAACATAACTTTTTTCTGTGGTCATTATGATAGTAGGGAATGAAACTAAATAAAAATTCAGTTGAACTTGAAAAACTACTCTTCCTCTTCAGATGAATCTGAATTTTCAGCATCTTCAGACGAATCAGGTGCTTCCTCAGCGGAAGGATCTTCCTGTTCAACATCAGACGGAGTATCCTCCGTTGCTTCAAGAGTTTCGTCTGTATCAACTTCTTCTTCAGTTATTGGTTTGCCAAGTTTTTCAAAAGTGAATTTCTTCCAGATTCCCTGTTGTGAAAGCAATCTCTTGGCAGTATCGGAGGGTTGTGCCCCTCGTCTCAACCATTTTAATGCCTTCTCTTCGTCAATAACGACATCTGCGGGTTCTTTAATTGGATCGTAGTGACCAAGCCGTTCTAAAAAGACACCGTCTCGTTGAGCTCGTGCATCTGCTGCAACAAGTCGAAAGAAGGGTCGTTTTTTCCTACCGAGTCGTTGTAATCTAATTCTAACTGCCAAAAAATACCTCCTGATAAAAATCATTTACTGGGTTGTCAAGAAAATGTAAAATCTGAAATAGTCTTAAATCTAAACAGTGTTTTATTTTCGTCTTTTGCGTTTTCGTGGTTTTCTCGACTTACGTTTTGATTGGGGAAATGCCCCTATTTTTCCACCTAATTTCTGCATTGACATCGCACCTTGTTGGTTCAACATGTTATTCATCAGTCTGAGCTGTGATACCAACTGATTTACTTGATTTGCCGATGTGCCACTTCCTTTTGCTATACGAAGTTTCCGACTTCTATCAAGTAAAAGGGGGTTTTGACGTTCCGCTGGAGTCATTGACTGTATCATTGCTCGTGCATATTTGAATTGATCTTCATCCGGCTGTAAGTCTTTAACAGGCAATTGACTTTTAAACGGGACAAGGTCCAACAATTGATCCAAGGGTCCCATATTACTTATTTGTTCAAGTTGTGTTAGAAAGTCATTAAAATCTAAACCTTTTTTCTCTGTGAGTTTCCGTTCTAAGTCGCGTGCTTGATCTTCGTTGAAGACTTCTTCGGCTTTCTCCATCAAGGTCTGGAAATCACCTTGTCCAATAATACGTGATGCCATTCGTTCTGGATGAAATTCTTCAAGTGAGGATACATCAATTTTCTCTCCTACACCGATGAATTTTATCGGTTTTTCCGTAACTGAACGTATTGATAGGGCAGCACCACCACGAGCATCTCCATCCATCTTGGTTAAGATAACGCCACTAATGTCCAGGTCATTATTGAAGTTTTCTGCGACATTCACAGCATCTTGTCCTGTCATTGCATCAACGACAAGTAAGATTTCTGATGGATTTACAGCATCCTTTATTCCTTTAAGTTCACCCATCAAAGTTTCATCAATATGTAAACGACCTGCTGTGTCTATAATCACACAATCATAACCGCGTTGTAAGGCATCTTTCACAGAGTCCTTAGCAATTTTGACCGGTGAAACGTCTGTTCCGAGTGAAAAGACAGGTGTGTCAATCTGTTGCCCAAGTACCTGTAGTTGCTTGATAGCTGCAGGACGGTAAACATCACCGGCAACCAACATTGGGTTTCGACCATCTTTACGAAATTTGAGTGCTAATTTTGCTGCTACAGTTGTTTTACCAGCACCTTGCAAACCTGCTAACATCACAACAGTTGGTCCACTGGGAGAGATCTGAATTTTTGCAGATTCAGCACCCATCAACTCAGTCAATTCTTCTTGGATTATTCTTGCAATCTGAAGCTCCGGTGTTAGGCTACCCATCACCTCTTGTCCAAGAGCACGCTCTTTTATATTATCAATAAAATCACGCGTGACCTTGTAGTTGACATCAGCTTCTAAAAAGGCGCGACGAACATCCCGCAGAGAATCAGAGATGTTATTCTCCGTCAATTTTCCTTGACCTTTTATTTTTTTGAAGGTAGTTTGCAACCGATCGCTCAAACTTTCAAACATGACGAGACACCTATTAATCAAAGAAGAGTTCAATTAAAGAATTATAGCAAAATTATAGTGCTCTGTCAAGTTTTTTTCGTATGGCAATAGAGTCATTTAAATGTTGTATTCATACAAATGGATAGATAGTTAGTTGGTGTATTTAGCCAATTTAACAGATAAAGAACTCTATCTTCCTCGTCCTACATCACCCAATTAATCCAATTTTTGATTCACGCTTAAACTACATAAACACTACAATTGAGTGGTTCAAAAATGTCAAACTTTAGAGTTTTTAGAGTCAATCATAATTATGACATTTTTTATATAAGTATATAAATCCTTATTAGCACTGGTTTTATGGCTTATTTATGGCTATATTAGTCAGGAATGACTCTAAAACTTTTGAGTTGTGTATTAGATTTGGTAGTTAGGATTTAAAACCGCTAAACAAAATTAGTTTTTGTAAATATAGTATGAAAACTTCATCAATCATAGTGATTTGAGACAGTTGAATGTCATTAGTAATTATCAAGTTATTCTTGACAATAAACCAATTTTATGATACAAATATGTTATGAAAAAAACATCAATTCAACTAATATTCATTCTATTCATCACATGTTTATATATCAGCTTTCAAGGCTGTGCACTGAACTTCAACCCCGGTGATTCTCCAACAGGAATTCTTGAAAAAAATGGGGAACTTACAGAAAATGAAGTATGGGATGGACGTGTGTATGTTACTGGCACCGTGGTTGTTCCCGAAGGTATTACACTCACTATTCGATCAGGAACAATCGTAGGTTTTGAATCTATAGAGGATCGTATTGCTATCATAGTGCATGGTGAACTCTATGCTGAAGGTGTACCAGACAGAATGATCGTTTTCGGTTCTTTAGGGAAACAACAAGAAATACAAAAACCAGCATCTGGACAAGATACAACAACCGGACAAGTGACCTCTCCCAACATAAACGCTTTACCGCCGAAAGCCGGAGATTGGCAAGGTATTACAATTGAATCACAAAGTCAAAACAGTCGATTCACATATTGTCGTATCCAACATGCCACTAACGGAATTCTATGTGCTACGGATTCTATCCATATTGAAAGATGTCTTTTTAGTGAAAATAACATTGGTGTGCTGTGTGATAACGCTAATCCTACTATTAATGCAAACGAGTTCAACAGGAACGGTAGCGGTCTACAATTTCGCGGAACTTCTGCCCCTGAGGTAGAATATAACGAATTCTCTGCCAACCGATATGGAATTGTATGTGAAGATGATTCTCGTCCACGAATTCAACACAACAATATCCGATCAAACTATGAATACGCCATAATCTGCTATTCTACATCCTCACCTGAAATTGTATCTAACAATATCACATTAAATAACGGTTGGGCAGTTTACGACGGTGGAAGGTTAAGAGACAATTATATCAGCGGAAATAAACAGGTGGGTCCGAATGTAATTGAGTTGAGCATTGGAACGCAAAGCGATCAGTATTATGGTGTTGACGAGGTATTTGAACCGAGAAATACACCCGTTTCTGAGGCAGGTCTGCCAAGGGATAGCTTTTAGTTAATGAACCGAGTCAAAGCATATCTTGAACTCATTCGTTATCCACTCTTTGCCATTCCAATTGTTGCCACACTACCAGGAGCACTTATTGCAAGTGAAGGACAGTGGACTTGGAGAGTTGCTGCTGCTTTAGTCATTGCTATGTTTGGCTACTTTGCAGGTATGATAAAGAATGACTATTTTCATCGTGAAACAGATGTACTTACGAATCCTGACCGACCACTTCCATCCCTTCGGTTAACACCACAACAGGCACTTGTTCCCGCAAGTATAATTTATGGGTTATGTGTTATCTTCGGATTCCTGCTTAGCGTAAAAGCAGGTCTGTTGGTAATGGCATTAGTCGCAATTTCACACCTCTATAATGCATTTTTCAAAGCACAAGGAATTTTGGGGAGTTTGACATTACCATTGGGAATTGGACTATTAAACGTCTTTGGTGCGTTGGTAGTGAGTGGAAATGTTCCAAGGTTAGTCTGGTATGCATTTGGAGCGACCACACTTTACGATTTAGGTACACATATCACAACAACATTTAAAGACATAACACGTGATAAGGAACAGGGTATCACAACTACACCCGTACAACTCGGTATAGGTCCATCTCTTTTCTTGTCAGCAGTTGCAACTATTGCCGCTTTTATTGTAGCACTATTACCGTTTTGGTTAGAAGATTCGCTAATCAACAAGACTTATATCTTATGGATAATTCTGGGAGTCCTTGCTACTGTAATCACACGAATTCCTTTGTTTATGCAACCGAATGAGAAAAACGGATATTTAGCATTGAAAGGATCCATGATAGGTTCAATCCTATTTTTTCCGTGTCTATTTGGTGCACAAGTATCAATCGTTATTTCTATGGCAGTGATTCTTCCATTGTTGTTAGTTACTATGGTCTTATTAAAAACATCACGTCAAGAAGTTTGAAAACAGTGAGAAATTAGTAAATAATAACAGATTCAATAATTATTTGACTTGCAAAACCACAAAGATACGTTAATATTTTTTATGATTTTAATTATCTATTATATATATGGATTCTAAATTGAAAGGAAAAAATATGAAGAATATCGTCTTTCTAATTACAGATACCTTCCGCTATGACAACCTTGGTGAACGGGCGGAAAAACCTATCCGTACACCTATGCTTGACAAATTTGAGACTGAACGTGCCACAGCAATTGACAAGTTCTATATGAGCAGTTTTCCTACAATACCACACCGCACAGATGTAGCAACAGGAACGTTAGGGTGGCCCCACTACGGATGGCAGGCAATAGATTTAAGTGGTCCAAATCATATTGCAAAACTCTTAGGTGGTCAGGGATATGCGACACAATTGATCTGTGATTGTCCGCATCTGTTTAATGCCCGTTTCCAGCAAGGATTTCAGGCTGCATTCCAGCACCGTGGACAAGAAGGTGACAAACCTTTGCTTCATCTCAATGATGAAATCAAAACCGTCATGCCAGATGAGAAAACTCGTCCTAATCCTTCTTTCAGAGGTAACACCTTACCCAATACACACCGCTGGACAAACAGATACTATCAATACGAGTCCGAGACATTTTCCGGTAGAACATCCCAAACTACAATACGATTCTTAGAGGAAAACTATCAGTCTGGTCCCTTTTTCTTGTGGGTTGATTTCTTTGATCCGCATGAACCGTGGGATCCCCCCGAATATATTGTCAAACGTTATGACCCAGACTATTCTGGACCACCGATGTTACATCCAAACTATGGACGATCCTCCATTTATACAGATTCGGAATTACATAATCTCTGGGCACATTATGCGGGTGAATCTGAATTGATTGATCGGCACATAGGCCAGATACTCCAAAAAGTAGATGATTTGGAACTTTGGGATGACACGCTCGTTGTGGTTATGTCTGACCACGGTATGTCTATTGGAGAGCACGAGAGAACTGGAAAATCAAACATTGATCCTGAAGACCCAAGATATTGGCCCACCTATCCTGAGATAAACCATGAGATGTTTTTAGTAGCTGGTGGTGATGTGCCTCAAGGGCAACGGCTTGATATGATTGCACAACCGATGGATATTTTGCCTACGTTGTGTGATTTAGCAGATGTCGCACTTGAACCGCCAAAACCTTTTGAAGGACGTTCATTTGCTAATGCGCTACTCAATGGTGATTCTCAACATAGGGAATATGCAGTAACCGGAACTCATATCGGTTCTCGTAACGGTACTGTGCCACGTCGTGCAACAACCCCATTTCTCGTCACGGAACGTTGGGGATATGCCCCTGTTGGTGCGTATGGCACACCTGAATTGTTCGACTTAACAGTAGATCCTATTGCAACAAACAATCTTGCAGATGACAACGAAGCACTCGTCGCTGAATTACATCAACTATTTATTGCACATCTCTTGGAACACAATGCACCTGAATCATTCCTTGAACTTTGGAAAGAATCTCCCACCGGTGAAGGACGCGGAAAATGGGCAATCGATTATCCTGATGAGGATAATGAATAACATTGGTATGGGTCAGTGACAATTGTATTGCTAACCATAGACGTCAATTTATCTTGAATTTTAAGGCAGTAGGAACACTCTGGAGAATGTCATGTGGCATTTCCCAGAGTGTTCCTACTACTATGCATCGAAGAAGGGATATAACAACTAACGTCTAAAAGTAAATTCGGAATTTCCTTTAATTTATCTCCTATAGCTGGATATTTAGTATACCCTACTTTACAGACACTTTCGAAATTTCCCGATGAAATATCATATATATACATCTAAATAAACATTCAACATGAATTCGATTTCGGTTGTCTAACTTATTAACGCATAAAAAAATACAATTGAATAATGGAGGAAAAAATGAAAACTAAACTTTTCTGGGTTATATGTACTATTATTTTTGTATACCCTTTCTTCCCCTCTATCTCGACATTTGCAGATCAATCTGAAAATATTCAGCAAATCTATCATAATGCAGATGACTTATATAATCAGACAAATTTTTTGGATGCAATTACATTATATACAGAAGCTCTTGAAGTATCAAAGAAACCCGGTGTAAGAACTGAAATGATTGATAAGGATTTCAATACATTAGTAAACTTTAAAATTGCTGTTTCTTATTCCAGACTTGCGGAACAGACGAATAATGCTGATCATTACAATACTGCAATCGAATATATCAATAAAGTTGCAGCAACCGCAACAATACCAAAACACCAACAGGCTTTAACTTACCTATTTGGACATGTTCTCTATCGTACACAGCAATATGAACTTGCGGAAGAAAAGTTTATAAAGTTAATTGTAGACTTTCCAGATAGTTTACAGGTAGAGAATGCATGGTATTCAATCGGTCAGTTGAACTATAAACTTGGGGATTATGAAAAAACACGATCTGCTTTCAGGAATCTTCTTGCTAAATTTCATGATTCCGACTTCAAAGACGATGCACAACTTCTCATCGCACAAACATATTTTGATGAAGAAAATTATGAGTCTGCCTATCCGGAATTCGTTAAGTTAACCTCACCAGAATTTAAACAATATTCTCGACTGCAAGCCGAAACAATGTACAAAGCTGCATATTGTTTATTCCAATTGGACAGGTATGATGAGGCAATTCACAGATACGCAAACTTTATCAAGGAATATCCACTTCATTATCTATCTACTGTAGTATATTTCGATTTAGGGAATATTTACACTAAGCAATTAGATCACGAAAAAGCACTGGTTAACTACAGGTTGGCATTTCAAAGCACAACAAATCAAGAGCTCAAATCCGAAATATTAGCTACAATCGGAGAATCATACTTTATACAGGCTGACTATGAAAACGCGATTGCAACATACACAGAGCTAATCAAACTTTTTCCGAGTACTAACTTTGTCATAGATGCAAAACTTGGTATTGCTGACAGTCATTTTCGTCTTGAACGGTGGAATGAAGCAATTTCTGCTTATAGGGAAGTTATTGAGTATGTAACAAACGATTACAAGCTCAGTGAGACTGCAGAACACGTTTACATACCTTATAGCCTTTACCAAGTGGCTGAATCATTTTTCAAATTTGGCACAGATCTGAAAGAAACAAATCAGGTTAAGTTGTCAACTACTTCTTTAAAACAAGCGTTAACTTGGTACCAGTCTACTGTAGACAATTTTCCAAACAACAAAATTGTGCCGCAAGCATCTTATGGGATAATTTGGACACTAAATGAATTGGAACGATACAAAGACATAGAAATACTTGCTCAAAGATATATAAAAAAGTACCGTACAGGTAGTGAATTTGATATACTTGCAGCCAAGGTGCAACTCCGTCTTGCTGACATCAGGCGGGAAGAATATAAACAATATGTTGAAGCCGCAAGAGAATATGCAATGATATGGGATTACCCAATGCTCCCCAAGTTCAATTATGTTAAGTTGATGGGAAAGTATTTTGAAGGCATGTGTTATTTTGAGGCTGCAATACCAGAAGGGTATTTAGAAGGTGATCCCACTTCAAAGTTGAATGCAGACTATCTCAATAAATCTGTTGTAGCATTCCAAGAGGTAATTCAGCGTTTTTCAGATGAAAATTATTTGCCTGGTGTAAATAAAGGTGTGTATAAAGACTTTCCTGAACGTGTTCCTCAGGTAGAGGAATCACTGATGAATGAAGCGCGTTCACATAAGATGCTTGGTAACTTAGATGCAGCTTGGAACTGTTACACAAGAATACCTGAAACAAGTGAGTACTACAGACAAGCACAACTTCTTATGCAACAACTTTCAACAGATGAAAATGTCTCAGATAAATAGTAGTTTTAATTGATCCTATTGAAAAGAATAAAATAGGTGCTTTAACCAAATTTATTACCTATGAAAGAGATACCGTAGCACATGGAAGTGTCATCATTGAGTAAAGATTTCAGTCAGATTGTGGGAGAGTCTGGTCTTCTATCAGACGTAGAGGCTTCAGACTATGTATATGACAATTCTGTTCCGAAGGCAGTTGTTCTACCATCATCTGTTCAAGATATACAAAATGTTCTTCGTCATGTATCTGAACAGAATTTGCGGGTGATACCTGCAGGTGCTGGAACAAAACTCGGAACTGGCAATTTAGCCAATAATACAGATATAGTTATTGCAACAACCCAACTGAACAAGGTGGTAGAATATGAACCCGCTGATTTAACTGTAACTATTGAATCGGGGATGAAATTGGCAGACTTGCAAAACGAATTAGCACAACACAAACAGTTTCTCCCGTTGAATCCTCCCTATTCCGATAAATGCACTATTGGAGGGTTAGTAGCAACGAATTCCAGTGGACCAATACGACTCAGATATGGAACAGCACGGAATCTGGTTTTAGGAATGAAAGTTGTCCATGCATCTGGTACAGTTGTAAAGAGTGGTGGCAAAGTCGTCAAAAATGTTGCAGGATATGACCTAAACAAACTCTATATTGGATCGTATGGCACGCTCGGTATCATAACTGAAATTACACTAAAATTGGCACCGCTACCTATAAAGGAGTCAATAATCGCTGCGCAGTTCCACAACATTCAAGATGCAGTGAAAACTGGATTAAAGGTTGTCAGTTCACAGTCTCTACCAACTTATGTAAATCTATTGGTCGGTTGTACGTTAGACCTTTTTGATGAGAAAAAGCCAACGGTTATAGTAGGATTTGGGGGTGATCCAGAAACATTATCTTGGCAACTAAAAACTACCCAAACACTATTGGAACAAAATGATGCTATCGGTGTGCATACTGTAGAACACGAATTGGTCTCGACGATTAGTAATTCAATCGTAGAATTTCCTTCAGTAGATAGACAACCTGATGTGGTTATCGTAAAAATAAATATAAGGCGTACAGATATAGCAGAATTTGTTGACAAGATTTACAAAGACACTTATGAGATGATGTCCCTATTGGGTAATGGTGTACTATATCTCAAAATACCCGTGGATTCAGAACCAGATTTTCAGGCACTTGCAAATATACTTGCACAAATCCGTCATAATGCTGCTGCTATCGGTGGTAACCTTATCATAGAATCTGCACCATCAGAACTAAAACATCATATTGATGTATGGGGTTCAATAGGTAACACACTCAACTTAATGAAAAAGATAAAATCAAAATTTGACACAAAAGGTCTTCTGAATCCGGGTCGGTTTGTCTCAGATATTTAATCTTTTTCTCATAAATTCCTCTCTTGAATTATCAATAACATGTCAATCTACTACTTTGTTTTAATTGTTCCTAAATGTCAAAGTTTCTATAAAAGGAATAGGTGATAACATGGATAAAACGAAAGGAAACATTTTGTGGATAGATAACGCTGTTGATGAACCACTTGCAAGTCCATATATGAAATCTGAGTTGAAACCGTACATTCGCTTTTTAGAATATCAAGGATACGATGTCACCTTATCAGAAAGTAACGTAGAGGGAATAGAATTACTCAGAGAAAATACATTCCATGTAATATTATTTTGTTGTGATGTACTTACCGACACTGGTGCCCAACTGTCACATATAAGGTCAGTTAACGCACACATCCCCATTATTCTACTAACAAATGCAGGTGGACAAGAGATTTTGGCACAAGCAAGCCTTTATGGTGTTGACGATGTGTTAATAATGCCTACAAATCCAAGACAGATGGTATCTTCTCTGACATTTACATTGGAGAAACTGTGGATGCGTGAGACATATACACCTCAAGTGTATGTCGAAAACTTTAACAAGCAACAAACATCAGAACACATTCAATACAATATGGACAATCATTTTCACGAAAACGATTGGCAAGCTTGGATTGATACCTATATCCATATTGTTGAATGGGAAATGAAATTTGATGGACTTTCTAACTTGGATGAACTAAAAGCCATTCACGCTCGTGAGAAACACGAAGCAAATGCAGCTTTTTCAAACTATGTACAAAATACATATAAGTCTTGGATAGATGGTGAAAATTCACCCACACTATCTGTAGATGTGTTTTACAAATATGTCATACCACAAATACAAATTGGTAAATCAGTATTATTTGTTGTAATGGATTGTATGCGGTTAGACCACTGGTTGAAAATTGAACCTATTCTATATAACGATTTCAATATAACAAAACACTATTACTACTCAATATTGCCCACTACAACTCATTATGCACGTAACGCAATCTTTAGTGGGCTGTTTCCAAGAGATTTAGCTGAACGACACCCCAACCTATATGCAGAACCAGATGAAGAACAAACAAGTATCAACCGATTTGAAAAAGAATTGATGTACCTACAACTTGATCGGCATGGCATCGTTTTAAAACCCACACCTCACTACTTTAAAATTTTCGATGCCCGAGGAGAAAACCAGTACTTACAGTGGTTAACTGATGCTCCACGAATTAGTTTAGCAGCAGTGGTCGTTGATTTCCTTGATATGTTGACTCATCTTCGAAGCGAGGTAGACCTATTTCAGCAACTTGTACCAAATGAAGAAGCATTCCGATTGCTTGTACAAACATGGTTCCGATATTCACGAATATATGAAATGCTTCGACTTGCAGCAGAGCGCGGAATCACTATAATATTAACATCGGATCACGGTTCCGTGTTGTGTCAAAACGCAACAAAAATATCCAGTCGAAATGAACTCTCAAGCGGACTCCGCGTAAAAGAAGGTATTGACGTATCTTTTGAGACAGAAACAGGGATGTTAATTGATAATCCAAAAGCATATCAATTACCTTATGACGCATCTGACAAGAATTATATTCTCGCCAAAGAGGATTATTATTTTGTATACGAAAGGCAATTTAACTCGTATAAAGAGATTTTTCAGAATAGTTTCCAACACGGAGGCGTTTCATTGGAAGAGATGATACTCCCTTGTGTTATTCTTGAACCGAAATAATAAAGGCATGATACAATAACTTGATAAAATAAAATTAATACCATGCGTCGTTCACTAATATGTCTTGTTCAAGGAGTACGAATTTATGATAAGACACAACCAACTAAAATTGATATTATTGTTATCTCTATTTACTATATTTTCAACTATACTTCCGATCTATACATCTGCACAGTTCCCCGATCTCGGTCTTTCAGGAGACGAACCTACTGAAAAGTTAAGTGCCAATGGCTATATCTCCTTAGACAAAGTCCAACCCGGCAACGAATTCAAAATTGCCGTTGTTGCGACAATAGCGGAAGGTTGGCACGTAAACGCAAATCCTACACGAGACCCACTAATTCCTACAGAGATAACATTTCCTGAAATAACAAATATAACATTTGGTGAGGTAGTATATCCTGCTGGTGATACGCTTAACTTAGAATCTATTGGTTTAGCCTCTGTCTACCACGATACCATTACATTCGGTATTCCAGCCACATTACAAAATAGTACTCCAATCGAACAAATATCTTTGACTCTAAAACTGACATATCAGGCATGTAATGATGAGCAATGTCTCTTCCCTGAAACCTTGGATATACAGATACCGATTGAGGTAGTTGGCACAAATGAATCTGTGAAAAATGTTAATGAGGACATATTTGCAAGTATCGACTTTGGAAATGTAGACAAAAAACAAGGTGGAATTGCAGGAGCATTGTCTGGAGGTAAATATTGGCTTGCATTTCTTTTCGTTTTTGGAGCAGGAATAGCTACCAGTCTCACTCCGTGTGTTTACCCGCTGATACCTATTACGGTTTCAATTTTCGGGGCAAATGAGTCTTCAGGAATACTTAGGTCATTTCTGCTATCGTTAGTTTATGTATTCGGTATTATTGTCACCTATTCAATTTTAGGTGTTTTAGTAGCATTGGTATTTTCCCGCACAGGTGCTGTTTTCGGACAGATCATTGTAAATCCTTATGTGATTATACCTATATGTGTGATACTATTTTCACTTGGTCTGTCTATGTTCGGTGTTTTTGAAATTCGTCTCCCGACTTCAATACAGAACAGATTAAATACAGTCGGTGGAACGGGATTTGTGGGTGCATTTGCAATGGGTACTGTTGCAGGGGTAATCGCTGCGCCGTGCACAGGTCCTGCATTAGCAGCAGTCTTAGCATACATTGCAACAACAGGTAGTACAGTCCTTGGGTTCTGGTTGATGTCTACTTATGCACTTGGTATGGGAATATTATTCATCTGCATAGGTACTTTCTCAGGATTGATTTCCTCTCTGCCTCGCTCAGGTGGATGGATGTACATATTAGAAAACATATTCGGGATTGCTATTATAACAGTTGCACTCTACTTTCTCAAAGATGTATATGAGCCGTTAAAAAGTTTTCTTCAGAACTCGTTACCATTTTTTGCATTTGCGGGAGCGTTAGTACTCATTGGGTTATGGCTTGGTAAGTTGAAAGAGCGTTTTAGTGGACTTTCATCAAAAATGCGCGTCAGAAAGTCGTTCGGTCTACTGATCGCAATACTTGGTGCATTTATGATCGTAGGTGGACTACAAGAACCTGTTGCAGGACCACATCCGACTTGGGTTTACGATGATGAACCAGCTGCTTTAGAAACTGCTAAACAGGAAAATAAGCTGGTGATGCTTGACTTTTACGCAACATGGTGTGCTGCTTGTAATGAACTTGACCATAAGACATTTTCTGATCAAGCTGTTGTTGATAAGTTAAAGAATTATGTTACAGTAAAACTTGATTTTAGTGTGAAGTCCGATGAAGCATTAACGGAGAAATATAAAATCCTTGGCTTACCGGTAGTGATATTCATGGACGCAAATGGCAAGATATACAAACGAGTAGAAGGATTTGTCAATGCTGAAGACATGCTCAAAATCATTAACGAAGTAGAAGCAGAGGCAAAATCAGCAATAGATGGAACTTTATGAGGTATCTAAATGGACGATAATAAACAGAGTGAAAAGGAACACATTTTTTCTTTTAACCGATCCCTTCTGTATGTAGAAATCCTTGCTATATTTGGATTTATTTTACTTGCAGCATTCTACATGCAACGTGGTGCAGCTGAACAGGATAACCCCACGATTTCCGATGTAGATGCTTTGCTTGCTGAAGCGGATGCGTTTTATGAAAAACAGGACTTAGTAACCGCTGGACATCTCTACTGGCAAGCATTACATGCATTAGAATCCGAAAAAACAGAGGAAAACAAAGAGGATCGGTTGCACGTTAATCTCCGTATTGCTGAGATCTATTCACAAAGTAATTGGTTGAAAGATGCAAAATCACGTTTACAATATGCTGCACAAATTCAACCTGATCATAAAGATGTTCTGCTATTAAGAGGTAAATTTTATCGTGATGAGGGTTTACCTGATAAGGCAACTGAACTATTTTTGGCTGTCAAGGATAAGACGCCTGACGATCCTGAGACAAACTATCTGCTTGGGGTTATGTATCAAGGAAGCAAGCAGTACGAAGATGCAGCAACACATTATAGAACAGCAATAAAGAATGATACTGAACTCAAACATGTTCCCTCAGAAAAAGCACCATTCGGCATACTTGCACGACTACAGTTATCACGCACATATAACAAGATGTTCCAAAGTTACCTGTTACTTGACCGAGAACTCACCAATGATGATTATGTAGAGATTACGTATCTTGAATCACAAGCCATTTTTTTATTAGAGGAAGCGATTCAATTACAACACAGTATGCGAGAGATAATCGATGATCTCATCCGATTGCTTTATGTTCGAGCAATTGCCCTGAAACGCGAAGCAGCAACACGTCCCTATGCTGATGCATTGGAAGTTTATGAAAGAATTGTCCAACTTGATCCAAATGAAATACAAGCATGGCAGGAAATGGGTGATATCTATGACGGTTTTCTTGAGGATAAAGAAAATGCACTAAAGATGTACAAAAAGGTATATGAATTGGAACCGCACGCAACAACATTAGCTATCGTCAAATCACTTGAAGCAGATATTGCAGAAAAAAATGAAGATTTAGAATAATAATTTAGAATAATAATTTAGAATAATATTGGGTTAGTTTATATCATAATTGTCATATAGATTATTATGCATTTTGTTTGCTTTTCTAAATATTGTTGAGCAACATTTCCATTGATGTACTTTTAATATCCTCTTAATATTCCGTTGAACTTCAATCGGAAACTGACTTGTTACCACACAAACTTTATTTTTTTCCTTCAAAGATTCCTTAGCTACCTCAAGCGATAACGGCACATATTTCAGATAACCTCTCACCTTCGTTCCAACCTTATTTGGTAAATGATGTGCTGTTCTGGCAATATACGTCACGCCATTTGAAGTATGTGTAGCACAATCCTCTGCAATGGAACTAATCTTTTCGCGATGTTTATATAACACTTTAGCAAGTTCAAATGCTAAAGGTAAATACGGTAATGAACGAGTTAATGCCCTTCCTGCTACCTTCGGCAAATGTGGTATCACAGCATTCACCGCAGGTCGTAACGCTGATAAACTAATCATACACAGTATCCTCCATTAGAATCTACCAAATACGACACTATAAAACCGAGGTTATATGTATCTAAAATAAAAAATAGATAGAGTATATTTCAGTTTATAGTGATTAAATTGCTTGATTACCAAATTGAAATATAGACACAGATTGTGTAGGAAAGAGAGAAGCCGATGAGAGGATTTGAACCTCCGACCTACTGATTACGAATCAGTTGCTCTTCCACTGAGCTACACCGGCTTAACATAGTATGCAAAAAGAAATGCCGAGAGGCAGAATCGAACTGCCGACACATAGATTTTCAGTCTACTGCTCTACCGACTGAGCTATCTCGGCTTCAGATATTTATAATACCATGAAAGAAAGGAAATGTCAAGTTTCTGAACTATTTTATTCCTTCCAAATGTCGATTTCTTTGTAGAAACGGATCGCACCTGGATGAAAAGGTGTTCCGACATTTCTGACAGCATTTGTCTCGTTGATAGTTTTTCCTGCTGGATGTGCCTTTGCGACTTCGGCACGATGTGTGTATAGGGTTTTCGTGAAATGATAAACCATGTCTTCATCCACGTTTTCCGCAGTGATAATCTGCATCGACCCAACATTTATGGTATCAAATGGCTCAGTCAGGACATTACTATATGCATCCGTAGGGATTGTTATTGGGGTGAAGAAAGGGTACTTCTCAATAAGGGATTTTCTCGCTGATTCCTCTAATGGTATGAAAATGATGTCTTGGGTTGTGCTCGCACGCGTAACAGCAGGTGTTGGAATTGCCCCTCCCATAAAAGCAGCATCAGCTGAACCGTCTGCTAAATAATCAACTGCGGAATTATAGGTTGCATTGAGTGGTTTGAAGTCATCATACGATAAACCGTGTGCAGCAAGAATAGGCTGTAAAAAATACTCAAAGCCTGCTCCCGCGGGTCCCACGACAACGCGTTTCCCTTTAAGGTCAGCAATTGAATTAATACCTGTGGATTTTGGGGTTACAAATAAGCCGACATTGGGGGCAAGTGTTACCACTGAACGAATTGGATGTACCGTATTCCACGCACCTTCCCCTCGAATAGCAAAATATGAAATAGCTGCATTTGCAAGTCCAAATTCTATGGAACGATCCTCGTTAACAAGTAAACGGATGTTCTGTTGTGTGCCTTTAGTACCTTCAGCGGTAACCTCCCAATCTTTGTCAACTATATTCCTGCTGACAACATCCGCAACTGCAGAACCAACGGGGTGAAATGCTCCACCAATTGGAGCAGTGCCTATGCTGATGTGCTGACGTTTTGAAGTATTATCGCAACCTGATCCGACACTCAAAAATAAGATGATACAGATAATAGGTGCATACGAGGTGATATATTTCATTAGTGTTCTCCTATAGGATAGAGCAAATAAGTTAAAAACCAATAAAGCAGATTGTCATTCTTATACATATCTAAGTTAACAGAATTTCCAATGCCAAACTGCCAGAGTCATTGTGTGGAAGAGGTAAGCGGTACTTCAGGAGGAAAAAAGCACGTCTTTGACATGTCAGGAAAAATGTGGGTAACATCTCTTCTATATACATCTCCACTTAAAATGTCAACGATACCGCCAAGATGTTCTGGATATTCAGATAGAAACCGTGCGAAACTAAATTCTTTGGTGTAAAACGCATAAACCAGTTTCCGAAATGCCTCCATTCCTTCTGCAAACCTCTGTCCAAAACTGCCTAACTGATGTTCGGAATAATCATTCTTCTGAAATGCTTCAGTGATAGCATCAGCAGCCATCTCACCAGAAATAAGTGCTAAAAATAGACCTGTTGAATAGACTGGGTCCAAGAATCCAAAAGCATCCCCTATTAACACCCAATTATCACCTGCAATTCGACTCGCACGATAAGAAAAATCCTTTGTTGTCTGAATTGGAAACAGTTGATTCGCGTTCTCAAGTCGTTTTTTCAAAGGTTTGCATTTATCTAATTCTTCCTCAAATATTTTTTGTGCATTGAGTTTACCGTCAGGTTCTCTGCGATTTTGTAAGAGGTAATCCAACCCACCGACAACACCGACACTGGTTCGGTTATAAGGTAGTGGAATAGACCAGAACCAAGAGTCTTTTTCTTCGGTGTGCATGATCAGTGTAGCCCCTTCATCAAGACCCTCGTCCCGATGTCCACCCTCATAGTGTGTGAATAAAGATGCTTTCTTCAGGTTTGGTTCTATAGTGTTCAGGTTTAGTTGTCTGCCTATGAGAGACCGTTGCCCGGTTGAATCTACAATGACGTTTCCGTGAATTGTTTCAAGTGGGGAATTATCCTGATCCTTTTCTATTTTACCGTTCTGTGCTGCGACACCTACAGCCTTATCACCTTCAAATAGCACTTTACGAACACTAATACCACGTCGAACTTCTACACCATACTCTTCAGCGTTGTCCAACAGCATCTGGTCAAATTCGCTACGTAGCACTTGCCATGTGACGGCACTCTCATGCGGATTAGTTTCGAAGAAATAGAATGGATTTGTTGCTTTGCCTGTACGAGTGAAAAATTGCACACTGAACTTCTGTGGAAAATGACTTGCTCTAAGTTTTTCAAGCATTCCGAGTCGTTTGAAAGTCCAATAAGTGGCAGGAATGAGGGACTCACCGATTTTGAAGGTTGGTTCTGCGTCGCGTTCTAAGAGTAATACGGAATACCCTTGTTTTGCGATAAGTGTTGCTGCTGTACTACCTGCAGGTCCTCCCCCGATGACGATGATATCGTATTTATTGTTATTTTTCATTGATTCGTAAAATATCGCATTTAAAAACAGAGATGTTTGACAAGTTTATTATTGAAATCGACAACAATTTCGTTTGCTGTTTTCGTATGTTATGACTTTATTGTTTTGATAAAAACCTGAGTTAAATGACAAATTAATTATAACTTATTTTATATTGTAAATCCAGAAAAACGCTACTCGTTACAAGTTGCGTTCATCTGTAAACCGTTTGGATTTGAGCTCATATCTCGGCAAAGAGCCATGCGGTACAACTTTAACAATAGTTCGCAAACCCAATTCGTCTCTGATAGCAGAGGTTACAGTCGTTGTTGCATTATTAGGATTTGGATTTGTAGTTTCGATTTGTATCTCAAGTTCATCAAGAGTTTCTGTTCTATATGCACGAACAGCGAATTCCTTTACCTCAGGAATCTGAAGGATAATATTTTCAATTGTAGCAGGATACACATTCAACCCACGGATGATAATTACATTATCTAACCGTCCGATAACCCCTCCGTCAAGGAGACGGTGTTGACTACCACATTCGCATGGAGAAGGTCTGAGTCTGACATAATCTCCAGTCCGATAACGGATCACTGGCATTCCGATTCGACCTAAATTGGTGATGACTAATTCGCCTTCGTCTGCTGGTTGACCTGTATCTGTGTCAAGTACTTCACAAATAAACTCGTCTTCGTTGAGATGGACACCAACCTGTGGTCTACACATCACACCCCACGCTCCAACTTCAGTTGCACCTGCATGATCATAAGCACTTGCCCCCCAATGATCTTCAATTCGTTGTTTTGTTGCAGGTAGACTTGCACCGGGTTCGCCAGCATGGATAGTTACTTTCACTTTTGAATCTTTGCTTAAATCTACACCATTTTGTTCAGCGACTTCAGCGAGACGTAATGCATAAGTGGGGGTACAGATTACTACTGTAACATCGTTACTAAGTATTGCACGTATCCGTTGTTCAGATGTCAAACCTCCATTTGCAATAGTAAGTGCTCCAAGTTGTTGCGCACCGTGATATGCACTCCAAAACCCAATAAATGGTCCGAAAGAGAATGCTATCATGAACCTGTCTGTAGAGGTTACTCCTGCTGAGGCATAAATATCTCTCCAGCACTTTCCCCACCAATCCCAAGATTCTCTTGTGTCTAACCAACGTAATGGGGATCCCGTGGTTCCTGATGTCTGATGTAAACAGGTATAGTGTTCCAATGGAAAAGTAAGATTTGTTCCGTAGGGTGGTGAGGATACCTGATCGTCAGATAGTTCGTCCTTAGTTGTAAAGGGTAGTTTCTGATAGTCTGATATTGTTTGGATGTCGTTTGAGTGTGTTATCCCAACTTCAGAGAGTTTTTGCCTATAGAATGCGTTATTTTCTAATATCGGTGTTAGTATTTCACGTAAACGATGTAATTGTTCGTTTGTGACCATATATTACGTATACCGTGTATTCTGATATTCAGGAGCATAGAAGGTAGGAAGTAAACTATCAACTTGCAATAAACCGCGTTGTGTGAGTTGGATTTCATCTGCGTCTACGTTCATGCGTAACATGCCATCGTTCTGTAGTTTTTCATACCCATCAGCATATTGTGTCAGGATATCCGCGTCAAATTTTGCTTTGAAATATGATGGTCTTATTTTCCCAAGTTTGAGTTGTAATATCATCTCTCGTGTTAACCGTTCTGTTTCAGTAGGTTGTAAAGCACGATAGATTGGAAGATTGTCTTCATCAAGATTGCCGAGATAGTCTCCCCATGATGGTGCATTCTGAAAATGTATCCCACTCAGATGTGAAAAGGAGGCAACTCCTGTACCGATCATATCACTTCCTTGCCAAACTGCATCACGATATACAAACTGACACGGTTTGTCTTTTTTGAGTACAGTATATGCACTGGATACTTCATAATCGGATTTAGCAAATTGTTCAAATGCGTATTGATGCCATTCCCGTTTCAGTTTCCAATCCGCCACAGGCAATGAGTCCCCACCAAGTATATCCTTTGAATAGACTGTGTTAAATGGCAATTCAAGTTGATAAACTGTAATACTGTCTGGATCCAGTTCAATTGTTTTTTGTACAGTATCTCGCCAACTTTCCCAAGTCTCACCAATCATACCTGATATTAGGTCAATGTTAACTTGTTCAAATGCCAACTCCTGTATCCACGGTGCAATGCGATATACCTCTTTGGAGAGGTGTGCTCTACCATTTTCTGCAAGTATTTCGTCATTTAAGTTCTCTACACCGAGACTCAATCGGGTAACCCCGATAGACTTTATTGCTTCCAATTTCTTTTGTGTTAACGTCCCGGGTTCACATTCAAAAGCTACCTCTTCGGCAGCATCCCATGGCATCACTTTTTTCACTCTGTCTACTAATGTGGTTAGGTGTTTAACACTAATATAGGAAGGAGTGCCCCCACCAAAATAGACAAAACGCAAAGGTCTACCTGCAATTGCTGGTTGTTCGCTGTAGAGTTCTATTTCTTTTGCTAATGCATTCAAATATGTGTCAATTTCTGAACTGTTCTTATCGGTATAAACACGAAAATAGCAGAATTTGCATCGTTTACGGCAAAATGGAATATGCATGTATAGTCCGAGAGTGGCATCAGGATGTGGTTTTTCACTCAGTGAACGGTGCACATCTGGAACAGCATCGTCATTCCAAGTTGAATATGGTGGATAGTTAGAAACAAAAACGCTACCCACAGTTGTCTGTTTTGAGTCTATACCTGCTGTTGCAGGTTCTGGTTTTGTAGTTGACATTAATCCTTTTCTCCAAAGCAGTAGAGTACACCATCCTCTGTTCCGATATATATTCTTCCATCAGCAACACTGGGTGAGGCGACAATTGATGATCCTGTTTCAAAATTCCAAACTGGTTTACCAGTATTTATATCAAGTGCGATGAACACACCACGCGTTGTTCCAAAAAAGACACGTTGATCGACGACAACAGCGGATGATTCTATACGTGATTTTGCAGTATAAGTCCACAGTGGTTCACCTTTCTTTTGTGATAGTGCATGCACCAACTTATCACGTCCACCAATAATTATCCGATCCTTCGTGAGGGCTGCGGAAGCAAAAAATGGAAACTGACGTTCTGGATGTTGATACCGCCATGTAATAACTCCATTATCTAAGTCGACACTCAAGATTTCGGAGCCGTAAGTTCCACAAAAGATATTATTATTTGATATAGCCGGACTTGCACCCACATACGCACCGAGATTAACCTGTTGAGTTTGTGATCCATCATCTGTATTGATAACACGTAGGAAACTATCGCATCCTGTAACGATTGCATAGTTGACCGTATCCTCAGTATCCTCTATGACATGTGTCCAAACCCCCGGTGTCGCGTGTACATAACCTTCTGTTTCAAATTTCCATGCAAGTTTGCCATTTTTAATATTGAGACAGTATAGAAAACCATCATACGAACCGAATAGTACACGGTCACCAGCAAAATTTGCTGAGGAGATTATTTCACCCTCCGTTTTATACTCCCACTTCTTATTTCTTGTGGTAATGTCCACAGCATGGAAGATACCATCTCCATCACCGAAGTAGATAACTCCGTCATTGACAGAAGGTGAAGATTTTATTGCACTTTCAACCTGATATTTCCATGTGCTTTTTCCAGTATGTACATCAATCGCATATAGATTTCCATCCGATACACCGAGGTAAACGGTTCCATCAACGATTGCGGCTGTAGATTCAATCATATCTCCAGTTTGAAATGCCCATAATAAATCGAGTTTTTCAGGTAATTTTGAATCAGAAACACCAGTAAGTTGCGGGTTTCCTCTAAAACTCGACCAATCAGCAAATACAACATCTGAAATATAGGTCAGAATCATGAAAGATGTGATTAATCCTACATTGAGGATGACTGTTTTCTTGAAAACTGACTTTTTAATAAACCTGCTCATATAACCTCACAAAATCGTGTATACCCAAAGAACGTGGATTAAACTGTGCAGTCCACTGTGTTGCTGCTTCTTTTGCTAAAATAGTAATGTCTGTTGTCTTGGCAGCGTGTTGGACATCACATTGGCGGATTGTGTTTGGTAAATCCCCTGCATTCATTAATGTTTCAATTCGGTCTGCTAAATTGCCATCTGGATAAAGTTCGTTATAGCCATCACCGGCTACTATTTTGTTCAGACGAATGACATGGGGTAACATAAGTGCGACTGCAACACCGTGGGTGATACCGTATCTTGTAGTTAGCGGATTTGCACATGCGTGTGCTGCACCTAACATAGAATTTTCTATCGCGAGTCCTGCGAGATATGCACCAAATAACATTTTACCTCGTGCATCTACATTTTTCGCTTCAAGAGCCATCTTGTAATATGAATTCAACATTCTCCATGCGTGGAGTGAGAACATTTGTGACATAGGATTACGCCTTGTAGATACATAACTTTCAATAGCATGTGCGATTGCGTCTATACCTGTGATTGCCGCAACTGACCTTGGTAAGGTTTCGGTTAGCGTGGGGTCTAAAATAACGGTTTCAAATTGCGCTTTTTTATCCCCACATGCCATTTTGATGTGTGTTTCTTCTTGTGCTATCAAAGCGAATGATTGTGCTTCACTTCCTGTCCCGATAGTTGTTGGAATACCTATGGAGGGTAGCATCGGTTTGGTTGCTTTGCTTGTTCCCCAATAGTCCTCCATTTTTCCACCGTTAGTAAGCAGAAAATTTGTTCCCTTTGCACAATCCATCGCGCTTCCACCTCCAAGCCCAATTATCAGGTCTATTGGGGTGTTGGCTTTTGCAAATTCAAGTGCAGCATTTACATGTTTCGTCGTTGGATTTGGATCGACATTAGTAAAAACATAACAAGGAATCTTCTCGCTATTTAGTGAAGAATAGGCACGGTTTAAAATACCGGCTTCATCAATTCCGGGGTCTGATACAATTAATATACGACTACCACCGAGTGTAGTAGTCGCTTCAGCAAGTTTATCTATGCTGTTTTCACCATAGATAACGCGTTGTGTAAATTCCGAATCAAACACTTCCATCACATTTCTTACCACTATTGAACAACAATCATTGAAATAATCTAAAGAATTATATCAGATATTTATAGGTATTTCAAGGATGTATTAACTGTTAGGTTAAATTAGTGTTCTATATGTCCAATGAATTTAATCACTCTATCTTACCCAAGGACGTGCTTGTTTGATTGATAAATTTCCATCTTTAGTGATCTTGAATTCAATCTCCATAGCAAATTCTTCATCCAGTGTGTCATTATAGAGACGACTGAATTGGTTGTGTATTGTCGACAAATACCTACTTAGTTGCTGCAAATATGTGTTTGTCAAAATCTGACTATCATCTGTTTTTTGGTTTGATTTTGACACGATCCTATAATTATTGCTATCTCTCCAATCTAATAGAATCTCTTCGGGAATGGATTGTTTTTCAGGATTCGTCACAAGGTTTTCCCCTACTTGGGTGTTGAGATAGTAATTCCCTATGGTCTGATATACGACATCATCGGTAACTGCTACACCATTTGCCAATTCATCTTCAAAATTTGGATGTATAAGGACCCCCATTGCTGTAGTAAGATGGTCAATACGATAGAAATCGCGTGCCTCAAAAGCTCTAAAGTTCCAGAGGCTTGCATACACCTGTTTTATAGATTTTGACAAATGTCCTTCGTCTGGATTATGTGTAAAGGAATCGTATAATCCTGCACCACTGAAACCGGGTAAATCCTCATTGTTAGTGCTTGATCTGCAACGGAGAGATGTACCGTCAGAAAATGACGCATGTAAATCTGAGAGGGAAGTCAACATCCATTCTGGCATGTCCCCCTTCTTGATTTCTGCCCTAAACTTCTTTAATTCTGCAATTTTCACATCATAAGAACTTTGAAACGTTTTATTATTCATCAACTTCTCAGCCTTTGAATAAAAGTTATTATGTTTCATAAATTCGTCATAATAGTAGAATGGTATTCCATACCCATCAGGAACGGTTCCTTTTGGCAACCCAAAAGTTCTTAATGTAGCAATATTAGCAGTTTTCACACCGAAACTATCGGAGTTAGTGAAGTCAATATCGTCAAGTTGCAAAAACTTTTTGATAGATAGGTTTCGTTTAGGTATCTGTTCTTTCGATGGACGAATTTCAGCAAAATGTGTTTCTACCTCATTTTGTGATGCTTCCCTAATTTCATATCCATCATGGTTAACCTTGTAATAAACGTATTTCCCGATAAGTGGTTTTACGTCTTTGTTTTCCCATGCTTGTGTGATGAAAGCATTCGGTACTTTATCCTGTAAGGCACGAAGATTGACGTGTGACAACGGCGTTTGACGAGCACCTGTTATAATCCCAGCAACCCGTGGCATCTCGTTTGGTAAGGTTTTACAGATTACAATATCGCGAGGAGATGGACGTTCATCTGCATCTAATATTCGTAATTTGCCAAAAGATTCTTCTTCATTCAGAGGAAGATAACCTATATTCGCATAGATATCGTCCTCAAAATAGACAGGGAATTCTGCTGCATCATACAGAGCTTTTTCACGTCTATAAATACCAATTGCCCCCCATAGTGGACAATATCCTAATCTATCTTTCAATATAGGCATTTTTTCTACGAGAAGGTCATGAACGAGTTTTATTTGTGTGTAAGGAAATGCATCATTTGGATTAAACTCAAATGTATATACTCCTTGTTCTCCATTTGGTGAGGTAGCAAGCGGACGAAAACTAAGCACACCACGCATCTGTCCACCCCCTCTACCTAAACCTGCTGCCTGCATGAAACTTCCGTGTGAACGATGTGTTTTAGTATTCATGAAATATAACTGTGGGTTTTGTGTATTTGTATTCTCAACTTGAAATTTCACATACTCTATACCGATAAGTTGTGTATCAATTTTAACATCAGTCCCTTGGTATGCGAGTTTTTTGAATGTATCTCTGTCTGGTACGGTTGCTGCACCATCTTTGAATTGAACCTGTTCTGGGTTCAGGCGTGGTCCTGTTGGTTGTCTGGATCCGCGCGATCTACCGGTTCTATTTCTTGTTTGAGGTGTTTCGCGTAGTCTGTTGCGTAATTCGCGTATCATGGCATCGCTTAATTGAACTCCACTTTCACTCTCAATCCTCGTGACCCTTGTCATGAAATCCTTTTCAATACTGCTGAGTTCTCCGTTCTGATCAAAATCGAAACGTGATTCATCTTTTGTAAGAGATTCTTGTGACCAAGTATTGAGTACAATGCTGAGTGAAAATATGAGTACAATAGTGGATATGAATGCATAGTGTATATTTTTCATGGGTTTCCTCATTTATAAAACAAAGTATTCTCAAAAAGTAGTTTCCTGACGCTTTTGATAGATTAGGCAAATTTACTTTGATTTTGTTCAGAAAATTGGTATATTTTTCTATATAGTCTCTTATAAGTCGGGTAGAACGTAGTGAAATCTATATCTGTTAATTCAGCGTTACATTGTTCATCTGTATGTGCTAAAAATTGTGACCTTTTGCACGTCACCTGTGACTTAAAGAATTCAGTCAGGACAAGGAATGTGGCGCGAATTTCGCTTTTTTTTTTTGCTCCTTTTTTGGTCTTTTTTTCTTGACCTACCTTGGATTTCTGATCGTGTCATCATTTTTGCGAAGGATTTGATGGCAAATTGTTTGTGTATGTCATTGAATTTCATCGGAATATTCCTCCTTAAAAGGTTACCGTATGGTAACTTTTTTTGACATAACGGTAACTTTTGGTAGAATTGGTCTAA
>JAPOQK010000045.1 GCA_026710795.1 Candidatus Poribacteria bacterium
AGACAAGTTGCGCAATTGGAAACAAGGTTTCAGCGATTTAGTCATGAAAATCTGTTGTGGATTACATAACTTTCGTCTAAACTTCAGACCTTGGTGTTATGACAAACATTTCGATTAAACTTATATAATGTCTATAGTATTTATTGATTGCTCATAGAACAAAAGTGGGTATAAGCTTCTGATTTAGATTTTATATTACCATCCAATTGTTCATGAAATAGATTAGTTAATATAATTTCAAAATTATCTCCTGGTTTTTCACCCCATTGAATTAGATCTTTTCCAGAAATTATTGGACGTATCTTTCGCAGATTAAGAAGGTATTCTCCAATAATTTTTCGGTGTCCATCTGATAACTTAGGATTCAAATGACCTAATGATAGTGCTTCCAAAGCAAATGGTTTTAGATTATTATATATTATACTTGGAGCAGTTGTTTCTGTCAAAGATTCAATGACTGGTATTAATTTCTGATAGGATGTCATCGGTGTCTGTACTCTATAAATTAGTCCGTCGTCATATACATAAGTTGCCCTATTGTCTATATCAACAATACACCATTTTCCATTTTGAAATTCATAATTCGCATTCTCAGACAACTTGATATCAACTTTATCAAAGATAGATCTTATATAATTGTTGGTTACGACAACATTTTGTAGTTGTTGCATAACGTTTGCTACACGAAACAATTGATGCGGCAATACAAGTCTAAAACAGATTGCCTCAATATGATATGTTGATGTAAACTGTTTTTTCCCTAACCCAAACATTGCCAACCAATATAATAGTCCAGATTGTATATCTATATCCTCTATATGTTCAGCTGCCCAAGTAATTGCCTGTCTTACTAAATTGAGATCGCAGGAAAAAGATGAAGAGATTTTCCATTCTGGATATATAACTTCAAAAATTCCTAATTTAGCAAGGTCTTGAATAATCTGCTGTGCATTTGCTTCATGAAGAACCCTATCAATCTCATTCCGAATTCTTTCACCGCTGAGTTCTTCTATCAGTGGAATTGCCCTATGGATAAGAGGAAGATCGGAATCAGCAACTTTAAAGTTATACCGTCCAGAATATCTATATGCACGAAAGATTCTGGTAGGGTCGTCATCATAACTATTGTTATGAAGTACACGAATGATACCGTTCCTGAGGTCTTCAATTCCCCCTGTTTCATCAATTATTGTACCAAACGCTTTTTTATCTAAACACATTGCTAATGCGTTGATTGAAAAGTCTCTTCGGTGTAAGTCCTCTGTAAGTGTTCCTGGTTCTACCTTAGGTAACGTTCCTGACTTTTCATACGTTTCACGACGGGCAGTTACAAAATCAACTTTTGGTCTATCTGGATTGGCAGGTGTGACGGTCGCAGTTCCAAATTGTGAATGAATTTGACAAGTACCCTTCCAACTATTTTGTAACTGCTTTGCTACACTAATTGCATCACCTTCTACTACAATGTCAATGTCAAAGTTATTACGTTCTAACAGTAAATCCCTAACCGATCCTCCAACAAGATAAGCATTTTCCCCAGCAATCTCACCAATTTCATGTAAGATCTCTGAGAGTGTTTCAGGGATTTTCAGTACCATTTTTCTTTTGATAGCAAAGCAGTGTAGGAAGTAAAATTAAGGAGAGCATATAGTCTTTAGTGTTATACAAAAGCAAGAACTCTTGTTGGAGCACCAGAACTGCGCGCAAGTTTAAGAGGTGCTATAACAACATAAAAATGTGTTGGCAATTGGCTTAAATTACATAAATCCTCAACATGTGGTATTCCTTCACCCAGAAAGACAAGATGTGCAGGAGGTAACCCGTCATACAATGGTGGATGTCCTGCAACTGAATCAATGCTGCACGCATCTGTTCCAATCACCTTTATACCTATTTCAACGAGGAGTTTTGCTGCATCTTCACTAAAACCGATCCATTCTCGGTTGAAATTATCCTGATATACATATCTATCCATTCCCGTTCTCATAAAGACGATGCTCTCTTTGGGAATCTCTCCATTTTCAGCAACCCAAGCAGCAACATCTTCAGAAGTTACAGCATCATTTGGTTTCTTTATTGATGAGAAGTCCATTAATACCGCGTTTCCAGTTAACTTTTCCTTTGGTATCTCTGCTACAGTATATCCATCTGGATACATCAAACAAGGTGCGTCAATATGTGTAGAGCAGTGACCGGACATGTCCACTCGACTCTCAAAGTAGCCATCCTTTTCTAAGGTTGCTTGATCGTAAATGTGTACAGGATCAATCGGTAATTCCCTTGGACTTTTTTCATCAACGATATAAGATAGGTCAATCACGTTTTGGAAGTCAAGAAGCATTATTTTTTATTCTCACTTTATCTTTTATAGATTATAATATAACACAATTCGCTTCACATTTCAAACAGTAATCCTGAAAGCAACTGCAAAGATGCATCCGATTAAGGGTTTAAAAAAATACTATCTCTCAAAATTTTAAGGAAACAAATGTGTAAAATTACTTACAGACATTGGCAGCCGGGTGATGATGACGCAATATTGGCGTTCTTACCAAATACTAATGAAGAATGGTTTCGAAATAAGTTTGATTATCCAGATGATATGCTTGAACCTGAAGGGATTCGTTTAGCATTTGTTGATAACAAGGTTGTTGGTTATGTAATGGGTGATCCAGAGGCACGGTTTATCGAAGAGAAACAGCAAAATTTCGGGTATGTTTCAGCTATGTTTGTCGCACCAGATATGCGTCGTAAAGGTATTGCATCCCGTCTGATGCATGACCTTATTGCATATTTTAAGAGTTCAGGTTTTCGTGGAAGCATTCTCGATACTGATGATGAGGGTGCAATACAGTTATATAAGAAAGTTGGCTATAAGTTAATCACCAGAGAGTTACAAACAATTATCAACCCTACGAAGCATAACTCTCTGCTCAAATGGACGCATGTAGATATCAATGAATCGAAACACCTACACAAATTACGTGAAAGGTGGTCTAAATCTCATTTTCCAGTTAGATGGAATCCTGATGAAATGGAGGTAGATCAGTCCAATATAAACGACTACCGTGTATTACGCAGTGATAGAACTATTATAGGTTATGTAGATTGGTCTACACCATCAAGAAAATCGTCAATTAACAAATTAACAGATCCTATTGTTCCAGATGTGGATCCTTTGGATGTAATCAGATCATTACAACAAGAAATTGATGAACCAACAGAATGGCAAACATGTGAAGGTAGTAGATATGAAGACTCACTCAGGTCACTTGGATACAAGTTACAATCAATCAATAATGTTTCCATGTATTTATCTATAGGAAAAGAAATTGACTTAACAAATCATCATCGTTGTATTTAAATCACTTCATTCTTTTACAAAATACTTCATGACACTCTGATGTAGGACACCATTCGTCGCCACAAGAGATGAGGTCTCTTTTGTAATTGCATTTCCCTGCATATCTGTCACCTTTCCTCCAGCTTCCCGCACAATAACAGTGATCGCTGCAATATCCCAAATACTAATTGCCGCTTCAATGACAGCATCGACTCTACCAGATGCCACAAGATGATACATATAGAAATCACCGAATCCTCTGGAACGAGCTGTATCATTGATAAGATTACATATTCCCGGTAGGAAACCTTTTTCAGTAAACCATTTTAAACCTCCGTGGCAGATCATAGCATCAGGATGTTGCGAAACGTTAGAAACCTTTATCGGTTCATCATTTAAAAAAGCACCATTACCTATTTCAGCATATAGAAGTTCGTTTAATAGTGGTGCATTAGAAATACCAAGTATAAGTTCTTCACCTTTAATCAGTGCTATCTGTGTGCCAAATATTGAGATTTTCCTAATGTAATTTTTCGTAGCATCAATCGGATCAATAATCCACATATAAGGAGATGTTCCCTCTTGTATTCCGTATTCTTCACCTAAGAATCCGTGATCAGGAAATGCTTGTGTGATTGTTTGTCGGATGGCTTTTTCTGCTTCTTTATCTGCAAGTGTAACAGGGGTTTCATCATCTTTCAATTCTACTTGAATTGTCTTATTAAAATAATATGAGGTTATAATATCTTCTGCGCTTTTTGCTGCATCTAAAGCAACAGATAAGAATTCGCTAATCATGTAAACTCCCATCTTTTTCGTATGATATATGTATAGTATACAGTAACTATTGTTTGCTATCTAAGAGATATTGTAGGGCAATAAATTCCAATTCTTTCTCGGTGCCACCATTTTCCTTCAGTACGTTTCGTATCAATATCGGTAAACCGATATTCGTATAACGTTGCTTTGACATAACGAGGTGGTGAATCTGGAAACGGATTTTCCTTCAACAACTTCAGTACTTCAGGTTTACCTTGTAGAAGTGAACCAATAAAATCAAGAAACCATGATGTATTACGATAGTTTCCGCGAAGAGCCGCAAACCACATCTGCCAGTCTAATCTTGGTTGATGTGGTGCCACCCATCCTGGTGCACGGTTTAGTTCACCGGGTTTCCATTTAAACTCGTAGGGTTCCCATGTAATTTGGTCATTACTCCCTTCTATTACGATTTCAGGACGTGATTCTGTCATGTTTGCAAATAGTCCATAAGTGTTTACACTCCGATACGGTCTAATCCATGCAAGCTCTGCCAGTTTCGTTTTACCAAAGAGTTGTTCTCCGAATCTTAGGCTACTAAAAATAAAGAGCATTATTGATAAAGCAACAATACATATTTTACTTATTCGGTGTAGCTGAAAATCAAAGGTGTTGATTCTTGGAATAAAGTTATTTGGAATAATAGATTTCCACGTTACATCGTCAATCAACAGAAGACATAGTATTATTGTCAGTAGATTAAAAAAGCAGTAGTTTCCCGTTAGAATGATTAGTATTTGAAGTGCTACCAACCCAATACAGCCTAATGTTCGAACACGACGTGGTGCAAAAATCAAGAAAGGAACTCCCAATTCAACAACAAACATTCCAAGAACTGATAGTTTGTGAAACCATTCTGGTAGTTGATGAACATACCATCCAATCCATGTTGGTAAGGGTTGCGTTTCATAATGGAAATTAAGAGCAGTAAGGTCGCGCCATAATTCATCACTTGCAAGTTTGACGAATCCTGATGCAAACATCAATCGAAACAAAAGCCAACGTAATAACCATAGAAATGGAGTAGAAAGTTTCCTCACACCTACTAAAGTATCACGTATTATTAATGGAGCGAAAAATATCGCTAATAACCCTACTTCCAGCAGTAGCACATCCCATTGAAAACTAAGAAATACCCGTCCAACTGTTATAAGTGACAGATATAAACACCATAAACCGATTAGACTGACAGTTGGGAAAAAACCAGTGATTAGGACTACGGATAAAGTTACACCAACAGCACAGATAATATGAAGAAAGAGATCTGATGAATTGAACCAAAATATGGTGGGAACAAGATGGTAACCTTTTATTCCGATTTGTTGGTGAACTGCTGCTAAGTATTCACTAATAGGTAGAATTCCATTACTTCCTATGAGTCCATGAATCTGCACCCACAAAGAGAGAAATGCAATTAAGTAGATACAACCAAGTCCTCGATGAAACAACCAACGCGATAAAAAAAATGTTGTTCTTTCAGTGTGCGTTCCATAAAACCAACGTGTCATTACAGAGAAGAACTGACGATGATGTGCTACAAAACGGTATACTGCTTCTGACAATGGAGCAAACAACGGTAATTTATAGTAACCCCACAAGAAAATACGGTTATTCAAAGCGCGTAAAACTGCCTCTGCACCCGAAAAAACCTGTCCGTCTTCTAAAATTAATTGTACTGAGGATTGAAAAGCAGAAAGGGGTATTTCATTGAATTGAGGGGCAACTTCTTGGTAAGGTGCATAGTCTATGCGGTCTTGTGTAATGTGTTGCCATTGTGTAATCCAGTATCTACAAAAATCGCACTCATTATCATATACAAGGATCGGTTTGCTTATATTGGATTGCATCGGTTAATTTCAAAACAAATATATATCCGTCATTTCTGGATATACGGTCAATTGAGGAGATTAATTCCATGCACGATGAATTTTTGCAATTGCATCGACCACCAGATTCATATCAGATTCGGAACCGAGTAGCATATTTTGAAATAACCACACACTTTCGTTGCAGACCAATTCCGTATTTGGACATGGCATTGTCCTAATCAGTTGCGGGTATTTCTCTCCGATGTGTGCCATACCTGGTTCTTGTGATAACGGAGACCGATATCCAATTGAACACGGTATCCCTTCCGCAGACAATGCACTGACAAATTCTTGTCGCGTTTTACCATTGAAACCATCAGAATCATACTTCATACAGTAAAGGTGATACCCATGTTTTGTAACCCATGGGGCAAGTTTTGGTGGAGTGATTCCAGCAATTGTCTCCAATGCAGTTGATAGATAGTTCGCATTACGATTTCGCAAATCGGTTTGTGCCTCAAGGAGTTCCATTCGAACTGACAAAATTGCTGCAAGGTATTCAGATGGTCGGTAGTTCCATCCAAGTCGAGGATATTCCCATCTTGCTCCTCCAGGTGCACGTCCAACATTCATAAAAGCACAGACACGATCATGAATATCTTTATCGTTAGTGGTAACCATACCACCTTCGCCAGAAGTAAGATTTTTTGAAGATTGGAAACTAAACGCTCCTACATGACTAAGACTCCCAACCTTTTTGGCTTGGAACTCTGCTCCGTGTGCTTGTGCACAGTCTTCAATTATTTTGAGATTATGACGTTGTGCAATTTCACCTAATGTCACCATATCTGCAGGATGTCCACCGAGATGAACAGGAAGGATGGCAACCGTTTCAGGTGTAATTGCTTCTTCTACTGCATTAGGATCAATCGTGAAAGTTTCAGGACATATATCAACAAAAGTTACGGTACACCTACAATCTAAAACAGCACTTGCAGTTGCAACAAATGTATAATTAGGCACGATAATCTCACCACCAATACTGAATCCATCTAAATCAAGTGCTGCTGAAAGCGCAGCACTGATAGAATCGGTTCCATGTGGCATGAAGATTGCATAATTTGTACCAGTATATTCAGCATATTGTTCACAAAATCGTGGAATCATTGAACCGCCAAGTCCCTCATTACCACTGAGATAGACATCTCTCAGCAACGGTTCAATCTTTGATTCCCATTCTTCAGCTGTATTCATTGGCCAAGGTTGCCACGGATGGGTCTGTGTATTCCTAACAGGTGTCCCACCAGAAATCGCTAATTTGTTTGACATGTATTACCTCGTTACTACTATCAATCATCTGCAGGAACAGCAGCACCTAACATTTCTCTATCAGCAACAGAAGCTGATTCTTCCTCCGAACTTCTACGGAATAGATTACCCAAATCAGTTGTTATTGCATACAATGAAGGCATTACAAATAGAGTCATCAGAGTAGCAAATGCAAGACCAAAAATAATTGTATTTGCCATAGGTGTCCAAATTGGTGATTTACCACCAAGTCCTAAGGACATAGGTATTAATCCAAAAATAGTTGTTAGTGAAGTCAATATAATTGGTCGTAAACGAATACTACCACCCTTTAATATAGCATACCATCTGTTAAATCCACGCGCACGATACTTATTGATAAAATCAATCAGAACAATTGAATCGTTGACCACAATTCCCGCAAGCGCGACAATACCAAACATTGCAACCATACTAAGTGTAGCATTAGAGAAAAGCAAGCCTATCATCGCACCAATCATACCAAAGGGCACTGCAAATAGTATAATTATTGGTTGTGAAAACGATTTGAATTGTGCACCTAAAATCATGTAGATGACAAGAACACCAACTATAAAAAGTTTCCATAATTCCCCAAAAGATTCACGTATTTCATCAAAGACACCTCTGAAATCAAGTCTATATCCGGGGTATAATGATTCAATGTCACTGAAAGAAGTCATCAATACTTGGTTAACCTGAATAGGTGAAGTTTTCGTCCTATCAACACTGGCATATACCGAGATAGCACGTTCTCCTTCAAAACGTCGAATATCGGCATAACCTTTTTCCTCAACAATTATTGCTACATCTTTTAATGGAATTATAGAACCTATAGGAGTTGTTATCAATAGGTCATTGAGTTCCTGAATTGTTTGTAGCCTATCCTCATTATACTTTACAATAACATCTATCGCATCATCTGCTTCACGGTATGTCGTTGCTTTTGCACCTTCAATCGCAGTACGGACGGTTTGTGCTACTTGGAAAGTTGACATACCGAATATTGCTGCTTTTTCAGATTTGAGATATATACGCAATTCTGATTTACCTATACGAAAATCATCTCTGATATCTTCAACGCCATCTATCTCGCTCAGCGTTGCTTTAAGTCTATCCGCTATTTCTACTAACTGCTCAAATTGTTTTCCTTTTACTTTTACCTCTACATCTTGACCTTGTGGAGGACCACCTTGTAATTTGACAAAATTAAGCTCTTCAATTCCACTAATATCCGTAGTTTCTTTTCTAAGTGCAGCTATAATTTGATCCGTATCCCGTGTACGTTCTTGCTTAGGAACAAGTTCTATTATGAGTTCTCCAAAGTTCGACCCATAGGTGATACCTTCCACTAAACCTGATGTAGGAGTATGCAAACCAATATTACTTACAATTGCTGCCACCTCATCTTCAGGTAAAGTTTTCGCTGCATTTTCAAGTTTTGCTATAACTGCAGTCGTTTCTTGTATTCCATAAGACGGTGGCATTTCAGCTTTGACATAGAATTGTGGAAAATCTTCACCGGGGAAAAGTTCCTTGTCAAGTAACATAAATGCACCAACACATACTATCAAACCAATAAAAAGAACGCTACCAACAAAAATATATCTTCTACGAATCGTTAATTTCAAGATCCTTATATATCTATTTCTGATTAGGTCGAAAACGGTAAGAAACCAAGTGAAAAAGCCTGTAAGCAGGATCGCTAAACTGAATGCACCTCTTGATCTAGTACGTAATCTTTCAAGCTTACTACGTCCTGTCTCAGTTCTCGCTTTACTCCATTCTGAGACATGAGCTGGTAAAATAACAAACACCTCAAAAAGCGAAGCCACCAGGACGATAATTGCCATGATGGGAACGATTCGCATAAACTGACCAGAAACACCAGACATGAACATCAATGGACCAAATGCACCAATTGTTGTCAAACTTGCTGCTAAGACAGGCCAACCTACCTCCTCAGCACCACGTACAGCAGCTTCCTTGGGCGTTGCACCAGCCTCAATATGTCTATAGGTGTTTTCAATCACAACAATAGCATCATCAACAACGATACCGACAACCAAAATTAACCCAAACAGTGCGACTCCACTCATCGTGTAACCGGCAATTGACATGAACCAAAAAGTTGCCATAAAGGCAACAGGTATACCGAGTGCTGCGAACAGTGCATTCCTCCATCCGATAAATAGGAATAACATCAAGATAACAAGAATGAGTCCAAAGATTGCATTAGTTTCAAGGATACCTAACCGTTCTTTTAGTATTACAGAATAATCGTTAACAGGGGTTAGAACTGCTCCTTCAGGAAGGTCAGATTGACGTCTTTCTACTAATTCACGTAACTCTGCTACCAATGAAATAGTGTTCCCTTCCTTCTTTTTTTGAACACTGAGACTTATAGAGGATGTACCATCTATACGGGAAAGTGTACGCGGTTCTTCATACGTGTCAGAAATTGTAGCAATATCACTCAACCTAAGTGGAGTTCCTGTGGGTTGAACACGGATAATTGTATCACCGATGTAGTCAGGACTTGGGAATTCACCCATTGTTCGGACCATATATTCTGAAGTGCCAATCTCCATTGTCCCAGCAGGAAGATTGAGATTACCAACCTGTAGTGCCATTGTAACTGCAGATATCGGTAGGTTATATGCTTTCAAACGATCCGGATCTACCTCAATCCAGATCTCTCTTTCACGAAGTCCCGCTATTTGAACTGACGCGATATTCTTTATTTCTAATATTTCGTCCTTCAGATTCTCTGCAATATCACGCATCTGGGGTTCTGAAATACTTCCACCAACAACTATTGTCAGCATCGGAAATCCAGATGCAACATCCAATTCCAAAACTTTTGGATCCTCTAAAATCTCTTCAGGTAAATCATTTACTCCCTCTACTGCTGTACGGAGATTTTCCATCTCTTTATCAAATTCCCTGTCGCTCATCTCATCAAAATCAACAGATATAACAGATCTACCCTCTGAAGATGTGGAAAGCATTAGATTAATTTTATTCACATTTTCTTCAATGGCATCTTCAATCGGCGCGGATACAAGTTTCTCTACCTCTTCTGGAGATGCACCTGGATATAGTGTTGTTACTGTAGCAGTTTGTAGAGCTATTTCTGGTGTGAGTTCTCTGGGAAGTGTTATCCAAGCATACAATCCAAATATTATAATAAGAATCATGAGCATATTAGCAAATACTGGATTGTTCACCGACATTTTTGGAATGGACATGATGGAAGTATATCTCCTAAGAGTTTGTATATCAATTCTATTTCATAGTCTTGTGATAATAGTATTACAGTAAGAATTTCAAAACAGTTTCTAAGTCATAAAGTATTAATATTAGACGTAACTAAAGGGTGGATTGTTTAAATCCACCCTTTAGTTACAATCAAAACTGAGATTATTATTGAGATGATTTAAGTTTTCCCCATGTTGTTGCCAATTTGTTAGAAGGATCAACAGAGGCAACTCCATCGAGTGCCTCATCTAAACCTTTGTCCATGATTAATTTCAAGTCCTCTTCTGTGAGTACAGATTTAAAGATGGCAACTTCATCAATCATTCCAACGAAGAATGATCCACCATTCCACCTACCAATGGTGACGGGATCAGCATTTCCAACTCCTTTACCAGGACGAGTACTTGCGCCAGCACGGACACCGTTAACATAGACAACAAGTTGGTCACTATTTTTAGCACGTTCATAGGTCGCAGCATAGTGAATCCAAGTATCCTTTGCAGGCACATTTGCAGATGCTCTGGGTTCCCAACCACCAATATGAACAAAAGTTGACATTTTATTTCCTTCACCAGGTGGATCAATACGTAACAAATATTCATTGTTTTTCGCAATGATTTGTCTCCAATCCCCTATATCAGATGCATTAAACCAAGCCATCATAGTATGTTCATCACCCAACTGTAAATCTGCGGTAGAATCTATAGAGACCGAATCTGCTCCACCAAACTCAAGACCGTCACCGAATTTACCCGCTTTCCATTTGGCACCAGTTATCTCACCATGGTTTTCTTTACCTGAAGAATCCGTTACGTTATCACCTGCACCTTCATCAAATAACCATACACCGACTGCTGTTTCAGGATCTAATGCTACAGAATTTAGAAGAGGCAGTACACATACCATAAAGCATGCTAATCCAAATATTAAAACTAAATTACGCATCTTATCTCCTTCAAATTGAATGTAATCCTAATTGATCTGAGTTGTAATTTGACTACAATTTCAACATATTACTCATAGCAAAACTACGGTTTCTTTAGTATAACATCTAACAATAAAATATTCAAAATAATTCTACAAAACACAGACTATTTCGTTATCAATTCTATGCCTTCATCGCGTCTGAAAAATATACGTAGGTCGGAGCAAGCATAGCGACCTCCGACACATATCATTTCATTGGAGTTCACATGCCAGAGATCGCTACGCTCACTTCGACCTTCAAGAGACTCCAACACTAAATTGACACCTATGTCCTGAAACAAAATTAACCTGACCTTTGTGTTATAGAATTGCAACATCTTTGCTTTTATGCTAATATATATCCATAACAATAGTGTTCTAGTACATACCTATGGAGTTCTGAAGTATGACGCAACAATTGCAAGCCAAACAGATTACCATTGATGATACAATTGATTCTATCGAGGCATGCTATCAAAATGGATGGACAGATGGACTTCCTGTTGTACCACCAACACCCGACCGTGTTGAAAAAATGCTGCGTGGTACAGAAAGATCTCCACAAGAATTGATTACATCAGTCCCGCCTAAATGGGGAAAGGCAACTATTGAAAAAATCGCAATTAATGCTGTGATGGCAGGTTGTCTACCGGAATATCTACCAGTTATTCTTGCTGCTGTAGAGGCGATGGCAGCAGAAAAGTTTAATCTTCACGGTGTTCAAGTGACAACATCACATGTTTCTCCAATGATAATTGTAAATGGACCTATACGCCAAGAACTGGATATAAACGACGGCTTCAATGTATTTGGACAGGGATGGCGTGCAAACGCAACTATCGGAAGAGCCATCAGACTGATATGTACAAACATTGGTGGGGCATTACCTGGAGAATTAGACCGTGCTGCATTCGGACATATTGGTAAATTTACGTGTTGCATTGCTGAGAATGAGGAAGATTCACCTTGGGATCCATTACACGTTGAACGCGGGTTTCTATCAAAGGACAGTGCTGTGACAATTTTCGCAGGTGCAGGTCCACAAAGCATCAACGATCATGGAAGTAACACAGCAGAAGGAATCCTAAATACAATCTGTCAAAATATTTCATCACCCGGAAATAGTAGTGGAGAGACACTCATTGTAATTGGAGTTGAACACGCAAAGACAATATCTGAAGATGGATTTAGCAAATCTGATGTGCGAAACTTTATTGTAAGAACAACGGAGAGATTTTCTCAAGAAGATTTACTTCTGATGGTTGCAGGAGGACCTGCTGGCAGATGGAGTATGCTTGTACAGGGTTGGGGTTCTCCATCATCACGTGCTGTTACTAACGCATTGAAATAATAGTGTAAGTATATTTTCAATATATGAACAATTTATAACAAGATATTGTAACACAGGAGGAAGATATAATGAATAATCAGCCTATTCAACTTACCGATGATCAGATGCGAGATTTCATCATCAATGGGTATATTAAGGTGAAAACCGACTTCCCACCAAGTTTTCATGAACATATTTACCAACAAGTCGATGCCATGTTTGAGCAGACAGGTAACTGGGGTAACAATGTACTCCCACTAATTCCTGAAATCCAGCAAGTATTTGATCATCCAGTGGTGCATGGTGCAATGCAAGGTGTGCTTGGGTCAAACTATATGATGCACCCTCACCGATACTGCCATTACAATCCACAAGGAAGTGGTGGTCAAGGTTTTCATAAGGATACTTATGAAGGGGACGAACAGATTCGACGACACAAGTGTCGTTGGACAATGGGATTCTATTATCCTCAGGATGTGACGGACGACATGGGACCTACAGCAGTACTGCCGGGTTCCCAATATTACGAAACACATGATAGTGCACATGCACAGCCAGATACCTCTCTTTGTGGTGAAGCAGGAACTGTAGCTATCGTTCACTATGACCTATGGCATCGTGCTACTCCGAACGAGAGTGATAAGAAACGGTATATGTTAAAGTTCTTATTCTCTCGGCTTGATGAACCGATAACCCCTGATTGGCAAAGTGAAACTGCCGACTGGCATTCTGTTACTAATGGATCAGAATTGGAACATCCAGAATTATGGGAAACACAGTGGGATTGGTATTACGGAAAACAGAACGGAACTGCAAACGGTGTCTCGACTGCTGAGGTGGATAGTCTTCTCAATACACTGCAACATGAAGATGAGAAACTTAGATTAAATGCATCATACCGATTGGGAAGAGTTGGTGCAGCGGCTGTTCCAACATTAAACAAGATATTACAAGACGCACCCGAATCTATCCGCAACTACGTAGGAAATGCCTTAAGTATCATTGGACAATCTGCTGTCTCAACACTCATTGATGGATTGAAGAATACAGATGAATCTATTCGGACAACTGCAGCTTATGCTTTGGCAGATATAGGAAAACCCGCACAGGAAGCAATGCCAGCATTAACACATGCAGTGAAAGACGAGTCACCTTTGGTGCGCCGACATGCTATTGAAGGATTAGGAATCATTGGACAACAGAATTTAGAGGAAACTGATTTTAGCGAAACGGTAAATGTATTGATTGACTCCATGAGCGACGAACATTATTGGGTTCGTTATAACGCAACACGTACATTAGCGAAATTTGGTGCTATCTCTGAACCTGCAATCCCAATCTTAACAGAACAATTGGATGATGAGAACAGATACGTGCGATTTAATGCTGCGTTAGCACTAAAGGAAATTGATACACAAGAATCCAGAGATGTGTTATTCAACCATCTATTTTCAACAAGATGGTGTGCATTAACTACACGAGAAACTCCGTTTTAACTGCCATCAAATATCTATCCGATGATGTTTCTATTTTATCAGTAAAGTACGATCCTTTATCCTTATACCGTCAATGTTTTAGTTTGGTAATGCTTATTCAGCACGCATATATGGTGTTGAAATTACGCTGTCCTCAGAACACGACGATTGAAAGGTTCCAGTATTAGTAGGAGAAATATACAATGGACATCTTGCATAGCATTCAAAATGCACTTTTGGATGCGCAAGACACACTGAATCAGTTTATCAAGAACCCTAACAATAGCAGAATCATTGCAGAAACTGCCACCTTAATAAAGGAGGTAATTGAAAATAAAGGAAAAATATTTACCTGTGGCAACGGTGGAAGTTTGTGTGATGCAGTCCACTTTGCAGAAGAATGCACCGGTAAGTTTAGAGACAATCGGCAACCACTCCCGGTCATCGCACTCAGCGATGCAGGGCACATCACATGCACAGCAAACGACTTTGGATTTGAAGAGATATTTTCACGTCCCATACTGGCACTTGGACATCCAGGAGATCTGCTAATAGCCATTTCCACAAGCGGTAATTCCGAGAACATAGTTCGTGCCGCAGAGGCAGCAAAATCAAAGCAGATGCATGTATTCGGCTTACTTGGTAGAGATGGTGGGAATCTTATACGCAGTTGTGACAGTTACCTAATTGCACCAGGGAATACTGCAGACCGGATACAGGAAATTCATATTAAGGTCATACACATCCTTATTGAGCAGATAGAACGTATTTTATTTCCTGAAAATTATTGACAATACCACTGCCATACAATTTCACAAATCGCAATTATTGTTGGGTTTCCAAACTTACCCACTAATAGCTGTTATATTAGTATAACTCTAAAAAGTTTTAGAGTTATTCCTGACATATTTTGTCATATATAAGCCATAAAACCTGTGCTGATAAGGGTTCGAAGTCTTATGCCAAAATTGACAAATTTAGGATTGACTCTAAAAACTCTAAAGTTTGACATTTAAATACTTCCCAATTGTCTCCATTTTACAGTAAATAGTTTCTTAAACAAACTATGTCTACCAAGGACAATCTTGTTGTCCAACCGACCTTCCTTCCTACTTTTAATAACTTTTCGTCGTTTTGAAATACGACAATCGGATATCCGGGATATGTTTCCAGAGAATCGTTGACATATTTTGACTCTTCTGATATGATTGAGCATCAAGGAAACATCTCATGCATCTATGGTAAACATTGAAATTAAAGAGACACATTTCTGTAGGAGCAATCTCCGAATCGCGACAAAACTCACTGACAGTCGGGAATCGGAGTTCCCTCCTACAACTCAAAATGTCCTGTTAATTCTAAAGTTCACTATAAACAGTAAATAACTTAAGGTGGAAACTATTGGCTACATCAGATAAAAACCGTGCTTATTGGCGGAAAAACTTACAATATCTTGCTATCCTTCTTGGGATTTGGTTTACTACATCATGTCTCTGCTCAATTGTTTTTGTTGATCAACTTGACAAAATACAAATAGGTGGAATTGGACTCGGCTTCTTTTTTGCACAGCAAGGTTCTATATGGATTTTTGTTGTGCTGATTTTTGTCTATGCGTGGTTGATGAACCGTTTAGAAAAGAAATACAAGGATAACCGAGAGGATGCTGAGGAGTCTGAATAAACATGAGTGTACAGACATGGACCTTCATAATGGTAGGTCTCTCCTTCGCGTTGTATATTGGAGTTGCAATTTGGTCAAAAGCACGTTCCACAGGGGACTTCTATGTAGCTGGTAGTAATGTCCATCCAATTGTAAATGGTATGGCAACTGCTGCGGATTGGATGAGTGCTGCTTCATTCCTTTCTATGGCAGGTCTTATCTCATTTATGGGACGTGACGGTTCGGTATATTTACTCGGTTGGACTGGTGGTTATGTGCTGCTGGCACTCCTATTGGCACCATACCTTAGAAAATTCGGGAAATACACTGTTCCTGACTTTGTTGGGGACCGATACTATTCGCAGTTAGCACGAATAGTTGCTGTTGTTTGTGCTGTATTTGTCTCTTTTACCTATGTTTCTGGACAGATGCAAGGCGTCGGCATCGTCCTATCGCGATTTCTGAATGTCAATGTTACTCTTGGTGTAATCATCGGAATAGGGATTGTATTCTTCTACGCTGTACTCGGTGGTATGAAAGGCATTACCTATACTCAGGTTGCACAATACTGCGTCCTGATTTTCGCCTATATGGTGCCTGCAATTTTCATCTCTATTTTAATCACCGGTAATCCTATTCCACAGTTAGGATTGGGTGCAACAGACGAATCAGGTGTTTACCTATTAGAACGGCTCAACGGATTGAACGAAGCACTCGGTTTTGACCGATATACTGATGGACAGAAATCTACATTTGATCTCTTCTGCTTTACGGCAGCATTGATGTTGGGAACAGCTGGACTCCCACATGTTATTATCAGATTCTACACAGTACGTAAAGCATCAGAAGCACGTGCTTCTGCAGGATGGGCATTACTATTCATCGCTCTGCTCTATACGACTGCACCTGCAGTTGCAATTTTCGCAAGAACAAACCTGCTTGAGACTGTAACTTATAAACAGGACGGAGAATTACAAGATATCAGATATGATGATGTACCAGAATGGTTTATTAATTGGGAAGATACAAAACTAATTACATTTATTGATCTAAATGAAGATGGCAAAATTCAGTACCGTGGTGCAAAATCAGATGAGACAAATGAACTTACTATCAACAAAGACATCATGGTATTGGCGAACCCTGAAATTGCCAAACTTCCGAATTGGATAACAGCGTTAGTTGCTGCTGGTGGATTAGCGGCAGCATTGTCGACTGCTGCCGGCTTACTATTAGTTATTTCAACAGCAGTTGCACACGATCTATTAAAAGGATGTATAGCACCACAACTCACAGAGAAACAGGAATTAGCAGCGGCACGAATTGCTGCGGGGGTAGCAGTCTGTATCGCAGGATATTTCGGTATAAACCCACCAGGATTTGTAGGGGAAGTTGTGGCATTTGCATTCGGTCTTGCAGCAAGTTCGTTCTTCCCAGCAATCGTTATGGGTATTTTCACTAAACGGATGAACAAAGCAGGGGCAGTAGCAGGTATGATTGCTGGTATTACATTTACTGCTGCGTATATTATCTTTTTCAAATTCATCAAGTCAGATCTTGACACACCAGAATTTTGGTTATGGGGTATATCCCCAGAAGGAATAGGAACTCTCGGCATGGTATTGAATTTTATTGTCGCTACAATCGTATCCGCCTTTACGGCACAACCACCTGCGGACGTACAAGCAATGGTCGAAGAAATTCGAGTTCCATAGAAAAGGAGAAAATCTGATGAAATCCATATTTTTACATAAAAATCACTCTAAATATACACTGTATTGGATTAACAAGCTTAAAATATACATTATTACGCTTTTATTGATTACATGTCAATTATCCGCACATGCAGCAAAGCCAACTGACTTTTTTCCAAAAGAAAGTATACTATACATACAAGCAAATGAACTAAATGATGTATATTACGAAATTAGTATGTCTGAAAATTGGAAGAATACTGTTGATTTACTATTGAGTGATTCCAATACAGACGGAATAAGACAAGGTATGCAGTTGGTTGAGAACATTATCGGGACAGATCTTTCCGGAGTAATTGAAACTGTAGGATACCAGATTGGACTCGCAATGTGGCAGAGAGATGTTGACAATCCACATGGTGGTTTTGTTGTGCATTCCGGTGGGAATCTTGCTGAATTACAACGATTAACCAAAATACTAACAGGTTTTATGGGAATGTCTGGGGGTAGATTAAGTATTGATGCAGGGGAATATAGGAAGGTTAAATATAACACACTTCAGATGCCAGATATCCTTTTTACTTATGGATTTGTCAGGGATTTTCTGGTCGTTGGAATCGGTGAGAACAGTTTTCAAAATATGATTGATACCTACCGAAAGAAATCCGAATCTATCAAGAAGAATGAATCCTTTGTAGAAACAATAGATAAATTAGGTTCTGACCAAATCAACTTGTATGTTGACTTGCGGCGGGTTATTCCATTTATAGAAGAAATGGATGCAGAAGCACGGATACAACTTGAAGCATTTTCAAAAATGGGATTTGGACTTAATCTATTGGAAAAAGGTCCTCTTCTTCAGCTTTATACAAAATTTGATCCGAATATTCCTGAAAGTTATATTAGTCGCTTCCTAAAAGAGGGACAGGAACTCAAGTCACTTAAAGGAATGTCTGGAGATGAAGATTTGTTTATTGCTGCTGCTCCGGGCATATTAGAGGCAATATGGGAACTGGTACAAGATGCAATTCAAAATAATGAGTCTGATGACGCTTATGCATTTATAACTTACCTTGAAGGTATAATGAATCTAAATTTTGAGGATGATTTTATCAAAGGTCTTACTGGTGAAATCGCATTGACTGTGGATGATTTACCGAGGTTTAATCCCGAGGCTGTTGAAAGTCTGGATATTGATTTTGAAAATACCTTACAAATAGATGCAAACAACGTTCATACTCAAGGAGGTATAATTTTTAATTCAGCAAACCCATCAAAATGGGATAAGGTTGAGAACAGTGTATCAAACCTACAGAACACCTCCGTTTCTACAACAGATTATAAAGGCACAGATGTGTCTGTGTTCGCCTCAAATATTTATTATGCTGAAAAGAATGGATTATCTCTTTTAAGTTTTTCTGAAAACCAGATGTATGCAATGGTAGATGGACTGGAAAACAAAAAGAAAATTTCATATTTAAAACAAGTACCTAAAAAACCATTGGCGTTCTTTAAAATTAATATAATGAAGTGGATCGAATTGGTTGATGATTCATTGATGATTGATAATGAAGAAGAAATAGACGACATAGCACTACTTCTCGCTTGGATTACAGTCAAAGATAATGAGGCTATGTTAGAAATCGCCTTCCCAGATAAAGAGTCACCAATTGAATTGTTTATTAAACTTCTCCCTTATATTGCTACTGGAATCTCAGGGTAGATTGGCTAAGAGGAGGAATATATTAATGTTGATTAAACTTAGGACTTTCTACCAAAATGCAGATTGGTTCAGACGCTTGGGTTTTTCTCTGAGTATAATTATGGGAGTATATCTTACCACAGGAGCTTATACATATTTTTCAAAAAATTGGTCAAGTAGGTTAACCTTCATTTCAGGTCTGCTTTTCCTTCTAAGCGGTTTGTTTACATATCATTCACGGTCTATTACTGCGAATGTATTAGGTACAATCGTTTCTATTATCGCCGCTATCCTAACTTTTGTAGCCATATTTTGATATAAATGATATGGTTTTTATTATTCTTGCAATTTGACAAACTGCTGTTGTAATAAAGTTCAGAATATGCTTAAGTAATCAAATAATTGAAATGAAAATAGTAATTCTTATAGGAATATAATAATGATTGAAGTATGTTTTTTTGCTGATGAAGTTTCCAGAGACGATTTTGAGGAAGCTATCAAACTTGGTGTTGAAGCCGGTGCGACTACTGTAGAAGTGCGTGGTGGTGTATGGGGTAAACACGTAACTGAAATTGACGATGATGACGTAAAACGCGCACAAGACGTGCTCAGCTCATACAATGTTAGTGTAGCAAGCATCGGTTCACCTTTTGGTAAATGTCCTATAGACAATCAACAAGAGTATGAACGACACTTACGACATTTTGATCGCATGGTTGAACTGGCACATGCGTTTGATACTCAAATCATTCGCGGATTTGCATTTTGGAATCCAAATCGACGACTCAAAGAGGCTGCCCGACCAGATATTAATGACTATTTGGAACAGATTGCTGAAAAACTTGGTCCAGTAGTACCAATTGCAGAGGAAGCAAACGTAGTTCTTGCATTTGAGAATGAAGATGCCACTCTCGCAGGTAGTTGTGAAGAGACTCGAGCAGTCATTGATGCCCTTGGCAATAGTCCTGCGCTTGCTTCCTGCTGGGATGTAAATAACGGAATAAACTGTGATGAAAAGCCGTTGCCAGATGGATATTCGCATATAAAAGGACTTGTTCGTCATGTACATGTAAAACCGAATCGGCAGAAGAATCTTGATCCGATTAGAGATACAGATTTACGCTATGAAGAGTTGTTAAGAACACTGTTAGACGACGGATTTACAGGTGCTGCAAGTATTGAACATTGGGGTAACCCAGAACAGATGTTAGATGGAATCCGTCAACTTCGCGCAGTTGTTGACGCAATGTAACCATTTCACTATAAGGAGAATATTGTAATGCATTTGAAACCTGACGCAGCACATTTGAATTGGCAAGGTGTTGTGTCTATTGAAAAAACAGATGATTCCATAATGCCGTGGAGAACCCCACATGAGATGCATGTGCTGTTCCCCGAACCTTTGTTAGAAAGGTCTGCAATGCCAGCAGGTGTCCGCATCAGTTTTCGAAGTAACACTACACGTATATCGGGAAGTATTGTCGAACAACGCGAATCTGGGATGCTTGACCTATGTTGCGATGGAGAGTTCATTACATCTTATGATTTGAAAGGAACAAACAGTTTCGTATTTGAGAATCTGTCAAATAAGAATAAAGTAATTGAATTATGGCTTCCTCAATTCGGTAAATTTCAACTTCGTCATTTAGATATTGATGATGGTGCAACATTAGAACCACATATTGACAAACGTCCCAAGTGGATAACTTATGGAAGTTCTATCACACAGTGTCGTTCCGCCGCATCACCGACACAGACTTGGCCCGGGATTGTAGCACGGAATCAGGACTTCAATCTTACCTGTTTGGGTTATGGTGGACAGTGTCACCTTGATTCTATGGTAGCACGTATGATTCGGGACCTACCTGCAAATTATATCTCAATGTGTCTGGGAATAAACATACAAGGAGCAAACAGTTTAGGACCACGTGCATTTCGTCCTGCAATTATCGGGGCAGTCCAGATTATCCGCGAGAAACATACAGATATACCTATTGTCCTGATGTCCCCAATCTATTGTCCGAACAGAGAAAAGAACCCAAACGCAGTTGGTTTCAGTTTACAGAAAATGCGTGAAGAAGTACAAGCAGCAGCAGAAGCACTTAAATCTTATGGTGACGACAATATACACTATGTTAGCGGTTTAGATGTGTTTGGTTCTGACTTTGTAGACCTACTCCCAGATAGCTTACATCCAGATGCTGAGGGATATAGAGTGATGGGAAACAATTTTGTGAAAGTTGTTGCAAGTAAGTATTTTGTCGAGTGAACATAATAATTGAGAGTATGGGAGAAGATCTATGGAAACGTATCGTGCTGCAGTTATCGGTTGTAGTCGTATGGGAGCATTCATTGATAACGAAGTTCCAGATTATGAAGCGATAAAGTTACCATATTCTCACGCTGCTGGATTTTATGATGAAGATCGTACCGAATTAATCGCATGTGTTGATCTTCGTCCAGAAGTAATGGAACAATTTGGTAACCAATATAATGTTCCAAAAGAGAAGCAATATACCGATTATCGCGAGATGATTCAAAAAGAACAACCGGATATCGTAAGTGTTGCTACACAACCGGAGCATCGTGCAGAAATAGTTATACACGCTGCGGAACACGGTGTAAAAGCAATTTATGCAGAAAAGGCGATGGCTTCTTCTATGGATGAAGCTGCAGCAATGGTGTCTGCAGTAGAAGAAAATAACGTTGCCTTTAACCTTGGAACAAATCGTCGTTGGCACACAGGTTTTGATAAAATGAAACAGGTGATTGATAGCGGTGAAATTGGGAGACTCCGCACTCTAATCATCTATTCAAACGGGACTCTATTTAATACTGCAAGCCATAACATTGATCTAATCTTACGTCTAAACAGCGATGTTCCTGCAAGCTGGGTTTCTGGTTATCTTCCGCAAGGTGATTCGGTTTTTAACGGGGATGTGTTGAAAGCTGATCCGTCGGGAGCAGGAACAATTTACTTTGAAAACGGTGTAACAGCGCATGCCCTGTTAACACCCCGCAGTAGCGAATGGGAAGCAATTTGTGATGGCGGAACCGTCACATGCTGGAATAACGGATGGCAATGGCACCTTCGTAAGAATCAAGATGTACCGGGATGGAGAACATGTAAAGTAGCCGATACCTTTCCTTCTTTTGAACGAACAAGTAGCACAGCAAACCTCATAAAAGATCTTATCCATTCATTAGATACTGGACAACCTACGCGCGGTGGTGTCCGATGTGCTTACGCAAGCACAGAACTTATTTTTGGTATAATTGAATCACATCTACAAAACGGTAAGCGAATTGAACTTCCACTGAAAAACTCAATTATCCGTTTAAATAGAAATCCAACTGCAAGACAACCCCGGTTTAACTAAAGACAGTAAGAGTTCGCTCCACTTACCGGACATTAACCTTTGTTGAAACTTCAAACAAATTACTTTGTATCAATTGGAGGAATTCACGATGAGATTTACAGTCTTCTGTTTACTTACCATGGTAGTTCTGATGATTACACCTTTAACATTTGCAGTTCATGACGAAGAAAAAGGACCAGATAAATTTGGAAGGTACGAATTCAAGGAACAGGACATTAAAGCAGCAACGGATGCTTGTGATGCTGGTGGGAAACCTGGTCCTGAATATGTACCCACAGTTCGCGATGAACAACCGAACTTGGCATTATTAATAGATGCTAAACCTGAAGCATCCTCTTTGTTAATAGGCTGGTGTCCACATCGGCACTGCACTGAATACCTGAACGACGGTTTTTACAATAACTGCCGTAGTTGGATTATAGATACAATTCCCGGATGGGCACAAATTGATATAGGGACAGTGGCAAATGTTAACAAAATCTACTTCGGTAGTGACCATTCACAGGGATTTATTGACCGAATGACAGCAGATTTTGATATTCTCGTTGCGACAACAAAAGCTGATGCCGATTCTAATGCAGGGACCTGGAAAAAGGTTTATACACATGAAGGTGGTCCCATCAGTAAAACTACTGAGATAACCTTTGACGATGTGGAAGCACGCTGGTTGCGTATCCACATTCGTGCAAACAATGGTGCACGAATAGATGAGATAGAGATATATGGGGGTTCTGATCCGATGGCAGTTGAACCAAATGATAAACTAACAACAATCTGGGCTCAAATAAAAACAAACAAGTTCTAACATTATGAGAGGAATAAAAATGCGATATGCAATGTTTTTGATATTAATTCTGTGTGTAAGCACAGTTTCCGCTGAAATACTGTTTCAAGATGACTTTGAAAGCGGTAAAGTTGACAACAAAAATTGGGCACCGCTCGGTACCTGGGCAATTGAGGATAGTGATGATGAGCACGATGTTCTTGGTAAAAAAGTGCTTGCTGTACAAGGAAGTGAAATCGGTCTAAGCGTTGATAATTTTCCTGAAGAATTTGACTATTACGCTGATTTTAGAACTGTGGCTGCTGGTCTGACGGGCTTTGTCTTTCATGCACAAGACGGAAATAATGTCTATATGCACCAGGTTTCAACAGCAGGATCTGGACATACACCACAACACATCCGATGGCACAGAAAAGTTGGTGGTGGGTATTCAGTAGACGCATTACCCTTCGCCGACAAGGTAAATCGCGACCAAAATGTATGGTATCGTGTCAAGTTTGAGGTACGTAAGAACTATAATTTTAAAGCCTATCTGGGTGATGTCGGAGTCGAAGACGATGGTCTTACCCTTGTTAGTGAATGGACAGATGCACAAAAATCTTTTGAGAAAGGTAAAATTGGTATACGGATGAGTGGAGGAGAACGTGCTCAATACGATAACATTGTCATTTCCTCTGCTGGATTCGACATTTTTTCTGTAGAACCACATGGGAAACTTGCCCTAACCTGGGGAAACCTTAAACGTCAATAGATCAATAAAAGATTTATTTATTGATCTATCACATTGACATGTAAGTTTTGTTATCAATTTTGGTTTCATAATAAACGTAATGTATGGTATAATTTTTCAATGACAGTTGATCCAACTGTATAAATATAATAAAATAAACTGAATAGGGAAATACAAGAACTGGCAACTGAGCTATCTAAATTTTCCTATTTCCACAAGGAGATGAAGTAATATGAGATACTTAATCTGTTTAATATTGATTTTGTGTGCTGGAATAGTTTCAGCTGAAATTCTGTTTCATGATGATTTTGAGAGTGGTGAGATTGATACTGATAAATGGTCACCACAAGGTAGCTGGGTGATTGAAGATAATGCCGATGGACACGATGCTCTCGGTAATAGTGTGTTATTCATTCCAGGTGGTGAAGTAGGACTTAGTGTTGATGATTTTCCCGAAGAATACGATTATTACGCAGATTTCAAAGCAACACAGAATGGCTTAACTGGATTTGTTTTCCACGGACAGGATGCTAACAACATTTACATGCATCAGGTTTCAACAGATGGTTCGGGACACACACCACAACACATCCGTTGGCATCGTAGAGTCAATGGTGGGTGGGCAGCAGAACCAGGCGCATTTGAAGATGGCGTTGATCGAGAAGCAAATGTGTGGTACCGATCAAAATTTGAGGTGCGGTCAGGTTCCAACTTTAAGGCTTACATAGGACCCATAGGTGGTGATTCTGACGAATTATCTTTTGTAAGTGAATGGACAGATTCAGAGGGAGCCTTTTCAACTGGTAAAATCGGTTTTCGCATGAGCGGTGCTGAACACGCACAGTACGATAACATTACTGTCGTAACACCAGGAGGAAACCCAGCCCCAGTTGAACCAAAGGGCAAAATTGCCGTAACATGGGGTAACTTGAAACATAAGTAATGCCAAAACAATCCTCTGCACAGAAAGGAAATTGTGGTAAGTCATTGTCTCTCGGCATCATCGGTGCTGGTAGGATGGGTAGACATCACCACAGTGCAATAACTAACTATGGGACGCGTATAGTTGCTGTTCATGATATTCGTGTTGAAGCAGCACGAGAACTTGCGTCACTTACTGATGCTGAAATTGCTACTGATGTGTTGAGTGATTTTTTTGATGTAGAGATGGACGGGGTGGTGATTACAACGCCACCCCCTGTTCGTATAGAGCCAATCAAGATGGCATGTGAACGTGGCATCCCAATGATGGTTGAGAAACCTCCTGCACTCAATGTCACAGATGGACGTAAGTGTCTGGAATATATTCAGAATGCTGATGTCATCGCAGCTGTCGGTTTCCAACTCAGATATCACCCACTCTATGAAAGACTTAGAACTTTAATTGCTAATCAGACTGTCCATTTGGTTAGAACAGTCTGTACTATTAACTACTACCTCACATTTCAAATGCCTACATGGTTCTTACAGTCAGAGATTAGTGGCGGTCCATTAGCAGAACAGGCTGTGCATGTGTTGGATTGTGCACGGTATGTTATGGGAAACCCGAAACCCTTACAAGCACATGCATTGACTATAAAAAATATGGCACTGGAACGGACAGAGTTTGATGCAGAAAATGCTATACAGATGACTTACGAATTAGACAATGGAGTGTTCGGTACGCATCTGAATCATTGTGGAACTGAGGAGTTTTGTTTTGATGTTGAGGTAGTCGGTCCGCATTTACGGCTACAGGCAAATATGGCTGATAATTCCATTCAGGGATATCTCAATGGTGAAAAGATAAATGAAACTGCTAAATCTCAAAACAGTATAGGTTTAGACAAAACAGGAGCGTGGTTGAGAGCAATTGAAACTGGAGACAGAACACTCGTTCGTTCTCCATTTGTTGATGCACTTGAAACACTTACTTTAATTGATGCTGCTATAAAAAGTCGCCATACTGGTAGATTTATTAAAGTGGAGGAATTATGACGATTGATTGGATCTATTTTAGAAATGGCTGAAACTCATGCAAGAAAGTGCAAGAGGTACTTGACACAAATAATATACAAGCAGAAAACCGATCAGATGCGAGAAAAGATAAACTTGAATCGGACGCTGTATGGGAATTAATTGGATCTGCTGAGCAGATTGTTGTCGCTAAAGGCAAGAAGGTGGAAACCTTTATACCTAATGAGGATGTACGGGACGATGTTCTGAATGTAGTTCTCGGACGAAGCGGTAGCCTACGTGCTCCAACTGTACAAATTGGTAATGTGTTTTATGTAGGCTATAACGATACCATCTATTCTGAACCACCGTTTGGAAATGGATAGAGTGAAAGCAAATGTCTATTGAAAAGATACTGATTACTGGTGCTGCAGGTTACCTCGCACAGTTTGTAATTGATCAGTTGCATACATCCTATCACTTAACACTTACCGATATTGCTGAACCTAAAAAAGAGTATGAGGGTATAAACTTCATTAAGGCAGATGTTACAAAATCTGCTGAGATTGAAGCAGCGTGTGCAGGTCAAGATGCTGTTATACACCTTGTCGCGTTAGTACGTGAAAGGCACGGTAAACCTAATACTCTGTTTGCTGATGTGATGGTGAAGGGAACTTGGAACGTCGCTGAGGCATGTATTAGACAGCATGTGCAGAAGTTAGTAAACATCTCCAGTATTTCAGCATGTCCACCCTCACCTGGTGTTCAATTACCATATCAAGTTGATAAACCGTTTCAGTTTGGTGGAGGCGACCTTAATTATGCGTTGGCGAAATATCTCGGTGAACAGATAGGTTTAGCATATCATCAGGCACACGGTTTGAAGGTAATTCATATCCGTCCAGGAGTTATTGATGGTGATGGCATGAATCCCGGACCATCAGCACCTAAAACCGTGTCAGAACCTTGGTTTGTCTATGTTGATCCGAGAGATGTTGCTCAATGTGTGGAATGCGCTATCGAATCAGAACATGTGAGTTATGGTGCATATAACGCAGTTGCTGGTCGATCAGACTCCCGTTATGACTGGAAGCAAGCAGAACACGATATAGGATATTCACCTAAACACAATTGGGAGGATATACCAGATAGCAATTTCTAAGACCGTTATTACGGGACAACCCCTCCATATTTCACCCCAGTTAGATATGCGATTTCGCGTTTCCAAGTAGTTAGGTCATCAAGGCTGAAATTGTTCAAATGAGTATGTCCACACGCACGGGCTAACACCTGCATCAATTCAACTGAAGCAGACAAGAAGTTGTTCAAACGTTTAGCTGCTACTTCAACCTTCAATCGTGCCCGTAAATTTTCTTTTTGTGTTGCAATTCCCACAGGACAGTTGTTTGTATGACATGCACGCATTCCGATGCATCCGATTGCTTGCATTGCAGAATTGGCTATTGCGACTCCATCTGCACCGAGTGCTAACGCTTTGGCAAAATCCGCTGCTGTTCTTAAACCTCCTGTGATGATAAGTGTAATATTGCTGTTACCTGTATCATCAAGATATTTGCGCGCACGTGCTAAGGCAGGCAATGTTGGTACTGAAATATTGTCTCGAAACAGAAGTGGGGCAGCACCTGTTCCACCACCTCTACCATCCAATATAATGTAGTCCACACCTATTTGGAGTGCTGATTCAATGTCTTTTTCAATATGTTGTGCGGAGAGCTTAAATCCAATCGGAATACCACCTGTTTCTTTTCGAACTAAGTCAGCGAATTTTGCGAAGTCATCAAGGGTTTCCCAATCAGGAAATCGTGCAGGTGAGATTGCTGGTTGACCTGCGGACAGTCCTCTGACAGCGGCGATTTCCTCAGTCACCTTACTGCTGGGTAGATGTCCACCTGTACCCGTTTTTGCACCTTGTCCTCCTTTGAAGTGAAATGCTTGTGCGTGATCTAATTTGTCAAAAGAGAAACCGAATCGTGCAGATGCAAGTTCATAAAAGTAGCGGCTGTTGGCATTTGCTTCAGCTTCCAACATACCACCTTCCCCAGAACATATACCAGTTCCAGCCATTTCAGCCCCCTTTGCCAACGCAATTTTCGCTTCTGCTGACAAAGCACCGAAACTCATATCAGAAACAAAGATCGGTATATCTAATTTCAGCGGTTTTTTTGCATTTGGACCGACTGTTAATTCAGTGCCAACCGGTGTATCGTCAAGATGTGGGGTTTTGTAGAGTTGTGCGACGACAAATTGCAGATCATCCCAATTGGGTAAGTCATTTCTCAGCACACCCATTGCTGCTGTTTGTCCGTGGTGTCCAACATTGCTTAATCCATTACTTGCTAATTCTTGGATTTCATTGACATAAGGTTCCTCCGTTGTACCATGAATATCTTGATAGTTTCCTTGATATTTTTCACGGTGATACGGTTGAGGATTCTCCTTTTCCCATTCACGGATTTCATCTTCGTCTACATATACTATGTCGTCTTCAATCCATGCAGCAAACTTTGCAAGTCGTTCAGAATTCAGGTATTCGCTTATACCCGTATCATAACGGTAATCCCAGAAGTGTACTCCGCAAATCAGGTTCTCACCTTCAATATAGCCATCTGCGAGTAGTGCTCCGCGATGATGACAGCGTCCGTATAGGACAGAAATCTGATTATCATATCGTATAATGACTAAATCTACATTTGCAACGAGCGCGTAAGCAGGTTCTTTGTCGTTGAGTTTGCTAAATTTCGCAACTTTAGTTTTCGTCATGTCATTAACTCTTTCTACGTTTTTTGGGTATAAACGCAAAACAGGACGAACAGGATTACTCAGCTGCTTCTTCTTGACTGTTGGGTTCGGTTTGTTCAAGTTGAGAGAGGCGTAGTTCTAAATTATGCTGCTGTCTTCCTAAACGCAATACATATAGCATGATAGCAAGCCAAATAACTAAATAAGCGGCGTACAGAAATTTGAGTCGTCTTTTTTGTTCTGATTCCAGTTGCTCAATAGCCAGTTGTACAGTTTTTGTGGCTTCATCTTCATCTATCTGTGGTTTTGTTTCACCAGCTTCTTCTGCAGCGTTTACGACTTGTGCAATTGCATCCGTTACTGCAGCATCAACTTCATTCGATGTTATCGCGACAGGTATTTGTGCTATCAGAAACAATCCGAAGATTCCAATAAAAGTTATAATTATAATAATACGCATTTACATTTCTCCAAGTTGTTTTTGCCGTATTGCTTCATATCGCAGATTAGATTCCCCCATACGATATTGCAAAAATAACATTAGACCATAGAATGAGAGGAAGGCTAAGAATGTGAACCAAAAGGTCAATTTCATTGTTGGTGCCATATCGTATTTTGTATTTGTTCCTGGATGCATATTTGATGCTGCTTGCCAAATATTGACTGAATGGTATACAATTGGCACGTTCAAACCAGCAAAGATACCTAATACTGCTGAAAAAGTTCTGCGTGTTTCTCCTCTCAATATTGCCCGTAGAATAAAATAACCGACATACATCAACCACATTACCAGAGTTGTCGTTAAACGAGGTTCCCAAGTCCACCATGTATGCCAAGAAACCCGTGCCCATATCGGTCCTGATAACAACACCGCTGTGCAAAAGAGGAGTCCAATCTCTGCTGATGCTACTGCTAATATGTCATGCTGTGGTTTCCTTTTTATAAGAAACATAATACAGAGGGCAAAATTGACACCAAATGCTACAAATGCTATGAATGCGGATGATACATGAAAGTAGAAGACCTTTTGTATCTCCAGCATGCTTTTTTCCATAGGGGCATAAGCAAAAATGAGATATATTGCGAAGAAAATCATAATTGCAGATAGAACAGTCAGTATCTTTATTGATTTTCCCATATCGGACTCCCTGTAAGTATTTCCGGTCCATCAGAAAGAACTGCCACAGTATGTTCAAATAGTGCAGACAAACTCCCATCTGAGGTAGTAACCCTCCATCCATCCTCCAAAATATCCACACTTGATTGTCCTGCATTAACCATTGCCTCAATTGCCAGCACCATTCCCGGTCTTAAACGAACTCCTCGTCCGGGTTTTCCATTGGTTGGTACTTGTGGTTCTTCATGAAGGTGACGACCAATACCGTGTCCTGAAAAGTTCTGAAGCACGGAAAAACCTGCTTTTTCGGCAACATTTTGAAGTTGATATGATACATCTCCCATACGGTTTCCCGGTTTTGCTTCTGAAATAGCTGCATATAATGATTCTTTAGTGACTTCAAGTAACTTTAGTGCATCAGGAGTTGTTTTTCCTACGGTAAATGTATATGCGTTATCACCGTGATACCCATCAATGTGAACAGCAGTATCCACCCCGATGATGTCACCTTCCTTTAACACTTCATTTATATCTGGAATTCCGTGTATAACGGTGTTGTTGACAGATACACAGATTGTGGCAGGATATGGAGTATGATCCGGAATTACATAACCAAGAAATGATGAAGTAGCCTTCAAATCTGCAATGGCTTTACGTGAGACCATTTCTAATTCGTAAGTCGTTACTCCTGGTTGAATTGCGTCAGCGATAGTCTGCAAAACTTTTGCGGCAGCTTGTCCACTGCGCTTCATTTTCTCAATTTCTGTTCTGTTCTTAATTCTGATTTTTTGCATAAAATTCAATAATCTTTCTCGAATAAAACGAACGCAACAGGTATCAGAATACCAATACTGTTAACATTTTATCTAACTATATCACCAATCAACGTATGTGCAGTAGCAGAATGTATTTTCACATTGACAATATCACCGACCTGTGTCTCTTCCTTTGGGAAAACTGTGGTTTTGAATGTATCGGTCTTACCGTGATATTGGTCAGCATTTCGTCGGCTATCTCCTTCAATCAAAACAGGTACAGTAGTTCCTATCTTTGATTGGTTAATTTCTCCAGAGATTTTCTCTTGTAGATTGATAATCTCGTTTAATCTTTTTGCCTTTTCTTTTTCAGGTACATCATCGGGTAGCATTTTGTTTGCTAATGTTCCATCTCGATCAGAATACTTAAACATAAAGGCAGAATCGAATCTGATTTCTTCCATTAGTTCATAGGTTTGCTTAAAATCTTTTTCGGTTTCCTCACAAAAACCGACAATGACATCAGTTGAAATAGCAATCTGTGGTATTTTATCACGGATTTTTGAAACCAGCTCACGATATTGTTCTGCGGTGTATGTTCTTCGCATTCGTTGTAACACCTGAGTGGATCCAGATTGCAAAGGGAGATGGAGTTGATTACATACTTCCGGACAATTTTCCATCGCATCAATCATACTGTCTGTGGCATCTGCAGGATGTGGTGATGTAAATCGGACCCGTTCCACACCGTCAACTTCAGCAATGCTCCAAAGGAGTTCACCAAAATCATGGTTTCCATCATGGTATGAGTTGACTGTTTGTCCGAGTAGTACAATTTCTTTAAAGCCTTCCTCCACAAGTCTTTTAACATCATCTGTAAGTATTTTCAAGGGAATGCTTCGTTCTCTACCTCGGACAAAAGGTACGATACAGAAAGTGCACATTTTATCACATCCTCGTTGAATTGTGAGCCATGCACGGATCCCTTCTTTTCTAATGGGTGCGATATCAGCATAATCTTCGCTTTTATCCAACTGCAAGCCAAGAAATGGATCTCCACTCACTACAGCATTGAGTGCCATAGGTAAGTTGCGATACGCATCAGGTCCCATAACAAGGTCTACATAAGGTGCTGCATCCAAAATCTTATCGCGGAGATGTTGTGCCATACAGCCACAAACTCCGATTATGAGATTCCCTTCACGTCGCTTCTTATGATTTAGATGCTCAAGCCGATTTATGACCTTGGTTTCTGCGTTTTCACGGATGGCACAGGTGTTCAGCAAGATTACATCTGCATCATCAATATCAGATACTGTGCGATGTCCTGCCTGTGTTAAGATACCTGTCATGAGTTCACTGTCACTGACATTCATCTGACACCCATAGGTTTCAATATAGACATTGCGTTGGAATTGTTTTTTGATGTTTATATCAGAAGGTTGTGTTAACAACTTGTCATCAGGAATTAATTGAGATTGGGATGAGTAGATTGGAAGAGGTGATTTAGTTTTCATTGTATTATGCGGTTTAACATACATTTTAGAATTTAACTTTGACCACTTATATATTTTTTATAGTAATCCGATATGTCAATCGTAAAAAGGTCTCCAACATAAACAATCACACGGTATTTTGTGGTTCGAATTGCCTTTGTGTCTAAGGTAAACGGTTGTGATTGTGCACACAGATATCCAAGATATGCGTCTTCAGCAAGAAATATTGTTTGTCCATTTTCTGGATGTGGAAGAATTGCCAATCCGATGGATGTGTTACCGATTATACCACAAAGTGTTCCCCACACAGATTCCTTCTCGTTCACTTCCATTTCACCGATTCTACCATCTGAATTTGCTGCTTTCCGATGTTCCATTTCGGCTGCATAATAACCTAATCCGATGTTATCAACCGTAATAGGGTTAGATGGAGCATGTAAATCAATGTTTATATCAATTACTTGTATGTTGTTTTGTTGTGGTAGAACTATCGTCTCACAGTTCTTTATTATCTTATGGCTGTTTTCTTGGAATTCGGTTATGCTAACGAATTGGACATATTCTTTTAATGTTTCCCATTCAAGGTTTGTAGTTTTCTTTTGTAACTCTATTTGTTTTCCACTTTCATCTTTCACCGATCCAATTGAGAAACAGAGACCCGGTAAATGCTTATTTCCAATACCTATTGTCATCACTTGTCCATTCGGAGCATTTATAGGGTGATAGTGGGGTTGTGTTATTGACTCTCCATAACAATAGGTGAGTGTTGGTTCACCATTCTCAGAGATTGATAATTCTTTTCCTGGAACTTCTTCAAGTCTAAATTCCATGTGCTAATTATACCATATCTGTCTTAAATATGCAAAAGTTCTTGGTAGTAAACAATAATTCTTCAATTGTTGATATTCTAACTCAACTACATCCAATAGCACACAAAATCTAACGATGTCCAATGATCTGCATTAGAAAAATGACGTTACACGTCCAATTAGGAATTTGTATGTATCTAATTGTGACGTTTGCACGTCCTAATTAGGACGTTTTTCACGTCACATTGACGTGGAAAAGCTAAGCTGTACAAGGAATGTGACGCGATTTTCGCATTTTTTTGTTTTTCCTTGATTTTTTGTGTGTCATATAGGGTAAGACCGATATAATTACTATGTGAAATATATTATAACACATCAATTTATGTTTGTCAAGAAAAATAATCATATCATGTAAGTTTTATCAACTAATGGTTAATTATCTGATTCAGAAATATATATTAAGTTTATTACAAATAGACATGGAAGGTAGATGACCTATGAAACCCAAAATTGGTATCCCTGTAGTTGATCGTGACGGAAATCACATGTTCAAAAATTATATTACTACAATTGAGGAGTATGGAGGAGAGGCACACTTATTAATTCGTGGTTGTGGAAATGCTAAGGATTTTGTGTCGCAGATAGATGGATTATTGCTTCCTGGAGGTGGAGATATTCATCCAGATTACTTTAATCAAGAATGGCATCCAGAAATCATAAACGTCAATGAAGATCGTGATGAATTAGAAATATCAATATTTGAAGAAGCATTCAACCAAGACATTCCAGTTTTTGGAATTTGTCGCGGGATTCAAGTGATGAGTGTTGCCATGGGAGGAAGCCTATATCAGGATATAGAAACGGAATATCCGCAAGAAGCGGTCACACACCCCAGTATATCCGCTAAAGATTCACGACACAATATTGAGATTGAACCTGAAAGTGTGCTTGGAAAGATAATTGGTGAAAGTGCAGAAGAAGTGAATTCTGCTCATCATCAGGCAGTAGATGATATTGGTGAAGGTTTTGTGGTGACTGCCCGTTCAGAAGATGGTATCGTCGAGGCGATGGAAAATCCCTCAAAACAATTTATGGTCGGTGTGCAATATCATCCTGAGAGGATGACACAAAATGAGAAGTTCAGAGAACATAGACGAAAACTATTTGAAGCGTTTCTTTCTTCAATAAAATAAAGCATCATCCAACATATTATGTGGTTAAAAACTTGCAATCAGCGAGAAACGGTGTGTTAATCCCAATACACCGAATGGTACAAGTGCGTAATCAATTTGGAAATGCTTAAGTGTCAATCCAAATCCACCTGCCAAACCTGAGATAGGACCTAAATCATTTCCACCTAATTTGTATTTATACCCAGTGCGGAGTTGTAAGATATTTGCAATTGTATAACCTATTCCTGCCCCAATAGAATTATCGTTGTCAGTGGGACGAATAAAATCAATGGTAAGTATAACAGTATCTTTCCATAGTCTATATGCAGTGCCTAATCTGAGGACAAATGGCAGTGGAAATGAGTCCTCTATATATTTTACTCGTGGACCTACGTGTTGAGCATTGATGCCAAATGAGAGTGGCATGTGTGAAAAAGTGTATAACCCACCAAAATCGAAGGCATATCCGTTTCCATTTTCGTCAGTAATCTGTTCTTGTAAATATTTTGCGTTTATACCAACAGCTAATGTTTTACCGAATCCGCGCGCATACGAGAGAATTACTGCGAGATCATAGGGACGGAATATTTCGGTTTCGTTTCCATCTTGATCGCGTCCTTGCAGTTCTCCAAAAGACAGGAAATTTGCGCTGGCACCAACTGTATTGTTGTCACCAATTGGAAAAGCAAATCCAATGAATTCGTGATTGATATCAGCGAACCATTCGTTGTGCATAAGTGCGAGTTGGGGTTTGTCAAGTTTTATGAGACCAGCGGGATTCCAGTAGGAAGCATAAAGATCATCTGTGGCAGCGACTTGTGATTCTGCCATCCCCATTGCCTTTGCACCAACACCTATTTTTAGGAAAGTCATAGCGCGTGTGCCAGCGTTTTCGTGGATGTCTGTGTTATCTGCTTCAACCGATATGGATGGGAAAACGGTAAGTATAATAATTGTATATGTGATTAGTCGGTACATTATCATTTCTGGTTGTGATAGGGAAATAGTTAAGTAGATTCAATGACTAAAACTATTTGTGTTAGTGTATATTCCTTTGGATTTGTTCAATTTCAGTAGTTTAATTGTATCACACATTCAATTGATAGTCAACCTGTAATCATATAAGGACAAGAATAAATAGTATTCCATATTACAGAAGATTCTAATAACGAAAATACCCAAACAGTCAGATTTAATATTGACAAAAAAGGTTAAATTATGGTATTATACAATGATTCTCTCTAATATACAAACGACTTTAACTCTCCAATTTACGCATCCAACAATCTGGCAAAGCACATGGGACAGTTCCAATTCAAATTCACAGATATCTTTAGAGTTTGTAGGTACGGCTTTAGTGGCAGAAGGATAGGACTTCATCTGGTAGGTATTTTACTTGCCTATCTGTTATACGAAATATTGGTCTATCTCAGTCTTGCAATTACTGGTGGATCAGAAGTGAATTCGTATTGGGATTCTTACGGTCTCTTGCCAGTACCTCCATTCATTGCTACTGACCTAAAGCCACTCACTATTGGTGCAATGTGGTTTGGAATAATTATCTTCGCCTCAATCTTTTTCCTTGTCAGCACAATGACATCCAAAATAACTATAGAACAATTACGTGGTGATATATACTTCTCTGTTGGAGATGCATTAAAGTTTATAAGACACAAATGGCAAACAGTGATTGGGTCCTTCTTATCCTTACCTTTTCTCATCCTTCTTCTACTAATGATACCAATTACCGTTGCGCTTTTTGGCAGAATACCTTATATTGGGAAACCACTTCTCATAATTGCCTCCGTATTTTCCCCTATTGCATTTTTTATAGGTCTTCTCACAGCATTTATATTTGTTGTATTTATTGCCAGTTTGTTTTTTATGCCAGCGATTGTTGCCACCACAGGTTCAGATGCTTTTGAAACAGTCTATCAACTCTTTTCGATAGTTTGGAATCAGCCATGGCGGCTCGTAGGATATGGGATATTGCTGTTTTTTCTTAAGCTGTTGTTGGTGCCAATATGGGGAATATTCTGTATTGCGGGGATCATGATAGTATTAATTCCAACATTTACTCTACATACCCCATTTATACAGGAAACTATTATAATCGCAAATGAATGGTTGGGTGGTGGACTGCAAAAAGTAATTGGTTTTTTATTTAGGGATGACGCTGTGCTTTTTGGATTTGATAATACTTCCCAACTTCCAGTTCCAACTATTTCAACAGTAATCTGTGTCATCTTGCTTACAGTAACGTTAATTGGTTTAGCCAGTGGTGTTGTCGCCTATCTGTTTTCATTAGCATCAGTTGGAACAACCCTAATTTATGTAGTTATTCGAAAACGTTTGGACGAAAATAATCTAATAGAAATTATCGGAATAGATGGACAGATACATACAGCACCACAGCATATAGGAGATGAATGATATTGAACAATTACATTACTATCATGATGGATAATAATGTGATGTAATCGTTTGAGTATATTCATAGTAGGATATGTTTGAAAAAGTAATGACTAAAGTTTTCGGTAGTAAGGAAGAACGTGATGTCAAACGTTTTCGTGATATCGTTGAAGCGGTGAATCGACAAGAACCGGAAATTAAGAAATTAAATGATGCGAAACTTCAAGCCAAGACACCATACTTTCGTCGTCAGTTGGATGCAGGTGCATCCCTTGATGATGTATTAGTTGAGGCATTCGCAGTTGTTCGAGAAGCAGCGGTTAGAACACTAAAACAACGTCACTATGATGTGCAAATAATCGGTGGTGCTGCACTGCATCGTGGTGCAATTGCTGAAATGCGAACAGGTGAGGGTAAAACTTTAACCTCAACACTTCCTGTCTATCTCAATGCGCTTTCAGGAAGAGGTGTTCACCTCGCAACTGTGAATGACTACCTTGCGCGTCGTGATGCTGAATGGATGGGGAAAATATACAACTTTCTCGGAATGTCTGTTGGGTTGACGTTGAGTTTGATGCCGCATGAACAGAAAAAACTTGCATACAAAGCAGACATAACTTATGGAGTCCATAGTGAGTTCGGTTTTGATTACCTGAACGATAACAGAGCACTGACCATAGAATCAAAAGCACAACGTGGACATCCGTATGCCATTCTTGATGAAGTTGATAGTATACTTATTGACGAAGCCCGTACCCCTCTCATTATTTCTGATCCCTCTAATAAACCTGCAGAACTTTATCGTAAAATAAATCATGTTGTTACGCAACTCCGTAATGAGATACATTATGAAATTGATGAAAAAGGGAAATCGCGAGGGAGTGTCGTTCTCACAGATGAGGGTATAGAAGAAGTACAACGTCTTCTCAACATAGAGAACTTGTATGATCATAACAATATTATGCTTGTTCACCATCTGAATCAATCTCTAACTGCACATCATCTCTACAAGAATGATATTGACTATCTGGTTGAAAATGGTGAAGTGTTATTGATTGATGAATTCACAGGACGAAAACAAATCGGTCGAAGATTAAGTGAAGGACTTCATCAAGCCATTGAAGCGAAAGAACGGGTTAAAATAGCACAAGAAAACGAAACTTTTGCTAAAATCACTTACCAAAACTATTTCCGTATGTATGAGAAACTTGCGGGTATGACGGGTACTGCTGCCACAGAAGCAAATGAATTTGGACATATTTATGGGTTAGATGTCGTTGTTGTACCAACTAATGAACCGATGATTCGGATTGACAATCCGGACCAAATTTACAGATCTGAAGAAGCAAAATATAAGGCTGTCTTGGAGGATATTGTAGAGCAGCATGAAAAAGGTCGTCCGGTGCTTGTTGGGACAATTTCCATTGAGAATTCAGAAAAGTTAAGCAAACTACTACGATCAAGACTTCGTAATATCAAACACCAAGTTTTGAATGCTAAAGAACATACTCGTGAGGCAGATATTGTAGCACAAGCGGGAATACCGGGGGCAGTAACAATAGCTACAAACATGGCGGGTAGAGGTGTAGATATTCTACTCGGTGGTAATCCTGAAGGTTTAGCTAAGGATATGATTCGAAAGAAGAAGCTTGATCCTGTAGAGCATTCTCCAGACACGGAATCTGATGAATGGAATGAAGCATTTGCAGAAGCGGAAGCGATATGTAAAAACAACCAAGAACAGGTACTGAAAGCTGGTGGACTTCATATCGTTGGCACCGAACGTCACGATTCTCGCCGTATTGATAACCAATTGCGCGGTCGTTCAGGTAGACAGGGAGATCCCGGCTCCTCAAGATTCTACCTATCGCTGGAGGATGATCTCATGAAAAAGTTTGGTTCAGAACGTCTACAAGGATTCATGAGTCGCGCAGGAATGACCGATGATATGCCGCTTGAACACCCTTGGATCTCTAAATCAATCGAAAAAGCACAGACGCGCGTTGAACAGATGAACTTTGATATTCGTAAAAATATACTCAAATTCGACGATGTTATGGAAGCACAACGCAATACGATTTATTCATTAAGGGATACCATACTGTCAGATGAAGATCCGAAAGAAACTGTTTGGGAAATGATTGATAACGTGGTTGAGGATCAAATATACGATGCTATGCCTGAAAAGGGTCCACGTGAAAAGGAGGAATTAGAGCAGTTTGAGAAATGGCTTACTACTACTTTTCCATTTGACATTACGATCAGTAAACAATTAAGTGATATATCCGCTGACGAACTCAACGAACAAATCATTGCGTCACTCAAAACAGCATATAAACAACGTGAAGATGAGATGGGATCTGAAACGATGCGGTTATTAGAACGGCTTCTACTCTTAGATAGAATTGATAGCCATTGGAAAGATCATCTGTATAACATTGATTTTATTGAACAAGAGATGAGGTTATCTGGATATGGTGGGAAAGACCCAATTGTCATGTTCAAAAGTGAAGCACTTGGTGTATTTGAATCGATGTATCGAACAATAGAAAAAGAGGTAAGCGAATTTGTCTTTAAATCACGAGTGAATACAGAAGCTCCTCGTCGTGCTCCCAATAGAAGACCAAGTGGTTCTCGTCAACCAGCGCAGCGTAGACCTGCTGCAGCTGCAAATGATAGTTCTCAAACTTCAGCAGAATTTGCTTCTCAACAAGCAATGGGTAATATGCCGAAGGTTGGACGGAATGCTCCGTGTCCATGTGGTAGTGGAAAGAAATATAAAAAATGTCACGGAAGGTAAGAAGATAGGTACTATATACTTGCCATTGCAATAGTATTTTTGGAGTAATGTAATGAATGCTGAAAAGCCATATAACTTGTCGGAGACGTTGCTTGAAATTCTTGCATGTCCCGCATGTAAAGGTAAGATTGAACACGTTGAAGCGGAAGAAAAATTAGTTTGTCGTGGGGAATGTAAGCGTCGTTATCCTATTCGGGATGGAATTCCGGTTATGTTAATTGACGAAGCGGAATTACCTTCTACATAGTCATGTACGATCCTGGTTTCATAGAAAATGCGTATCTTATTTTTAAGTCTAAGATGTCCATATCCACCACATCGTGGAGACCGCATTCGATCATACCACTTTATCAAACAACTTTCCAAACGGCATGACATAACATCGGTTTTTTTTGCTGAGTCTGATTCTGACATAGAAGCAGTTGAACATCTTCAACCATTCTGTGAACGTGTGGAGTGGGTTCGTTTTAGACCCACTTTTGCTTCAATCAATACTGCGATACATTGTTTATCACCTAACCCATTACAGGTGCATTATTGGTATTCATCACAGATGCAACGGAAAATCAACCAACTACTTGATGAAATAGACTATGATCTGATACATGCACAACTCTTTCGTATGGGGCAATATGTAAAAAAGACACGTGGTATTACGAAGGTACTGGATTTGTGTGATTCATTAGCACTAAATTTGGCGCGTCGTGCAGAATTAGATTGCACGCCAAAACGATTTTTGGTAAAATTGGAAGAAAAACGGGTTCGACGCTATGAAGTTGAGATAATGAAGTCGTTTGACAGTGGTACTGTCGTTGCGAACTTTGACCGTGATTATCTGCTTAATCAAGATAAGAATCTCAACTTATCAGTTGTTCCAATGGGGGTTGATCTCAAGTATTTTAATCCAATGCAAGATAACATAAATAACGGTGCAGAAACATATAACATGACATCATCTATTCAAAACGAAAGTGCTAAGGATAGATCGAAAAACTTACTTTTTACTGGCACTATGAACTATTTTCCTAACTCAGATGCGGTCATATATTTTTGTAATGATATCTTTCCACTGATACAAAAACAGCACCCTGAAATTACTTTTTATATTGTTGGCAATCATCCGACTGAACAGGTACGTAGGCTTTCACAAAAAAAAGGAGTGATTGTCACAGGTTTTGTGCCAGATATCCGTCCATATTTTCAGAAGGCATCAGTCTTTGTCGCGCCATTACGCGCTGGTTCGGGAATACAAACAAAGAATTTAGAGGCAATGGCAATGGAAACACCAGTGGTAACCACATCAATTGGTGCTATGGGTTTAGAAGCGGAAGTAGATAAGGAACTACTCATTGCCGACACACCAAAATTATTCGCAGAAAGTGTCAATAATTTGATTGAAAACCCAGATGTTAAACATGATCTTGCTAAGGCTGGTAGGAAACGGGTTGAAACAAGTTATGATTGGCAAGTTCTCGTAGAACGTCTTGAACAAGTTTACAAACTGATATAGTAGACATATTATTGTAATTTGGAATTATACATATATTTTTTGTTGTGCTAGTGTGCGTTGATACACACAAGCAAAGGAGGTAATATGGAAAAATACAAAATAAAATGGAGTTCATCTGTTATTGTTGACATATTGCTCGTTAATCTCTCATTCCTATTAACCTATTTTACATGTAGACAACTTAATTTTGATGTACTAACAAGTTTTGAGCAAATACCATTTCTCTCCAATTTCTCTTCTCTGCAACTCTTTATTTTTATGGCAAGTGTTGTTACATTAATCCGTATTACTACTTTTTTATCATTTAAGATTTATAAGCCTATCTGGCGGTATGCTGGTGTCAAAGAATTTCGTTCCTATGCTTCTGCGGTTGCGATATCTTGTTTACTTTTAATTTGTCTATCGGTAATCCTAAAACGTATTGACACTTGGGCATTCTTTTTAATTGACGGGATATATAGTGCTCTATTTATTGGTTTCACAAAATTTTCACATGGTATAATACGTGAAGGCAGGCTAAAAGAGGTTGCCTCACCACGAACGAAAGTCCTAATTGTTGGTGCTGGCATGGCTGGAATCGGTGTTTTAAAAGAACTGCGAGGGAATCCAGAAAAAGGGTATTTGCCTATCGGTTTTATTGACGATAATCTACAGAAAGTCGGAAAATCTGTTGCGGGTCTTGAAGTACTCGGCACCACACGTGACCTCACATACATTGCTCGCAAACGCGAAATTGAAGAGGTTATCATTGCAATACCATCGGCACCGGGAGGGAAAATAAGAGATATCATCCGTCAGTGTGAATACAGACGTTGTCAATTCAAGATAGTTCCAAATATACACGCTATACTTGAGGGTAAAGTTAGTATCAGTCATATTCGTGAGGTAAAGTTGGAAGACTTGCTTAACCGTTCCACTGCACCTATAGATTTAGCAGAAATTTCAAAGAATCTTTCGGGTAAACGTGTGATGGTAACTGGTGCCGGAGGTTCTATTGGTTCAGAACTCTGTAGACAAGTTGCAAAACTCGATCCCGAATTGTTAATTCTATTCGGACGTGGAGAAAACAGTCTATACCATATTGATATGGAATTGCGGGAATCTGATCCGAAACTATATAGAGAATTAATCATCGGAGATATACGAGACAATCCAAAGGTATACCAGATTATAGAACGGTACCGTCCTCACATCATTTTTCACGCTGCTGCACACAAACATGTCAAATTCATGGAGAATCATCCTGATGAGGCAGTGAAAAACAACATCCTTGGCACGAAAAACCTTATTGACGCTGCGATTAAACATCACGTTGAGACGTTCATACTTGTTTCCTCAGACAAATCTGTCAACCCAACGAGTGTCTACGGTGCTTCCAAACGAGTGACTGAAAAACTTATCCAATGTAAAGCAAATCGCAACGGAACTAAATTTATTGCTGTCCGCTTTGGTAATGTCATTGGCAGCCGTGCAAGTGTATTGCCAAATTTTAAACGTCAAATCGCCAAAGGTGGTCCAGTCACTGTCACACATCGAGAAGCAACACGATACTTTATGACTATTCCAGAAGCTGTCCAACTCTTAATACAAGCCGGTGCAATGGGTAATGGTGGAGAAATACTAATGTTGGATATGGGTGAACCGATTAAGATACTTGACCTTGCACGCGACCTAATCCGTCTCTCCGGTTTAGAAGTTGATAAAGATATAAAGATAGATTTTATTGGGATGGAACCGGGAGAAAAATTATATGAGGAACTTCTCACACCAAAAGAGGGTGTGACAGCAACCAAACACCAACGTATTTTTGTTGCACAAATGGAAAATATTGAGGAGGATCAGTTGTTATCACAAATAAGTGAACTTGCTGAGTGTGCAGAGGCTATTGATATAGAGGGTATTATCGAAAAACTGCAAGATTTAGTTCCAACTTACCAACCTAATCGCTCATTTATTTCAGATTCTGACGATACTAACCAAGTTGATATTCGTCGACATCTTATTACAACATCCGATGAAGTAGAAGCAGATGATACAAGTACAGTAGAAACAATCTAATAGTATGAATTCCTATTGGACAAAACGCATTTTTGACATCATTGTGTCAGTTTTAGTTCTCCTCATTTTATCTCCGCTATTCTTAATAGGGAGTATTCTTGCCAAAATTCAATCCTCAGGACCTGTATTTTACAAAGCCAAACGTGTAGGTATTGGTGGATCTATTTTTAAAATGTATAAGTTCAGAACAATGGTTGTAGATGCTGATAAAATAGGAATCGGTCTTACAACACACAAGGATCCGCGTGTTACACCTATCGGTCGTTTCTTACGTCATACAAAATTGGATGAACTCCCGAATTTCATCAATGTCCTCAGAGGAAATATGAGTTTAATCGGTCCTCGTCCAGAATCACCATATTATGTTCAATACTATACTGAAACCCAAAAGCAAGTTCTTCTGGCAAAACCAGGAATTACAGGACCCTCACAGATTGCAAACAGAAATGAAGAGGAAAAATTGTCTTCGCAGACAGATCCTGAAAATTATTATATAAAAGAATTAATGCCAAAAAAGTTAGCTATTGACCTTCAATATGTCGCAACACAGTGTTTTCTTTCTGATATGAGATGGTTGTTAAAAACACTTTGGGTAGTTATGCTTCCAACAAAGAGAAATATACCAACTAATGAAGCAGGAGACCCACACAAAGTTTAGAACATTCTTAAAAAATAAAAATGAAACGTATTCTTATTATATTATCAGTTATAGTTGTGTTATTCCTTTGCTCATTAATGCTCCGTTTTATGCTGGGTTCAGTATCACTGGGTGAAAAAGTAGCAGTCATTGATATCGGTGGGATTATATCAAAATCGGACTCATACATTAAGCATATCCATGTATACCGTGATGATCCAAGTGTAAAGGCAATTGTCTTACGCATCAATACACCGGGAGGAAGTGTCGCACCTGTTCAAGAGATCTATCGGGAATTAACGAAGTTGAAGAAACCTATTGTAGCATCTATGGGAAGCACTGCTGCCTCAGGAGGATATTACATTGCTTGTGCAGCAGACACTATTGTTGCTAATCCCGGTACATTAACCGGAAGTATCGGTGTAATTATGCAATTTACCAAAATGAAAGGTTTATACGAGAAAGTCGGTTTAGAACAGCAAGTCATAAAAAGCGGACAGTTCAAAGATTCAGGTTCGATATTTCGGGACCTATCTGATGAAGAAATAGCAATACTTCAGGAAACTGTTGACGATGTCTATAATCAGTTTGTTGATGCTATATCTGAATCGCGCAATGACCGACTGACAAGGGATGAAATCACTAATTTAGCTGACGGACGTATCTTCTCAGGTAAACAAGCTCTAACACATAAATTGGTAGACAAATTAGGAAACTTACAGGATGCAATTATTCTGGCAGGTGAACTTGGTAACATAGAAGGCACTCCCAGACTCGTTCGAAAACAGAGAAAGCCGTCTCTGCTTGAGCAAATACTTGGTATAGAACATAATTCACACATTGATGACATCATAAACCTACCGGGTGTTACCTTTCGATATGAACTTAGCTTTGGCAACTAAGGTCTATCTATCATGAATCATAAGTACCGAATTAATGCCGATTGGAAAAGGCTTGCAGAACAGGTCGTTCTGCCAAACCAATGTATACTCGTCCTTGGTGCTTCTGATGTAGGGAAATCTACATTTTGTCGATTCCTAATAGATTATGCATGTGCTGCGTCAATGGAAGTTGCACTTGTTGATGCAGATATAGGACAATCTCAAATTGGTCCGCCTACCACAATTGGGTTGAAGCACTATACTGCAACGAGTGAGAATGAAATTGTCTACCTACCTTTTGGTGGGTACAATAATCATCAGAACAATCCTCATAGAAAACTTGATCCTAATTCAACATCCTCAGATATATATCAATCAAACACAAACTTTGAAAAGATACATACGGCTGACAAACTCTACTTTGTAGGGTCTTTATCCCCTCAACGCAATCTTCTGCCTATGTTGACAGGAACCCGTTTGATGGTTGATACTGCATTAAATTCTGGATCCGATATTATTGTTGTTGATACAACAGGTTTTGTGCACGATGGTGCAGCATCAATGCTCAAACAACAAAAAATCGAACTCATTCGTCCAAATCATATTGTTTGCATTGGTCGTTCAAAAACTTTGGAAAGGATCGTGGGCTGCTTTGAGAATGTAAACTGGCTATCGATACATTACATGCAACCACATAAGTTGGTGAGAACTAAAAGTAGTGAAGCACGCAAGCGAAATAGGCAAACTATGTTTAAGAGATATTTCGCTGACAGTAAAATTCATGAGATGTCTTTTGAACAAATACGGGGTGGACGCACCCCATATTTTAATGGAAGAGTTGCCAATCCCAAAGAATTAGATATACTATCTGGTTTGACTGAAACTGAGATAGTATATGCTGAATGGGGTCATCGCTCTCTATGTCTCATTGCTCGAAGAAAGTTAACTAATAATGCAACAAACAGCGTAAAAAACTATCTGAGTTTAACTAATATTTCTACTGAAACCACTGCATACTTTGAGCAACGTCTTGTGGGTTTGGTCAATGAAGAAGGTGTTACCACTGGGGTTGGAATTATTGAAAATGTTGATTTTGAAACACGAGTATTTTCTATCCGCTGTCCAGAGGGCATCGCTCCGACAACTAAAATACTCCAGTTTGGGGAATATCAATATACAGGAACACTATAAGAAAAATCTATTTTCAACAGGACATCTAATCATGAAGTAAAATCTTCATAATTAGGTGATTATTCTTTGCAACAAAACAAAATCCATCCTCAGTTTCTTCAGCACCTTAAACCCTACAAAGGTTCTATCATATTAGCAATGTTCTGTGCTTTATTGGCAAATATTTGTTATATTGGACCACTACAGATTCTGGCAGATACGCTGGATTCACTAAAACGATTAGAAGGATTCAATCAGTCTACCCAACCAGTTCAACTCCTTTTTTTTGAAATAGACAATATTTATGAAGGTTACGAAATTACATTGACAAATGCAGAAGATGCGCTTAGTTTTTTCTTACGGCTTTTTGCTGTATTTCTCTGTTTGGTATTGGCAAAAGGTATTTTTGTTTATTTCAGCGATTACGTCATGGAACGGGTGAGTAATAAATTCAGTTTCCGGATGCGAAATGACTTATATGAGAATATCGTATCAGCACCACTTGGAACTCTCTCAAAACATCGCAGTGGTGACGTGATGACACGAGTCACTGATGATGTGCGAATGTTGCAACAGGCAGTTACTGCAACTGCTGTGATAATGCGTTCAGTAATTACAGTCATCGTTTTTGGATCGATGCTATTCTATAAAAACTTCCAAATGACGATATTGTCTATGTTGATTTTCCCTTTTGTTGCTTATTTTATTAGTAACATAGGAAAGCGTGTCCGTAATGCAAGCACGGATATCCAACAGAGAAGTTCAGACATCTATTCACAACTCAAAGAAACACTTACAGGAATTAACATCATAAAGAGTTTTACCTCAGAAGAAAACGAGATGGAAAGATTCAGATCAATAACCACTGGTCAATACAATTCTGCAATACGACGTGCTCGTTTTGCTTCACTACTTCCTCCACTAATTGAATGGATAGGAGCTATCGGAATAGCAATCATTTTAGTCATGGGTTGTTGGAATGTCATAGAAGGTCGGTTGACCATTGGATGGTTTACAGCTTATGCAGCAATGGTTGGATTGATGTACAAACCCATCAAAATTATTGGCACCTTAAATAACGTCCTACAACAGAGTATGGCATCAGCAGAACGCATTTTCAACTTATCCGATATAAGCACTGAAAAAGAGAGTGTATCAGAAGGGGACACGGAACTAACAAACATACAAGGTGCAGTCGAATTCCAAAATGTCTCTTTCGCATATCAACAAACTCCTGTCATCATAAATGTAAACTTCAAAACAGACCCCGGACAGGTTATCGCCCTTGTCGGACCAAGTGGAAGTGGTAAGTCGACACTCTTAAATCTCCTTCTGCGGTTCTATACGGTGGATTCTGGTTCAATTATCATTGACAATGTATCTATTGATGAAGTTACATTGAAATCGTTAAGACAAAATATCGCACTTGTACCACAGGATACCTTTCTTTTTGATGGGACAGTTCTTGAAAATATTGAATACGGTTCTCCTGGATCTAACAGACAAGAAATCGTTGATGCTGCCAGAAAGGCAAACGCACACAGTTTTATCACTAAACTACCCAAAGGATACGACACACAAATAGGGGAAGCGGGTGGGACACTTTCTGGTGGAGAGCAACAACGGTTGTCAATTGCTCGCGCTATTCTAAAAAACGCACCGATACTCGTGCTTGATGAAGCGACTTCTGCACTTGATACGCAATCTGAGGCTGTAATACAAGAATCACTAACAAACTTGATGAAAGGTAGAACCTGTTTTATTATCGCTCATCGACTAACAACGGTCATGCGTGCAGATAACATTTTAGTAATTAGCGATGGAGAAATTGTCGAAAGTGGTAATCACACAGATTTGTTTCAAAAAAATGGATTATACCGAAAGATGTGTGAACAACAGATGTTTGAGTAAAGTAATTATACAGGATCAGATTCCACAAAGAAATACTTGATAAAATACTATTTCAGACACTGTTAATTCATTAGGTAACACCTATCAATGCAACAAACATGCAAATCGTTATATCAATATTTACAAAAATTAAAGAAAATATACAGAATTGTAAACTAATTGGATATTAATACGTCTCAATACTATGCAAGTCGAATTAACGTAACAGTTAGATTATACATAATCATTAATGTATAATTTTCAATGCTACGATAGTTGTGCTCGAAAAAATAAAATGCCCCAATTTGAACAAATCAGGGCATTAATTAGTTGATTGTAAAATCATATTTGCAGAACAGACTGATTGAATTTTATTGATCGTAGTGAAATATAAATAATACGTTAATTTCTACCTTGTTTTGTAATTGCACCTTCAAGGTCAGATTCACGGTAAATTGCTTCAGATAGATCTACTTCATAAAGGTATGCCCCTTTGAAATTGGCACCAAGTAAAACGATACCTTCTAATTTTATTTCACCAAAAATTGCCTCTTCAAGGTTAGCATTTTCGAAAGTCGTGAGATTACCAAAAGGAGCGGTAGGAATACACTGAGGACATCCCAGTGTTGCGCGTCTTAAATCAGCACTACGGAAATTTGTTCCTGATAAAAGACTCCCGCTGAGAAACGCTCCGAAGAGATTTGCGTTTTCAAGTGTCGCATCTGTTAAGTTTGCCCCTACTAAATAGGTACGCAAGAGGATGGCACCAGACAAATTAGCTCCAGCGAGATTTGTATCGTTAAGATTGGCATCTGTTAAATCAGCATTTATTAGATTAGCACCGCTCAAGTCCGCAGATGAAAAATCCGCACCAACAAGTGATTGGTCTGATAAATCTATATTAGCTAAGTTTGCATTCGCAAAAGATTCACCTTCTAATAGACGTTCAACAACATTACTTTTATTATTTTCTTGCATAAATTACCTCAATTATTTATTTGTTTTGATTTTCCATTCAGATTTTTAACGATAGTCAATGGTATCTATATACCTCCTGTATCAAATTGTTCTATTAGACGTTTTTTCCATAAATTGATAGATTAATTCTATTTTAGTTTACAGTGACGATTCTTGAAAGGAATTCCCATAGTTAGATTCGGAACATTAGTATCTATATTGGTGTGTATGTCACAAACAGTATAGGCATACACATGAGGAATAAATAAATGAAAAACTTTTTCCCCAATGATTCAATTGAATATGATCTGTATCCTCCTGATGATAAAAAAGAGGAATATACAACCCAAGTTAAGGATGAGACCTTCGCGTATCTGCAGACAATAGCAAAAACTCCACTGTTAGAAGCGTCCCAAGAGAAGGCACTTTTCGAGGAATACCAAGAAGGTATACAACAGTTCAACACAGCCTTTAAAAAACTTCCGTACTGGGTTATAAACACGTTAGAAATACCAGTAAAAAACCGTCCCTCACCAGAACAAAGGTTGAAACCAGTACAAACAGATCACGGTATTATTATAGACCAAATTTCAAAACACGTACAATCAATTGAAGACTTATTACAGAAACTGGAACGTAAGCGAAAAAAGTTAGAGAATGTAAAATCGAAATTACTAATGGGGAACCTACATCTACTCAAAAAATATGTGCAAAACCCAAAATCTGTAGCAGATGTGTCACCTGAAATATTGCAAGCTGGTTATCTCGGTATAATTAATGCCATAGAAACTTGGATACCAACAAGCGGTAAAAAGTTCAGAATATATGCACGAGGTGTAATTAGAACAAGTATTTCTGCAGCTCACAACCAAACTGAAATAGTTGGGTTGCCAATATTAGAACAAGAAACCAATTCACTCATTAATGCTACTCCACTTGATGAGGAAAAAGAAGCATCTCTATTAGAAACTTTTGCGTTAACCCAATATGAGATAGCACAACTCCTTGATAAATTACCCGTTGAGTTTATAGAAGAAAAATTTTATTCCACGGTTGAACAATCTTTTGATGCACACTGGAACGTCAGCACACTAAATCCTTTATTAGAAACACTTCAATCTGAATTGGAGCATCTCAAATCAATATTGGTTAAACTTAGAAAAGCCGACGAACTTGCACACGACACAAAAAGGAAAATTGTAGAAGCAAACCTAAGATTAGTCGCAAGCATTGCTAAACAACACCATTTCAACAAAACTACTCTGACATTCCTTGATCTAATGCAAGAAGGTAGCATTGGTCTCATGAAGGCTGTAGAGAAATTCGACCATACGCTCAGATACCGGTTCAGCACTTATGCCACTTGGTGGGTAATGCAATCCATTAAACGAGCATTGGACCAGCAAGGTCAGATAATTCGGGTGCCATGCTATATCGGTGAAACCCGTAGATTGATTAAACAAGTACAGTCAAACCTAACTGTGAAACTCGGACGAGAACCGACTATTAAAGAGATTGCAAAAGAAGTTAAACTCACCGAGAAAAAAGTTGATGAGATACTTCAAGCGACTAAAGACCCTATTTCCTTAGATGCACCTATCAATGAAACTGCTCCAGAGGTGCCGATCCGGGATATCATACCCGATTATTCTCAGATTACACCTGAAACTGAGTTAGTAAACTACTCAAAGATTGAAGTTTTGGAAGAAGTCCTGAATAGGACACTCAACCCACGAGAAACACATGTCATTGTACTCCGATACGGATTAATTGATGGAACGGAATACACACTTGCAGATATTGGCACAAAACTTGAAATCAGTAGAGAACGGGTTCGACAGATTGAAGTTGAGGCACTCAATAAACTGAGAAGAAATGAACCGAAAGAGTTGTTGATTGAATTATTCCAAAAATATTAAAACCTACATATCACACATAAAATACATCTTGTTAATTTAACGATTGTGTTTATTTAATGACTACAATTTTGTTGCAGAACATCAGACATGTGCTGCAACAAAGATTAGTTCTGTGATTAAAACTTGGCTCCCATCCAAAGGATCTCCCAATTGAAAATTGCATATTTTGACTGCTTCTCCGGTATTAGCGGTGATATGGTTCTCGGTGCTATAGTTGATGCAGGAGTTGACCCAGATGCACTGATAACAGAATTAAATAAACTACAGTTAGATGATGAATTTACTATCCAATTTGAGAAAAATACTAAACATGGAATAACAGGGACACGAGCAATAGTTAATACAAGCTACGAATCGGACAAGAAACATAACCATCCAAAACATTCCCACGGACCAAGTAGACACCTATCAGACATTTTCAACATATTAGATGCAAGTAAAATAAACACAAACATACGAGACACTGCAAAACAAATATTTGATAAACTTGCCGAAGCAGAAGCAAAGGTTCATAATACTGACAAAGACCAAGTACACCTACACGAAGTCAGTGGAATAGATTCCATCGTTGATATCGTAGGTGCCGTTATTGGATTAACTGAACTGGGTGTAAAGCAAGTGTATTCATCCCCACTTTCACTAGGACGTGGCTTCGTCAAATGCGCACACGGTATGATGCCTGTTCCTGTACCCGGCACAATGGAACTCTTACACGGGGTACCCATACGTCAAACAGACATCGCTAATGAATTAGTTACACCTACCGGAGCAGCCATCATTACAACGGTTGCAAGCAACTTTGGTGTTATGCCAAATATGTCTATCAGCAAGATTGGCTACGGGGCAGGTACAAGAGATTTAGAAAAGCAACCAAATCTTCTACGTATCTGCATCGGTGAAATAATATCTACAAACAATACGAAACCTAAAAAAAATAGTTTAGAATCTTCATCTGAAGAAACATCAACTAACGAAGACACAACTATCACCAGTTTCAATGACTCTATTGAAATAATTGAAACAAATGTAGATGACATGTCTCCCGAAATTTACGGTTATTTGATGGATAAACTCTTTGAAAACGGTGCTTTAGATGTTTATTTTATACCAATTCTTATGAAAAAAGGTAGACCAGCAATACAAATTAAAGTGCTCTGTTCATCTAATGTCAGGCATACGTTGATTAAAGTTATATTAACTGAAACAACCACTTTTGGTGTGAGATTTTATGCTGTAGACCGAGTAATCCTCAACCGTGACACCGTTGAAATAAATACACAATGGGGACCTGTCAAAGCAAAACGCGGTTATCTCAACGGTATCCTTATCAAAACAGTACCAGAATATGAAGATTGCAAGTCAATTGCAGAAGCAAATGGTGTCCCGTTACAATCGGTTTATCAGGATGCACTACTAAAATGTAATTAAACATAGTGTAGGTTTTTTAGAATAATTCGTCATTTGGATTACACTTATCACACGTGTTGCATCGGTAATCCTCCGGAACATCTTCACCGAAATAGTTACGTATGTATTTCATCCTACATCCTTCAGATAGTGCGTAACCAACCATTTTGTCAATTTGACCATGCTTGCTTTTTACATAGTCTCCCAGTCCCATTTGGTCTTCAGATATAGTAGCAAATAGTTCACTATCCTGTAGCAATTCAATCAGCATCAGGTCAATTTTACCCCAATACTGAATGTGACCATCATTTTGTAGTTCATCAAGTTGTTCCATAAGCCACCGTGGACTGAGTTCAAGGTCTTGACAGAAACTCAAAATGTCTGTTACACGCCGTTCACGTAATTGTTCGTATAATTTTGATTGTGCTGATTTTTCATCTTTTGGATTCGTTCTAAATCTCACTGAAAGTTGAGATGGAACGTTATGCCATCTTTTCAAGAAACCAAGTTTTTCCAAGTACGTCAGTCCAACATGTATTTTTGAAATTTTAAAATTTACTCTCCACTCCAATTCTTCCATTGACATTAAACGATAATTTCCCGCTCCTTTAAGGTTTTCAAGTGCCTCCAGTAGTTTTAACAGAGATAATTTATCCGGAGTACTCTCTTTAGTAAACCACTCGTGTAATTCTCGGTCCCTATGCAAATAAAATAAAAGACATTCTGCATCCTCCCCATCTCTGCCAGCGCGACCAATTTCTTGGCAATATTCCTCTAAAGTACCAGTCATTGTCCAATGAATAATATATCTGATGTTGGCTTTGTCAATACCCATACCAAAAGCATTTGTAGCAGCCACGATGTCTAAACCATTGCCACTGTCATCAAAGAACGCATCTTGAATCCTCTTTCGTTCATTCAATTCACGACCTGCATGGTAATAATCTGCCCGGTAACCTCGTTCTTGTAGGAATTCTGCTATTGCTTCCGTATCTTTTCGTCTACCAGCATATATAATTCCGTTCCCCTTCAGAGAAATAAGACTTTTTTCAAGAAGTGCAAATTTCTCTTCTTTATCTTGACTCTCAATTACTGTTAATCCCAAATTAGGACGTTCAATACCTTGTACAATGACTTTAGGTTTAGAAATATTCAATACATTAAGAATATCTTCTCTGATGTCTGGTGGTGCAGTTGCTGTGAATAGAGCAATGACACGGGGATACAACATTTCAATCGCATCGCATATTGATAAATAAGCAGGACGAAAATCGTGACCCCATTGGGAAATACAGTGTGCTTCGTCAACTACAAATAACGATATACGAACAGTATTTAGCAGGTCTAAGAATCTACGACTACGCAACCTTTCTGGAGTAATATAGAGCAGTTTGATCTTACCTGCCCTTAATCGTTTTACTTCATTGAGATAATCTTCCCAAGCCAAAGTACTATTCATGAGTGATACTGAATCAATTCCTCGTGTCCTTAGTGTATCCACCTGATCTTTCATTAAAGATATTAATGGTGAAACAACGACTGTCATTCCTGGCAACATTAACGCTGGCAACTGAAAACATATTGATTTACCATGTCCGGTAGGAAAGACAGCAAAAACATTCTCCCCATCTAAAATCGCTTCAATAATCTCCTGTTGTCCCTCTCGAAAATAGTCATAACCGAAATACTGACTTAATGCTTTGGTTAATTCATTCTCTTGTTTTTCATGATGTACCAAGGGTGTTTGTATTTGAGATTCATTTGTGGATTTGAGGATTTCATCCACCTCATTAAGTAAATTTTGCAAATGTCCCATAAATACTTGACCCTTAATACACGTTTTCTAAATCTACTTCAGGTGTAGGATGCTCATAATTCACTGATTGTTTGTATGTAAAACTATACTTAATAGAATCTGATAAACCTTGTCATTTTCAAATAACTGTCCACTTATATAAGAATACTATGAAAAAAAGCGATACCTGATAATATGAAAAATCGCTGCAACACCATCTTTCCAACTAACTGTCTTACCTTGATGATAGTCTCTACCCCTATAACTGATAGGAACATCTACGATCGTACACTTCCGTTTTGCGAGTTTTGCTGTTATTTCCGGTTCAAAACCAAACCTGTCTGAGTGTAAGGTTATTTCCTTAAGGATGTCTGTTTTTATTACTTTATAACATGTTTCCATGTCTGTTAATTTTATGCCATTTACGAAGTTTGAGAGTGAAGTTAAAAATCTGTTTGCAACGTAACTTCGCAACAATCCTTCTTGACGCCCCTCCATAAATCGTGATCCATAAACTACACTGGCTTCATCATCTAAAATAGGTTTAAGTAATTTGGGATAATCTTGTGGATCGTATTCTAAATCAGCATCCTGAATGAGTGTAATATCACCAGTAATGTGTTGAAACCCTGTCCGTAAAGTTGCCCCTTTTCCTCGGTTAATATCATGATAGAAGATTTTTGCTGTATTGTTGTCTGAATTTTGTAGCTTTTTTAGAATTTCACGGGTGCCATCTGTTGAACAATCATCAACAAGGATTAACTCCTTATCCATGCCGATATCAACAGCCTCAATTTGTCGCAGTATTTCTTCTAAATGTTCAGCTTCGTTGTATATCGGAATCACAATGGATAGTTTATGTGCCATCCAGATTCCTCCATTCTATCAAAAGTTCGCATTAATCCTCATATCATATACAGGATATTGCAAGATAATACCAATTGAAATTAGGATACATTATTATATAGTTTTATGCAAGTATTTTTGGAGCCATGACAGGGTTATTAAGTTTTAGGTTTTTCACATAGGTCTTGTTACGTTATGTGAATCCATTAAACATCTATCCATGCCAATTCAAAGTATTTACATTTAGTAAACTGCCATAACAAAGGATTCTTAATACTCAATATCCCTACCACAAATGAAATTGCATTGACTTTCAAAATAGAATAGGTTAAACTAAATGTTATGTCTATCAAACAATATTGAAGGATAATACTTACAATGAAACAACATAAATCAAGATCACATAGATTAATCGTCTGTATATGCTGTATCTTTGTTCTTTGCTGGTCGATATTGCCAGTACATGCAGAAAAAAGATCCCATGGTCTTGCGATTACGCTGTTAATATCAGGTGTAGGTCTTCAAGTCGGTAGTACTTTTCTAAATACTTCTGCCGAAAATCGATATGAAGATTATCTATCTGCTTCACTTCAAAATGACATTGAAACACATAAAAATGACACAATTTCACGAAAGAACGCAAGTGTGATAATGTCTCGCGTTGGGTATGGGTGTGTAGGGTTGGCTGTACTACTTTCCATATTTAACCAACTGGACAATGCAAACACTGAAACCATCTCAGTTGCACATACTCCCAACAAAACTAAACTTATCACACCAAATTCATTAAGTATTGTATCATCAAATTTATCATTGAAGAACTTGATTGTTGGTGAGTCACAAAAGTTCAGTTTTCGTCCATACTACGATTTCCAAAGACAGAGAGCAAGTATACAATTTCTACACCGTTTCTAATGCTTCTAATCTATTCACAGTTTAGGTGTCTGAATATATCATTTCAATAAGAGAAGATTAGGCAGAAATATTTATGTTGAGGAGAAATTTAGATGTATTCATTTTGTTTTAACAAAACATTTTCAAGTCGTTCTCGGCTTGTATATGCAAGTATGTTGATAATACCTCTATGTATAATAATGACAATGATTGTCGCCTGCACCAACAGCGAAGATTATGCCAACCCGCTGGATTCCGAAAACTTGCGGACAGCAGGTGCTCCTGACGGACTTGAACTATTTCCAGGGGACAGACAAGTACGTGTTACCTGGAATGATTCTGGTCAAGAAGGTATAAAAGCATACAGAATCTATCGACGTTCAATTGCAAACTCAGAAGAACCTTTTGAATTAATCGCTACGGTTGATGCTCCTGCTAATGAGTATATAGATACCGTAAATATAGACAATGATCGTAAAGATCCATCTGGTGAAAATATTGCGTATGAATATAGAATATCTTACGTTGATTTGAACGATGTTGAATCACCAGATCCTACAAATCCTCCAAACACTACAGATGATCCTTTTCGACTATGGCAAACAGCAATTGTAACACCAAGTGTACCTCCTCCTCCTCCAGTTGTTGTACTTGGAGACCCAACAGATTTACGAGTGAATCTGTTTTGGGAAAATTACAATTACCCTTCAGATTTTAAACTTTTTCGATTGTATATTGCAACAGATAAGGGTGATGGAGAACCTCTGGACTTCAATAATGTTAAGGAATTACCTCCGGATCAATTCTTCTTCATAGATGATAATTTCCGTCAGGATGGATTAACAAAAGTATATCGCTTAGCAGCTGTTGATGAGTTTGGAGTTGAAGGAATAACTACAATTAAGGCTACATCACCAAATTTACCACCTGCTCCACCAAAGGGCTTCCAGGCATTTTATGCATTTCGCTCCTTATTTAACAATAAATACGATGTTAGATTTGTATGGGAAGATAATAAAGAGAGAGACCTTGATGGATACCAGATATATGCAAGAGATGCTCAGGACAATTATATTCAACGTCGTAATATAAAGCCAAATGAGACCAGTGTAATTATCGCAAGTGAGGATCCAATTGTAATCGGTCAAGACTTCTTCTTTAAAACTTATTTTATTACCGCTTTTGATGACACCCCAAATGCCGTTGGTCAACGAGACGAAAGCGAATATGTGGAAGCAGAGGCTTTCTACCCATAAATATATGTCATAAGAGATAGTAAAGGAAATAATATGCAGTTTAAAAACCGAATCGCAATTCTAATACTTTTTATATATATCGGAATTAATGCTCCGAGTTTCGCACAATCACCACCTGTATCACAACTTACAACTATACAAACCGCTGAACCTATCGGTAAAGGTGGTTCTACAACATCTTTTGGTCTTTTTCAGTATTCCAAAAAGGAATTAATGCCAGAAGAGAGTCAGAATGTCTTTATTGGTGGATTTGAAGAACAACATATAACATCACTTGAAATTGAGACTTTCATCATTCCTGTCCGATTCACGTATGGGTTAAGTGATAAACTTGACCTACAATTAGGCACAACTCTTTCCGTTGGTAATGTACACAAAGTAGTAGATGATTACTATAACACAGGTAACCCTGACATCAGTTCAGATAGAGTTTACGACCAGCCACTATATGATGGTGTGATTGGACTCAAATATAACATCATTCCACCCAGAAATGATGGGTTTCCAAGTATCTCAATTGGAGGACATGTTGCATCCGGTTTCACCGCAGATGACCGTCTGAATTCTGAAGATGAATTCCTTGACCACGACCCGATTGACGGATTTCCTTATGTCGGTACGAATGTCTTTTTTGTTGGATCACAACAGGTAGGGGCATTTCTCAGGTTTCACGCAGGAGCAGGTGTATCACTTTCATCAAAATCAATCAGAACCACTGACTCCTTTTCGTTTAATTGGCAGGGAGGCGGTGAAATTGCTTTAGCAGATAACATGTGGTTTGCTGCGGACTTCTCGCGTGAACTCCTATATTCAGGTATAAGTTTATCCAATATATTGGGACTCGCATTCCGATATGAAGTGTCCCGGACACTGGCATTTCAATTAGGATTCAACCTGAGAGATAGCCGTCCCGGTTTTCAGTTTAATCTAATGCTTGGTGGAGAAAAAGCACAGGAAACTGAAGAGAATCAGTTGTTATTCTAAATCATACATCCTCTCTAAAATCTATAACTAATACATGAGAGCAGTTATCCAACGTGTAAAATCTGCATGTGTGACAGTAGAAAGTAAACTGGTATCAGAAATAGATACCGGTCTACTTATTTTCCTCGGTATTGCTCATGATGACACACAAGCGGAATTAGACTACATAGCAAATAAGGTGGCAAATCTGCGTATCTTTGAAGATGCAGATGGTAAAATGAATTGTTCATTGCTTGATATTGGTGGATCAGCATTGGTTGTTTCGCAATTCACGTTATACGGTGACTGTCGCAAGGGAAGACGTCCAAGTTTTATTACTGCAGCACGTCCTGAAGTTGCGAGTGAATTGTATGAGAAGTTTATTACCACCTTAGAACAGTTGAACGTTCCAACAAAAGGTGGCACTTTCCAAGCGATGATGGATGTGCAGCTGATAAACGATGGACCGGTTACTATTTTATTAGATAGTGATAAACAGTTTTAATATAATTGAATTTGTTTATTGTAACATGAGTTCGGTATAAACTATTTTAGAATGAAAGCTATTATTTTCCATCATAACAAGGCACAAACTAAAAGTTTGTGTTACAAAGATGTGGGTTATGAGAGTAAATTTCATTTCACCCACTACAATGAATCAATCTTCTCCTGCAAAAAGTTAGTACAAAAAGGCACTTGATCCTCAGTTAACCCATGAAGCACAACCGCACCATCATAACCACTCTCCTTCAGCAAACCGATATATTGATCATAATCCAGCAATCCTGTCCCAGCGGCAAGGTTTCCTGCATGTCCATCCCGATCCAAATCCTTTGCATGTGCAAGTGCAATATCATCTCCAAGTAAGTCAAACGCCTCATCAAGCATTTCTCGCATCTTAGGCAATTCCCCTTTATGAAAGATGTTTGCACCGTCCATAACAACCTTCAAATACGGTGAGTTCATCTCATCAAGCAGACGACGTGCTTTCTGTGCTGAGTCAACCACATTAGACACTTCAGGTTCAAACGCCAATGTCACTCGGTATTCCTCAGCAATTTCCAATGCATTTTCCATAGAGTCTATTAGGTCTATCCATGCGGATGAGGAGTTATTGTCAGGATGTGCACGCCACATGCTGTGTGGGTCACGTGAACCGGTGCAGAGTGTTACCACATCTGTCCCAATCTTTTCACACTGTTCAGCCACATATCGCAACATACGCAATCCATCGCGTCGTTTTTGAATATCGGGGTCAACCATATTGTAAGTACCTGACAAGGCAGATATCTTCATATTACGGGCATCAAGCTCCTTACGGATTATGGTAGATGATGTGCCTTGGGAAATGTGATACTGTAGATTGTAAATGCCTTGTGTTACAACAGCATCAAGGGTTTCTCCAAGCGTTTCGCGACGAATCGTTCCTTCCATAAGTCCAACGTGCATATACATCTCCTATTTTTCAATCTATCAAAAGTTATTATATTACACAACGAATCGGATAGCAATGTATAAATGATTGGTGTAAGTAGCATTGGTATCGTAACCCAACCAGGGTTATTTATATTAAACTTTTGAATTAATGGGACATTTTGATATGTAGGAGGGAACTCCAATTCCCGACTATCAGTGAGTTTTATCGAGATTCGGAGATCGCTCCTACATGGACTTTATATTATACCAAATCTAATATTTATTGTCCCATTACTGGATTCAACCATTGTTATTGATTGGAAATCTTTCTTCTCTAGGAGCGACCCGGGGAATGCCTAAATGGTATTCATACCGTTGATTTGGACGAATACCACACGGGGAATGCCTAAATGGCATTCATACCCGCCGAATACCATACGCGTATTCGGCGTTGATTTGGACAAATGCCATACGCGCATTTGGCGTTGATTTGGGGGAACGCCTATAGGCGTTCATACCGTTGATTTCTTGATTTGTAAATCCTGGTTCAGACAAAAATCCGAGCAATCCGCGCATGCTGTGATTCTGACATTCTCTCTTCCTTCTGTGTCCCTCTGTGTCCTCTGTGCCTTCAGCGATTCAGACAAAAACATACAACCCACAAAAAACCTTCTTCTCTTATCTCTTATCCTGCAAATCCTGAAATCCTGAAAATCCTGGTTCAGACAATTCCCACACCTCTTTGTAGCACAAACTGTTAGTTTGTGCCTCTACCTTCAGTGTCTTCTGCGTCCTCTGTGCCTTCTGTGATTCAGACAATCCCGCAATACTGACAATCCCCTCTTCTCTTATCCTGCTAATCCTGAAATCCTGAAAATCCTGGTTCAGACATTTCTTTTCTGCGTCCTCCGCG
>JAPOQK010000101.1 GCA_026710795.1 Candidatus Poribacteria bacterium
GACGCTCGTTGCTCTGAGTCAAGAAGAACAGGGTAACGTTTCGCTGGCATCACAGACTCCAACTGAAAGGATTTATTACGGTGACACGCAGCATACCCGTTTTTACAATAACTGTCAATAGAAACTTGACTCACTACTAGTAGTAAAGAATTGGAAAGTGACGTAAAAAAGATAGCAGGTAGTATTGGTAACATAACCAGAGAAGCGACTGAACAGGGAGTTGATTGCAATATGGATGAAATCCTCACGAGAACCGACAATTTGCTCACGCGTTTTAATGAAATTTGGAAGCCTAATTTAAAATCCTGAAGCGTGGGTTTTAATTTTTTTTAGAAGGATTTGGAGGTGTGTTACGCTTAATTTCAAGCAGTAAAAATTTGGACACCCGCGCGACATTAGCGGAAAAACTTAAAAGGATGATTTAAAAATGGCAGAACAAATACACGAATTGTTTAATGGTCAAAAGCGATATCGGGTTCCCCGTTACCAACGGCGTTATGTATGGCGGAACGAGAATTGGGAGGCACTTTGGCGAGATCTTACCCAACTTCCGGATAGTAGGAAGCATTTTACTGGCAGCATTATAACAAAATCCGACGGCAATGACAGTGGAGATATAATTATTATTGATGGGCAACAGCGCTTAATAACCTTTCAAATCATATTTCGCCTCATTCAAGATTTATGGGAATCAGGGCAATATTCGCCTTGTAATATGGACGGGACGCAGCTTCAGAGGCGTATATTTGAGGTAGAAGCTTACACACAACACGATGAAATACCAGGTAGATATAGATTCCTTATTACAAAAGAAGATGATAGAAATGCATTCAAATCAGTAATTTCAGGAGAATGCTGGAAACAAGAGATAGTAAACCCAGGTTTACCTTCAATAAAAGAATCTTTTAAATTATTATATGATAGAGGATTTAAAAATGGGGATAGAAATGAACAATCAGCACCAAATCCCATTCAGACAGCTTATGGATATTTCGGGTGGGAGATTACAAAGCGTTTGGATGAGAAAGGCCCCGACGAATTACTTAAACTAGTTCGTAATTTAAGATATCAGTTTCATGTTAACATTGCAAACCTTGAAGGTGATGATGATCCCCAGCAGGCATTCGGATCATCAAACGGTACAGGTGTACCCCTTGACGAATTTGATCTTCTCAGGAACGATCTTTTTTTAAGAGTTAAAGATTCACAAACGCAAGATGTTTTATATGATAAGCATTGGAGAATTTTTGATGATAATCCGTTTTGGGTAGGAAGCAGACCAGACGAGTTTTTGAAGAATTTTCTCATGGCAAAACTAGGCCCCGAGGTTTTCAACTTAAAGGACTTTAAAGGCAGAGTATTTCACGATGTATATAAGGGGTTATATCATAAGAAATTAGAGGAACAACTTGACGATAAGTTAAAACATCCGGCTTATCTCAAATGTTGGGAAGATCTAGAAAGTTGTCGCGGGGCCAAAGAACTATTTGAATATCTGGGTAAGAAGGAATTTGTTGAATTTGTGGAATTAACCACTTACGCTCAAACTTATCAAAAGATGGAAAATTCTACCACTAGCATCGGCCGCCGCAAACAATTTTACAAGGATCTTAATAGGATTTTTAAAAATCTGGATGTCACTAGTTTACCTCCCTTCCTATTATACCTAGAAAATGAGTTAGAGGTGGATGAGGAAGAACGTGATCAAGTTTACAAAATCTTGGAATCTTATGTCCTACGGTGCCAGTTGCGGGCGGGTGTTAATGAAGATAATACTATAGATCAGAAAACAGATACCTTGTTTATTGAGACAATTGATGATGAGGGGGCCATTAATGTTAAAGGCCCTATGATTGCACAGAAAATCGCAGAATACTTAGATTCCAATGGAGATGGCCCAAAATGGAGAAAGAACGGAGCGATTAAGAGTGGTCTACGGAGTGCCGCGTATCAAATAAAGTATAATTATACTGTTGTAGAGTACGTTTGGAAGATGTTCCGTTATATATTCTATCGAATCGAAGGTGAAATACGACAAGATGCTAACTTCATGCCATTTGAGGAATTTATTGAGTCTTTTTCTTCTCAAGTATATCTCAGACCCATGTTCAGAGGCCAAAAACCCACAATTTCGTATAATATAGGGAATTTAACTTTTGGGACAGAGACAGTACCATCGAATTTTTCGCCGCGCGAGAAAAGGGAAATTTTATTGCAGGACGAGGAGGCGATCCTTGAGTTGAATCGAAAAATTGAAGATACTGAGACATGGAGTACTGCACAAATTGAGGCGAGAGAAAAAAAACTATTAAGTTATTTTGATAAAATATGGCCTCCTCCAGAATGCTTTATAAACCAAAAATCTGAGCCCAGAACCCAAATAGCCACTGGTCAGAATTCCAACGTCAAAAACAAACGTCCGTGGGTTTCTATGATTCAGACACCTTGCGTGATTGTGTCTTATCAGGATAGAAAACAATCGGAAACCGTTACATTTGATGATAATAGTTTGTTTGTGTGTTCATTAGATGCCTGGCAAGATCTAGCTCACTGCATCGAAATCGTAGGTGATGTAAACAAAAAGCAGCTTAAACCCCCACAGCAGCAATCCGAACAGTTTAGTATTGAGGATAGGTTCCTCAAACCAGCACGCGAGGAACAAGCGATAGTTTCTCTTGTTACTCGTTATGGACATCTACTTCAGGGCAGGGTAGAAGACATTTACGAAGAGGCAATCTGTATGGAAATCGGAGAACACCAAGTAATTGTACTCAGAACCGGTCTGTTCGAATTCACAACAGAGATCCTATATGAAGGTGTCGTTAAGGATTGGAAGCCAGACAACTTATTCGGTTCTATAAAATGTCAATCCATTCCAGATAAGATTATTGAGGTGAAATCTGAGTTTCTAGACCAAAGTATTGTATCACGGAAACTGCTACCAAACATGAAAGTAACTTTTAACCTGAACATAGTTCAAGGAGATGGACATTCACATTTTCAAGCACTCGAAGTTGAGCCTATCACAAAGGATAATTTACGCGAAGGAAGGATAAAATTATTTAGACAGGAAAAGGGATCCGGCATCATAATACTCAATGACAGCACGGAAGAAATCTATCTGAATAAGTCTCAGGTTCCTCCTGAAGACCGATCTGGGCTGAAAAAAGATCAACAAGTAGAATTTAACATAGTAGAAACAGTAGAAGGGAAGAATTCTGCTGCGATCAATGTCAAGGTGGTCAAATAAACAACGGAATCACATGGGTCCAAAAGCAAATTTCGCGTATCATCCAGATTATTTTAACCATGACGCATTTTCCGATATTTTACACAAATGTCCCTCCAATCAATAGGTTTGCCTTTGTTTTCTAAGGATTGCCAACTCAACGACACCTTTGCAAGATGGCTTAAATGTTCGGTTTCTTGCCAACATGAATCGAAACGATACCGAATGTTTTTCGATAGAACTGTACATCTGTCAGTCCGCACTGCTCCATAACCGCTTTCAACGCATCGCAATTCGGGAACTTCATGACGGAACGCGGAAGATACCCGTAGGCGTCGTCCTCGTTTCGGGAAATAAGGTTTCCAACAAAAGGTAGAATCTTGGTGAAATAGAAATAGTAGAGACTCCGAAATAGCGGATTCACGGGCTGTGTAAACTCCAGGATAACAACCCTACCTCCGGGTACCGCAACGCGCGCCATCTCGCGTATCCCCATCTCCAAATCTGATACATTTCGGATACCGAAACCGACAGAAACAACGTCA
>JAPOQK010000014.1 GCA_026710795.1 Candidatus Poribacteria bacterium
GTAACCTTTTTTTGCATAACGGTAACTTTTGGTAGAATTGGTCTAATGTTAGTTGCCGTCTGGATTTGTGGGTTGATTTTATCGGTTTTTTGTGGTTGAAAAAAAATAATTTTGGTAACCATTTTTGGCTATTTGTCGGAGGTCGCTTTGCTCGCTCCGACCTACACGGATTATCGCGACCAGGAGGTCGCTCCTACAGAATGTAAGATGAGATGTCGGAGGTCGCTTTTCAACAGAATGTAAGATGAGATGTCGGAGGTCGCTTTGCTCGCTCCGACCTACGAATACGGTTATGTTGGGTTTGTTGTTTTGTTTTTTCATAGTGGTAGTATTATAACATGGGATTTGGTGGGTTGGAAGGGGAAGGTGGGGGTCGGAACAATATGTTTCATGTATGTTTCATGTATGTTTCAGTTTTTTGGTTTTTTGGGACGGATTTTTGCGGATTTTTTTGTCTGAATCACAGAAGGCACAGAGGACGCTGAAGACACAGAAAGGAACAATAATCGTTTTCAAGGTTGTTTTGGAAGTATTAGCATTTGTGTAGGATAGAGTAATTCTGTGCATTCTGTGTTCTCTGTGCTTTCTGTGATTCAGACAAAAGGATAGACAAGAAATCCAGCATGAAAGAAAGATAAAATAGTTAATGCAAATACCTTTATATTCTTCATTATCCCATTTTACTTGACATTATCGAGGTTAAATGACAAATTAAGGTTCAAAACAAATTTGGAGAAGATTAATGGGATTTTCTGTTTACGATTATCGTAAAGATGTGCGTAATGTGTTGGTAACACCGCAGATTCGATCGCGGTTTTTAAGGATGGAACCCGGTCAGAGTGCTCAACTTCATAGCCATGATCTTGGTCATGAGATTTTTCTCATTCTGGAAGGACGCGTTGAATTTGAGATTGATGGTGAGGTAGAGGAATTAGGACCAGGTCAGATGTGTGTGGCTTTGGCAGACCAACCCCACAAAGTGCGTGTACTCGGCAATGAACCGATGACGATGTATCTGTCGGTTACTCCACATATCCATCCGACACATACACCACGAACAGCGGATGGTGAGAGGTTGCCTCATAATTTTGCACCTACGAGTGCTTATGATGTGGAACCGGATATCGATGTGTCTGTATCGGAACTTGTTACTCGTCAGATAGAGATGGCGCAACGACTTTCGGAACTAACACAGAAATGTGCTGCTGTTCAAGAGGAGATGGGAGATCAACTCAAAACTGCCGTTGCCGATAGTAATGAGGAGGGTGCTATTGCAGCCCGACAAGCGATGTGGGATGCTATTTATCCGGTCTATAAAGCGATTTCAGATTTAGGTGATGTGTGGAATGAACTTGCTCCTCGAGTTAATTAATGTATCAACATTACTTATCTTGTGGTACTACTGTCCTCACTGTAATTCTTTTATTTCCACTCATATTCGATGTTTTTAACATTTGTAACATAGGCTTGAGTCTTGGATCATCGTTCTTTTTCATTTCTGCGATTACTTTTTGCAAATCCTCTTCTGAACTAATCTGTATGGTATCAAAATTACCCAGTTTGTCACCAAAAGGTTGTAGTGAATTAGGTAAATTTTTGGGATCAAACGATGACACATTACTTAGTTGACTGGAATCCTTTTGCAGATGTTGCTGTTTGAATGATTCTATATCGGAAACATTCTTTTTTGTGGCAACTGTATCTGTAGGTATATGTTCAGACAATTTGTCAGAAGTGTCATACTGTATTGAGGTATCATCAACAGAGGATTGTGGGTTATCCTTTTTCTGTTCCGCTTTCTGTTTCTGCTGTTGCGCAAGTGTTTTTATATTTTCCTTCACGATTGCTTCTTCCGCTTCAGTGAGTTCTCTATATACCTTTATAGGTGTTTGTATATTGTTGTGCTGATATTGTGCATAGATAGATAATCCAACAATGGCTAAGATAACACCTATTAGAGATACAGCAATATATGGGTTGACGAATTTTTTGATTACCAATGTAATTCTCCTTTGTTACTGTGAATGCGTATCCAACAGAATATTCTTTTCATTTTATCTATGATGACTCAATTATACAATATACACATGTTTATTTCAATTACTTGTTTGTTAGGAGCAGGATTATTTAGTTTTAGGTTTTTCGCACAGGATTTGTTACATCTGTGAATAATGGTATTTGTTTTTTGTCTGAACCAGGATTTTCAGGATTACAAGATTTTCAGGATTTTTATGTTATGATTCTAATCTGAATAATAAGGATATATGTCTGTTGAATTTATCAGGAAAGTCAATCATAATCAATCTCAATCGTATATGACGATAGATTTCTCTTATCCTGCTAATCCTATAATCCCGGGGAATGCCAAAAGGCATTCATACCCGACGAATACCATACGCGTATTCGGCGTTGATTTGGGGGAACGCCAACAGGCGTTCATACCGTTGATTTCTTGATTTGGTAAATCCTGGTTCAGACAAAAACTGGTCACTAAAATCTAAGAATCTGAAAACTACATAAAACATATTGGATATATATTGTTCCAAAATCTACAACCCCTTCCCACCCTCAACAACACGTGATATAATACTATCACTATGAAAACGCGATCACATACATATCCAACGTTACTAAAAAAGAAAACAAAATACACATACTAAAACAGACGACAATCAAGCAGAAACAAAAGATACCGTTTTTGAAGTTTTTTTTACAGAAAAAACGGATGAAAACAACCCATAAACCCAGACAGGAACTAAAACCAGACCACAACACCAAAAAGATACCGTAATGTAAAAAAAAGACACCGTACGGTATCTTTATTAAGAAGGAAAAATAGAATAAAAAAATAAGATATGGTAGAGATTAGAAAAAATGCTACATTGCTACAGTTAATGATCCTGATGCCAGCACTATTTATGTGTCTCTCTTACATTCTGTAGGAGTGGTAAAATTCCATGTATGAGGATCAGATATTTTACGTATATCTAAACAATAGTATTCACAATTCCGTTAGTGTTAAGCGGACGAATCCTATGAATCATTGTTCAGAGAAATATCAAGAACACTACCTATTTTGCTTAGTTTTTTATTTGCTTAAATTCTGTTATATGTTGTATAATTAAAGCAGTGTTTATCACATCTTTGGTGTCAAAACCCCGTTGCTTTAGCACGGGATGTAGGCACTGCTAATGTATTGTGTCAAGAAACACCTTGACTTTGTGCGAAAAATATGGGACAATACAAACAAGTTGTACAGATGCTTGCATCGCCTTTTACAACATCTACGGTAGGACACACCGAAAGTCACACTTGTGGAGTCCAAGTAAGACCTCACACCGAGGCACGAGAGATGGAAGCAGGAAAAGCCGTTTGGAAACAATTGTTGTTTCTAATATAAGAATTAAGAATCCCAATGCTTTAGCAGGGGAGTATGTGAAACTATATTAACAGAAATTGTTTTAATCTGAATCTAATTTGACTTGACAACGTTTTTATGATAGTATAAACTTATCTATAAAATATGATAGTTACGTTTGAGCGTTCGCTTTGTGTATATAGTTAGTGGTGGCGCGCTGATGCGAATTGTCCCCTTAAGGTTTCTAATGAAACTGTTCCTCAAACGAGAAATTCGACCTGTACCGAAAGGTAGAGAAAACGTCACAATTTAAATAAATTTGTTTTTTGAAGGAGTGTTATATGAATAATCAGCTTTTTAAAAGGAAGTTTCTTTTTTCCTTGATGGCTGTTGTTATGTGTTTGGGATTTGTAGCGATGAGTTACGGTGCAGCCACCGTATCTGTTGATCCCGCAACGGTAGATTCCCCTGCGGTTGGTGAGCAATTCACGGTCAATATTAACATTGCTGGAGGTGCTGGTGTAGCAGGGTTCCAAGCAACTGTTAACTATGATAGTACTGCACTAAGTTATGTATCCGCTGCAAAAGGTGATTATATTCCTGGTGATCCTGCTGCTGGAACATTTTTCCCGATATTGCGCCCAGGAGATTCCCTCGTTGTTATTGGTGGAACGTCTATTGGTGCAGGAACGGGAGAAGGTGATGGCACGCTTGCTTCGGTTACTTTTCAAGTCGTTGAGGTAAAAGCATCCTCTATTAGTCTGTCTGACGTTACTGTTTCTGATGCTGATGCAAATGAATTGGAAGTCACATCTGCAAATGGGGCAATTACTGTCCCTGCACCCGACCCGGAACCGACACCTGATCCGGAACCGACACCTGATCCGGAACCCGTTGTTCCAGAACCACAAGTGTTCAAGATTACTCTGACCAACCTCACCGAAGGTCAACCGGGAATGGGTGGACAAATATTCTCACCCCCAATCTTCGCTACACACACCGCTGGTGTCAAGATATATGAAGTTGGAAAACCTGCTAATGCAGCTCTTGTCGCACTTGCTGAAGGTGGAGATGTTTCAGGACTCGCAGCACTCGCAGCCGCTGCAGGCGCAAACAGTGTTGTCGGAGAAGGTATGGTATTCCCTGGTGCTTCAGTCACGATTATGATAACAGCAGATTCGATGAATTCTGCGCTTTCTCTTGCTACAATGTTAGTCTCAACAAATGACGCATTTATTGGAACTACAGACTTAGCTCTCTTTGATGAAGCTGGTATGCCAATTTCAACAACATTAGAGTTAAGGTCTTACGATGCTGGAAGTGAAGAGAATACCGAACTTGGTACAGACATTCCTGGTCCGGTTGGTTTATCTGCGGATGAAGACCCGATGGGTAGCAATGCACGTGTTCCCACAGAAGGTGGCGTAATTGCATCACACCCCGGTATAATGGGTGTTGGTGATGTTGGGGAATCATTTGCGTGGACAGAACCGACAGCAATGCTATCGGTTGAACCTTATGTTCCAGAACCCGAACCGGTGCCAGAACCACAAGTGTTCAGTATTACCCTGACCAACCTCACCGAAGGTGAACCGGGAATGGGTGGACAAATATTCTCACCCCCAATTTTCGCTACACACGTCGGTGGCGTTAAAATCTATGAAGTTGGAAAACCCGCTAATGAAGCACTTGTCGCACTTGCTGAAGGTGGAGATGTTTCAGGACTCGCAGCACTCGCAGCCGCTGCAGGTGCAAACAGTGTTGTCGGCGATGGCATGGTACACCCTGGCGCGTCAGTCACGGTGATGTTAACAGCAGATTCAATGAACTCTGCACTTTCTCTTGCTACAATGTTAGTCTCAACCAATGATGCATTTATCGGAGTTGCTGACTTAGCACTCTTTGACGATGCAGCTATGCCTATATCAACAACGTTACATCTGCGATCTTACGACGCAGGAAGTGAACAGAATACCGAGCGTGGCACTGATATTCCTGGTCCAGTTGGTTTATCTGCGGATGAAGATCCGATGGGTAGCAATGCACGCGTTCCCACAGAAGGTGGCGTAATCACATCACACCCCGGTATTATGGGTGTTGGCGATGTCCTTCCATCTTTCGCGTGGACAGAACCGACAGCAATGCTGACCATTGAACCTTATGTCCCCGAACCGGATCCAGAACCAGCTATACCGACCTACGATGTCAAGCTTGCTTCTGGATTGAACATGATCTCTGTTCCACTTATGCCAGCAGAACCTTACACGGCAAAATCCCTTGCTGAAATGTTAGGTTCTACGGTTGTCGTCAAGTTAGACGGATATTCACAAAGTTTTGTGGGTTATGTTGTTGCTGAAGATGATGACGGTTTCGCAATTGAGGGTGGCAAAGGTTATATCGTTAATACACCTGAAGGTAAAACTGTTACGTTCTCTGGTAATGCTTGGTCTAACGAACCAGCAGAAATGGATTCGGAAGAAGCGGCAGCTGCACCTAAGATAAACACCGCTCAAGATGCTTGGGCATTTGTCCTCACAAGTAACTTGCAAGATCAAGTAAGCGGTGCAACTTATACCATGGTTGCCAAAAACCTACGTACTGGTGTTGTTACAACCGAGAAAGTTACGAATGACAATGGACGCGTTACTGCTGTATGGGCAGACTTAAATCGTAAGAGTGTCGTTGAAGCAGGTGATAAGGTCGAGATTTCACTTGTTGACGAAAATGGTACTGTCGTGTCCGGTCCGTTCGAACGCACTGTCCAAACATCAGATATTAACAACGCGTTCCTGAGTGTGCAAATGCGTGTTGGTGATGTGCGACCAAAAGATACTGTTCTTGGTCAGAACTTCCCCAACCCGTTCAACCCAGAAACTTGGATACCTTATCAACTCAATCGTGATTCTATTGTAACGATAGAGATATATGGTGCGTCAGGTAGCTTGGTTAGAACTTTGGATTTAGGTCACAAGTCTGTTGGTGCATATATGACCTCATCCAACGCAGCGTATTGGGATGGTAAAAACAATGCGGGTGAATCTGTTGCAAGTGGTATCTATTTCTATACACTTAAAACAGATGATTTTTCAACTACCCGTAAGATGGTAATCCTGAAGTAAGTTACGTTAATTAAACGCAAACACAGCAAAAAACGCCCCGACTGCCGGTTTTCCGACCCCAAATCCTTTTAGATTAGCGTCGGCGGTGGGGCGTTTTTTCGCGTATATGCGGAGGAGAGACTATTGATTAACTTAAAAAACATTGTTGCTATATGCGTAGTGCTTCTTTTTGTTGTCAGCAGCAGTAGTGTATTTGCATTTTCATTTGATCCCCCAGATGGATTAACTGGAGCACCTAATGAAGGAACCTGTGTACAGTGTCACATTGGTAATACTCTGAACGAGTTGAATGATGCGTTGATGTTGACGGTGCCTCAGGTATATACACCGGGTGAAATGTATGATATTGTTGTCAATTTATCTCGTACCGGACAAAGCAGATGGGGTTTTGAGATGACCGCATTAAACGACAATAGTATACGTGCCGGTACTTTTGCTATAGCGGATGGAAATACACAAGTATCAGAAGCAAACAGCAAACAATACATTCAACATACTGCTGCTGGTACAGCTGCAGGAAAAAGTGACAATAACCAGTGGACGTTTAAGTGGACCGCACCAAGTACCGACGTAGGGGAAATTACATTCTACGCTGCAGGGAATGCTGCTAACGGTGATAGTGGTTCTGGAAATGATTTTATCTATACCAATACAGCCACATCTGAAGCCGCAACTTATGGAGTTACTTTAGCAGGTGTAGGAACATTGAGCAAAACGGTTAGTACAGGCACAAGGGCAAGTTATACGGTGCGTGTAACAAACACCGGTAATGATTCTGATACGATACGTTTGACGCCTTCAGGTGATGCTTCCGCCATATTAAGTCCATCTTTTGTATCACTTGCTGCGGGTGCTTCCAGAAACGTTACCTTGTCAGTTTCTGGTGTTTCTCTTATATCAGCTGGAGAATATAAGGTCAACGTTACTGCCACATCGCAAAAGGACAGTTCAAAAACAGATACAATCACTACGACTACGACAGTTCAGCCTGTTTACGGTGTTACCTTGGCAGGAGTAGGAAACATAACCTCCGAGACATCAGATGCGAGGAATGGAGTCAGTTATACACTCCGCGTAACAAATACAGGTAACACGAGCGATACGTTTAATTTAACAACATCAGGTGATACAACTGCTACACTAAGTCGGACAACGATACCACTTAGCGCGGGTGCATCATCGGTATTCTCAATAACCATTCCAGGTGATTCACTTACGAGAGCAGGAACATATAATGTTAATGTAACTGCGACTTCAGAAAATGATAGTTCAAAGACTGCTGCAATTACGACAAGGACAACTATTCTTCCTGTTTATGACATCACGTTAGCAGGTGTTGGTGCTTTGACGACAGAAACTTCTGATGCGAGTGAAGGTATCACTTATACGCTCAATATTACGAACAACGGAAACACGGATGATGTTATTGATCTCACAACATTAGGGACTACCGCCACCTTAAGCCAAACTTCTGTTTCGCTTGCAGTAGGTGCTTCTACTGAAGTCATGTTGACTATTTCTGGTGATAACCTCGCTGCTGCTGGTAGCTACGAAGTCAAGGTTACTGCGACTTCGCAAGGGGATAACACCCAAACTGCTGAAGTTACAACTACCACAACTATTCTACCTGTTTATGGTATAACATTGGCAGGTGTTGGTGCTTTGACGACCGAAACTTCTGATGCGAGTGAAGGTGTTAGTTATACGCTTAATATTACGAACAATGGAAACACGGATGACGTTATTGATCTCACGACATCAGGGACTACCGCTACCTTAAGCCAAACTTCTGTTTCGCTTGCAGTGGGTGCTTCTGCTGAGGTAATATTGTCTATTTCCGGTGATGTATTAGCAACTGCCGGTGATTATGAAGTCAAGATTTCTGCGACTTCGCAAGGGGATAACACAAAAACTGCTGAGGTTTCAACTACCACAACTATTCTTCCTGTTTATGACATCACGTTAGCAGGTGTTGGTGCGTTGACGACTGAAACTTCTGATGCGAGTGAAGGTGTCACTTATACGCTCAATATTACGAACAACGGAAACACGGATGATGTTATTGACTTAGTGACATCAGGTACAGAGGTGACACTCAGTCAGACTGAAGTATCACTTGCTGCTGGTGTTTCCGCTGAAGTCATGTTGACTATTTCTGGTGATAACCTCGCTGCTGCTGGTAGCTACGAAGTCAAGGTTACCGCAACTTCGCAGGGAGATAACACAAAAACTGCTGAAGTTACAACTACCACGACTGTTATTCCTGTCTACGACGTGATGTTAGAAAGTGTAGGGGCACTCACTGGGACAACGATGGATATGGTGGAAGGTGTAACTTATACACTGACAGTGACCAATAACGGAAATACTGACGATACGATAGTTCTCGGTTCTTCAGCAGAGGTAGGAATAGGTGGTGCCGTTCTTGGTTCATTTAGTCTACCTGACTCCGAAGAACCTGCTACAAGCCAGTTGGAGATTATGCTTGCCGCAGGTGCATCAGCAAAAGTGATGTTTACTGCTGCGGGTGATCTTCTCACACAACCGGGTGAATATGAAATCGTTGTTACTGCCACTTCACAGGGAGATAGGACAAAAACTGCTTCACTTACGACAACAACTACGATTACCGTTGTTCCACCGGAATACGGGGTTATGTTAGAAAGTGTAGGTGAACTTGAAGGCGCGACGTGGAATTTCCTCAAAGGTGTCACATATACTCTCACAGTAACAAACACCGGTGATACTGATGATACGATAATTCTCGGTTCTTCAGCAGAGGTAGGAATAGGTGGTGCCGTTCTCGGTTCATTTAGTCTACCTGATTCTGAAGTGCCTGCTACAAGTCAGTTGGAACTTATACTCTCCGCTGGAGAATCAGTGGAAGTCATGTTTACCGCTTCAGGTGATTTATTAACAGAACGGGGTGAATACGAGATCACTGTGACTGCTACATCTCAAGGTGATAGCACAAAATCCGCTGAAGTTACGACCACAACAACGATTGAATCCGTGCCGTGGGATCTCAATGACGATGGCATAATAAATATTTTAGATCTGGTTGCGGTTGCAAATCAGTTCGGTGAATCTGGCGATAACCTCTCTGGCGATGTAAATATGGATGGTATAGTAAATATTTTAGATCTGGTTGCGGTTGCCAACAATTTTGGCAAAACACAAGCAGAGATAGTCCAAGCTAACCAGTAGTATAAAATGTATAAATATGTGATAGGCGCGCTTTCTGAGCGTGCCTATCACATATAGTTATAGACTTTTATGCAATTGTAGGTTGGATATAAGATTAATATTCACTAATCAGTAATATGGAGAAGAATATGGCATCAAAATATCGTGTTGGCATTATCGGATGTGGCGGGATTGCAAACGCGCATGCACGTGGTTATCAGGGAGTTGAACAGACAGAAATCGTTGCACTTGCTGATCCCGTTCAGGCAGCACTTGATAAATTCGCTAACAACTACGATGTTCCAAAAGAAAACTGTTATATTGATCCGCGTGAGATGTTGGATAAGGAAGATCTTGATATTGTCAGTGTTGCCACGTGGCATAAACTTCATGCCCCTATGACAATCGCAGCATGTGCAAGAGCACCGAAGGCTGTTCTATGTGAAAAACCGATGGGTGTGAGTCTTGGTGAATGTGATGATATGTTAATTGCAGCGAACAGGAACAGTGTCAAAATCGTCATTGGTCACCAACGTCGATTTAATTCTGCTTGGACAGATGCCCGTAATCTCATCGCTGAAGGGGCGATTGGAGAACCGCGTCAGATCGTCTGTCATGGTGGACAAGGGTTGTTAAATGACTGCTCACACCTCTTTGATATGATGCGGTATGTACTTGGTGATCCTGCACCACAATGGGTAATTGGTAACGTTGAACGCAAAACAGATCGCTTCGAACGCGATATACAGATTGAGGATCGAAGTGCGGGAATTGTTGGATTTTCAAACGGATGTATCGGTATGCTGATGCAGGAGATTGGTAGACCGAACTATCAAGGCGGCATTGTCTACGGCTCAGACGGAATCGCGGATGTTACAGAAGGACGGGTCCGACTACTGAATAATAAAGCAACCGATTGGGAAGAACGACCTTCAGATGGAACGAACCAACACGTCGCACAAGCACAGGAACTTGTTGAATGGTTGGATGATGGTCCGGAGCATCGTGGTGAAGCAAAACATGGTCGTGCTGCTGTTGAAATCATCATGGCAATTTATGAATCCGCCCGTATGCATGAAGTAGTTCAATTGCCACTCCGCACGCATGCAAACCCACTCGATTTGATGATTGAAAATGGTGATTTACCTGTTGAACGTCCTGGACGATATGATATCCGTGCGTTTTTGTTACACGGTGAATCCCTGAAACCTGAGTAATATCAATCTCTATTGGAATTTAGAAACCCATGCAAATAACACAAGGTGTTAGTGTCGGTTTAGCAGCACTGAGACGTAATAAGTTACGTTCCGTGCTAACGACGTTGGGCATAATCATCGGTATTGCAGCAGTTGTCGCAGTCGTTTCTGTCGGTGGGGGCGCGGAACACCTTATCTTGATAGAAATGGAACGAATTGGCGGTGCTGGGATGATCGTTTGCTTTCGAAAGGATCATATTCGTAGGGAGGATGGTTCGTATAGAGAAAATAAGCATCCGGAATATATAGAGTATGAAGACCTTGCGTTTATCCTTGAAACATGTCCATCCCTTAAAACGGCAACTGCACAGTCTGGAATGCCGCGCCGAGTATCACACAGACACGTAAATCAATCTCTCCAAGTTCACGGTGTTACACCCACATTTCAAGATGTAAATAATTGGTATGTTAAAACAGGAAGGTTCTTTACTAACGAAGAAATGGATAGACGAGAACCTATCTGTCTGATTGGTTCTGAAGTACATAAAGACTTCTTTCAGATGGATGATCCAATTGGCAAGGAAATGAAAATTGATAGAGAAAGGTTTACCGTCATCGGTGTTATGGAAGAAAAAGGTAATATGATGGCGACTGAAGGGTGGGATAACCGTGTTATAATTCCACTCTTGACGATGGGGACGCGTTTTATAGGACAACGAAAAGGTTGGATAGTCCTGTTTGGTCAAGCGGAGAGTTATGAGAAAGTTGAGCAAGCTGTTGCTGAAATAAAAGTCGCTTTTCGGCAATTACACGGAGATGAAAAATACTTTGACTTTTTTACTGCTAAGGAAATGATTAAGCAGGTAGGAAATGTCAGTCGGATTGTTCAGGTACTGCTTGGAGCCGTGGCAAGTATTGCGTTGTTTGTCGGTGGTATTGGTATTATGAATATCATGTTAGTGTCCGTTACAGAAAGAACACGCGAAATCGGCTTAAGGAAAGCCATTGGCGCAAAGCGAACTGACATCCTAATCCAGTTTCTGATTGAAGCGATTGTTTTAAGTATCTGTGGTGGACTAATCGGTATTTTTATCGGTAGCGGACTCGCAACCGGTTCGGGTTGGATCATTTCAACGTTTTTGATTAAAGATGCGGCTTGGCCTGCAATTGTGTCGGTGAAAGCTGCTGTTATCGCCTTCTGTGTCTCTGCGTGTATCGGTATCTTTTTCGGCATCTACCCTGCAAATAAAGCTTCGCGCCTCACCCCAACAGAAGCACTGCGTCATGTTTAGGCTATACATATTGACTAAATGGAGTTTGTTCATTATATTTAAAGTTATCACCAAAGTATACCTTTTACGCATACGGTGCAAGTACTTCATCCACAGAACGCGTATTTGAGAACCATCCGACAATTTTCCGCAACACTTCATCAAGCAGAATATCTGGACAGGATGCCCCAGCAGTCAAAACAATGTCGACCGAACTACCATCAGGATGTTCAGTCGGCAGCCAATCCTCAGTCATCTGCACTTTTTTTGTCTCAAGCGATAAGTGACGTATTTTACTTGGACTGAGTAACTCCTCAGCGTCTCGGACGAAGTATGTTGGCAGCTTGTGTTCGCAAAGCTCTACGAGATGGCTTGTATTGGAAGAATTGTATCCACCTACCACGACTGCCACATCACCACCTTCAGCGATAAGTGCGAGCGTTGCGTCCTGGTTCTCTTTTGTAGCATAGCAGAGGGTATCTTTGGTATCAGCAAAATTTTCAGTGAGATTCAATTCACCGTATCTTGTGACTATAGCCTGCCGCAATAAATCTGCAATTGCTTGTGTTTCTGTTGCGAGCATTGTTGTTTGGTTGACAACACCGATACGTTTTAGGTTGAAGTCTGGATGGAATCCTTCGGAATATCTGTCAGCGAACTTTTCGAAGAAAAAATCAGCATCTGCTTCCCCGCGTATCACTTTTGCGAGGTCTTCTGCTTCCACAAGGTCCCGCACGACAACGACAGGTGCTTCCGCCTGTGCATGTGAAAATGTGGCGCGCGTCTCCTCATGATAACGTTTTCCATGCACCACAACGGTGTAATCCTGCTTGCCAATCTCCTGGCTTCGCTTCCATACCTTTTCAACAAACGGACATGTTGTATTATAGGATGAAAGTGTAACACCTCGATCGTTGAGTTCCTGTTCAACTTCCAACGTTGTGCCAAAAGCGGGTACAATGACGACATCATTAGGTACCAACACATCAAATGGCAGCAACGGATTGCCTTCAGTATCAGAGAGGAATTGTACTCCGTTTTGTCTCAAATTGTCGTTGACGCGTGGATTATGGATAATTTCTGATAGTAGGAAAATACGTTTATCTGGATTCTCTTCAAGGGCACGATATGCTATCTCAACAGCATTTTCAACACCATAACAGAATCCGAAATGGCGTGCTATTTTAAAACGGACAGGTCCAAAATCTAAAATGGAGGGGGATAGGTCCCGTTTGCGGGTATCCATATTCCGCCGCGATGCCTTAACAGCAGAAATAATAGGACTTTCATAAAAGCGGGGTAAGTTAAAAGTACGAGGCATCTTTCTAATTGTATTTTGTCAATTTTATGCGCTGAGGATTTTTCTACCTTTTGCTCTGCGGCGCGCAATGGTTTTTCTGCCATGACGGGTAGACATCCGTTTTCTAAATCCGAGCTTGTTTTTCCGTTTCCGCCTATGTGGCTGATAGGTGCGTTTCATAACAGTATCCTTTCTGTTTCTTACCTTATAATACTTGTTGTAATCTACTTTCTTAACTAATAAGGATACCCGATTTTTCTCAAATTGTCAAGTAATTTTGCGAAATGTATGCTAATCATCTTAGGTTGTAAGAAGTGTCAATGTTGTTTCAGTTTTTCTAATTTCTATTAACGAAATTATGTTAACCGAACTTATGATGTGTCGTTTAATATATTAAGGTATCCAAATGGTTACCCATGTGTGATGCCGAACCTAAATCTTTTTAGGTTTTTACGGATTTTTAGCATTTTATTTTCTATTGCTGAACAACATTACATTGAAATCCAATAAGTTATTGATAGGAGTAAACTATGGAACAAGCAAAAAGAGACCAAATAATTGAAGAACTGACGAAAGTATATTGGATGGAGTTGGAGGCGACGATTAACTATCTGGCAATTTCAGTTGATTTAGACGGAATCCGTGCTGAAGAGATTAAAAAGTCGCTTGCAGCGGATATTCAAACGGAAATTTCACATGCGCAAGGTCTCGCATCACGTATCAAGGAGATCGGTGGAAACGTTCCCGGTTCGTTCAAATTCACACCCACACAGCGTTCATTGCAACCACCAGAAAATACTACTGATGTAGTGGCTGCGATTCACGGTGTCATTGAAGCGGAAGACGCTGCTATAGATCAATACAATAAAATTATCCGTCTATGTGATGGATTAGACTACGTTACGCAAGACCTCTGTATAAGACTACTTGCTGATGAAGAAACACATCGCAGAGAATTCAGAGGATTTCTAAAGGAGTACGAATAACCGTTATCCGTTTGAATAGGAATATAAAAACGAACAGTAGGCGATGTACCTATTGTTCGTTTTTTGTTTAGTTTTACAAGGATACCTACTGTTTTTCAAGAATCATTGTATCTTTTGAGGAACCTGTAGCTTTAAGGGTGAGTGCATCTCCATCTATGGAGATAGTGGTTTTGGCAAAGGGATTGAAGACGTGGGTTTTGAATTTCTCAATGATCTCATTTTTTGCTTCTATTAGACTTACTTCAAAGAAATTATCAAAAAAATCTTCTGGAACAGACGCTATGTTCACATCTGTTTCTACCTTAACCAAGGATAGGATAGAATCGTCAACGGTATAGGTGCCTGACCAAACTCCAGTCAACACAATCTTACCTTCAATATCGGGAATTTCTGGAAATTCTACCATTTCAAACTTGACATTCAGTGTCCACGACCCATCCGCAGCAAATTCATAAGTGAAGTTTTCAGTATTTATTTTTGGACGGTCCTCTTCATCAGGTTCATCAGCATTTACAAATATCAACGGATCTTCATCGTTTATTGATATAACTTCCCAAGAACCGAGTAACTCTTCTGGTGGTTCTTTTGTTTCTGTGGTAGTCGGTTCAGTGGTTGGTTTCTCCGGTTCTTCCTCATCGCTTCCGCAGCCAAACATAGTTAGTAGCATTAAGCAAACAAGTAGGGCAGATATAGCCATAAATTTATGAGTCATATTTCTCCGATTAAACTTGGGTCTTTGTATTATATTTTGTATTATATTAACGTATATTTATTATTACGTGTTTACATGGGTTGTGTTGATTCCGCTAAGGCTGTAATATGATCCCATCAAAACAACTTGCAGATATTACCATAATTATATTATAATTGTCCTAATAAGAAACATAATATACCACACGACCAAGATATAGAGAAGGAAATTATGAACGCAGATATACAACACATGATTCAATCGAAAGCGCGGAAAGCAAAGCAAGCAATGCGTGTTTTATCGCGCAGTTCTGCCGATATTCGAAATAATACGCTTTTTGCGATGGCTGAAAAAATTCTGAAAGCAAAGGACGATATTCAGGAAGTAAATCGTCTTGACCTTGAAAACGGTAAGAAAACAGGTCTTGCTGCACCGCTTATGCAACGTCTCTTAATAGATGATCAGAAGATTGAACGAATGGCAGACAACCTACGTCAAGTTGCAGCCCTTCCCGACCCAATCGGTGAAGTCATCAGCATGAGAGAACGTCCCAACGGACTCAAAATAGGCACAGTCCGAGTTCCCATCGGTGTTGTGGGAGTCGTATATGAGTCACGTCCAGACGTAACCGTTGAAGTCTCAGCATTGTGTATCAAATCTGGGAACGGGGTTATTTTACGGGGCGGTTCGGAAGCGATTCACTCAAATACGATACTTGCCCGTATCCTCAGTGATACTGCCGCCAAAGAAGGTGTACCAGATACTATCCAATTTGTTGATACAACGGACAGGCAAGCAGTGCATGATATGATTCGTCTTCCAGAATATATTGATCTCGTTATTCCCCGCGGTAGCAACGAATTTGTGCAGTTTTTGATGAAGGAATCTGCCATTCCTGTGCTTGGACATGCTGATGGTATCTGTCATATTTATGTTGACGAAGCCGCTGACCTTGAGATGGCTACTAAGATCTGTATGAACGCGAAGGTTGGGTATAAAGTCGCTGTTTGTAATGCTTTAGAGACACTACTTGTTCACGTAGATGTAGCGAAAAAGTTTCTGCCCAATTACTGTGAGTTACTACGGGATGCAAATGTTGAAGTTCGTGGTTGTAAAAGGACGCAGCAGATATGTCCCGACACTAAACCCGCAACGGATGAGGACTGGCGCACAGAATATCTTGATTACATCGTATCTATACGGGTGGTAGACGATATAGACACTGCAATTGACCATATTGAAACTTATGGATCACATCATTCTGATGCGATTATCACTGAGAGTTATTCAGCGTCGCAGCGTTTTCTCAAAGAGGTAGACTCTGCTGCGGTGTATGTCAATGCGAGTACTGTCTTCACGGATGGTTATGAGTTTGGGTTAGGGGCTGAGGTTGGTATTAGCACACAGAAACTCCACTCTCGCGGTCCAATGGGACTTGAGGGTTTGACAAGTTATAAATATGTGATTTATGGTGATGGTCAGGTACGTGAATAGGTAAAGCATGTCAACACACATATTCAGAATTTGTTCTCAAAACTGGTCTTATATTAATATACAATCAGATTATATCATTATATTAACTTTCTGATATCACTATTATTCAATCATCCTATGTCCCAAGACTACGATAATATGGCAAAAGATCTATTGATAGATTTTGCCACTGATATCTCACGGTTTGTACTCGGTGTGAACAATGTTGAGGTGCTTGAAAACATAGATACAGAACAACAGACTATTGTAGGACAACGCACAGACAGCACAAAGCGTATTCGCGTTGATAATCGTGAAGTTATCTTACATATTGAATTGCAACTTCGCGATAGCACACACAAGCCGATGTGGGCACGAAACGCAGCATATCATGGATACCTCGTGGGAGCACATGAAATACCTGTCTACTCAAACGTCATCTATTTCCATCCAAATGCGGGAAGAAGTGATACTGGAAGGTATGAGTATAGTTGGGGTGGTTACAAATATAGTCTACACTATAAGGTGATACGACTGTTTGATATAGAAGGGCAAGCGGTTTTGGAGTTGAATGTCCCAAGTATTTTGCCATTTACGCCACTCATGAAACCACCCATTGGGATGGAGATTGAACAGTGGGATAAAGAATGTGTGGATGCAACGCTTGCTGCGCCTGTTGATCAGCGGATACAAGGCGATCTACTTTATGCTATTTCCTTGTTTGGAAGTATAGTACATAATTCTGAGTTGTATGAACGACTTATACAGGAGGAACTTATGCGAGAATCTAAATTTTACCAACGCCAAGTGGCAAAAATTGCCAGAGAGAATACCATTAAACATATTATGGCATTACTAAAGATGAAATTGCCAGTAGATGCAGTCAATGCGTTGGCTCCAGCACTTCAAAATATAGACAACCTGCAACGACTTGAAGAGTTGCATCTTGCTGCTGCAGAGGTGCAAAGTATTGAAGCTTTCACACAACTGCTTACCGATTAGGTGTTAATGGAACATAGGAGGTAGAACTGTTTAATGAATCTATCATTTCCAATATCCAATTTAACTACTTTAACGAAACCAATTTAACTCATCGCCGCCGTCTTCGTTTTTGTGGAGGCGGTGTTTCTTTTTTAGGTTCAGATATTGGTGTTTCAACATCTACTGCTACCCTTGGACGTTTGAACATCCACACCATAAAGAAGATGCCAAAACAAATCAGGAGAATACTGACCAATTGCGGGGATGTCAACCATGATAAGGACGATGTTGGTGGAAACACACGCGGGGTAAGTCTCCAGAATTCGGCTATAAACCTTTCCACACCGATCAAAACCAGACTCGCACCAAAAAGTAGACCGGGAATTGAAGCAGCTGTTTTACGCTGTGACCACAAAATACCGAAAAATATAACCGACATTGAGGTTTCATAGATAGGTGTTGGGTGAACGAGGTCAGTAGTAGGTACGGTTCCGTTTGGAAACGACATTGCCCATGGAACATCAGTGGGTGGACCGTAGTCCCCATCGCCAGCAAGCAAGCATCCGATTCTACCAATACCGTAACCGAGTAACAGGAGTGGACCAATTACGTCCACCGTGGGTAAGAACGGATTAGGAGATCGTTGGATAACCCAAGCAACAGCTGCACTTCCACCAAACAATCCACCATACCAGACTAATCCACTTGGAGAGAAGATTTCAGCGACTTCTATCCTGCCATCAAGGAAAACAAAATAGATTTTTGCTCCTAAAATCCCACCAATAGCACCGGCAATAACAATAGTTGTAGCGACATCGCCTTCTAACCCTCTCCTGTTCAATTCACGCTGTATAAGGACACTACAGGTAATAAAAGCCGTTGCTAACATTACGCCGTAACTGTGAATGCCGATTGGAATAGATAAAATCGGTTCCAGATCAATTAGCGTAGGAAACATCTATGGTTATTCTCCCAGATAAGCTTGTCGTACGCGCTCATCTGCCAAAAGGTCATCAGATGCACCTTCAATTGTTATTTCTCCAGTCTCCATCACATAACCTCTATCTGTTAAGTTCAGAGCAAGTTGTGCATTTTGCTCCACTAATAGTATGGTCGTACCCTCTTCATTAATCTGTTGAAGGATTTCAAAAATCTGTTTTACAATCAGTGGTGCAAGACCGAGAGAAGGTTCATCAAGGAGCAAGAGTCTCGGATTTGACATCAACGATCTGCCGATCGCTAACATCTGTTGTTCACCACCGCTGAGGCTTCCACCTCGTTGTTTCCGTCGTTCAGCAAGCACTGGAAAATAATCAAATATCTTGTCTAAATCAGATCTTATTCCGGTAGAATCGTTTCTTATGTATGCACCGAGTTCAAGATTTTCAAGGACAGTCATATCCGAAAAAATCATTCGTCCTTCAGGTACTTGTGAAATACCGAGTGACACACGTTGTTCCGCTGAAATTCCAGTAATGTCCTCTTCTTCAAAGATTATAGTACCATCTACAGGTGTGTAAACGCCTGAGATAGTCATGAGTGTAGTAGATTTGCCGGCACCATTTGCGCCAATCATACACACCTTTTCACCAGCGTTGACCACAATTGAAATACCACGTACCGCACGGATATTTCCATAATACGTATGAATGTTCTGGAGTTCAAGCATCATCAGAAGTTCCCAAGTATGCCTCAATCACGCGTTCATCATTTTGTACGTCTGAGGGTAGTCCTTCACTAATTTTTTCGCCATGGTCAAGCACAGAGACCCAATCGGAAATTTTCATTACTAACTTCATATCGTGTTCAATGAGCAAGACTGATATTTCTTGTTCGCGAATTGTATAGATTAGATCAATCAGTTGTTGTGTCTCTTGCGGGTTCATACCAGCAGCAGGTTCGTCAAGGAGAATAAGCATAGGTTCCGTTGCTAATGCTCTTGCAATTTCAACGCGGCGTTGGTCTCCATAAGAGAGGTTTCCTGCTGTTTGACCACTAACGTCTGCTAACCCGACAAATTTTAGCATCTCCTTAGCGTATTCCGTAATTTCATTTTCTTCTATTTGCTGTCTATAAGTGTGAAAAACTGCACCAAGAAATGCACTGGAGGTGCGTGAGTGTCTGCCAATTTTGACGTTATCAAGCACAGTTAACTCAGAAAAAAGCCTAATATTTTGAAATGTCCTTGCGATTCCAAGACTTGTGACCTCATCAGGACGTAAACCAGTGATTGGTTTCCCGAGGAAATTGACCCTTCCAAGTGTAGGTGAATCTAACCCAGTAACACAGTTAAATAGTGTTGTTTTTCCAGCACCGTTGGGACCTATCAAACTTGAAATTTGACCCGGGTGAACTTGTATTGTAACCTGAGACAGTGCAATTACCCCACCATAGTGCCGACTCAGTTCTTGTGTTTCAAGGATGTTTATCGGTTTGTCTGTCATCTGCTTCTCCAAATCTTATCATCACTTAACTATAGGATACCTTAATCTGTCAATAGTGTCAATTGATTTCTGTGCAGATTTTGCAGGAGTTACCTTTGGATGTAACTCTACACAATATTAATGTGCATATTACCAATTAAATGCTTTTGGCACACTATCAATATTTATATTGTAAATTAAATCAAAATATGTTATATTTAATATAGCAATTATGATAATAAAAGATTTGGTTTAATCTGCTGGAGTTGTACCGTTTTTATGACACATTCAACCGAAACAGACGAAAAAATACATCGCGAATATTTGTTTGCCCTTGCATCGGTTGAAGGGATCGGTCCTGTTCGCATCAAACGTTTGTTGACCCGTTTCGGTAACGTTCAACGTGTTTTTGAAGCAGAACTGGTTGAGATAGCACAGCTGCCACAATTCAATCCGACTTTGGCATTAAGAATACTTACTGTCCGCAAAAGATTAACTGAATTACGTCAGAAATTGGATGAACTTGCAGCTCAAAACATCACGGTTCTTTTTCCTGAAGACAATGAATATCCGACACGACTAAAATCTATACCAGATGCTCCGACTGTATTGTGCAGAGTTGGTGAATTATCTGAGGTAAGTGATAAGTGTGTTGCTATTGTGGGAACTAAACGTCCATCAGCTGAAGGTATTAATGTAACTCTTGAACTTTCTATACGGTTAGTTGAAGCGGGTTATACGGTTGTGAGTGGACTTGCCAACGGTATAGATACAACTGCTCATAGTGCTGCGTTAGAGGTAAACGGTATAACTATTGCTGTTCTTTCAACGGATTTATATTCTGTTTATCCACCTGAAAATACCGAACTCGCTCATAAAATATGTGAAACTGGTTGCCTTTTTTCAGAACACCCATTTACAGTTTCACCAACCCCTGCTAATCTTGTGCTTCGTAATAGGATTATCAGTGGACTTTCGATGGCAACTGTGGTTGTTGAAACTTCCAAAGAAGGTGGTGCAATGCATACTGCCCGATACGCAGAACGCCAAGACCGGCATGTTTTAGTTTGTCAGTGGGATGCCAACAATCAGAAAAGTGATGGAACAAGGCAACTCATAAATAAAGGGGCTATATCCTTTTTACCGAAGCAACTTGATACAGTAGTTGATTTGTTATCAGATCCTGAACGACTACAAAACCATGCCGATGGAAATTCAGCGGAACAGATGACACTTTTTGACAATCAATAAACTGTTATTGCATTTAACATGTAATATTTTATGTTTTATTTTCTGTTGATTAACATTATAATTTATGCTATGCTATAGCAAATTTATAATAAACACTTATTTTTACTTTACAAAAATAAGTACATTTTGTATAATATTTATACGAAAATCGATTTTTCATCTTTACAGTTTTTGCAAAATTTGTTAAACTTTTTCACCTTTACAGTTTTTGCAAAATTTGCTAAACTAAAAGATATTGAGTTTGGGCGTTGACTTTCGGAACTGATTCGCCTATCCAATGGTATTAGTAGGTGATTGTTCCATATAAAGTTTTATTCTCAAAGCATCGTCTATCCTCTAAACATCTCAGAGGAGGACATACGAAATAGTCTGAAAATTACTTGACTATACAAAGACCTGATGATAGGTTTCCGCTACATTCGTCGAAATTACCGAATGACAACACGGAAACCTTATATCTATATACATATATGTATGAATATATGAAGTTTTTAACCTGTGCCCGTTTACGGGTACCTTACATTCTGATAAACCTTAATTAAGGAGTTACCTACTCATGAAACTTTTTTTTAGAACATTGGCAATAGTCATGGCAGCCTTGCTTGCCGTTTCATTGGTTGGATGCGGTGGAGATGATGATGATGATGCTGAAACTCCAGATGCAGCGTTAGAAAGTGCTTCGCCTGCCAGTGGATCAGAACTTGCAGCAAATGCTAGCATTTCCCTCAAGTTTGACAACAACCCTGGTGAAGTAACAGTTACCGGTGGCGGTACTGTCTCTACATCTGGCACAACTCGGACAATCACACCGCCCGCAGATGGATACACGACTGGTTCTCTTACTATTACAGTGTCTTGGGAAAATGGTGGTGGATCGCAAGATCTTACCTACACTGTCATAGCAGCAGATGATACCAAACCGGAAGTCACATCCAGTGATCCCGAAGATGGAGCTGAAGGGGTCAATCCAGATGACGTGTTTGAAGATGGCATTGAAGTTGTCTTCTCCGAACCTGTCACTGGCGACCTTATGCTAATGGATGGCGATGACGATCTCGGTTGGGAATCCTCAACTGATGGTGATACGATTACCCTCACGGGTATTGCCGGTGCAGAACTCAGTAACGAAACTGAGTACACAATCGCAGGTACAGTCGAAGACGGTGCTGGCAACGAAACCGAAGTCGAACTGACATTTGTCACTAAAGCTAAAGAATAAATTTCCGACTATTTCGGTTATGAAGGACAGCGTATCTTACGATACGTTGTCCTTTTTTAGTTGTACAGCAATAGAAAGAACACATTTTTTAATTGGATTGAATAACGCATTATTCAATGAAATGGTCTGGAAGTGTGCCGATCAATTTTTTCTACACAATATATGAATTTATGCTATAATGTCTTTTTAGAATATTTGAACAGTTTTTAAAATGGTGTTGTCTAAATATAGTAGAAACCGAAGGAGACTTTTTTCGTGGAAAGAACTGAAGCCTTGCTCATTGACCATCTCCGCGAAGGAGATGAAACAGCGTTAGCCCCGTTGGTTGATAAGTATAAGCGGATGGTGCATCGCCTCGCGTTACAAATTACTAAAAACCACGAAGATGCTAACGATGTAATGCAAGAGACCTTTATTAAGGTATATCAGTCAATTCACACCTTTCGGCAAGAGGCAGCTTTTGAAACTTGGGTGTATAAGATAGCTGTCAATGAGGCACTGAATTTCGTCAAACGTCGCGAACGCAGACGTGAATCTCCGCTTAGCAATGCACAAGAAATTGACTTTGATCTAAGTGTAAGACAGCAAGCAGAGATGGTGAATGATCCTCAAATACACGCGGAGAAAGCAGAACTACGTCGTTGGGTAACAAAAGCGGTCAATAGCCTTTCACTTAAACATAGGATTGTAGTTATCCTCCATGAATTAGAAGGATTAACACATGCGGAAATAGCGTCAATCTTAAATTGTTCAGAAGGGACAGTCCGTTCACGTTTACACTATGCACGAAAACAACTCAGAACACTGTTAAAGCCGTATGTTGATGCTAACTCCAATATTTAGTTACCACTATTGTTCAATATAATTGAAAGTGTTTGGATAAGCCTTGTGGGAGCGGTTTCAAATACTAAATGTTAAAGGTTGAAGCCGAAAAAATTATGAAACTGAAGTGTAACGCCACACAACGTTTTATATCAGATTACATAGATGATACACTCTCAACCAAAGACGCGGAAAAGGTTGAGGAACATCTTAGGTTCTGTAAAACATGTCGACATGAAGTTGCTGCGCTTAGAAAAACGCGTGATCTGGTTGTTGGTTACTATGTTGAGCCTAAAGTGCCTGATAATTATTACCATCAATTTGAGGTAGAATTGCACCGTTGCATTGAAAATAAAGGTCCCACACCACTATATGAACGTCTAAATACCTCAGTAGGACAGTTTACTTGGTCTTTTCTGACGCGAGTTCGTCAGAGTTTTGGTCGATATAGTTTCATTAGTAGAAATTTGTTACCGTTAGGCACGCTGTTTTTGTTAATTGTAACAGGAATTGTTGGGATGTCCATATATAAACAGTACGTTCCACCGCATTCAGATCATTTTTCCACACGAGCCGGTAAGCCGGTCATAGCCCAAGAACTCAACACTGACAACGATAAATCTGAAGTGTTACAGGGTATTTACAATGATTACATAACAAAGCGGAAGGCACCAGGTGAACTAAGTTCCACAAACCTTGCGACAGATACTGAGAAAGCAGGTTATTGGAAGTTGGCGGAACCATTAACGACCGAAACTGAAGGACATATTATTGTTATGCATATTAGTAATGATCGTTCAGTTCCATCAGATGATGCAAATTCCGAGTTGATCGTTTATGCGCAACCTGATATCTTAAGCAATAAATCACCTTTACAAGATGATGACTATGCAGCGTTTCCGTTGGAACTTCATGTTGCACACTACTTAGAACAATATCCGCGAAAGTATCGTAAATCACTACAGGTTGTTGACGAAATGATGAACGTTCCTTCAGAGATACTTACTATCTCAGAATCTTACGAATTTAGTAAATTATAACTACGTTATATATTGACGGGGTATTTGTAATACTTCGTAAAATCACCTTGATGGAATCATCAAGTAGGAATCCTAAGTGTAAAGGGCGGTTTATATATCCCGCCCATATAATCACACAATTGACGTGACGGAAAGATTTCCGATTTCCACACTGTATTTTAGATATATCTAAAGGAGAATGTAATGAATCCAAGATTTTTGGGGATTATTGGTGGTCTTGCCTTAATTGTTGCCCTAATCTCACCTTTTATGATGGGCAGCTCCAAAAAGGTTGAGCAACTGTACAATTCTGCAGAATCGTTATATGGACAAGCAGATTATGAAGGTGCGATCGCCAAATATAATGAGGCACTTGAAGAATCCAAGAAACGCGGAGTAAAAACAGAAGTAATAGATAAGGACTTCAAGACCCTCGCGAACTTTAAAATTGCTGTCACCTATTCTCGTCTTGCAGAGCAGAGTGGTGATGTTAATCACTATACTACTGCACTTGAGTATATTGAATCAGTTGCACCAAACGCTACTATCCCGAAACACCAAGAGGGTATAACATACCTTTGGGGACATATTCTGTATCGCACTGAACAATATGAGATTGCGGAAGCAAAGTTCACGCAACTGATTGAAAACTTTCCAAATAGTCAGCAAATTGAGAATGCATGGTATGCCATCGGACAATTGAACTATAAGTTGGGAAACTTTGAACCCTCACGAACAGCCTTCAGTAATATTATTGCCAATTTTCCTAACTCCGATTTTAAGGATGATGCGCAGCTTCTCATTGCCCAATCGTTCCTTGATGAAAATGAATATGAGCAAGCATATCCTGAATTTGATAAGTTTGCTACTGAAGAATTCAAAAACTTCCCCGAACTGCAAGCCGAAGCTATGTATAAGGCTGCGTACTGTTTGAACCAACTGGACAGACACGATGAGGCAATAAGTCGATATACGAACTTTATCACTCAGTTCCCGAATCACAATCTTGTCACCGCTGCGTACTTTGACCAAGGTGCGATCTACGCTAAACAGAAAGACTATGATAACGCCCGTGTTAACTATGAGCTTGCGATGCAAAATACAGCAGATCGGGCAGTCCAATCAGATATTCAGTCTGCCATTGGTCAAACATATTTTGATCAAGAAGATTATGAAAACGCTATTGTGGCTTACACGGTGCTGTTAGAGGAATATCCGGAAAGTACCTTTGTAGGTGATGCAAGAATGGGAATTGCAGATAGTCAGTTTAAACTGGAACGATGGAGTGATGCGGTTGATTCATATCAATCAGTAATCGAATATGAAAAAACCTCAATAAGCGGAGAAGGTGCAGAGCTTGACTTTACCCCTTACTGCTCTTTCCAAATTGGTGAAGCATATTATCAACTTGGTACTAATCAGCGTGAGGCTGGCGATACAGACCAAGGTAATGACACACTCGAACTTGCGTTAGAATGGTACCAGAATACGGTTGACAACTATCCGGAAAATCCTGTCACACCACATGCGTTGTATGGTGCTATCTGGACATTGAATGACTTAGACCGCAAGGAAGAATTGGAAAAAGTTGCCCGTGATTTTATTGAGAAGAATAAGAACGATAACGAGTATGATATTCTGGCTGCAGAGGTACAACTCCGATTTGCCGATATGAAACGCACTGAATTTCATCAATACCTTGAAGCCGCAGAGGAATATGCTAAATTATGGGATTACCGTCCACTACCGAAATTCCATAACGTAAAGTTAATGGGGAAATTCTTTGAAGGTCGTTCCTACTATGAAGCAGCAAAACCTGAAGGATATCAGGAAGGAGACCCTTCGTCAAATTTCAATACGGAGCATCTCAATAAATCTGTTACAGCATACCAGTTAGCTATCAATACGTTCTCTGATGAAGCATTCCTTCCCGGTATCAGTGAAGGACGTTATCAAGACTTCCCAGACCGTATTTCACAAATAGAAGCGTGCATCATGAACGAGGCACTTTCTCACGAAATGCTCGGTGCATGGGATGCAGCACGAGAACGTTATGCGATGATAGTCGATACCAGTGAGTACTATCAACGAGCACTTCTACTCACAGCAAATAGTTATGTGAAACAAGGTGACAAAGACCAAGCGATTACCTACTACAATTCAATCTTGCCTCAACTGACAGATAAGAACAATCTTTCATTGGCAGAGATTAAACTTGCGGACTTGCTGCGCGCAGAAAGCCGTTTTGAAGAAGCTGCTGTCCAATATCAAGCTGTCGTTGATGGTGATCCGACGGGTGAATATGCAGACGATGCACTCTATCTCGTAGGTCTCTGTTACTACCATGCTTCTGAAGAGAAACCTGAATTGGCTGAACAATCCATTGCAGCATTTAATCAAGTTATCGCTGAGCATCAAGACAGTCCGAATGCCATTGAGGCTTATTTTGGATTAGTGTTGGTTTATCAGGATGCTGCGCAAAAACGTGGTGACACATCCAAATGGTCTCTCGTGATTCAGACAGCAGATGCTGCAAATGATTACTTCGCCAATACCAGTGATGCGACGATTCAAAAGACACTTGGACGGATTGACCTTATCAAAGCAATTGCTCTTGAAAATACAGATGCAGACAATATTGATGTCATCGTCGCAAGTCTCCAACAAATTGTTAACAACCCTGGTGCTTCCGAAGATGCTCGTATCCGATCACAACTTAAAATAGGGCATACTTACTACGGCAAAGAACGTTATCAAGAAGCACTTACTGCATATAAGACATTCGTGGAAAGTTTCCCGGACAGTGATATCGCACCAAGTGCACAATATCAGGCAGCGGTATGCTATTACCAGATAGCATTAAAAGCTGAAGATGCTGATTCCGCGCAACTTGCCTATACGAATGCTGTTGGTGCAGCAATGCAGGTTCCGGAGATGACAGAAAACGTTGATAACCGTATCAGTGCCGGCTATACACTTGGTTTGGCAAAGTTGGGATTGAAGGATACCAAAGGTGCTATTGATGCATTCCAACTGGTAACTGCTCTTGAAGGACAAACCCAAGATCAGGCACGATTGAATCTCATTTCTCAAGCACATTCTCGTCTTGCTGAATTACACAGCAGTGTTGGTAATTATCAAGATGCTGTGAAAGAGTATCAATACATTATTTCGAATACCGAAGATGATGACCTTCGTGGACGTTCCTACTTCGCAATGGCGTATGCTCAAGATGAGCATCTTAAGATGTATGATGATGCATTGAAAAATTACCAGAATGCAATTAATTTGGCAGATAAAGTGGTTCAGGCACAATCCTACTATAGAATGGGTTTGATTTATCAGGAGAAGATCAATGAGCTTGATAAAGCATTGGAAATGTTCCAAAACCTAATAACTAACTATAGTACGGAACAGAACACTGGTGTTGCTTCTATGGTAGCAGATGCAAGTCTACGTCGTTCTGAACTGTATGTTAAATTAGGACGTTTAGATGAGGCTATCGCTGAAACAGTGAGTTCAGTAGAATCACTTAAGTCAAGTCCGACGGCAACTGTCTCACAGAAAGCCGCTGCACAGTATAACCTCGGTTATCTCTATTCTGATAAAGCGCGTTCGCTTTTACCGAGTGATGTAGTTCAAGGGTATGACGCAAAACCATACATTGATATGAGTGGACAAGCTGCGTCAACATTCTATGAAGTTAGTAAACTTGCTGCACCTGTAGAAAAAGCGGACAAACAAACGGTCATTCCGTATGTGCAAACGTCCTTGTTCCAAGCAGGTCAGATTTACTACTCTGTAGGGATAGGCTTTAAACGTCGTCCAGAGTTATTACTTTCTATTGATCCGATTACAGATTTTATTAAATATGCGAATGCAGGTGTTTTCCCCGCATCAAGCGGACTGTCTGAAAACCTTGAAACTGCATCAACATATTTGGCATCAGCCAACTTTGATTTAGGTAGGATGCAAGTAGGTATTGATGAAGAGATGTCTCCTCAAGCAGTAGCCTACTTTGATAAGTCTGCTAAGCTTTTCAACGAGTTAGTTCAACGATACCCGAATGCTAAAGATGCAGCACTCTGGCAATATCAAGCAGGTGAAGCTTATTATACAACCGAACAGTTTGAAAAGGCAATTGCTGAATACGATAAGGTCAGAAAGGTTAATAAAGCACATGAAAAAGCCCCTGAATCCTTATACGCTATTGCGACTTGCTATCAATACCTATCGGAATCAGCGAAAGAGGCAGGTAATGCGTCTGCTGAAAAAGCATATCTTGACAAGCTATTCTCTACAAACGAAACCCTTGTCAAAGAATATAATAATAGCAAATTCGCTGGTGAAGCCTTTATCAACATTGGTAATAAGCATTATAACTCTGCATTAGATACGGACCTTCAACCGACAGAGCAAATTGATCTTTTCCGCAAGGCGATTGACAACTATGAACGGGCATTGGCTTCCCCTGGTCTTAGTTCAGAATCTAAAAATACTGCCCAGGCATTTCTGAATGAGACTGCGAGTTTCCTTGCACATAATGAGTATAAGTATGCTAATTCGTCGCTTGGACAGGCTCAAAAGGCAGGCAAAAAGGAAGACATTGAAGCAGCAATTAAGCTATTCAAGTCTATAGCAGAAGATTATTCAAACACTAAGTATGGTGATCTGTCTTACGGTAAGTTAGGTGAAGCATATACGATGCTTGCAAATAATGAAGAAAACTACTATGCAGATGCATTGTATTACTTCAATGTCTTACCTAAGAAATATGCAACCTCAAAACCATCAGACCCACAGGTTGAAGAGGTAATTAACTACTGTGTTCTTAAGGCAAGTCAAATTAAAGAATACATGATTGCACAGAACATACCAGAACGGCAAGTTTCTGAGGATGATAACTAACATCCTTGTCATTCGAAAACAGTCTTTCATAGGGACAGGTCATTGCCTGTCCCTATCTTATTTATAGGAGTTAGGAAAGTGTATGATGAATTAAAAGTACCCCCACGTATTCTTCTCGGACCTGGTCCGAGTAATGCTAATCCGCGTGTCCTTAAAGCAATGACAACTCCCATGTTGGGATATTTAGATGCGGATTTTGTTGATATTATGGATGATACCGTTGCCTTGTTACGGCAAGTCTACGGTACACAGAATTCGCTGACTTTTCCTGTCTCCGGGACTGGTACTTCGGGGATGGAAACAGCACTGACCAACGTTATTGAATCTGGAGATCATGTCATTGTTGGCATAAATGGGTACTTTGGCGGTAGAATAGCTGATATTGCTGAACGATGTGGCGGTGTGGTTACCCCTGTGCATGCCGAATGGGGTAATATTATTGAACCCGATCAGGTCGCAGAGGCATGCAAAAAGGTTTCCCCAAAACTCGTAGCGGTAGTTCACGGTGAAACGTCTACGGGTATTTTACAACCGTTGGAAGAGATTATAGAGATTGCACATCAGAATGATGCACTATTTCTTGCAGATTGTGTTACATCACTTGGTGGACAACCAGTTGCATTAGACGAACGCGGCATTGATATCGCCTATAGTTGTACGCAGAAATGTCTCGCTGGTCCTCCAGGACTATCTCCAATCAGTTTCAGTGATCGCGCTGTGGAGGTGATTCGAAACCGTAAGACAAAGATTCAGAGTTTCTATATGGATGTGACCCTTCTGGAAGAATATTGGATGGGTGACACACGTAAATATCACCACACCGTATCTATGTCCCTCATATATGCACTAAGGGAAGCACTACGAATTATAGTAGAGGAAGGGGAATCGACACGTTATCAACGTCATGAACACAATGCTCGTGCATTGATCGCAGGTGCAGAAGCGATCGGTTTGGAACCTGTTGCAGCAGAAGACAATAGACTACCAATGTTGACTACATTACGTATACCTGATGGTGTTGACGATGCAACCATCCGAAAACGTCTGATGCAAGACTTCAATATTGAGATCGGTGGTGGATTGGGTATATTTGCTGGAAAAGCGTGGCGAATTGGACTAATGGGAGATGCGGCTAACCAACAGAACGTTCTTCTCGTATTAAACGCAATTGAGAAACTTCTTGGTGAATTCGGACATAGTGTTGACACTGGGTCAGCTGTAAGTGCCGCTGCCGCGGTATATCAGAGCAGTTAGTTTATTAACAATCTCTGATTAATCAAGGCTATTCTATATCAACTTAATGTAGTTGGTGAATGTATGTTTGATCGAAGCTTGGATTGCTGCCTTGTGAACTTCTATGCGTGTTTCCAGGTCTAATAGCGTCGGTGTTTCAAGTATGAGACACCGCGTCTGTATCTCTTCAGCCAAATACCTCCCGCGAGTCCAGCCTTTGGTCGTAACTGTATCAAGAAGTGTTATAACACCGTTCTCATTGCGATGATCTTCAATCATGGATTCTCGGTTAATTGCACAGATTTCTTCTATCTGTTTCACTACCGCATTGCCGATAGGGGGACATGTTGAAGACCGACGTTCCCATAGGTAAAATCCATGACTATCTGTATCCTCGTGTAAATCCAGCGCGAGTTGTATTGTATCCTTGAGATAGGTCTGTGTTTGCAGGAGTGATTCTGAGATGAATGCTGTCTCTGGACATCGGTTTGGCGTTCCGAACATTCGATTTAGGTCGTATCCAATAGCATTTTCACGTGTGTCTCGTTCATATCCGTAAGGGTTATCGCAAGGTGAAATAAGCCAGTTGAATTCCTTTAATGGGAGTCGGAAAAAGTTCTGGTGTGTTGCGTCTGCAATTTTTTCAATAAGACGGACTGCACATTCAACCCCCGCAGGTTCATTACCGTGGATACCTGCTGACACATAAATTGTAGGGGCATCTGCTACTTTCGCAGCATAATGTAAGCAGTATAATGGATGAGAAGGAGATGACGTTTTGTGCCAGACTGAGAGACGTTCAGATTTTCCAAGTGCACTAAGAATGCGATCTACGACATCAGCATAGTCTCGGACTTTCATCCGAATTACTCCCATTCAATTGTGCTTGGTGGTTTTGAACTAATATCATAGACAACGCGGTTGATTCCTTGTACCTCGTTGATAATTCGAGTGGATATTCTTGCCAAAATATCGTCAGGGATTCTCGCCCAATCCGCTGTCATGGCATCACTACTGGTGACCGCTCGCAGCGCAATCGCATTTTCATAGGTCCGTTCATCACCCATCACACCAACGCTTTTAACCGGCAATAGAACCGCCAATGCCTGCCAAATATCGTCATACAGTCCTGCATCTTTTATTTCATTGATAAAAATATCGTCCGCTATACGAAGGACTTCTAATCGTTCTGGTGTAACTTCACCAAGGATTCTAACAGCGAGTCCCGGTCCTGGAAACGGGTGTCTGCCAAGGACGTGAGAGGGAACGTTTAGTTCGGCACCTACGGCACGCACTTCGTCTTTGAATAGTTCTCGGAAAGGTTCAATTAGTTCAAACGGCATATCGGGTGGGAGACCACCAACATTATGATGTGTTTTAATAGTAGCGGAGGGACCTTTGGTAGAGACGCTTTCTATCACATCAGGGTAGAGTGTGCCTTGTGCCAGAAAACGGCAAGGACCAAGTTGCTTAACTTTTGCTCTAAAGGTTTCAATAAACTGAGCACCGATTATCTTCCGTTTCTGTTCTGGATTTACAACACCTTCTAATGCATTCAGAAAGGAGTCTGTTGCATCCACAAACTCTAAATTTATTCCCAATGTCTTGCTGGTTGCTAATACCTGTTCTACCTCATTATGTCGCAAGAGTCCATTATCAACAAAAACAGATACTAAAGAATCACCTATTGCTTCATGGAGGAGCGTTGCTAATACCATGGAATCTATACCTCCACTGACAGCACACAATACCCTTTCATCATTGACTGTTGCACGGATGTGTGTGATGGCTTCCGTAATAAAAGTGTCCATCGTCCAAGTTGCTTCACAACCGCAGACTTTTCTGATGAAGTTATAGAGGATTTTATCCGAATCGCGTGTATGTTCAACCTCAGGATGAAATTGTAAACCGTATAACGTCCGGTCTGAATTGACCATAGCAGCGATAGGGGAATTTGCCGTTTGGGCAATTGTATGGAATCCGTCGGGTAGTTTGTCAATCCTATCTCCGTGGCTCATCCAGGCTGTCACTTCTGATGAAAGTCCGGCAAATAATGGTTCGGAGGTAACATTGACTTGGAGTTGTGCATTACCATATTCTCGCTCTGAAGCAGGATGAACTTTTCCACCTTCTAACAGGTAAGCCATAAGTTGCATTCCGTAGCAGATGCCTAAGACTGGAATTCCAAGTCCAAAGAACGCTGCATCTATCTTCGGAGAATCATCCTCGTAGACGCTCGCAGGTCCACCTGAAAGGATAATTCCTTTTGGAGCCATTTTCTCAATGTCAACAATCGGAACCGTATAAGGTTGAATCTCACAGTAAACTTGCTGTTCCCGTATGCGTCTAGCAATTAACTGCGTATATTGCGAGCCAAAGTCTAAAACGACAAAAGTGTCTCGCTTCATGTTTTTTCTCCATTTAGATCTTGGATTTTTGAGCAGATATGCAAAAAATAAGTTTAGAATTGAAACGGAAAACTATAATAAATATATTTCATATCATCGACGCGGTTCGCAATCAATAATTTCCCCTGTCTCAGGAGCAAAAATAACTCCGTAGTTTCCTTGTGGTGCAAATGCCACATCGTCCCACATAGCTAAATTGGTATTCGCATCTTGTAAATAATAGCAGCCTTTATGAGGATGTTCATCAGTGTCAATCGTTCGCACATGATAACAGTGGTTATGGAACTGAATCGTGTTTCCATAGATAATGATATATCTATCGCCAAATAGATTTTGTGCAATCTGATTGACGACATAAGGATCTATTTTTTTATCCAATATTTATGATTACCTGCGCGCTTCGGTGCAGTCCGTTATCTTTATGGTGCTTTACTGATAATAATATCAATTCTACGATTTTTTTCTTGTGAATTCGGATCAATCGGTTGTTCTTCTCCTAAACCGACAGCAGTCAATCGTTTTCCTATTACTTTTCCTTTATCAATGAGAAACGTTTTTACAGCGTTTGCTCGTTTTTCACTGAGTGCGCGATTAGATGCAGCAGGTCCAAGTGAATCGCTATGACCTTCAATTCTTGCTACATAGTCAATAAAACCTTCCTGTTGCATAATAGAAGCAAGTTTGAGGAAAGTCGGAAAATACGCCTCTTTTAGGCGTGTGCTGGTGGTTGCAAATAGGTTACCGCTAATTCTGACAGTCACACCTTCCTCATGTTCTATGATAACAGCTTTTGGAATTTGCTGTGTTGCTTCAACGAGAGAAGTTTGTGCAGTATTCTGCTGTTTTGTCTTGTCAATAGCCCGTTTCAGATAATCACTACCTTGCTGTGCAGAATCAATCGTTGCAGAATATTCTTTTTTTGCGAGTGCTGCTTCTGCAGTTACGAGTGCTGATGTCGCAAGTTCAAACAGTTGTGGTGCAAACTGCGGAACTTTTGTCTCTGTTTGTTCTGTAATTGCTGCTTTTAGTGTTGCCACAGCACCTTCTGCTCTTTTGATTTTAGCTGTGAGTTCCTGTTGTGCCCGTCTGCGATATTCAGCGATTTCTGAAATTGCTATGACCTTATCAATTATCTGTTCAATACCTTCTGCTGCTTGACGTGCCTCTCCATACCGTATTTCTATCATCGCCTTTTTCGCTCGCTCCAATTGGTTTTGTGATTGCTGAAATTGTTTTGGATCGTGTGTAGCTGCATTCAAGGATTCAGCGCGTTCAATTTTAACCTGTATGCGTTCAATAGCAATAAGTGCTGTGGTTTCAGCTGCTGTACGTAGTTTCTGAAACTGAACTGCCTGTTCATAGAGTTTGCTTGCTTGTGCTTGCGCGTCAGTTGCAACTTTTTCCGCTTCATCAAATTCTTTTCGTTCAAGTTGTGATGTTGCTTGCTTTATTGTTGATTGAACACGTTCGTACTCTGCAGTATCCACAATTTCAGGATATGTCTGTTTAGCGATGGTAATGTATATTTCTGCTCTCGTGATCCATAAATAAATTCCTGCATGACGAATAGCATCATTTGCCGTGGCAAGATCGGATGTGAGTGAACCTGCGCGTTGTCTTTCTGCCTGAATTTCTTTCAACGCTTGTTCATTTTCCAACTCTTTCATTTCATTGCGTATTTTCACCATCTCGATTTCATAATCTTTTTGTGTTATCAACTCTTGATAGATCTGTTCTCGAATTGAGATGATTTGGTCTCGTGCTTGTTGCTGTTTTGCTTTGTATAAAGCAGTTTGTGCGACAAGTTCTGCTTGGTATGCGAATTCCATGCTTTGTGCTAATTCTTCACGCTCTCGTGCTTGTCTGGCAAATTTCAGTAATTTGACTGCGCGACTATATTCGTCAGCAGCTAATTTCTCAGCATCTGATTCGGCAGCGATGGAAATTGCCTTTTGACCATTCTGAAGTTGTGTCTCTAAGATTACCTCATCAATCTGCAGAGGGGCACAACCGCTACAAATCAGAAAAGTTATAAGAAGTAAGCATACATAAAATCGCATAGGGATGAACCTTTATTGTTTCTTCGAATCACGTTCTATTCTAAGAGATTCAAGTTGATTGAAAACATCAGCTGTAGCCTGTTGTCCAAGTTCTAATTGAGCTTGTGCTTCCAAAACTTTTGTTTCCTCTTCGACTGCTAACGATTTCTCTGTAGCGATTCGCGCATAGAGATATGCCCGTAATCCTAATCGATATGCGAGTTCTACATTACCTGACTGCATAGAAGAATCTGCACTTTTGAGCATCTCCTCCGCAGAGTTTATCTCACTGACAGCGACATCGCGTGCACCAACGTTTTCTGCAGATGAAATACTTACTCGCGCATTGTCTATAGTTTCAATTGCTAATTGTTGGACTTGAGTGCTTCCACATCCTAATGTCACAGTTAGTAACACGAACCATATAGTCCATCTCACTGTTATTTTTTCCATAATTAATATCCCTAACTGGAGAGTAGTCAACAAATTGTGCAATAAGCAAAAAAGCCCCACACGAAGGTGAGGCTTTCTGAAATACGTTTTAGAACGCAGGACGTTCTGAGTAGACACTCACCTTACGACGGTATTTGTCTTTTCGTTCAAACCAGACATAGCCGTCAATCTTTGAGAAGAGCGTATAGTCTCTGCCAACTCCGACGTTATTTCCAGCGTGTAAATGTGTCCCTCGTTGTCGGACAAGAATGCTTCCGGCAGAAACATAATTTCCGGAAAACCTTTTGACACCAAGCCGTTTTCCGATACTGTCTCGTCCGTTCCGTGTACTTCCGCCACCTTTCTTATGTGCCATTAGATTCAACCTCCTCTGCGTCAATCGAGGTGTTTTCCTCACCACCGATTGCGGTAATTTTAATACGGGTATATGATTGACGGTGTCCTAATTTACGCTTGTATCCCTTCCGACGTTTGGACTTAAAAACGATGATCTTTTTTGCACGTCCTTGTTGAACGACTTCACCTGTAACAGAGATATTTTCAAGGTAAGGAGTGCCAGTTTGTAACTGACCATCTTCACCGGCAACCGCTAAAACGGAAGGAAATGTGACTGTTTCACCGACAGCATTGTCTAATTTTTCTATATCTATGAGGCTTCCTACCTCAACACGATGCTGTCTCCCACCGCTTGCAAATACTGCATACATTTTGTTTTCACTCCTTTTAGGTGAAGAAATTCCATTGGTGTGTAGGAATATTCTATTTCTATTTTTCCCTCTGTTTAGAGATATTGTAAAAAGTGTATAATGAGGGTGTTGGGCGCACCTACCCGCCCATGATTAGTAATTTGGACAATTATATGATGCCACATTTTAGTTCAAAAGTCAAGTCTTTTTGACTCGTTATAGAACTCCAATTCGGATTACTAATGAATTGTTTGTAGCAATTAATCTAAATATAATTCCTCACCGTTTGCGGCAAAGATGCGGTAGTCTTCAAGATGCAGATCCGCGTCTGGTTCAAGCGTTAAGTCCAACTTCAACGATCTTTTGAGTTCACGAAATTCGGAATACATCTGTGCGTTGAGATGGGAAACGATATGATCATTTGCAACAATACGAAGTTTGGATTGCCGTGTATGACGATGTGCCCTTTTTATTGCACGGAACAAACCGATTACAACGGTTTCAATTGACAAAATTGTGCCATGTCCTTCACAATAAGGACACTGTTCTGTTAACAAAGTAGACAGACTTGCGCGCGTGCGTTGACGGGTCATTTCTACCAAACCTAAGTCTGAAAAATGAAGTATATTTGTACGCGCTTTATCTTTCCGTAGTGCCTCTTGAAGCATTTTGAAAACCTGTTTTCGATGTGAGGGTTCGTCCATATCAATAAAATCAACAACGATAATACCGCCTAAATCTCGCAATTGGATTTGACGGACGACTTCATCAACAGCCTCAAGATTTGCGCTTAAGATTGTGTTGTCTGGATCAGATTGCCCAACGAATTTTCCTGTATTGACATCAATTGAGACCATCGCTTCAGTCTGTTGGATAATGATGTGTCCACCGCACTTAAGCCAGATTTTCTCGCTTAGTGCCTTTTGCAGCTCTTCATCCACACCATAAGCTGCAAAAAGTGTTTTGTCTTTGTCGTAAAAGGAAATTCGATCTTTTAGATTCGGCATTTCAGTGTTGACATAATCAACCATCTCGTTATATCCGGTATGTGAATCAATCAGAAGGTGTTTTACATCTTTGGTAAACATATCCCGCACGATCCGATTCGTGAAACTGACATCCCTACTCACTAAACTTGGTGCTTTTTTCTGTTTTACGCGCTGACGTGTTTGTTTCCACTGATTGATTAATGAGCGAATTTCAGCGGAAAATTCCTCTTCGCTCAGCCCTTCTGCGGCAGTTCGAATAATGAATCCTCCTTCGACATCTTCTTTCAAGGTTTGTGCCAAGTTACGCAAACGGTCGCGCTCACTTTCAGATTCAATTCGTCTTGAAACCCCGATGGTGGACGAATTTGGTAGATAAACGACATAACGTCCTGGCAGTGTTATATTGCTGGTGACACGTGCCCCTTTACTACCAATCGGTTCTTTCCCAACTTGCACCAGCAGTTCTTGATTTTTTGAAATGAGGTCGGTAATGAGAAACGGAAATCCTCTTCCCCCGCGTGACCTATTTGGGGGTGTTGCCTGCATGTCTAAAGTCTGAAATCCTTCCTCTGATTTTCCGTTTTCAGAGTTATTGTTGTATTTAAGGTCTGATATATGTAGAAAAGCGTGCCGTTCCAATCCGATATCAACAAAAGCCACTTGCATACCCGGCAATACATTTTCAACTCGCCCTTTATATAGGTTGCCTAAAACTGGTTTCGTAGATTTCCGTTCAATGTGAATTTCATTAAGTACTCCTTTTTCAAGAACTGCACATCGCGTTTCATACTCATCGTCAGAAATAAGTATCTCCTTTTCCATTGTTAACGTTTCCTCCTATCATGCCTTTTAATTCAAAGGCATCTCGGTAAATGAATTCGGTCATATCAAAAAGCGGCAGTTCATTTAAAGAATGATGCATAGGATTCAATTTATGTGAGATTATGTAATGATGTTGAGTTGAATCCTCAATGATAAACATAGCTAAATGCAATTTAAGCGTAAAGTTATTTACCTTGGTCTTATACTACTAATAAGGTCAGTTCAGGTCAGGAACAATGTATTTGTATGACTATCCGTTCCTCGGTGTTAGGGTGACTACAGGCGTTATTAGTTCTCCCATTGAAATACCGCCATGTTGGAACCCTCCCTGAAACTGCCGCTTGTATTTATAAAAGTCGTTTGGATAGACGAAGTAATAATCGTCTTTAGCGAGAATATAATCTTTGCTTGAGCTTTCAGCAGGTAGTTGGTATTCCTTAGGTTTTGGAATATACACAGCTTGGTTCTCATCGCAATTCAGATTATTCCCAATTTTAAAGCGGAGGCTTGTACTTGTTTCACGATTGCCATAAGCGCGTGTTGCTCTGTTACAGAACTCTGAACCGTGGTCTGTAGTAAGTACGACGTGAACACCTTGGTCAGCAATTAGTCGTAGTATATCAAACAGCGCAGAATGTGCAAACCAAGAACGAGCTAATGCTCTGAAAGCAGGTTCATCTGGTGCTAATTGTTGTAAAACTTCCGATTGTGAACGTTGATGTGTTAGGATGTCAATAAAGTTGACAACTAATGCCGACAAACCGACTCGCGAGGCTGCTGCGACGCGCTTTTTGTATTCAATTCCTCCGCGTAAATCAAATATCTTGAAATATTGGACTCCAGGTTTTATCCTGATGTTATTTCTTTTTAAGTATTCTTCAAGTAACTGTCGTTCAAACTGATTTGTGCTTGTGCCGTCATCCGATTTTTCCTGCCAGTATTGTGGATAGTCTTTTGCTATTTCTGCTGGAAACAATCCGCTAAATAGGGCATTCCGAGAGTACATCGTGGCACTTGGCAATATAGAAAAACTATAATTGCGATCAATAGAGAAATAAGGATGTAAGAGTGGTTCTATCGCCATCCAATGGTCAAGTCTGAAACAATCAACGACGATAAAGTAGATAGGAACTTTGTCTTGTAGTAACGGCATCACATACTGGTCTAATATGTCAACCGACAATGTGGGTCTGTCTTGATCCCCATTTACCCAATCTTGGTAATTTGCTTCAACAAAGTCGGAGAATTCAGCATTACACTCTTTTTTCTGCTCTATATGCGTTTCTTCTAAGCCTTGTTTAGCCAATTGATCTGATAGTAGGTCCCATTCCAGCAATTTGACGTAAATATCAATCCAATCTTGCCAACTTGGTTGTGATGCCTTGAGTGTGCTAATCGTATTAAAGTCATAAGTGTAACGCCCCGGTATTTGGGTTTCCACTATATTTTTTTGTTCAAGTACTCGTTTAAGTGTCGATGCGATTTGTGCCACTCCAATAGGTTTTACTAAAAAATCTGTCACCTGTTTTCCGAGTGCTACATCAACAAATTTGTCATCACTTGACTGTGTCACGAGGATTACGGGTACCTGTGCATCAATTGTTCTGATTATATCTAAGGTTTCCATGCCATCCTTACCCGGCATAACTTGATCAAGTAGGATTGCATCATATTGGTTATTGTTCTGTTTAAGCAGCTCAATTCCATCTTCGCCATTTGTTGCTGCAGTAATATCATACCCGCGTGTTTCAAGGGAACGTCTGTGCGGCAGTAATGCCTCTACCTCATCGTCAATCCATAATATTTTATGTAATTTCTGTGACATATCTATATCCTCAAAACCCGCTAAGAAAGATTGCACGGTAAACGGATTTCAAATGTTGTCCCATCTGGACTGCTGTTAATCAATCGTATGTTCCCCTGATGATATTCCCTAATAATTCTTTGAACTATTGTCAACCCAAGTCCCCAACCGTGCATTTTTGTTGTCATTCCCGGTTCAAAGATTCTGCGTTGATTTTCCTTTGGAATTCCGCTGCCGTTGTCGGAATATCGGATGATAACTTGTTTCTGGCGTTCATCATAAAGAGGTTCAATTTCTATATGTCCATTCACTTTTTGCATTGCATCAATTGAATTGCGAATCAGGTTCTCAAAAACCCATTGTAACAGCAGTAAATTCGCTGAAATCTCGGGGACATCATGCGGTGTAATGTTTATATCAATGTTCCGGCTAATTTGTGGTAGTCGCTTTTCAAAATATGCAAGTACCTCTTCAAGTACCTCTTTGAGGTTAACATTAGTTTTGGTTGGTTCTGTGCCAATCATTCCGAACCGAGTAGTCGTTTTTTGTAATCGTTCAAGGTCACTTTGCATGTTTGTAGAGAGTTCAGCAACCACTTCATCCCCAGTTTCTTGACTCCGTTCATCCAACATCTCTGCCCATGCAAGCAATGCAGATATAGGAGTACCGAGTTGATGTGCAGTCTCTTTTGCTAAGCCACCCCAAATCGCTGCGTGTTCATAAGATTTTATTCGCTGATATACAAGGATAGCCCCAAACGCGAAGAGCGGTAGAACAATTGACAATACAATTGGAGTGACTAACAAACCGTAAAACGATTTTATTTCGTAATAGAAATAACCCTCCTGCCAATCTGGTGTTGTTTGAATCCTTGCAAAAGCGGGAGTATTATGAACGAAGGTTTTTGCACGTTCTTTTTCCTCTGGTGTTGCATTCTCGGCAGTAATGACATCCTTCCACATCTGCCATTTTTGCGGTGTTTTTTCGGTATCAGTTATCGCGAAGGGGAGGTGTGCCATCTCACTGGGGTCAGCATCTCCGTAAAAGAAATAACCTGTAATCAATCTATCTTCTTTGAGGAACGGAATTTTCCGTGGCAGATTCTTGTTTTTCATCCGTTCCAACGTCGTAGTTAACAGTTTTTTCTCATCTACTGTTAACGAAACATTTTCACTATCGTTGACTTTCTTATCCAGTTCTGTGTTAATCCCCTGAGAAATTAACTCTTTTCCCTCGGCATCAGTTATGATAAAGGAAAACCTTCGAGACCTATTCTCAGCATAAAGTTCTTGCTTCATGACTTTAAGTAATCGTTCTTGCAATTTACGGTCTTGAATGCTCGGTAACTCGGCGGCAAGATTTACGAAAATTTCTATTTGTGATTCAATGTCTTTATTTAACTGATCAATTTGGCGCGTATAATATGCAAACACGAGAACCAATATACATACGCCAACACCGAAATATATGAGCATTAAACGACCAGTTGGATAAGTAGAAGTAATACTACGTTTCCATCTTGACATAACGTCCCCGGGCAAATTTTTCATACTTCAACATATCGGTACATTAATATTATATCTTAAATGAAATGATATTTCAAGTAAGTTCTGGATTTGGGATATGTAAAGGTATGTACTACAAGAAGCGATAGTAATTATTCTATATAAACTTTATACATAGAAAAAGCGATTACTTGTCTGAAATAGTTAGGACAAGTAATCGCCAAGTCTGTGTTCTTAGAATATTATGAGTAATCTATAGGTGTTCTGGTAAACCCTATTCACCTTTCTTGATTGTCAATCGGTAATGTTTTCCAATTTTCTTGGTATCAAGAATGTCATGTCCATCGTTTGTCAGGCTCTTTGGAACGTTTTCAAACGGTTCACCATCGTCAATGGTAATCTCTAAAAGTTGTCCGACATCCATTGTTTCTAACCTAACTTTTGCTTGGACGTAGTTGAATGGGCATGCGACACCTTTCAGGTCAAGGCTATCTGTGATTTCCTCTACAGGTTTTTTCTCTTTGACAACCTTTGGCTTCGGTGCAGGACGCGATTTGCGTGTCTTACGTTTACTTGCTTCCTCTTCCTCCTGTTTAATACGCATACGTCCGTAAAGGTGATGCGATTCTTCAACAAAGAGGGTAGCTTCTTCGACGCGCCGGTGTGTCAATTCTTGGTCAAAAGTAGAAATGTCTTCTTCTGTTGCCTTAAACAGATGTGCCCCGTATCCTGCGAAAAAGTTGCCAGTATCAAAGAAGTGTTTTCGGAATTCACTGATTGTTGTGTCGTTGTCAATGTATTGCAAGCCTACTGTCGTCAACAATCCATCTGCGGCTTTAATCATTGCATTGAAAGCCAATTCTGCGGAATCCTGATATTCACCCTTCTCCAAGTTTAAACCGGATTCGTAGATGAGCCGATCTGCTTCTTCCAACTTCATGGAGACAAGTGCTACGACCTCTCCTGCACATTCACCGACACCTGTTTTGAGTTCGTAATCTTTCGTGTCACCTGTGTCTATATAAAATTCTGGTGCTTCCTCGTAAGAAGGAATCTTGTCGTACTTGGACAAAATCGTTTTAATTTCCGCTTTGCCGAGTCGCGCAACGTAATCAGTGAAGGTTTCCTCATCGTTTCGTTCTTGGTTGTACCTACCGGTTAACTCTTCAATGAATGTCGGGATGTACTTTCCGTGGATTTTACCTGTGGCAAGTCCGTAAGCACTCGCGTTTTCAACCATATGTCCACCGAGTAGCACTTGATAGAATGGTGCACTATGTCCACCAACTCGTTTGGTACCGCCGAAGAAGCCAATGTTAGCGATGTGGTGTTGTCCGCATGAGTTTGGACAACCGCTAATCTTGATTCGAAAGTCTTCGATATCATTCTGTATTCCATTTTCGAGAAAATGACTTCGTAGATGTGCTGCCAAACCACGAGAAGAAGATACACCGAGTTTGCATGAATCAGTTCCAGGACAAGCCACAATATCTACTAAGGATTCTGCTCCAGGTTCTCCTAAACCGATAGCCTTCAATTCCTTATATAATGCGGGTAGATCCGTCATCGTTACCCAGCGGAGCACTATATTTTGTTCCACTGTGGCACGTATAGTGTCTTTCACATATTTTCGGGAGATGTCAGCCAAGGCACGGGTTTGGTCGGAAGTTATATCTCCGAGTGGCAGTGTGATCGTCACAAAAGCATAACCAGGTTGTTTCTGTAAACGAATATTAGATTGATACCACTCTTCAAATCCTTCAGGTTTTGAAGCACCGTTAAGTTGTGTAGGTTCTTTGAGAGGACTTTCATCGTAAGCATCCAGATTATCAAGATAATCTGTCCATACTGGGTCGTGTCGTAATGTTTCCCGATCTTCATATACCAACCTACGGAATTCTTCAATGCCGTATTTAGCAATTACAAACTTCAAACGAGCTTTGTTCCGATTTCGACGTTCGCCTAAACGGGTAAAGACTCTGCAAATTGACTGAGAAACCGGTAAGAGTTCTTCTGCGGGTAAAAATTCATCTAAAACCTTTGCCTGATGTGGTACTGCACCGAGTCCACCACCGACATAAAACTTGAAACCCTTCTTGATTTCACCGTCGACCTCTTTGACAGCAGCCACTGCACCAATATCGTGCATGTTTGCTAATCCACATGCGTGTTCTTCGCATCCGGAAAAGGCGATTTTAAATTTTCGTCCAAAATCCTGTGCATCGGGGTGTCCTAAGAGGAATGCAGACAACGCCTTAGAATAGGGTGTAACATCAAATGTCTCATCTTGACACACACCGCTTATGGGACAGGCGGTGACATTCCGAACAACATTACCACATGCCTCTTTTGTGGTAATATCAACACTTGCGAGACGGCGCATTAACTCTGGTGTGTTGTTGATGTCTACATAATGGTACTGCACATCTTGCCGTGTCGTGATGTGGATGATATTGTCTGAAAATTCCTCAGCTACATCTGCTAACATTTCAAGTTGCGCTGCAGTGAGACCACCAAAGGGTATTTTGACACGGATCATCTGCGATCTATCATCACGTTGTCCGTAAACACCATGGCGGAGTCTGAATTCGGTAAATAGGGATTCTTCAACTTGACCGTCTTGTACCCGACCGAGCTGTATCTCATAAATTTCGATTTCGCGGGCAACATCAACAGGAATAGCTGATGCATCATAAGCTCCCGCGTATTCAATAGCCATTCTATACTCCTTGAAACCTCATATATGTAGGGTGGGTTAATTTATCTCCGATTACTTTCTGTTTATGCACAGTTTGTAAGTGAATAAAAATGCTAAGTATCATTATGATAGGAAATACCTTATTAAGTATTATAGTATACATCAAAAAATAATTTAAATCAAAAGAAATATATATTTTATTCTTTGGGTGCATCTCCCCAGTCAGGAATTTGGAGCAATTCACCATCATTAAGAGCCGATTCATGCGCGACAATTCCGGGTGCACAATATCGGACTGCTTCCCAAACGTTGATACGCGGTAAACGTTGACGATTGACTGAATCTACGAATTCATGCACAAGATAAGCGTGTGAACCACCGTGTCCACCTAAATTATCCTTAAGTTCTTCTGGTAGGAATTCGTGCATTTGTTCGGTTTGGACAGGCTGTGAACCTTGCTTATCTGCCCACACCTTTCCTGCAAGACTCTGTTCATAACTTCCTTCCGTGCCATAGATTCCGCTTACGCGTTCACTTCCTGGATGACCAATTCGTCTGAACTCACAGATTTGCATTGTGGCACCGTTGTTCATCGTGAAAAGACCGACTTCATTGGAAAACGGGTTTTTATAGATTGTGTCTAACCGAAACCAATCATCGTTAGGATAGATATATCCTTGTGCGGAAACCGACGTGGCGTGGGCATTCATCACAGAGATTGGGAAACAGGTTGAGTGTGTTGGATAATACATTGGAATGAAACCGGTTTTATCCCGACCGAACTGATCACCCCAACGGTTTTTTAGCACATTATATAGTCCATGATCCATGTCGTGGAAGTATTCGGCGCGACAGTGGACGAATTCACCAAATGCCCCTTCTGCTGCTTTTTGTCGGCAAAATGCGGTTTCTGGACGAAAATAACTTGTCTCACCGTTCATGTAGATCATTCCCGTCCGTTCAACTGTTCTTATCAACTGTTCACATTCGTCCAGTGAAATAGCAGCGGGGACAGCAGTGTAGACATGTTTTCCAGCTTCCATTGCCTGAATAGCTTGCTGTGCGTGCATCCAATGCTGCGTTATGATAACAAGTGCATCCAAATCGGATTTACAGATGTCATCAAGGCTTGTGTATGTTTCGGATATCTCAAAATCTTTTGCCCATTTTGACAAACGGTCTTCATGTAAATCGCATAAGGCAAGCCGATGTACATCCGGATGTGCTTTATAGGATTGGATAAATGAGGGACCGAACATCCCTAAACCTACCATCCCAATACTTATACTCATTCGACTGCTCCTTTATGATGAGGTGTGTGGTCTAAATGAATGCACAATAGCAGGTATCGGAGTTGCAGTCAAGAATACTGTTGGAAATGGGTGTGTAAAGTTTTTTGCATAAAAAAGAAATGGAAACATCAGGCACAAGACTTTGGACATCATATTTGACTGTGAATTGTTTGTGTTTATCTTGTAATTTCATTGGATTTTTCTCCGTATAAAAAGGTTACCGTTTTGTGTCTAATTTCTGCATAACGGTAACTTTTGGTATTTTTCACTGGTTTTAGTTCCTGTCTGGGTTTATGGGTTGTTTTCATCGGTTTTTTTGAATATAAAAAAAAGAAAAACGGTAACCTTTGTTCTGCTTGATTTATGTCTATTTTATGTCTATTTTTGAATTGTCTAATATTCTGTCGGAGGTCGCTTTGCTCGCTCCGACCTACGAATACGGTTATGTTGGATATGTATGTGGTTGTGTTTTTCATAGTGATAGTATTATAACACGTGTTGTTGAGGGTTGAAAGGGGTTGTGGATTTTGGAACAATATATATCCAATATGTTTTATGTAGTTTTCAGTTTTCAGTTTTTTGTCAACATCGAGAAAATAAGCATGCCAGCATGAAAGCTGGTTTAGTTGAATGCAAAAATATTTACACACCCTAATTTTTTGAGGACTTGCCAATGTCAATAAACAATGCTATAATGTGTCATAAATCCATGCTTATGTAATGTATATGAAAGTGAAAGCGATAGATTATGAAACAGATATTGACAATTGCAGGTTCGGATTCAGGAGGGGGTGCTGGCATACAAGCAGATATAAAAGCGATTTCTGCAAACGGGGGTTTCGCAATGTCCGCCATTACATCCGTAACAGCACAAAACACAGTCACAGTTACCGATGCTTTTGACTTGCCGATTTCATTGATTGAAGCACAGTTGGATGCAGTCTTTACTGACTTTGACGTTGCCAGTGTGAAAACCGGGATGCTCTCATCATCTTCAATCGTTGAGACAGTAGCAAGTAAATTGCGTGAATATACCCCAAAGTCAATCGTAGTTGACCCAGTGATGATATCCAAAAGCAAGTTCCCTCTCTTAAAAGCTGAAGCAATCAACAGTCTTAGGTATGCGTTAATTCCACTTGCGACAGTTATCACGCCTAATGTTTATGAGGCAGAACTGCTGGCAGAACAAGAAATTCAGAACACAGAAGATGCGAAAACTGCTGCGAAAAAGATTGCTCAACTTGGTTGTCATTCAGTACTTGTAAAAGGAGGACATCTTGGTGGAGAAAAGGCTATAGATGTCCTTTTTTGTGATGATGACTGGTCATTATTTGAAGCAGATCGGATAACGACTAAAAACATGCATGGGACAGGATGTACCTATTCAGCAGCGATTGCAACATATCTGGCACAGGGAAAGGATTTAATAGATGCTATTCATTCATCGAAAACTTATATTACAAATGCTATACAACACGCATTAGATATTGGGGAAGGACATGGACCAACAAATCATTTCTATTTTTTAACCTAACTTAAAGAGGCTTACGACCCGAAAAACCGCTCTCTACCTCATGCCAATAACGGATCTCTCTTTCACCATACCGCCAGCAGAGATACACCTCTTTACCATCACGAATATGTGGAAAATCAATTAAGGCAGGATCAAGTCCTTTGAGGTGGCAACCACGACGTTCAATTCCATGAACAATCTCTCTAAACTGTTCACCGATTTGCATTAGTAGAAGAGCGTTTTTGTGTCCACCGTTATAGGGAACTACTTCAAAAAAAGGTGTGAGTTCACCATGCAGTTTTTCCAATTTCTCCTGCAGTTCTATGAGTGTTGAGATATCTCTAATTAGTTCCGGTATACATTCGTTCGCTTCTTCAACAGAAAAGTATTTTTTCTCTTGCATTTGTATGTCTCCTTTGTTCTTCTAAGACTTTATATGAATTCAAGGAAGATGTCAAGCATCTAATTTCAGTTAGTGATATGTAGTAAAAAATGTCATAAAAGTAGTAGACACATTCCGTGTGCTGTAAACAACTACAATTAACCTTATATGGAAGCAATTGAAACAAAATCTGCTGAGGAGCAGAATCATAATGTTACACGTGCTGCAGGTATTGTCAGCATCGCTGTGATGGGATCTCGGATCCTTGGACTTGCGCGTGAAACAGCAATCGGATACTACTTTTCTGCGAAGATTAGTGCGGATGCGTTCTACCTTGCTTTCCGTATCCCAAACTTCCTTCGCGATCTGTTTGGTGAAGGTATATTAAGCAAGGCTTTTATTACCACTTTCATTGCTACAGAAGCGGAAGATGGAGAAGAAGCTGCTTGGAATCTGACAAACCGCATCTTTAATTTGGTAGCTCTTGTTTTAATCTGCATTGTAGGATTAGGTATTGTTTTTTCACCTACTGTTGTTGATGTGTTGGCACAACACAATTTTGACAAAGAATTAGATTATACCGAACATCACGGATTTACAAGTAAAGTAGAACTCGCTATTTATCTCACACAGTTAATGTTTCCTTATTTGCTATTCGTTTCACTGGCTGCAATCGCAATGGGATTATTGAATAGCAAGGGAAAATTTGGTATCCCCGCATGTGCCTCTTCCTTCTTTAACCTGAGTTCGCTTATTATTGGGATAGGTGGCTACTATCTGTTTCCAATAAAAGAAATGCATCCAGTCACAGGAATGGCTATCGGTGTAACCGTCGGTGGAATTGCTCAATTTCTAATTCAAGTGCCATCCATGTATCGCATCGGTTATCGGTATCGTCCGCTCTTGAGTCTACAAAATCCGAGGGTGCTTCAAGTTATCAATTTGATCGGTCCTGCCGTCTTAGGTGTCGCAGCAGTACAAGTAAATCAACTAACAAATACATTCTTTATCACATCAGATTCCGCTTGGTTGACGTGGATAAGCAGAGCTTACCGAGTTGTACATCTTCCCATTGGCATATTCGGGGTTGCGATTTCAACAGTTGCACTCCCACAACTTGCGAAGTTTGCAGCTGAAGGTAACACGCAGAATTTTCGCAACTCACTCTCTTATGCACTACGTCTGCTATTTACTGTGACAATCCCTGCCAGCATCGGTCTCATGATGTTATCTGAACCGATAAGTAGGTTGCTATTCGAGTGGGGTGCCACTGTCCCTGAGGACACATTTCAAACGGGAGGATTGTTGTTTGTCTATGCGTTCGGTTTATGCGGGTTTTCCGCTCTCAAGATAGTTACTGATGGATTTTATGCATACAAAGACATTCGTGCCCCCGTCATCGTCAGCATTTGTGCGGTTGCACTTAACATCTTTCTCAATTACATATTTATCTTCCAGCAACTATTTTTCGATCCAAGAGCGGTGGTGTTTTCAACTGTTCTAACTGTAACATTGAATAGTGCTGTCTTACTGTATTTGCTCCGCCGTAAAGTTGGACGATTAGGACTAAAATCTCTTGTTCCATTAGCATATAAAATAGCAATGGCATCTGTAGTGATGGGGGTTGTGTGTTGGATAACTAATGGATTTATTGAACAGGATTTACTTGGGACCGAGGGAATTATTCAACGTATCGTCAATGTTTTTGTACCAATTGCGTTCAGTATGTTGGCACTTGCAGGAATGTATAAGGTCTTGAAGGTCGCAGAATTTGATGATATATTGAACACATTTAAACGAAGATTCCGCAATTAATTGTAAAAATTAAAATTTATTGGAAAGAGGGTTTATGTTAACAAAACGTATTATTCCATGTTTAGACGTTCGTGCTGGCAAAGTTACCAAAGGCATCGCTTTTAAAGGTAATGTTGATGTCGGTGATCCAGTGGAGATGGCACGGTTCTATTATGAAAGCGGTGCAGATGAACTCGTCTTTTACGACATCACAGCAAGTAACGAACGGCGCGACATTATGATTGATGTTGTATCTGCGGTTGCCTCCGAAATATTTATTCCGTTTTCTGTCGGAGGAGGCTTACGTACACTTGAAGATATGCGACGTGCCTTACTTGCAGGTGCGGAAAAAGTAAGTATAGATTCTGGTGCAGTGCGAAATCCTGATATTATCTCTGAAGGTGCGCGAGCATTCGGAAGTCAGTGTGTTGTTTTGAGCATGCAGGTGAAAAAAGTGCCTAAGAGTGAACAGATACCGAGTGGATATGAAATATTTATTGATGGTGGTCGGAAACCTGTCGGCTGGGATGCTTTGGAATGGTCTGTTCGTGGCGTTGACTTAGGTGCAGGTGAAATCGTTGTGAATAGCATTGATGCAGATGGCACTAAGGCAGGATACGAATTGGAACTTACCGGTGCTATCGCTGACCTTGTGCCTGTCCCTGTTATTGCTTCGGGTGGGGCAGGAAATCCGCAGCATCTTCGAGATGTCTTTGTTGAGAGCAATGCGGATGCGGCAATTGTTGCCTCAATCACACACTACGGAGAATTCACGATTGAGGGTATCAAAACATATTTGGAAGATGAAGGTGTCAGCGTTCGAGATACGTGGTAGAATACCTAAGCGTATTTTGCCACAATTTTATTGCTGAGACGACTAAAATGATATATGGGTTGTGTTAATTTGCATGTCTGCAGACGGTAGTGTTTAATGAAGGTATTGTTAATATTATTCCATGTTTGATGGGAGATTATTAAATAAATTTGACATATCGTAGTTGTACATAATGTATGTGTGTGGTGCTGTATTTGGAAAAATTTATAAACACGCAATATTTGGCGGTATATTATAAAAAACGCAAAAAAGACTTGACATATTATTTTAATAAAGACTTGACATATTATAACTTTATACTGTATAATATCTATAAAGTGAAAAAGGGAAGCTGCAACTTCCCTTGAATAACCTTTATTACAAAACCGAAATCTATTCAAATTAGGGTTTTTTGCCATTAAGGCTTTTCGTAATTATACCTTGAAATTTCCCTTTTGTCAAGAATACCCCAAATTAATCAACAAAATTATGTTATCCGCTATTATATAACAAGCGGCAATTAAGGTGCCACGAATGGCAAACACCAAAGACTTAGCAAAGATCCACGGGGCAGCGTTTTACTTTGCCAATATCTCTCGTGATAAAAAGAGAATCGCGAAACACTTCCGCGTATCAGAACGCACAATAGATCGGTGGTCAAAAGAACCTGAATGGGAACATGCTTTGGAAGTGAGCGGTTACACTGGCACAAGATCGTTCACACAACCACCACGTCGTGACATTGCATCAAGTTCCAGAGACAAATACGACAAGGCGAGATCGCTTTACATAGAAGCACTTCAGGCAGGAGAACTTGAACATAAAATTGCTACGAAAGTTGGGGAAGCCATTGGACTTCCATCGTCAACTATACGGAGATGGGCAAAAAGACACAGGTGGCACGAAGATTATCAAGACAGTATTATGTCGAACACAGAAGTTGTAACCTTTACGGGTGTTTCGGGGACAACATACAAGTTTGAACCTTACATCTTCTCAACAGAATTTCCACCTATCGGGGCAGTATATCTATTCACCAAACGTTATCCTTCGGATGGAAAACTGATATATAAACCTCTATTTATTGGTGAAACAGAAGCGTTGACCGGTAGGTTTTGTGATCAAGATAAATTTAATTGTGTGAAGAGACAAGGTGGAAATATTATCTGTATCCACCGAGAGAAAATAGGATTTCTGCGTCGTCAAAAAGAAACTGATCTTATTACGGCACTCGACCCCATTTGTAATAAAGAGGATGTTAGACAAGTCATGTTATCCGAACCATCCGAAACTTACTTATACAAGCGATCCAATGTAAAAACCAGTAATTCAGAGGAAGTTAAACGTAACCTCGTAACAAGGCAATCTAATGCCAAAAGGAGAAATACAATGCTTATAGCAAATGAAAATAACAACGAAATACTTGACCTCGCAGTGAAAATTGATCTGGAAAATAAGCGACACAATTCAACAATAGATCAACTCGTTGATGAATTATTGGTTGTTGCACAAAGGGCAGAAGATCCAAGCAGTGATGTTAACTGGACACCAGAACAGTTTGCTAACGAGAAACTAAATGAACAACTCCGAACTGAATATCAAAACAATCATGAGGCTTACACCGACGATATATACAGGTTGGGTGCAGAAATAATGAATTTTACACAAGGATGGAACTTAAAATGTATTCCTATGGTAAAGCACATATTCTGGGCATCTGGAAAACATAGGTTATTTGGCATCAACCTTTTTTCAAATCGACCCAGACTTGCTGTCTTTTACATTAAGAAAAATGGTGTTATTACACAGGAAGATGTGGAAAAGTTTGTACCTAATCACGATCTCACCGCTTTTCCACAGTATTCACAGTTGAGATTTCAACCTGATACACCACTAACCGATCTACATGCACTTTTTGAAGAGGTTTACTCACGAAGGAAAAACCAGTAATGTAGGGTGATCCACAAGACTTTAAAAAATTGTCCAAAATTTACTAACTATAATAAAAAGGAGAAAACAATGTTGACCATACCAAATCTTAAACAGAGAACAGGTGTTGCTAACCCTTTTAAAATAAATCGCTATCACATAAATATCGTAGTCAATAATCAACTGGCAACAACAAAAATCGACCAAATATTCATTAATCCAAATGACTTTATAGTTGATGGTGTTTATATTTTCCCTGTTCCGGATAATGTAACATCTACAAACTTAGTACTTTCAATTGATAGTGAACCTGTAAAAGGAGAATTATATTCAAAAAGGGACGCACGTGATATTTATAGATCAAGTGCTCATTTGAGTGATAATGCTGCAATCCTTGAACACCTTGGGACGCGGGCGTTTGTAGTGGAAGTGCCTAATATTCCAGCCAAAAGCGAGCGACGCATTCAATTTGAGTATTCACAGATTGTTGACGTAGACAGTGATCTTGCTAAATACATTTATCCTTTATCGCTTGCGAAATCTGCTTATGGACCAATCGCAAATCTTGCTGTGGAAATGGAGATTGAAAGCGACCATGAACTTAGAACTATTTTCTCACCTGCACAAGATATAACCATTAACCGTAAAGATGACCGCCACGTCAGCATTAGTTACGAAGATGTGGATGTGGACCCGGACGATGATTTTCTCTGCTACTACTCTGTTTCAGACGATAATTTTGGGATTACACTTTTCACGCACCGAACCGAAGAGGATGAAGCTGGATATTTCATGTTACAGGTAACACCTAAATATGAAGTGAAGAAGACGGATATAATTGAGAAAGACTTCATCTTTGTGTTGGATCATTCAGGAAGCATGCAGGGGAATAAAATTGAACAAGCGAAAAACGCTCTTTGTCATTGTGTTCAGAATCTAAACGATGGGGATCGGTTCAACCTAATTTTGTTCAACTCGGAAATCATCTCTTTATCTGACAGACTGAATAGGCGCGAAGAATGGTTCGGGGGTGAAAGATCACTTCATTCTGCAGCTTTGTCTAACCAACTCATCGACGTGAAGGATGGACGTGAAATAGTTATTAACTATATTGAGAGTATTGAAGCAGGGGCACTAACAAATATCAATGATGCACTACTCACTGCGTTAGCTGATAAGCAGGATCCGAACCGTCCAAAGGTCATCGTTTTCCTTACCGATGGACGACCGACTGCCGGTGAGACGAACGAAGCACAAATCCTTGAAAATGTCGCAGAAGCAAATAGGAATCAATCTCGTATCTTTGTGTTCGGCGTAGGGTATGACGTGAACGTTCGTTTGCTTGATAAAATCGCAATGGACAACGGTGGGTCGCGTAACTATGTAGAACCAAATGAAAACATTGAAGATGCTGTATCTTCTCTTCTCCGTAAAATAAACGAACCTGTTCTCGTGAATGTTGAACTGAACTTCGGAGGGATAGTTACGAAAGATATGGTACCGGGAAAACTTCCAGATATGTTTCGTGGTGAACAGTTCACACTTTTGGGTCGCTATGAAGAGAGTGGTGATACTGTCTTGAAACTTCGCGGGAAAATCGGTATTGAACAACATGAATTCACCAAAGAAGTGAGTTTCTCAGAGCTGAAAACGGATCATGATTTTCTGCCACATCTTTGGGCACAACGACGAATCGCTGAATTGGTAGATGAGGCAGCACTCAATGGAAGTAGCAGAGAACTCGATGATGAAATTGAACGACTGAGCAGAAAGTACGGTGTACAAACAGCGTATACACAACACGAAGCAATAAACGATGGAACGCTTAGGAGGCAATTTCGTTCTCAGATTAGAGATGCTTACAGTAGGGACAAACCAACTGCAGATGCTGTTAGAGACATCAAGATGATGGAGGAAAAAAGACTTTCTCAGTACAGGATGCAGGATAGTCATACAAAACGGTTTGGACGTAAAACCTTTGATCGTATTAGCGATAAATGGGTGGATTTTGAATATGATGGTATTTCAGAGTGTAAAGTCATCGAATTTAACACTAATGACTTTTACTCGCTGATGAAACATATACCCGATTTGGCAAAGTGCACTAAAATTGGTCTTCCGATGATTATCTGTCACGCTGGCGTGAATTATGAGATTATTGAACCTAAGGCATAGCGAGTCACGATTAGCATACATAATAGGTGCGGTTTTATAGCCGCACCCAAAATATTTACAAAACTCTTTCTAATATCTCATAAAAACATACACAATAAAAGGAGACTTTCAAACATGAAACCTAAGATTGGGATAACATGCAAAATAAGAGATTTAGGTACACAATACTACATAGATGCAGTTAAAGCGTTTGGTGGAGAATCGATCCTATTTGCTGCGTTAGAGAAATCCACTGCACGACATCTGGATTCTATTCCTGAATACCTTGAACAAATTGACGGACTACTATTGCCGGGTGGTGGTGATATTGATCCGGGGCGTTATTCTCAGGAGCGGCATGAGTCTATCATGGGTGTAAGTAGATCTCGTGATGCATTGGAAATAAGGTTATACCAAAAGGCTTTAGAAGCGAACATTCCCGTTTTTGGTATTTGTCGAGGGATCCAAGTTATGAGTGTTGCCACTGGTGGGAATCTCATCCAAGATATAGCATCGTTATTCTCAGAAGAACCACTCAACCACAAAAAGAAAGTAACTGGAGAGGATTCACTACATGAAATTGAGATTGTCCCCCACAGCCGACTCAATGAGATTGTCAATGAGCATCATGCTAAAGTCAATTCCGCTCACCATCAAGCAGTAGATAGGGTTGGTGATGGATTGGTTGTGACAGCACGCACAGAAGCCGGATTAATTGAAGCCATTGAAATTCCTTCAAGACGATTTGTAATAGGTGTGCAATCCCATCCAGAACGGATGCTAAAAGAAACCGACCTTCGTGGACATGCAGAGAAGTTGTTTGAGGCGTTTATCAATGCATCTTCCTTTATAATGTAGTTGCTTTAAACATACGCAGTAAATCAAATTGCTTTCAGACATAACTGACAACGATTGTCAAAGGTTCAAATCTCATTAATGTGGTATTATGGGTTTACCTTTAAATACTATCCACTCCGCTTTAGCCTACCCACACGTTTCGCATATCTCTCAGCGAGATGGAAAACCCAGAAACCAAGCGGAATCAGAACAATTCCAATCACAAGCAGCAAGAGAAGATTCCCTGCTTGACTTTCAACCGAGGCATTTTCCAACATCGCTGCACGGATAGACCTCAGTGTATAGGTTGCTGGTGAAATCTTAGATAACGGTTGAAGCCATTCAGGTAATACCTCTATTTCATAATATATTCCAGATATTAGTAGCAGCACAGACTGCAGAATCCCTGTTGCTGCCTGTCCTTTTTCAGGTGAAAGTAGCGGAAAAATAGCAGCCATCAAACCTATCCCAATAAAGGATAGACTTGAAACAGCAACGGTTACTGCCATTGTAATCCAATTCGCGCTACCTAAATCAATGTGTTCTCCGAAAAAGAAAGGCATAATCGCTAAGACTAATCCTGTCCGTAATAACCCATACAAGATTGCGAAAAGACATGAACCGACAAGATGTGTGATGCGGTAAATCGGTGCCATGAAGGTATATTCTATCGTTCCCTCCCAACGTTCCCATGTTATTGCATCGCTAACCTCGCGCATCATAATGGATAGAAATCCCCAGATAAGTGCACCAATAACAAGGTAAAGTACATCCTGACTACTGCCCCGTCCGACCATTATTAAACCGATTGTTAGAGCGTTGACAATGGAATAACTGAAGAACAGTATTTCCCAATTCAAATACCGTTTCAACAGGTTAAAGTTTCGCTCAATAAAAGCGTATGAAATAACAGTTTCGCGTCCGATATTCAGCATCGGTTTAATCTTCCTCCTTTTCCAAATCTTTTCCAGTAAGTGCTATAAATACATCTTCTAAAGTCGATGTTCTATCATTTCGGGGTGGTACTTTCGCAATCAATTCCTTAACAGTCCCTTCAGCGATGAATTTGCCGTTATCAATTATAGCAATCCTATCACATAGCCTTTCTGCTTCTGTCATATCATGTGTTGTAAGAACAATAACAGCGTTTCTTTCATCTCGGATCTCCTCAATGAAGGTTTGCACATCTCGTTTAGATTTGGGGTCAAGTCCGGTTGTTGGTTCATCAAGGAGTAGCAGCATTGGGGTTGTGAGAAGTGCACGTGCAATTGCGACCTTCTGTTGCATACCACGCGAGAGTTGTTCCATCTCTTCGTCCATCCGCTTTGCTTCAAAACCGAGTCTCTCTAATATGGCACGTGCCCTCTTTGTGGCTTCCGCAGCTGATATACCGTATAACCGTGCAGCATATACCAAGTTCTCTGCTGAAGAAAGACGTTTAAAAAATGATGCTTCAACCGAAACACGGTTCATTATGCGTCTCACCTTCATGCTATGTGTCACCACATCATCACCGAAAACCTGTATGCTCCCAGCATCCGGCAAAAGTAGCGTTGAGATTAGACGAATTAGAGTTGATTTACCGGAACCGTTAGCACCGAGTATTCCGTATATTTCACCGATGTTGACATCAAGTGAGATACCATCAACAGCACGAATCGTCTCTTTCTCGCGCTTGAACAGTCTGCGTATCTTTTGATGAAAACGAAGTTTTTCATCTGATTTCTTCGTGCGATGAAAATGTTTTGCAACATTACGGACAGTTAATCCATATATGGGTGCTTTCACATGCAATCCTTCCATAAAATTGAATGATATGTAAAAAAATTGACATTTCCTATCAAATCCTATAAATTATACCTAATTTCTATCGGAATTTTACACTCTATTTTTCACTGGTAAGAGACAACCGATTTAATTCTGCAGACACGCAAAGGAGACAAACATGCAAGCATCAAACGGAACAAACCTTCAGGATAATCAACCATTCCGCGTTGGATTTCTTAATGTAGATTCTTATTCACATATGCCGTTGTGGGCACCCGCCATTAACCCAAGAGTTGGGCAGAAAGATACACCCTTCACGGGAATGCGTATAACACATTGTTGGGACATTGAATACGATAAAGCGAAAGCAATTGCAGAGTCTTACGGTTGTGAAGTTGTCAAGAATTTTGATGACATGGTAGGCAAGGTAGACGGTATTATTTCCGGTGGTTACTATAACCATCCGTGGAACCACATTCTGCATGAACCCTATCTTGAAGCAGGTTTACCGAACCTTATCAATCGTCCATTTGCCAATTCACTCGCCAAAGCCCGTAAAATGGCGACCTTAGCGGAAAAACATGGGGCAACAATACTTGTCCCTTCAAGTCACGAACATAATGATCCAATATCACGTGCTAAAGCTTTTGCAAGTGACAAACAGATTATCTGCTATACTGCCACGAACTCTTTTGATGATTATCCTACACACGGAATTCACGGTATCTATATGGTGTGTAAGGCAATCGTTGAGGCAGGAAATCCTGTTGTGTCCGTAGCATATCAAGCGGATAGTTGGCATAGTCCACCCGGTGTCATCACTTTGGAACACATGAGTGGTGAAGGACACCAATTTTATGGGACACTCCATCAAGTGAGTGGTTCATGGGGTACTGTACAGATTCACACACACGCTGCTTATGGAGGTGAAAACTTCAGAATTCACACAGGAACTGGTTATCCATTTGACCAAACAGAGATTTGGCTACCGACAATTTGGGCATTTCAAAACATGGCACTGCACAACGAAATGCCACAGACCTATGGTCAGATAATGCATAAGACCAACGTCTTTCTCGCAGGATGGAAATCTATATTAGAAAATGATGGAAAACCTGTGAAACTTACTGAGATTGATGAAACCTGGGAGGCTCCTGTGGAACTTCCTAACCATCCTGACCACAACACAGTAGCACTATTCCAAAAAAGGTTTGGAGACGGTTCAATATAGACATTAGAAAATATGCCAAAATTTTATCTCCAATATTATAGTGTCATAAGGAAACACCTCCTCACTACACTTATATATTGGAGATAAATATGTCAGCATAACCTAAACTATCTATTTATACTTTTTAACATTTGCCCAAGTCGTTGTAAGTTTACCGTCTGCGTCAACAGCAGCAGCACCGGGATTCATACTGAATTCAATATCCTTTTCACTCAAGGCACGGTCCCACACCATAACTTCATCAAGGACACCGTTGAACTTTTGACCTGTTGCTCCCCAGGAACCAACCATCGTATCCCCCGCAGTTCCTTTATACAGAGATTTACCTTGATCTTGAGCTTTCTGTTCGCCATTGATATATATTCTTCTGGTATTCGAAGCGGCATCACACCAGAAACAGATATGTGCCCACTCGTCGGCTTTAACTGCGGCAGCAGCGTCAAGGTCATTACCGTAAAACCCCATTCGGACGGTACCATTATTGTAAATACGGTAGTGCAGACTTGTGTTTCCCGCATTAACTTGCGTCTGTGAGAAAACACATTGTTGATCACCCCCAGCCAACATCGGTTTTGCCCACAATGTAACAGTAAAACTCTTATCGTTTAGTGGAATATGCGGTGCTTTAACCTCTGCATTCTCGCTGAACTTTAAAGCATCTCCGACTTTACCCTCAACAATATCCGCAGCGCCAACGATTTCTCCATCGTTTCCATGTGGCGAATGATCCTCAACCGCATTTCCTTTGACGTCATCAAAGGAAAAATAAAGAAGCAACTCCTCGTCTCTTAAATCAAATGCTGTTGCGTAAAAAGGCAACATCAAGAATCCTGTGAGAATGATTAGTGATAATATCATTCGATACATTGAAATTCCTCCTCATACATATTTGTTTATATATGATTCCAACATATCACACCGACTAAAATATGTCAACAGTTTTTTAACGAAAAAACTGAAGCAGGGAAAGTGGACTTCCAAGTATGTGTTGAACCTACGCAAATTGACGATTCCAATCATGATGGGATTTTGCAACAGTCTCAGGATTTTTCTCGCTCCGAGCAACAAAACCCGGCACATGAGCACGTCCCGTAGGAAGACCTATTTGACTATACCGAGTATCAACACTCCATCTGACGGTATTACCACGGTTCGGAAGTCCACGGTGGACAACCCGTTCATTCGTTAGTAGTATATCTCCAACATCAAGTTCAGCAGTTACGACTTCACCGGACGGCAAATCCGTTTCACTGATACCTTTACCACCGGTATGTCCGAGTGTCGGTGCTTGATAGTTATGGTCAATAAGATTGTAAAGGTGTGAACCTCGAATCACTTGCATGCAACCATTCTCTTCGTATGCTCTAACCAATGGCAGCCAGACATTCACAACCAATGTCTCTCCAGCCTCCTCGGGTATGAGATATGCAAGGTCTTGGTGCCACGGAATCACTGTTATGTCCTGATTAGGTAGTTTCGCACGAAAGTTATACTGCGGATGAGCAAGTATTTCCTGACCGATGACTGATCCAACCACATCAAGCAATTCGGGTGCAGTTCTGAGGATAAACATACCCGCAGTTCGTATTTTCTGATGACTGAAACTATTCCGCCAAATCCAATTCGGATCGGTACATTCCTGTGAAACCATACCTAATCTTGTTTCAAAAGGTTCGTTATCAAAAGTTTTTGATGAATCAAGGATACCCTCTTTAACTGCAGCTTGAGTACCTTCCTCTACCTTTTGTGATAATTCATCCATCAAAGGTTGTAGTGCTTGTTGAGGGAGTACGTCTTTTACAAGTAGGAATCCATCATCAAGGAATTGTTGTTTTTGTTGTGGTGTTATACCTGCTTGTTTGCGTGTTTCCGATTCACTTTGTGTAGACATGGGAAATCTCCATATTGCGTATTTATGATGTGGTTCCCAGTAACGATGCTGACCCTGTATCCAGATACACTGTGCAATCCTGATGTCGTTGCAAAATAGAGGCAGGGTGCATCGGTGTTATATCTCCATTTATGCAATTGCGAACTGCTTCCGCCTTACGTTCATCTGGTACAGTGCATATTATCGTCTTAGACTTCATAATATGACGAATGGACATTGAGATTGCATGGGTTGGAACATCATCTAAACCGTTAAACCATCCTTCTCCAACCTGTTGCTGACGACATGCTTCATCTAATTCAACGACAATATATGGATCTTCTGTCTCAAAATCAGCAGGTGGGTCATTGAACGCAAGGTGTCCATTTTCACCAATACCCACAAATGCAACGTCTATTTGATGTTGAGAAATGATACGGTTAAGTCTGTCACATTCTGCTTGAGGGTCATCTGTTTCACCATTCAGAAAATGCACCGTTCCCGGTTGAACGATGTCAACTAACCGTTCCTGTAGATATTTGCAGAAACTGGCAGGATGTTTCACTGAAATCCCGATGTATTCGTCCAGATGGAACATCGTTGTCTTAGTCCAGTCAATTGAGCTATCATTAGTCAAGGCATTTAGAAAATCAAATTGTGATGCACCTGTAGCAACGATGAAACTGGCCTGTCCGTTGGTATTAATTGCCTCACGTAACTTCGCGCTTGCCGCGTTTGCAGCTGCGATACTGGTTTCCTGTTTTGTTTCTGCTTTGAAAATATTCATAGTATTAGATCAAGTTTTTCGCTTGCAAAATGCGGACAAAATCTTTTTTCCAACTTGGGGAAAGAGCAGGTAATTTTCTGGCTTTTGCTATCTTTTCGTGGTTGTTCGTATCAAAATAACGTAGACTGAGAATCTCTGTGACACTCATCGGTTCCGATGCAACATCAATACGTGAGATTGTATCACCCGCAGTGATTTCACCTTCTGCTAACACCCGGAAATAGAATCCAACGAGACGGCTTTCCAAAAACTGTTTCGGAAATTCTGACATTCTCATTTTGTACCCTAATTTGAAGCAGGGAACTCGCGGTTGTGTGATTTGGAGTTGGACATCTGAACCTATCTGGAAAATATCACCGATGTGGACTTCCTTCTCTAACATTCCTTCAACAGTGAGATTTTCCCCGAATTGTCCATACGATAGGTCGTCTCTGTTTAACTGTCGTTTCCAATATGAATAATGTTCTATCGGATAACCGTAAATGGCTTTATAAGTGCCGCCATGCACCTTCAAATCGCCTTGTCCATCACCATCAATGTTCTTTTCTCTGAGCATTACCGAACCTAACACCGGTTCCTTGAAAATACCGGTATGGACAATTTTTCCATTGTATTCAATCGGTTTCGGTTTTGAAACGTTAATGGATATGAGTTTCATCATGCGGTTTAATATATATGTTTCCATAGCATGTGTCAACGTAATTTAAGTTGATGTAGTTTAATATTTATGTGTTCTGTAGTAACAACCTTGAATCAACGCCAAATGCATCTTTGGCATTTGTCAGAGCACGACCGTGAGATTGCATCTACAAGATCTCCGCACCAAAAGGCATATATTCTTTAAGAAATTATATTATTCCCACATAATGAATATATCAAGTTTTTTTCTGTTATGCACCTTTTTATCCTTAAAATTACGTCACTAATAATCGTAAGCCGATCTTTTGTGGAGGACTCCGATGGAAAGAAACGATTTTGAACTGGTTCGCAGTATCTTGTCTGGTGACGATTCAGCCTTCAGTGAATTAGTTGAAAAATACCAAAAGAGCGTTCATGCACTCGCGTGGCGGGAAGTAGGAGATTTTCAGGTAGCCGAAGAAATAGCACAAGATACCTTCCTCCAGGCATACAAGAAACTTGCAACATTAAAGAATGCACACCAATTTGCCGGATGGCTTTATGTAATCGCCAGAAACCTATGCAAGGACTGGCACAGAAGGAAGAAACCAACTATGCAATCTTTAGAAGCCACCAATAGAAATACTTTGGATCAATCCGCTTATGAACGCTTTGTAGAAGAACAACGTGAAAAAGCTGCTGCTGATCGACGGCGCGAGCTTGTGAAAAATCTATTGGACAAATTACCCGAAAGCGAACGTACTGTAATGACGCTATATTATCTTGGTGAAATGACATCCGAAACGATTAGTAGATTTTTAGGGGTTTCAGTAAATACGATAAGAAGTAGATTAAGACGCGCCCGAATGCGTTTGAAGGAGGAAGAACCGATGATTCGCGACACACTTGGGAGTGTGCAACTACCCAATAACTTCACTCAGAATATCATGGACCAGATTACTCACATCAAACCGACCCCTATTTCTAACGCAAAACCTTTATTACCGTGGGCTGCCTTAGGTTCTGCTGCCGTATTGGTCTTTATCCTGATGGGTGCAAGCAATCAATTCATAACCCATTTTCAAAAACCTTATAGCTTAGAAGCACAGTCCGAGACCAGTATCGAAATAATTAACGCTCCTGTTGTCCTTGATATTCAATCAGAAATCGATTCCCAGCGGAGAATAGGGAGTAATGCTCTTGCTAATAAAAATGGTGGTGCTGGACAACATGCTTCCGACACATTATCAGTTTCAGACCCAAATGATGAATCATCTAACATATCTGTCCTAACAGATCAATGGACACAAGCGATTGGTCCAGAAACTGGAAATGTCCATGAGATTTTTCTTACATCTAAAGGGGAACTCTATACAGTATCGCCGACAGGTATATATAAGATGACAGAAGATGAGTCCGGTTGGGTATTAATCAACAATACTGTTCCTGCAGAATTTTACTCTCAAATGCCGATGGCAGAATATAAAGATGTCTTATATATTGTTTCTTCTGATGAAATCTTCGCTTCAGCCGATGGTGGTGTAATATGGAAGTCTATAGGATTACGACCAAATGGATCTGTTATTGAATTACTTATAACTGACGATACGTTGTATATTGTTATGCACGATAAAATTTTCAGATCTATCGATGCGGGTAAACAGTGGACACCATTTAACGTTGGTATAAAAAATAGAGAAATCTTTGGAGCAACTGCTATTGGAAATACCATATTTATCGGAACAGATCGCGGTGTCTACCGGCTCAATTCAGACCAATGGGAACAGTTATCTGTAGGAACATTCAGATCAGTCAACTCTATAACTGTTTCTGATAATACATTATATGTATCAACAAGTCCCAATGACATAGACTTGACACCTACAGAGATGAAAACTAAGTTGATTAGGGAAATCATGCGGAATGAAAAATCTAACCGATGGGAACTTTTCCGTTCTGATGACTTAGGTGAAACATGGGATAAAATTACTCCGTCAAAAAGATCATTTATAGATTATTTTCCAATGGGTGGAAAGATAATTGCGATTGAGAAAACGTTGTTAGCAATAGGATCGATCAATATCTACCGTTCCAATGATAAAGGAGAGACCTGGACTAACCTTGGAATAGATGTAGATGCACTTTCTACCCCTAATTCATCAATTGTAGCAGTGAATGAAAACACGCTTTATAAGGAAAGTATATACAAATTGCAACGTTCCACCGATGGTGGAAAATCTTGGCACCCATTTATGAAAGGGATCATAGGCAGCAGAATAAAAGATGTGGTCGCATACAATGACCGACTCTACGCGCACGCAGGAACTGAGATTGTCCAGTCTTCTGATGGTGGAAATACCTGGACCAACCTACAAACGGAATCAGGAAAAGAGGGTAATTTTATATATCCAAATATGACGGTTGACAACAATACCTTTTTTGCAATTGTACGTGATGAGGGTAGTAGTACTCGTATCTGTAGTTTGGGATCAAATGGTAATCAACTTGTTCCAGTTCCAGAAATGCCTGCTGTCAGTGGAGATATCGCAAACAATAATTTTAATAATAGAGATAATAGTAGACATTATATAAATTTAAATTACAGTTGATTTCTGGCATAATAAAGAAAATTATGCTTTGGAGATTAACTCATGAACAAATATGATGAAATCAAGGATGATCCGGGTAAGTTCCAAAAACTAACGGGTTTTACGA